>DIXP01000001.1 GCA_002436065.1 Chloroflexi bacterium UBA6077
GTCAGGTTTATTTGTTAGCGACCATTACGGCCGAGATATCACACAAAACCGCGATGAGCCCGCAGGATCAGGGCAACATCACTCACCGCTGATGCCAGAGGGTGCAGGAAGGGGATGTCCGGCGCGGTCCCCCAGGATAGGGCGCGGTGAGCAGCGCCCTATCCTGGGGGTTCCAGGTCACTCTTACTTCAGCGCGTCGGGGTTGACGATCTGGAGCGGCTTCTCGCCCCGCAGGACGCGCATCACGTTCTCGGCGGCCATCTCGCTCATGCCGCGGATGGAGTCGTCGCTGATGCCGGCCACGTGGGAGGAGAGGTAGGCGTTTTCCAGCTTGCGGAGAGGGGCATCGGCGGGGAGCGGCTCCTGCTCGAAGACGTCCAGGGCCGCCGCCGCGATCTGCCCGCTCTTCAGGGCGTCGTAGACTGCCGCGGCATCGACGATGCCGCCCCTAGCGGTGTTGATCAGGTAGGCGGTGGGCTTCATGGCCGCGAGCCGCTCGGCGTTGATCAGGTGCTTCGTCTCCTCGTTCAGGAAGCAGTGGAGCGTCACAAAGTCGCTTTCCCGGATCAACCGATCCAGCGGCACGTAGGTCACCCCGTACTCCTTGGCGAACGCCTCGTCCTGGTAGACGTCATAGGCCAGCAGCTTCATGCCAAAGCCCTTCGCCCGCTTGGCCACCTCCTTGCCGATGGAGCCCATACCCACCAGCCCCAGGGTCTTGCCGTTCAGATCGGGACCGATGAAGCGCTGCCAACCGCCGGAGCGGAGGATCGAGAGGTTCTCCATGATCTTGCGGGCGCACTGGAGCATCATGGCCAGTGCCCAGTCGGCGACGGCGTGCTGGTTGGTGCCCGGAGTGATACAGATGGCTATGCCGTTGGCGGTGGCAGCCGGTACGTCTATGGCGTCGTAGCCCACGCCGATCCGGCCGATCACCTTGAGCTGTGGTGCGTTCTCCAGCACCTTCGCGGTGAAGGGATCGATTCCGGCGATCACGCCGTCGATGCCCTGGAGGATCTGGATCATCTCCTCGTCGGTACGTCCCCCGTGGTAGGCGTTGAACACTGGCTCGAAACCCGCAGCCTCGAGGCGCTGGGCGATCTCGCCCCCTGGGGACATGACCGCTGAAGTGATCAGGACTCGTCCTCTTGCCATGGCAATCCACTCCTTCTTACCGATATAGCCAGGCCGCTCGCCGGCAGCTGCCGAGACGCGTGGTTTCCTGGGGCAGGGCACAATTCTACGTCCGGCCTTCGGTTCTTGCCAAGCGTCCCGAATGTGGGGGGATTCCAGGCCGCCGTGGGGACGGGGCAAGGGGTGGCTCCCCTCGCAGAGGGAATGTATACTAGCGAGCACGCGGGCAAGCAGGCGATCGGGTCGCCCGGTGCTCCCCGAAAGCCCCTCTCCCATCGACTCTTTGCCCTATGAGAGGTTTTTTTGCGGGCCTAGAAGCCCGACTGGAGGGTACCATGCGAATAGCGGTCATGACGGGTGGAGGCGACGCCGCGGGGCTGAACGCGGCGATCCGGGCGGTGGTGAGAAGGGCTATCAGCCTCAATTTCGACGTTCTGGGAGTGCGGAGCGGCTGGGCCGGACTGCTGGGCGGCGGGAACCTGCAGCGGCTGGATTCCAGGCTGGTATCGGGCATCCTGCATCAGGGAGGAACGATCCTGGGCACCTCCAGGGCCAACCCGCTCACGCGGCCCGAGGAGTTCGAGCAGGTGCTGGCCAACCTGAAGGCGTTCGGTATCGACGGGCTGGTGGTGATAGGGGGGCCGGACACCCTGATGGTTGCTGCCGAGCTTCAGGACAGGTGGGGCAGGGTGGTGGGCATCCCCAAGACCATAGACAACACCCTGAACGGGCCGGACGCCAGTATCGGCTACAGCACCGCCGTCGCGGTGGTGACAGAGGCGTTGGACCGGCTTCACACAACTGCCAGCTCGCACCATCGGGTGTTGGTGGCGGAGGTGATGGGGCGGGACGCCGGTTGGGTGGCTGTGGCCGGTGGCCTCGCCGGCGGGGCGGACATAGTGATCATCCCCGAGGTGCCGGTGGAGTTGGATACCATCTGCGAGCACGTCGTGACACGGCGGGCGCAGGGGAGGGACTTCAGCATCGTCGTCGTCGCCGAGGCGGCGGTGGTCACCGACCTATCGGACGAAGGGATCGACCTCGGTAGGCCCGACCCTTACGGCCGGGTGAAGCTGGACCGCCGCAACATCGGCGAGCGGCTGGCCGCGGAGATAGAGAAGCGAACCGGTCTGGAGACCCGCTTCATCGTCCTCGGCTACCTGCAGCGGGGCGGCGTGCCCACAGCTGAGGATCGCATCCTGGCCACTCGGCTGGGGGTGGCGGCTGTAGACTACGTGGCGGAGGGGCGGTTCGGCTACGTGCCCTGCCTGTGCGGTGGCAAGATACAGCCGGCGCCGATCCGCGACCTGGTATCGAGGAGCCAGCCGGCCGACGTGGAGCTGTACGAGCTGGCCAAGCTGTTCGACTAGGGATGGGAACCGCGGAAGTGGGCGGGCAAATGCCCGCCCACTTCCGCGGTTCGAGGCTACTTGCCGGCGGGTACGCCGGTGCGGATCCGCTCCTTCTCCGCCGCCATGTCGGACTCCACCATCATCTCGACCAGCTGCTGGAAGGTGACCGACGGCTTCCAGCCCAGCTTGGTGTTTGCCTTGGTGGGGTTGGAAAGCAGCTGCTCGACCTCGGCGGGGCGCAGGAAACGGGGATCGGTGCGAACGTAGTCCTGCCAGTTCAGCCCCACGCAGGCGAAGGCCAGCTCCGCGAACTCCGCGACGCTGTGGCACTCTCCGGTGCCCACCACGTAGTCCTCCGGCTCGGCCTGCTGGAGCATCAGGTGCATCGCCCGTATGTAATCCCCGGCGTAGCCCCAGTCGCGCTTGGCGTCGAGGTTGCCCAGCACCAGCTCCTTCTGCCGGCCCAGCTTGATTCGGGCCACGGCGTGGGAGATCTTCCGGGTCACGAACTCCAGACCCCGACGAGGGGACTCGTGGTTGAAGAGGATCCCACTGCAGGCGTAAAGGTCGTAGCTCTCGCGGTAGTTGATGGTGATGTGATGTCCATACACCTTCGCGACCGCGTAGGGGCTGCGGGGGTAGAAGGGAGTGGTCTCGCTCTGGGGGACCTCCCGCACCCTGCCGTACATCTCGCTGGAGCTGGCCTGGTAGAAGCGCATGGGATTGCTCCGCTTGCCGTTGGCCCGGCCGCAGCCACCGACGGTGCGTACGGCCTCCAGCATGTTCAGTACGCCGAGGCCGGTGACCTCTCCCACCAGACGGGCCTGGTCCCAGGAGAGGGCTACATAGGAGATAGCGGCGAGGTTGTACACCTCGTCCGGCTTGGTGTACTCCAGGGCTCGGATAAGTGAGGTCTGGTCCATCAGGTCCCCGAGGACCAACTCCATATCGGGAGCGATGGACTCCACCCACTCGCGCTTGGGGTTGTTCTGGCCCCGGATCAGGCCGTAGACGTTATAGCCCTGTTTGAGCAGGTGCTCGGCCAGGTAGGTGCCGTCCTGCCCGGTGATGCCGGTGATCAACGCCGTTCTCATGAAATCCTCCTCGGGAGTCCGGGACCTTGGAGATGAAGGGTGTAGAAGAGGTGCCCGGGACGGCCCTTTATTACACGAGTTGGCAGTTCCTGTCAATGCGGCGGCGTCCCTTGAGAGCGCTTTGGGCGGCTGGCGGCGCGGGCCGGCGGCCTTGCCTTCCCAAATCCGCCTCTTTGGGAAGTTCGCACCGGTGGGGCTTGACAACCCGCCGAGGCAGGCTACAATGTCTGCAGACTAGTTTGTAGCACAGACCAGTCTGCAGAATATGAGAGGTGTATGATCATGAGGCCGGATGTGAACAGGGCCGAGCAGCGGGCTAGGCAGTACTGGTACGACGATGGGGTGGCGGAGATCGCTATCGGTTGCGTCCTCCTGATGGTGGGCCTCCTCTTCCTCGCAGAGCACACGGGCATAATTGTCCCTGGCGCCTCTTCCCTCGGACTCATCGCCGTCGTGCTCGGCGGTTGGTGGTTGGCCGGCATCGCCGTTCGGGCGGTCAAGACCAGGCTTACCTATCCCCGCACAGGCTACGTCCGCTACACGCGGGAGCGGGGACGAAAGCGTTCGCGGTTGACGGTGGGGATAATCGGGGCGGTGATAGGAGCCCTGATGGCTGCGCTACTCACCACAGCGCCCGCCTCCCTGTCCTGGATCCCTGCCCTGGATGGCCTCCTTGGGGGCATATTCTTCCTCTACCTGGGCTACACCGTTGGCCTGGTGAGATTCTATCTCCTGGGGGTACTCTCGGTGGTCGTGGGTGCGGTCGCTTCCCTTGCCGGTCTCGCGGATCTGCTGGGCAGTGCGGTGTACTTCGGCTCCGTGGGGATTGCCATGTTGCTGTCGGGGGTGATTACCCTGATCCACTACCTCCGCACCACCCGGCCGCCCGAGGAGGCGTGACCATGGCCGAGGGTTTTCGGGATCTGGCGGGGTTGGATCGGATCGTCCACGAGCCGGCGAGGCTGATGATCATCGCCCTGCTCCAGCCGCTGGAGAGCGCCGATTTCCTCTTCCTCCTTCGAGAGACGGGGTTGACCAGGGGCAACCTCTCGGCCCACCTCTCGAAGCTGGAGGATGCAGGATACGTGGATGTCCACAAGGGGTTCCGAGGGAGGGTGCCTCAGACCACCTACAGCCTCACCGAGGAGGGCCGTACAGCCTACCGCGGCTATCGCGAGAGGATGAGGCGGGCCGTGGAGAGCCTCCCGGAGTAGTCCTGGGAGGACGCTGGTGGCCCGAGAGGTGCAGAGTATACTACTATGGGCAGGTATCGAAGAGACTCTCTGGCGGTTCGGCTTATCTGATGTTGGTTAGCCCGAGGTTGAAACCGTCGGGCTAAGAAAACGAAGCCCTGTCGGGCTGGAACTGGGGCGCCGTTCAGGGCTCAGACTGGCCCTTCGTCTCGATCGAAACTGGAGAACTAGATGTCGGATAGCGAACCTACCTCTCAGCCTTCGGGTGGCATCCCCAACCCCTTCTGGAATCGGGAGGAGAGGCGGCTGAGGGCAGGCTGGCGGCTGCTGCTGCAGGCGATCCTCTTCGTGCTGCTGCTGGGGATCCTTCAGGTCACGATAGTGCTGGTGCTGGCTGCCCTGCCGGGAGGGTTCGACCCCAGTGAGCTGGGGGCATTCGCGTCCCCATTGCTGCTGGCGGCGGGAGCAGTGGCCTCCCTGATAGCCATGGTGCTCAGCCTGCTGGTGGCTGCGCGCCTGCTCGACCGCCGGCCGCTGCCGGACTACGGGTTCCACCTGGGGCCGCGCTGGTGGGCCGACCTCGGCTTCGGGCTCGCCCTCGGTGCGCTGCTGATGGCCGGGCTGTTCCTGGTGGAATGGCTGGCAGGCTGGGTGGTGGTGGCGGGGACCTTCCGGACCGCCGGGCCGGGGGTCGATTTCGCCGCCGGGATCATTGCCTCCCTCATCGCCTTCATCTGTGTGGGGTTCTACGAGGAGATGTTCGCGCGGGGCTACCAGCTTCGCAACCTGGCGGAGGGGCTCAACCTCCGAAGGGTGAGCGCCAGGACGGCGCTGCTGCTGGCCTGGGCGGCCTCCTCAGCGATCTTCGGGCTGCTGCACGCCTTCAACCCTAACTCCACGCCTCTCAGCACCCTCAACCTGATGCTGGTCGGCCTCTTCCTGGGATTGGGCTTCCTGTTGACGGGGGAACTGGCAATCCCCATCGGCCTGCACATCTCCTGGAACTTTTTCCAGGGGAACGTGTTCGGGTTTCCAGTCAGTGGAGGCGCCGCCGGACCGAGCTTCCTGGCCAGCCAGCAGGGGGGGCCGGACCTTATCACGGGTGGGGCATTCGGCCCGGAGGCGGGGCTGCTGGGGCTGCTGTCCTCCCTGGTGGGGGCGCTGCTGATCTGGCTCTGGGTCCGCTACCGATACGGCGAAGCCAGGCTACAGACGGATCTGGCCGAGTACGAACCCCAGGGCCGACGCCCGGCCGAGGGTGGCGGCGACCAGGCGGCATGATTGCCGGCCCGTCCCAAGCCGCTCGCAACTCTCGTGGCTACCTTCCCTTGTAGTAGGGCGCGGCGATGCCCTGCTTGAAGGCGTTCAGGGTAAGGGGGTAGGCCGGATCGAGGAGGCTTCCCCAGTGAGGCTCATCGAACCACACGAGGGCCTCGAAACGAGGGAATCGGTAGGGAAGCTCGTAGTCCAGCAGGTTCCGGACGTAGGCAGCCCTCTCCTGATCCGAACTGAGGCTGATGCTGGTCTCGGCTACCATCATCGGTTTTCCGATTGCCACAAGGTCGTCGTAGTCCCGCTGGAAGGTGGACCGGAAATCTCCCGCTCCGCCCCGTAGGGGATAGCCGTCCAGCGCAATCCAGTCCACGAGGCTATCTCCGGGGTAGCTCAGGATCGCGGGGGAGACGGTGTATTCCTGGGCGTGCGGACTCCAAACGAACTTCACGTTGTTTGCCCCCTGCTGCCGGAAGATCTCCACCACTCGACGGAACAGCATCCTGTACTGCTCCTTCATCTCCGGATTCTCGCTGCCGCCCGAGTACCACCAGAACCAGGGACCATTGTCCTCCCACATCATCCTCAGCAGCACCTCGCGGCCGTACGCCTTCAGGGCGAGTGCCCATTCCGTGATGTAGCCGTCGTGGTCCCCGTTGTTGGCGGCCTCCAGGGTGGAATCCTCTGGGGATGGCGCCCAGGAGAGCATGAGGGTCGCTCCCGTTGGGGTGGAGGCGGACCACGATGCGAAGTTGGCGGCATCCCTATCGAGGGGGGAGACCGACCAGTACCAGTGCCTTACCGCTCGTGGCTTGCCCAGGGCCGCATCGAACGCAGACTCATCCCCGGCCACGTTCACGTCGCTGCCTACCCAGGCTCCAAAGAGGGTTCGGGCGGCGGGCAGAGTGGGGGTCGGCGTCGGTGTGGGGCTGGGGATCGCCGTCGCGGTCGCGGTGGGAAGTTGCGTGGCCGTCCGGGTGGGCGTGGCGGTGACTGTGGGCGTTGACGATGGGGGCGGGGTGCTGGAGCCGGTGATCGCAATCAGCAGCTTCTTATCGATCGGCGCGTAGAGGGTGCCGTCGGCGCCCAGGGCCAATTGGATGCCCGGCAAGGAGCTGTTATCGTAGATTGTGGGGTGCTTCCACAGGACTTGGCGGCTGGCACTGTCTACCGCATAGACGTACCGGTCCTTGCCCAGGAAGTAGAGGGTGCCTCGTGCGTCCAGCAACAGGTTACTCTTGATGCCTCCGCTCCAACCGATGGCAGTCACGTACTGCTGCTTCCACTTGAGGGTCCCATCCGGATTGATGGCGTAGAGGAAGCCGTCCTCGGCGCCCATGTACACCGTCCCATCCCCGCCGATGGCAGCCGTACGGTCGACCCCGGATTTGCTCATGGTGTAGGACCACTTGAGCTGACCGGCCATCGAGACCGCGTAGAGCTTGTCCAGGTAGGTGAAGACCATCGTGCCGTCATCGGCGAGGGCTGGCCCGACCATGTAGTTCCCCGCGTAGGGGACATCGAGGCTCCATCTCTTCTGCCCATTCGGGGTCAGGCTCCACACCGTGCTTATCCAGCAGAAGTAGAGGTTCCCGGCGGTGTCATACACTACCGGTATCCTCCGCCCAGTGTCTTGCACCCCGTTTCCCATCTCGTACTTCCACTTCAACGTGCCGCTGGATCTATCCAGTGCGTAAGCGTTCCCGTCGTCACTGGTGAAGTGGACGGTGGAGCCGTCCGGACTGATGGACACCGGCGTGTGCAGGTAGCTCGCGCGGTAGCTCCAGATCTGCTTGCCATCTGGGGTCAGGGCGTAGATGTAGTCGTTCTCTGAGGTGAAATACAGCTTGCCATCGTAGCTGACGGTGGGGGGAAACTCCACCGAAGTCCCATGGCCCGTGTTCTGGGGGGTATAGAGCCACTTCATCCGGCCGTTGGACGAGTCCATGGCGTACACGCCGGGCATGCCCGCCGCCAGGTACACCGTCTCGTTCTCCCCGATGTCCACGCCTCGGTAGTCTGTGCCCCAGTGGTCGTTGCTCCTGTTGAAGCTCCACTTGAGGGCTGGTTCGCTCTGGGGTCCGATGTAGGGACTCCTGTTGTTCCGGAACTCGTTCCCGCCGTAGGTTGGCCACGCCGTGTCCGCCAGGACCCTCCCGTTTGGAGGAGGAACGACACTGGGGGTAGCGGTGGGAGTTGCCGTTGCGGTTGCTGTCCGTGTAGCCGTTGCCGGCAGGTTCGTGGGCGTCGACGTCGCGGCGATGGTCGCGGTGGGTGTCGATATGGTCGGCGAGACGGTGGTGATGGGGGTGTTGCTGGCCGTCGGGTGGGTTGTGGCTGTACCAGTCGGGGTGGAGCCTCCATCGGAGGATTTCTTGAGCGAGAGGTCGTCCAGATAGGCCGAGCCGTTCAGCTTCGCTACCCGCACCTGCACCCGGGCGACAACAGTGCGGTTCGGCAGCAACACTGAGCCATTGAAGGGCAGCCAACCGGCGGTATTGGTGGCGAAGGAACCGACCTGGAAGGTTTGCAGGTCTCCGTTGTTCTCATGGCGGGCCACCAGTTCTATCGAGAGTATCACCTCTCCGCTCTGCTCGGGCAGGTTCACCCATCCCGAGAGTTCAACCCGCTCACCCGGCGCGGCTGTGAGATCCTGTCGCAGGTAGTACCCAGATCCTTTTCCTTGGAACCGAAGTGCCTGGGTTCCGCTGTGGGCGTTCCCCTCCTGGATGCCGATCGAGCCTGCGAACCAGGAGGGGAAAGACCAACCCTCCAAGCCGCGCTCGAAGCCGCCGTTGGCCAACCGCTCGGTCGGGTCCGTGTCCGAGGAAGCTACGAGGGGCTGATGCATGGAGACCAGCAGAAGCGCAATGAGCAGGGCAAGCGTGGCGAACGGTCGGCACATCTAGTTCCACCCCATCACGAGAAGACGGACTCTCTCCGTATATCCGTCTGGCAACTACAACTAGATGGCAATTGACCTCAAGATCCATGCCGCGGTGTTGACCGCGGCGGGACGTTGCGTGGCCGTGGAGGAGGTTCCAGAGGGGTGAGGTAGAGGCGACCATCTGGTCGCCTCTACCAGGCGGGACTATCCCTCCGCTGGGCGGCCAAGCTCGGCGGCCAGTCCCTGAAAGCCTCGTTTCAGGAGTCGGAAGAAGGTTGCGCGGGAGACGGTCATTCGCTGGGCCGACCTGTCGAGGCTACCAACCCTCTGGAGGTAGGCGTATTCGAGGGCTTGGTAGGCCTCGGCCTGATCTGGGGACGCCTTCGACCTGGCCGTGGCCAGGGCACCCAGGATGGTCTGGCGCAGGACCGGTACCCTACCCCCGCCGCTGTCCGGTGTGGCTACCTGAGGCAGGTGGAGCAGGGGGGAGTCCGCCAGATGGCTGTCCTCGTGCCAGTGGCGCATCACCCTCCTCACCTCGTCCTCGATCTCGGACAGGCTCATCGGTTTCGGCAGCGACCGCCCCCCCAGGATGGACTCGAGCCAGCGCTCAACACCCACCGTCCGGAGGTCCAGGACGAAAGTCTCCACGGGGTGCTTGTCGCCGCAGCGCCAGTTCGCCAACCGTTCCACCGGTTCGAAGCCGAGGAAGCGCAGGTATGCCTTGGCGAAGGGGTAGGGGGTGATCACGATGTAGGTACCACCCAGGGCGAAGAGCCCGGTCTGATCCCGCATCATCGCCCCGGAAACCCTCTCCGCTGCCTCCTCCAGCCAGCCGATCAGCACCAGACACCAGATGTCCGAATCCTCGTGAGTGGCCGGGAGTTCGGCTCGCTCTGCCGGGCTCCAGTAGCCTCGCATCTGGGGCGCGAAACCGATGTCGAGTTCGAAGAGGGGCAGCGACTCCCGGCAGACGGGCACGGCGATGCTGAACGCTACAACCTGCCCCTCGTTATCCCTGGCGATCCGTGTGCGGGTTCCGCGGTAGCGAAACAGGGCCTCCAGAAAGGCGCGCCGCCCGGGCATAGGGCCTTCCAGGCCAAGGACATCGCGCGTGAAGGCGCGCTCGCAGGCTTCCCACGCACCCAGCACCGCCGGGGTATCCTCCAGCCGTGCTGTCTCTACCAACACCGGTTCCGCCTCGTCATACCCGAAGAGAGCGGCCTGTGCGAAGGCGTTCTCCCAGAGGAAGAGGTGCTCACCGAGAAGCCACGGCCGTTCCTGGGGAGGGGTCGAGCGCATCCGTTCCCTGTAGTAGGCCAGGGCCCTCAGCCGCAACTCCCGGTGCCGCTCGGGGTTGCGCCAGCGCAGGTCCTCGAGGATGGCGCGGCGCACGTCGTCGTGGAGCATCAGCCCATGTTCCGCAGCGCGAACCGCCGAGAGCTGGCACACCTTGGCGAGGATGGGGCCGACCTCTGCCTGGCCCGAGATGGCGGCCAGGGTCGGTTCGTCGAACTGCCGAACGATGGCGCAGGCCTCCAGCATCTCCCGGAGCAGGGGGTCGTCCACTTCTCGCAGCAGCCTCTCCACCAGGGAGCGAATCATCATGTGCCGCTCGTGGGAGCCCGGGAAATTCCGCGTCCCCAACTGCAGGGCCATGTCGGCCGAGAGGGAAAGGGCAAGGGGGTTGCCGGTCGCGCTCTGGGCGATCTGCTCGACGAGGCTGGGGTCCTTCAGCCCCCGCCGGCGGAGATACTCCCGGGCCTGCTCGGGGGTGAGGGCCTCCAGGGGCAACTGGTGCACGATCCGCTGCCAGGGGGAGTCCGCGCTCCAGGCGCGGCTCAGGGGGAGGCGGCCCGCGATCACCACCCTGACGCCTGCGTCGAGTCTGGGCAGGAACTCCGTTTCCAGGTAGTGGTACAGCTCGCCCATCTCCTCGAAGGTGTCCAGCAGCAGCACGGGCCGGAGTCTATTGATCCGACCGAAGACGTCGTCCACCCCGCCGCCGAATAGGGCGAAGTGGAACCCCTCCAGGGTGTGTGGGAAGTCGCGGCTGTCTACCAGGAGGGCCGGCCTATCCTGGGATCGGGCCAGCCGGACGAAGGCCCTGAGCAGGGCGCTCTTACCGATGCCACCCCGTCCGGTGACATTCAGGATCCCCGGCGCGGGGGCGCCGGTTTCGAGCCACAGCTGGAAACGGGTCAGCTCCTGCTCGCGTCCGACGAACAGTTCGTTTTCCAAAGAGCTGAGGGTGTCACCGATTGTGGGCACGGAGTCCTCCGCTTCTCTCGACGATGACTGGTTGCGAAGAGTGGGCAGTCAAACACGCCTGTGACGGTAACAGGCGGCGGTGGTGCCGGCCAATGAGGGTTGGCCTTCAGGCGGTGCAGGCACCGCCATGTTTCATAGAGGAAGATAGATGAAGAGGACGGAGGTGTCAACCGTTTGGCAACTATTCCAAGGGAATCGGCAGCTAGCGGCGAGGCCGAAGGCATCTGCCGCCTACAGGAGTGGTTATGGTCAGTTCGGACGATAGCGTCTGGCACCTGGCGTGGTCGATGCACCGGCGCATCGACCACGCCAAGGCGGGTGTTACCGGATCAGGCCGATCGCTATCAGCACCAGGCCTATGACGTCGAGGCCGATTCCCCCGATCAGCAGCCATTGGATCGCGGAGCCCGCCGAACGCAGCAGCGCCTCCTCGGATTTCGTGGAGATGACGAACTTCTTCCCCTTTTCCGCCGGCTGATGGACCAGCAGCGTGCCCGAGGAGTCGGAAACCTCCCCCAACAGGTAGACGGGGCGGTCCAGCGGCAGGATGCTCTCCTGGAATTTGTAGCCCAGGGTGCGGGTATTCGAGTTGCTACCCCCGGAGACTGCGAAGTGGAAGCCGAAGCCGCCGAAATTGATCTCGGCACCCTGTTCTACTTGCTCTCCCTCTTCGAACCTGTCCACGACCTTGATGGCATCCACCTGGGCGCCTCCCGGATCGATCTGGGTCCTGCCCGTCGCGTCCTCAACCCAGAAACGAACCCGCTGCTCGTTGTTGGAAACGTCCTCGGACTTCCGTTGGGTCTTCTCCACCTGTTCCTTCGTATCCGGGTCGGTTTCCCAGCAGGTCTCCTCGTACTCGCGGGAAACGGTGGACAAGTAGTAGACGCAGGGCTCCTTGGCGATCTCGGAGGTCAGGGGGGATTCGCACTTGATGGTCCCCTTCAGCTCTGCGACCTGCCTGAAGCTCCCAGTCCGCCCCATCCGCTCAGTGACGTACTTCGCCGTCTCCAACAGCTTCGCGGCAGTACTGGTTTCCGTTGCCATCATCTCGGATAGCTTGGCCTGCTGGGAGCGGCGCACGACCAGCATAGCGCAGCCAATGACGAACAGGACTACACCCATGATAGCCATAGTTAGATACCTCCTCCCATCGAATTTGCTGGCAATCCGCGTCCCCGCGCGGTTAGCGCACCGGTCTATCGAGACCTTGTCTCCCTAGTTCACGATCTTCAGGTCAGGAGGCTGCTGGAAGAGGCCATCCGGCTGCGCTTCGAGCTTGTAGTTGGTGAAGGCCACCGAGCCCTTCGTGTTGTTGCTCGTCATGTCCCCCTTCAGGGGTAACCCCTTGTCCGTCCAGATCCAGTACTTATCCCCGGTGCTCGCCACCTCGACCACCGTGGCTGGCTTGCCGTCGACCGTCTCGCTGCCCGTTACCTTCGCGCCGGACGGCAGGGCGCCAACGAACTCGCTCGGCACCATGAGCTGCTCCATAACCTCATCGGCCGGCGCCCTCGTCGCCTCCTTGTCCGCCGGGTCCCAGCTCAGGACCGTTTCGGCATCGAGGTCGACCAGGCTCACGACCTCGAGACCCATTACGCTCATCTCCACCCGAACCTTCGCCCCTTTGGAGAAGTACTTCGCGGTCATTATCGTCGCGCCCGAGACGGAGGCCTTGAGCTCGGCGCTATAATCCCGGTTCGACCTGGCTCTGGTGATCAGGTCGGCCGTGGTGACGGAAGCGGCCGGCTTGGTTGCGACGGCGGCGATGGGTTGCGTGCTGGACTGCTGTGTGGCAGCGGCCTGCGTGGCGGCCGGCTTTGTTGGCGCCGTGGCCGGCGCCGGCGGGACGGTTGCCGGTGGAGCTGTGGGTGCCGGTGCAGCCCCGCTACAGCCTGTCACTACGAAGGTTAAGGTGGCCACGGCGAGAGCGGCTGCGTTCTGCCATTTCCGAGTAATCATACTTTCCTTCCTCACAATGAGAATACCTGGGTGTGATCTCCCCACATCCGGGCTGGGGGCAAGAGGCAGCCTTATTGTAGATAGCAGTCCGTCTCAGGAGAGTCTCAAGGTGATATCAACCAGGGGCGAGGAGGTTTCTAGTACACGACCAAACTGGATTTGGTAGGCGGCGAAGCCGCCTGCTGGGAGCGCGGGCGGCTCGCCCGCACGAGGGACTGGCGGGCGAGCCGCCCGCGCTCCCAGCATAGGCCGCCAGATGGCGGCCTATCGAAACCAGTCTCAACTCAGATCGCCTACTGTTGCCCCTGGAAGGCCGGCATCTTGGCCAGGTACTCTCGTGCCGCCAGCTGGGCCTGCTCCAGGGCCATCCCCTGGGTTTTCTGGAGAAAGAAGCCCATCCCCACGACAGCCTCCTCGTAGGAGCGCATGGAGCCGTCCTCCCGCGAGCAGTGGATGCAGTAGTCCTTGGTGGTGTCGCCCTGCCAGAAGTCCGCGGGACTCCTGAGGGGCATCCCGCACGCGATGCAGAACCGTTCGTTGATAGCCTCAGCCATGATAGTGATTCTCCTTTCGCTGTTCTTTAATGGGGCGTCAGTCCCCGATGGACACTCCCCTCTTCGTGACGAAGGCTTCGAGGCCGGCTTCGCGGATCTCGAGGAGGTTGCCCTTCCGGTTGGAGCGGAAGACAAGGGCGAAGAGCTTGCTGATGAAGTTGTGGAGTTTCTTGCAGGACTCCATCTCCGTGCACTCGGCGCAGGTGGCGTAGCCCCGCTCCCGGGCGCAGAGTCGCGCCTGGCACTTGGCAAAGCCGCCGCCGGACTTGCATCCGGCGCACTTGCCCTTCCGATGAGAACCACAGGTAGCACAGCAAAGGCCGCAGTAGGAGACCGCCTGGGTTGGACTCTCGATGGACATTGGATTCTTCCTTTCTCTGACTCCTACAGGGGAGCCAGGTGGGCAACCGCCAGGGCACCAGGAAGTAGGGGGGACGAATGTGACAGTTCTACCTCTCGGCCCCGGCGCCCTGGTGATGAGGTTCGGGCATGGCAAGCATCTGGACGAAGGTATTGACCAGGGTTTCCCCGTGGGTGGCGACGACCCGACCGTCCGGGGTCATCAGGTCGCGATAGAGAAACAGGTGGTTCAGGGCGCCGAAGAAGAAGCTGTTGGCCACGGCCGTTGGGATAGGCCTGAGGGTGCCCTCGGCCTGGCCCTGCTCCAGTACCTCAGTGAAGTGGGCCGTGATGGCGCTAAAGGTGGTGAAAACCTGCCTCTTCAGTGGCAAGGGGAAGCGCGGCAGGTCCCTGACCAGGGCGCCATAGATCTCCTCCTGAGTCGACAGGGCCTCCATGAACAACCGGCAGAGCGCCTCCAGGTCGTTGGCCCGAAAGCAGGCTGGATGCAGGGTCGAGGAGAGTTGGTAGAGCAGCCGCTCCACCACCGCCAGCAGCAGGGCGTCCCTGTCGGGGAAGTGGAGGAAGATGGTGCCGTGGGCGACGCCGGCCTCCCTGGCGATGGAGGCGGTGGATGCATCGAGGAAGCCGTCCTGGACGAAGCGGCGGGAGGCGGCTTGCAGCAGCCGCTCGCGGGTCTCCTGCTTGGCGGCCTCGCGGGTCCCGCGGGTCCCATCCTCGCGCCCGACCTGTGGGCTCCCCTCCATTCCCTTCTTAGCCCGTGCAACCACGCTGCCTTGCCCTCCTCAGCTATACTGAGTGAATGCTCACTGAGTGCATGCTCAGTATAGGTTGGTTGGGGGTGGCTGTCAAGAGGTTGTTCCCGGCCCTACCGCCAGCGGAGCAGCCTGCCCAGCAGGGTGGGGCGCAGTTCGATGGCGCTCTCGGGGCACATCTCCTGGCAGCAGTAACAGCGGACGCACTTCCCGTCGTCGATGGCTGCACGTCGCTCCCGGTAGTGTCTCCTGTTGGTGCCACAAACAAGACCGCCGCGTTTTCGATAATCGCGGCGGTCTCAGACTCCAGATGGCGGTTTAGGCAGTGCACCTGCCTACGGTAGATAAGTATAGCCCATCAGATACTCGTCGCACTCCCGAGCTGCTGCACGGCCCTCGTTGATGGCCCACACCACCAGGCTCTGGCCGCGACGCATGTCTCCGGCGGCGAAGACACCGGGGAGATTCGTTGTGTGGCGGCCCTGCTCGGTCCGGGCGTTGGAGCGCTCGTCCCGCTCGACTCCGAGCCCGTGAAGCAGCGCGTCCTCGGGGCCCAGGAACCCCATGCACAGCAGCACCAGGTCGGCAGGGCACTCCTGCTCCGTGCCCGGGATCTCTCTTGGATAGGGCCGGCCGTTCTCGCCCTTCGCCCATTCGATCTGGACGGTTTCCACACCGCTCACCCTGCCGCTCTCGTCCCCCAGGAACCGCTTCGTCATGACGCAGTAGCGGCGGGGATCCTTGCCGTAGAGGGCGATTGCCTCCTCCTGGCCGTAGTCGGTCTTCCCGACCTTCGGCCACTGTGGCCATGGATTGCCGGATGGCCGCTCCGAGGGCGGGCACTCCAGGATCTCCAACTGGACGACGCTCTCACAGCCGTGGCGCAGGGCGGTGCCCACGCAGTCGGTGCCGGTGTCGCCCCCGCCGATGACGACGACGTGCTTGCCCTGGGCAGATAGCGGGTGATGAGTGTTGCCGCCCTCACCCTGACCCTCTCCCGCGGGGAGAGGGAAGGATGCGCTCCCCGCGTCTCCGCGTCTCTGTGTCTCCGCGTCCCGCAGGTCAAGCAGGCGGCGGGTGTTGCCGCGGAGGAACTCTATGGCGAAGTGGATTCCCTGGAGGCCGCGGCCCTCGATGGGAAGGTCGCGCGGTTTGGTGGCGCCGCCGCAGAGGACGACGGCGTCGTACTCAGACCGCAGCTGGTCGGCGGGGTGGTCCGTCCCGACCTCGGTATTGGTGACGAATTGGACACCCTCCGCAGCCATCAAGTCGATGCGCCGTTGGACGATCCGCTTGTCCAGCTTCATGTTGGGGATGCCGTACATCAGGAGACCGCCAACCCGGTCCGCCCGCTCGAAGACCGTCACGGAGTGGCCGACCCGGTTCAACTGATCGGCGCAGGCGAGGCCCGAGGGGCCGGAGCCCACCACGGCGATCTTCTTGCCTGTACGAAGCTTCGGTGGGTGGGGGGTGATCCAGCCTTCCTCGTAGGCCCGGTCGATGATGGCGCGCTCGTTGTTCTTGATGGTGACCGCCGGGGCGTGCTGCCCTAGGGTGCAGGAGCCCTCGCAGGGGGCTGGACATACCCTGCCGGTGAACTCGGGGAAGTTGTTGGTGCGGAGCAGCCGCTCCACCGCCTGCTGCCAGAGGCCCCGGTACAGCAGGTCGTTCCACTCGGGAACCAGGTTGTTGATAGGACAGCCGGAGGCCATCCCGCCGAGCAGCATCCCAGTGTGGCAGTAGGGCAGGCCGCAATCCATGCAGCGGGCGGCCTGAGCCTGCAGCTTCTCCACGGGTAGCTGGTAGTGGAACTCCTCCCAATCGGCCACCCTCTCAGGGGCGGGCCGGTCGAGGGGCATCTCCCTCGTATACTCCAAGAAACCGGTTGGCTTACCCATAGTGGTCTCCATGTTAGCTGTCAGCAATCAGCTGTCAGCGATCAGCTTGTTCGCTCCGCGGGTCAGTGCAACTGGTGCGATGGTGCCGTATCTAGAGCTCCGACAGATCGAGCCTGGTGCGCACTGCCACGTCCGAGGTGGCGAGAGGGGTCTACCTGTAACAGGAGATCCTTCGCTGCGCTCAGGATGACAGTGTATAGCCTCCTCAGGATGACAGCGGGGATGAGAAGCTGACAGCCGACTGCTGAAAGCTGACAGCTTCTAGTTCCCGCTGACGCGTACCAGGTCGTTCTTGTTTCGTTCGAAGGCGGACATGACCGCCTCATCGCCGCTCAGGCCGGCGGCTTTGACCTGCTCGAATGCCTCCATCGCCCGCTTGTAGTCCTTGGGCATCACCTTGACGAACTTGGACAGCATGGAGCCCCAGTGGCTGAGCACCCGCACGGCCACCTGGCTGGCGGTGTACTCGGCGTGGCGCCGGATCATGTCCGCCACGAGCCGGATCTCGGACTCATCCTCCAACCGCTCGAGGTATACCATCTCCCGGTTGCAGCGGCGCTCGAAGTCCCCGTGCTCGTCCAGGACGTAGGCGGTGCCACCCGACATGCCGGCGGCGAAGTTGCGGCCGGTAGGGCCAAGCACCACGACCCGCCCTCCGGTCATGTATTCGCAGCCATGGTCGCCCACGGCTTCCACCACCGCGTTGACGCCGCTGTTCCGGACGCAGAAGCGCTCCCCCGCGGCACCGCAGACGTAGACATCGCCGCTCGTGGCGCCGTAGAAGGCCACGTTGCCGACGATGACGTTGTTCTCCGGCACGAATGTGGAGCCCTCTGGCGGGTGGACGACGATCTTGCCGCCGGAGAGACCCTTGCCAATGTAGTCGTTGGAGTCACCAGATAGCACCATCGTGATCCCCCGCGGGACGAAGGCGCCGAAGCTCTGACCGGCAGAGCCGTTGAAGTACAGCCGGACCGTGTCGTCCGGCAACCCCTTGCCGCCGTAGCGACGGGTGACCTCGCTGCCCAGTATGGTCCCCACCACCCGATCGGTGTTCTTGATGGGCAGGGTGGACTGGACCGGCTGCGCCAACTCCAGGGCCGGCTCGCACAGCTTCAGCAGCTTTCGGCTGTCCAGGGATGCCTGGAGTCCGTGGTCCTGAGCCACCTGGTGGTAGCGGCCAACCTCGCGCGGCACGTCCGGCTGATACAGGATGCTGGAGAGGTCCAACTGCTTAGCCTTGTAGTGATCCACATCCTGGCGCTGGACCAGACAGTCGGTGCGGCCCACCATCTGGTCGATCGAGCGGAAGCCCAGTTGCGCCATCAGATCTCGGATCTCCTGAGCGATGAAGCGCATGAAGGTCACGACGTGGTCCGGATCGCCCTGGAACCCCTTCCGCAGCTCGGGGTTCTGGGTGGCAATGCCGTAGGGGCAGGTGTCCTGGTGGCACACTCGCATCTTGGTGCAACCCATGGCCACCAACGGCCCCGTGGCGAAGCCATACTCCTCGGCCCCCAGCAGGGCGGCGATCACCACGTCCCGGCCGGTTCGCAGGCCGCCGTCGGTCTCCACCACGATCCGGCTGCGCAGGTTGTTCAGCACCAGCGTCTGGTGGGTCTCCGCCAGCCCCAACTCCCAGGGGAGGCCGGCGTGCTTGATGCTGGACCATGGGGACGCCCCGGTCCCGCCGTCGTAGCCGCTGATCAGCACAACGTCGGCATGCCCCTTGGCTACGCCGGCGGCGATGGTGCCCACCCCCACCTCGGACACCAGCTTCACGTTGATTCGGGCCCTTGGGTTGGCATTTTTTAGGTCGTGGATCAGTTGGGCAAGGTCCTCGATGGAGTAGATGTCGTGGTGGGGCGGGGGCGAGATGAGCCCCACACCGGGCGTGGAAGCGCGAACCTTGGCGATCCAGGGGTACACCTTCCGGCCTGGCAGCTGTCCGCCCTCGCCGGGCTTCGCCCCCTGGGCCATCTTGATCTGAATCTCCTGCGCGCTTACCAGGTACTCGCTGGTGACGCCGAACCGGCCGGAGGCCACCTGCTTGATGGCGCTGCAGCGGGAATCCCCGTTGGGTAGGGGGACGAAGCGAGCCGGATCCTCGCCGCCCTCGCCGGTATTGCTCTTACCGCCGATCCGGTTCATTGCGATGGCCATGCACTCGTGCGCTTCCTGGCTGATGGAGCCGTAGGACATGGCGCCCGTCTTGAAACGCCGGCAGATCGACTCGACCGACTCCACCTCATCCAGCGGGATCGGCTGGGGGGCGGGCCTGAGGTCCAGCAGGCCCCGGAGGGTACCGCGCCTCGTGGAGTGCTCGTTCATCAGGGCGGCGTACTCCCGGTATGCCTCCTGGCTGCCGGAGCGGACCGCCTGTTGGAGCTTGTGCACTGTGAGTGGGTTGAAGCCGAACTGCTCGCAGCCCTGGCGCCATAGGTAGTGGCCGCCGGAGTCCAGGGTGCGGTTGTAGGGGTAGGGGAGCCGGTCGCCGAAGGCTCGCTCGTGCCTGCTGCGGGCCTCCTGGGCGACCACGTCTATCCCAATGCCCGAGATCCGTGAGGGGGTGCCGGTGAAGTAGCGGTCTATGAGGTTTGGGTGCAACCCGACGGCCTCGAAGATCTGGGCGCCGCAGTAGCTCTGGACGGTGGAGATGCCCATCTTGGATAGGGTCTTCACAACGCCCTTGACCACCGCCTTGTCGTACTTCTCCAATGCGTGCTCGTAGTCGACGTCGGTGAGCAGCCCCTCATGGATCATGCCGGCGAGGGTATCGTGGGCCAGGTAGGGGTTGATAGCCGAGGCGCCGTAGCTGATGAGACAGGCGAAATGGTGTATCTCCCGCGGCTCGCCCGACTCCAGAACCAGGCTCACCCGGGTACGGGTGCCCTCTCGGATCAGGTGGTGGTGCAGTCCGGCCACCGCCAGCAGTGCGGGGATGGCGGCGCTTTCCCGGTCCACGCCCCGGTCGGAGAGGATCAGGATGTTGACGCCATCGGCCACAGCCCGGCTCGCTTCCCGGCAGAGTTGGTCCATGGCCCGCCCCAGCCCGGCGCCGCCCTCGGCGGCATTGAACAGGATGGGCAGGGCGGCGACCTTGAAGCCGGGGCGGTCCAGGTGGCGAATCCTGGCGAGGTCGCTGCTGGTGAGGATAGGGTTCTTTAGCTTGATGCGCCGGCAGTTCTCCGGCTTCGGCTCGAGGAGGTTCCCCTCGGAGCCGAGCAGCACCTCGGTGGCGGTGATCAGCTCCTCCCGGATCGCGTCGATGGGAGGGTTGGTCACCTGCGCGAATAGCTGCTTGAAGTAGCTGTACAGCAGTTGAGGCTTCTCCGAGAGGACGGCCAGGGGAACGTCGTTCCCCATGGAGCCGACTGGCTCGACGCCGTTCTTGGCCATGGGGCCGACGATCAGCTTTAGCTCCTCGAAGGTGTAGCCAAATGCCTGCTGGAGCTGGACGAGGTCATCCGCTGGGAGCGCGGGCGACTCGCCCGCGAGAGGGACGTGCGGGCCAGCGGCCCGCGCTCCCAGCAGGGGCAGGTCCTCCAGCGCCACCATATGTTCCCGCAGCCACTCTCGGTACGGCTTCTCCGTGGCGATCCAGTGCTTCTGTTCCTCGTCCCGCACGATGCGGCCGATCTCCGTGTCGATCAGCAGGATGCGGCCTGGCTCCAGCCGGCCCTTGTGGCGGATCTTTTCCGGTGGGATGTCCAGCACGCCCACCTCGGAGCCCATGATGATCACATCGTCCACGGTCCGGTAGTAGCGGGAGGGACGCAGGCCGTTGCGGTCGAGCATGGCGCCGATACGGATGCCATCGGTGAAGGCGATGGAGGCGGGGCCGTCCCACGGCTCCATGAGGGCGCTGTGGTACTCGTAGAAGGCTCGCTTCTCGTCGCTCATGCCCTCGTGGCGGGACCAGGGCTCCGGGATCATCATCATGACGGCGTGCTCCAGCGGCCTGCCCGATAGCACCAGGAACTCCAGACAGTTGTCGAACATAGCCGTGTCGCTGCCGTCGGGGTCGATGATGGGGAACAGCTTGGGCAGGTCGTTGCCGAAGAGGGAAGACTCCAGCATCGCCTCGCGGGCGCGCATCCAGTTGACGTTACCTCGGAGGGTGTTGATCTCCCCGTTGTGCATCATGTAGCGGTAGGGATGGGCGCGGCCCCAACTGGGGAAGGTGTTGGTGCTGAAGCGGGAGTGGACCAGGGCGAGCGCGGTCTCCATGCTGGGGTTCGACAGATCCGGATAGAAGCTCTCCAGTTGGTGGGTGGTGAGCATACCCTTGTAGACGATGGTGCGGTGGGAGAGGCTGCTGAAGTAGAAGTAGTCCGCTCCGGGGATGGGCGGCTTGCCGTAGCGGATCTCCTTCTCGGCGCGGCGGCGGATGACGTACAGCTTTCGCTCGAACGCCATGTCGTCATGGGTCTGGTGGCCGCGTCCGATGAAGATCTGCCGTACCACCGGCTCACATGAGCGGGCAGTCTTGCCCAGAGATCGGGGGTTGGTGGGCACGGTCCGCCATCCCAGCACGCGCTGCCCCTCTTCCTCGACGATTCGCTCGAGGAGATCCTCGCACTCCGTCCTTTCGGAGCGGAGCGGGGAGAGGAAGAGCATCCCGACGCCATACTCACCGGGAGCTGGTAGGGGGATAAGCTCCCTGGCGCACACCTCCTGGAAGAAGGCGTGGGGGAGTTGGAAGAGGATCCCGGCGCCGTCGCCCGTGTTGGGCTCGGCGCCGGTCGCCCCGCGGTGGACCAGGTTTTCCAGGACGGTGAGCGCCTGGCGGAGGATCTGGTTGGATTTCGCGCCCTTGATGTGGGCGACGAAGCCGATGCCGCAGGCATCGTGCTCGAACTGGGGGTCGTAGAGACCCTGCTTGGGCGGTAAGCCCGGATGATCTCCCGATTGACTACTGCTCATGCTTCAGACTCCGTCCGGTGGTTGGTCCCCTCGAAGCGACGGGACGGCAATGAGCCCAGGCCCGCGGGCGATACTGAGCCTTCCTGGCGACCAGACGACGGTGCCGGTCTCTGCGTTGGCTACAGCTTCCCCTCAGGAAGGCAGCGCTGCCGAAAGCGAGGATGGCAATGAATATAGCAATACCCGGGCTACGAAACAGCCTGGGGTGCCAAGACGGGGAGTCTAGAGGATCAACTGATAGACTCCTAAATAGCCATTAGGCCCATGCCACGGAGGGTGACATGGGCGGCCCAGAAAGCCGAGCTAATCTAGGAGCTGTTCTAGATGCTGCGTCCGCAACACCCTCGCAAGAGACAGCCAGTACTCCTGCGGCTACATCAATCCAATTTCCCCGTGACACCATTATACCTGGTTAATGCAAGTGCAATCCAGTCCATCTAGTCAGAGGAACAATGTTCTGGGGTAATGGGTGAGGATGGGAGGGCGGAGGCGGACCCCACCCCCCGGCCCCCTCCCCCACGGGGAGAGGGGGAGACGAGGCAAGGGTGTCCCTAGAAGGTCAATTGAAGGGGCTGGGACGGTAGTCCGAAGCATGTGGCCCTGGTCTGGGTTCGCGTGCAGGCGAGCGGGGACCCAGACCGTCGCGGTCTCCGAGACCGCGACGGTCTCAGGGGAGAGCACACCAGTGCTCCGCCAAACTGGTTCTGATAGGCCGCCGGCCGGCGGCCTATGCTGGGAGCGCGGGCGGCTCGCCCGCCAGTCCCTCGTGCGGGCGAGCCGCCCGCGCTCCCAGCAGGCGGCGAAGCCGCCTATCAAATCCAGTTTGGTCGAGCACTAGAAGGCGAGATCGGGCTTCCAGACCTGCCACACCTTGCCGGCTAGCTCCGGACTGGGCTTGAGGGTGGGCTTGCCGGGCTGCCATCCGGCCGGAGCGACCTCGCCGGTTTCGCGGACGTGCTGGAACGCCTTCACCTGGCGGATCAGCTCGACCACATTTCGCCCAACGGATGGTGTCATGATCTCCGTGGCCTGGATGATTCCGTCGGGATCGATCAGGAACCTGCCTCTGATGTCCACGCCGGCCTCCTCGTCGTACACCCCGTACACCTGGCCAATGCGGCCGCCCGCGTCGGAGAGCATCGGGAAGGGGACACCGCCGGGGACCATCTTGGAGAGCTCTTCTTCTTGCCAGATCTTGTGGGTGAAGCGGCTGTCGGTGCTCATGGACAGCACCTGGACGCCGAGGGCCTTCAGTTCATCGTGCTTGGCGGCAACTGCCGACAGCTCGGTGGGTCAAACAAAGGTGAAGTCACCGGGGTAGAAACAGAGGATTACCCATTTGCCCTGGAAGTCCGAGAGTCTGAGGTTCTTGAAGCCACCGCCGGTGAAGGCGCTGGCCTCGAAGTCGGGTGCCGGCTTGCCCACCCGTGCCATCATTTTAACAACCTCCTGTTTTGGTTGGCCTTGCACTGAGGCGGATTCCTCGGCCGCACTCGCGGCGATAGGCCCCTTGCTCGGTTTCACGCAGGATTCTGCTGGTTCTGCCATGTCGCTGCTGCTCACCTCCCTTTGATCAGGCTGCTGTTCTTCGCTGAGTGATCATCATTATTATACAGAGTATGGGATAGCATAATGAAGTAGATGTGCCAATGGATCAGGCTCTCTCGATCATGGCGAATGGGGATGAAGAAGGGTGCCCCGGTGATGGCGGTCAGTATGCTCAGGGGGATCTCGACACCGGCCCTGGTCAACAAGACCCTGCGAAGGAGCCGGCGACGTCGCCGGCTCCTTCGCAGGATACCTGTCTGATCTAAACCGTCTACTTGCTGGATAGCAGCTTCTGGACAGGTCCGAGGGCCGATTCCCTCTCCGCCTCCGTCCCCTTGATGGGCAGAACCAACCATGCCAGTAGCAGGATGCTGAAGCAAATCAATGATACGATGTCCATTGTTGTCCTTCCTTCTTCTTCAAGATCGTTATCGACTTTGATTCACGCACTTCCAGTCCTGGGCCGGCCTCTCGCTTGGAGCCGGTGCTACGGTCGGTAGGCCACCTCACCGTGCTGGGTGGCATCCAGGCCCAAGACCTCCTCGCGCTCCGCGACCCGTAGACCGAAAGTTGCATCTATTGCCTTGAGAATGAGCCAGGTGGCCGCTGCCGCATATGCCCAGCAGACAACCACGGCTACCAGTTGCTTCCACACCAGGCTTGGATCCCCGAAGAACAGTCCATTGGCACCCGCTTCGTTGATCGCCACGGTGGCGAAGAGACCGGTGGCAATGGCGCCCCAGGTCCCGCCGACGCCGTGGACACCCCACACGTCCAGGGCATCATCGACTCCCAACTTGCCCTTCAACTGGACGGCGAAGTAGCATAGGACGCCTGCGCCCAGACCGATCAGGATCGAACCCTGGACGGTGACGAAGCCCGAGGCCGGCGTGATTGCCACCAGTCCCGCCACGGCTCCCGCCGCTGCCCCCAAGACGCTAGGCCTCCCCTTGTGAGCCCAGCTTACCGTCATCCAGGTCAGGGCCGCCATGGCAGCCGCGGTGTTGGTCACCACGAAGGCGCTCACAGCCAGGCCGTTGGCAGCCAGGGCGCTTCCCGCGTTGAACCCGAACCAACCGAACCAGAGCAGTACTGCTCCCAGCACGGCCATCGTGGCGTCGTGAGGATCCATCGACTCTTCACCCAGCCCCAGGCGGCGACCAAGAACCAGTGCCACCACGAGCGCCGACACTCCGGAACTGATGTGCACCACCGTGCCGCCGGCGAAGTCCAACGCTCCCATCTGCCTGAGCCATCCGCCGACCCCCCACACCCAGTGGGCCATCGGATCGTACACCAGGGTGGACCACAGCAAGGTGAATAGCACGAAGGACTTGAACTTCATCCTCTCGGCGAAGGCGCCGGTTATGAGCGCCGGGGTGATGACGGCGAACATCATCTGGAAGACCATGAAGGCCTGGTTAGGTATGGTGGCGCTGTAGTCGGGGTTAGGCTCCAGCCCTACGCCACTAAGGGCAAACGCCTGTAGGCCACCTATCAGCCCGCCTATGTCAGGCCCAAAAGCCAGGCTGTAACCCCAGAGGACCCACTGCACACTGATGAGTGCGAGGACGAACAGACTTTGCATGATGACTGAGAGAACGTTTTTCTTCCTGACGAGCCCGCCGTAGAAGAAGCCCACCGCTGGTGTCATCAACATCACCAGGGCAGCGGACAGCAACACCCAAGCTGTGTCCGCAGGATTGATTTCAGTCATGGCTACCTCCTTTGCTGCTTCTGAGTCTGCAGGAATGGTAAGCCGCCCGGTCGGGCCGTACAACGTGCCATCTGCTTGAGAAAGGTGATCGATGGTTGTGCACAATGCACAACCATCGATCACCTTTCGATGGCCCCCCTGATGTGGATCACCGGCTACCCGTACAGACTGCCTAAGGCAGTGGTCTGGTGATCGCGTTTTTGACCATGGTCTGGTATGGAACGCGGCGTGACGATCTATGACCGGGTCTCGTCTAGCCTTGCACTGCTCCCATGTCTCGAAGTTTCAATCCTCACCCTACCCGAAGGCAGGGTGAGCCATTCCCGATCATCGAAATGGGCCATTCGAGAGTGTCGAAAACAGGCGCGATACCAAGAGGGGGATAGTGCTTCAATCCCTCATAGGTAGGCTAGAAACAATGGAAACTTCCAGACTATCATCTATTTCGTCCTCCGCTTCAATCCCTCATAGGTAGGCTAGAAACCAGGTTGATCGTCCCCGTCGGCCCCTCGCGCTGTTTGAGGCTTCAATCCCTCATAGGTAGGCTAGAAACGTTGCCCGCCATTCCTTACCTCCCTTGTCTTCATATGCTTCAATCCCTCATAGGTAGGCTAGAAATGCCCTATCCAGCGGATGCGTTGCCCTCTCCACTTGCTGCTTCAATCCCTCATAGGCAGGCTAGAAACCCCTCAATACCGCCGAGGAATGGGGATGGATTCCTCGGCTTCAATCCCTCATAGGTAGGCTAGAAACCATGCCCTGCTTGGTAGCCATGTCGTCCTGTCCTCGGCTTCAATCCCTCATAGGTAGGCTAGAAACCATGCCCTGCTTGGTAGCCATGTCGTCCTGTCCCCAGCTTCAATCCCTCATAGGTAGGCTAGAAACCCGGCCGCTGGGGTTTGTCGGGAGGGGGAAGTAGTGGGCTTCAATCCCTCATAGGTAGGCTAGAAACACTCTCACTTGGAAGCGTATAAGTAATGAGTTTACAGGCTTCAATCCCTCATAGGTAGGCTAGAAACCCCTACTCACCACCTACGGCACGGTACACCACGCACTGCTTCAATCCCTCATAGGTAGGCTAGAAACAGGTACTCCCTGTCTGCATCCGGCGCCGCGAACTGCTGCTTCAATCCCTCATAGGTAGGCTAGAAACGCTAGTCAAGCCCGGCTACACCGTGCCCGATGGAACTCGCTTCAATCCCTCATAGGTAGGCTAGAAACTCTCCAAGGTCCCGATACTGGCCGTTAGGGATGGCAGCTTCAATCCCTCATAGGTAGGCTAGAAACCCTGGCAGTCACCGAGAAACGCACCCCGCCTAATGTGCTTCAATCCCTCATAGGTAGGCTAGAAACTCCATGCAGGCCCGTACTCCGCTGTGGTAGCCGACCGGCTTCAATCCCTCATAGGTAGGCTAGAAACGTCCGCGCTGGGGAGCCCAGCGTGAGCGAGCTACTGGAGCTTCAATCCCTCATAGGTAGGCTTGTGTTTGACAAGGGAAAACGGGTCCACCTGAGGCAGATTCGATCATCGAATTGGGGTCCACTCGACCTCACGACTGGTCCTGCGAGTCTTCCTTGATGGTCTGGAGTTGTGGTCTACGAGTTGGGCGCTGGTCGGGCTGGACCGGCGGCGGTTGCGGCACCGTGGTCCTCGTCGTCTGTCGCTGGAGGCTTTGTCGAAGTCTAAAGCTCTCGGAGCGGAACTCCAGGATCTGGCAGTGGTGGGTGAGCCGGTCGAGCAAGGCGGCCGTGAGCCGCTCGTTGCCAAAGACCGTCGTCCAGTCCGCAAACGGGAGGTTGGTGGTTACGACCACACTGCGCCGTTCGTAAGCCTCGGAGAAGAACTCGAAGAGCAACTCGGCGCCGGTGCCGGTGAAGGGCACGAAGCCCAGCTCGTCCACGATCACCAGATCCAGCTTCGTGAAACCGGAGAGCACCTGCATCACTCGATGCTCGGCGTGAGCCTCAAGGAGCCGGTTGGCCAACTCCGTGGCTCCAACGAACCGCACCCGTCTCCCCTGCTGGCAGGCGGATACCCCAAGGGCCGTCGCCAGATGGGTCTTCCCGGTGCCCGATCCCCCGACCATGAGGACCGACTCCTTTTCGGCGATGTAGCCTCCCCTGGACAACTCCAGCACTTGGTTGCGGTCGAGGGAGGGCACAGCGCCGAACTGGAAGGTGTCCAGGGTCTTCATCACCGGGAAGCGGGCCTGGGACAAGCGCAGCTTCTGACGGCTCACCTCCCGCTGCGCCATCTCCTGCTCCAGCAGCGCCAGCAGGAACTCCTCGGGGGAGCGGCCGGCTTCCCTGGCCTCCCTGGCCAGTTGGGGATAGCTCCTGGCGATGGTCGGCATCTTTAGTCGCTTCAGATAACTGGCAATGATCGCAGCCTGGGCGCTCTGCTTCGTCTGCTCGACGCTCATCAGGCCACCTCGCCTTCCTGCTCATCGTCCCTTCCCCCCAGGATCTTCCCCAGCTTCCTTAGAAGACGGTCGTAGGCGTGCAGATCGGGTTGGGGAGAAGCGACCTTCTCCAAGGGGGCCAGGTGGGGCCGGTTGGCCAGGTCCAAGGCGAGGGGGTGCTCCGCCGGCTGGCGGTGCTGGTGCAATAGCAGCTTCACCGCCTCCAGGGAGAAGCAGCGCAGGGCGAGCGCCCTCTCCAGGACCACCGGCAGCACCTCGCCCCCGGGCTCGGCATACAGGGCCAGGATCTTCACATACTCTCGGGCGGCAGAGACTCCCCCTTCTGGATGAGCGGCCCGCAGAGCTGTCAGGTACTGGCCGAAGATGGCTGGCCAGCGCCCCTCCCGCTCCCATTGCTGGATCGCCTTGCAGTGCCCCAGGGCTCCCGGGCGGTGGGCCAGCAGCCCCAGGTAGTGCCTGGGATCGAGGAAGTCCTCCTCCCGACCGTAGCTTCGCTCATGGCTGGCGATCAGCGTCGTTCCTCGATTGGCCAGGATCTCCACCCGCCACACCGAGGCCCGGATCAACACCTCCCTCTTCTGATACATGGCGGGCACCGAATAGCGGTTGGTCTCGAACTGCACCGTGGCCGAGCGGCTGACCACCGCGGGCACGACCCGGCCAACGGGATAGGCTGCCGCCGGAAGCGGCCGTAGCACCGCTCTCTCCTCCTGCCACAGCTCCCCGACCGTTCTCGTCTCGCCCCGCCGCCGCCGCTCCTTTTCCTTCTCACAGTAGTCGCGGAGTTGCTCATTCAACTCGGCGAAGGAGGCCACCTCTGGAAGGGGCACGAAGCAGGCTCTCCTCGTCGTTCCGATGAGGTTCTCCACCAACCCCTTCTCGTGGCCCTCGGCTGGGGTGCAGAAGTGGCCGGCGAAGACGTAGTGGGACCGGAAGGTCACGAAAGCGTCCTGCTCCTCCCGATTGTGGCCCTCCAGGATCCGCCTGACCAGCGTCTTCGGGTCATCGACACTGACCCTGGCGGGCACTCCCCCAAAGAACTCGAAGCTCTGAGCCAGGCCCTCCAGGAAGGCTTCCTGGCGTTCGTTGGGGAAGGCAAGCACAAAGGGCAGCTTGGAGTAGCACAGCCGCACCGCGCAGTAGTGGACGGTGAGCCTCTTGCCTGCCAGGATAACCTCGGCCTCGCCGAAGTCGGCTTGGGCGTCCTCTCCTGCCCGGTAAGCCAGTGGGATCATCGCCCCCTGGGCCCGGGCTCCGGCCGTTTCCGGCCGGTGCTCCCTGACGTAGCGCCGCACGGTGCTCTCGGCCCCAGTAAACAGATGCTCCTGGACCAGCCGCTTGAACACCTGATGGGCCGTGTGGCGCTGCTTCTTGGGCCGTTGCTGGTCCTCGGCGAGCCACTGGTCGATGATCGCCTTTACCGACTCCATCACCGGCGATGGTCGGGGCTCCGACAGTCGATACTTCCAGGGCCCCGGATCTTCCAGGGCCGCTTTCACGACTCGGCGGCTGTGGTGCTGCTCCTTGGCAATCTCTCTGATGCTCTTGCCTTCTCGATAGTACGCCTGCCGTATCCGCTCGATCTGCTCCACCCTTAACATCCTCTCCGCCGGTGACCCCCTTTGCCGCCTCTTTCTCGGCAAGGGATACCGACAGGTATTGTTCCGGGTGGGCCCGTTTTCGGTTATCGCATCGGCTCCAGATGGCTCCTCTTTACGGTATCAAACACAAGGCTAGAAACCTCTTCGCGAAATTGGTGATCTGGGATGACGAAAACAGCTTCAATCCCTCACAGGTAGGCTAGAAACCCCGATGGTGCGGAGGGGTAGAAGGGCACTGGCCATGCTTCAATCCCTCATAGGTAGGCTAGAAACCGCAGCCGTCTCACCGATCGCCGTTGCCCAGCTCTGGCTTCAATCCCTCATAGGTAGG
>DIXP01000037.1 GCA_002436065.1 Chloroflexi bacterium UBA6077
TCTCGCCTGTCGTGTGAACCATGCCCATTCTGAGCAGGCCGCCCCCCCTTTTGTCATTCTGAGTGGCCCGCAGGCCACGAAGAATCTCCTGTTGACGGAGGACCGGGAGATTCTTCGGCGCTGCGGCGCCTCAGAATGACAACGTTAGGGGCGGCGCCTCAGAATGACGAGTAGATGGGAGAGTAGGGGCTGGTTGCCCAGCCCCTACGACGTTTCCCCTGGATCGGCGGAGCGCAGGGCGAAGTGGAAGTTGCTTCCTTTGCCTAGCTTGCTATCGAACCAGATCCTGCCACCGTGGGCCTCGACTACGCCCTTGCTGACGTAGAGGCCGAGCCCCAAGCCCTCGTGGGAGTTGCCCGGCCCCCTGTAGAGCCTCTCGAACATCCGCTCCTTGGCTTCCTCGGCCATGCCGCAGCCGTTGTCGCTGACCGTCGTCACCACCCAGTCGCCGTCTCTACGGATCTTCACCCGTATCTTGCCACCGCTTCTAGTGGCTTTGGTGGCGTTGATGATCAGGTTGGTGAGCACCTGGTCGATGCGGTCGTGGTCCGCCTCCACAAGGGTGTCGCCCTCTTCGGCAACCGATATCTCCCTGTCCGTGCAGTTGGCTTGCTGTTCCGCGACGACGGTACGAGCTAGTTCCCCCAGCCGGAAAGGGACTGTGGAGGGTTCCAGCTTCCCTGCTTGAATCCTCGAGAAGTCCAGCAGCTGAACGACCAACCGGGTGAATCGGTTAACCTGGTGATCGACGGTCTGCAGCATAGCTGTCTCGCGCTCACTGAGGGCTGGTCGTGATTCTCTGTTCAGGCGCCGCAGAAGGATCTGCACATATCCCTTGATGGAGGTGAGGGGTGTCCGCAGTTCGTGGGCGACCATGGCCAGGAACTCATCCTTCTGTTGCTCATACTCGTCGCGGTCCGGGCTGTTCTGTAACCGAAGGGAACAGACGAGGGCGTCGCCAAGCTCACGGGCCAGGGCAGACAGAGTAGCCTGATTCCCCTCCCCAGCGGCAAAGTCAGGGTCAGCCGAAGCCAGAGCGACGAAGCCCAGTCTGGAGCCCTCTCGGTCGAGGGATGCTGCCAACATGGAGGCCAGCCCTGTCCCCCGCGCCTCTAGCTGAGGGGACGACAGGCCCGGCGACGGCGTCCCCCCGCCCGAAGCGAGGGCGATGGGGTGGGGGGCAGTGTCCGACGAGGGGATGATTCGTTCCAACAGGGGTGTAAGGGTTGCCGCGAAGTGCTGGCCAGCCACCAACCGCTCAGGGTCGCGATGATGGCAAGCCACCAGGTCGAGTTCCATTCCATCATGGTCTACCAGCCACACGGAGCACCAATCCGCGAGGGTCCTTGTGGCCTCACAGGCGGTTAGGGAGCACAGATCCGGGGCGGATGCGCCCTGGGCCAGGGCGCTGAGGAGCCGCGCCGCAATGGGCGTGTGCAATTGGTGGTCCCTGACTGATAATCCCATGAGTGCTTCACCGTACAGGCGAGAATCTACTTGGGATGGTGCCAATGGAAAGCCCGCGTCGGGTCGTAACGGTTGCCGGCGTGAGATTGTCTCCGGCTACACTAGCAGAAACGGCAGAAAGCGTGCAAGCTGTAGTAGGCGTGGATGCAGGGCCTTTTAGTTCTCCTGCTTCTCTGCTTCTAGCGCCGCCCTCACCCGCCCTTCGGGCGGCCTCTCCCTCTGGGAGAGGCGACTCTGACTCCTCCCTCTGGGAGAGGGTCGGGGTGAGGGCCAGACGCAGAACTAAAAGGCCCTGGCCGTGGATGCTCCAGTGTTGTTCGGGTTCATGGTGGCAGGGTATATTTGAGAGGATCAACTGAGATGGAGCGCTTGTCTGCCATGAAGCTGCTGATCCTTGGATTGAGCATCACCAGTTCCTGGGGTAATGGGCACGCCACGGTCTACCGCGGGCTAGCCAAGGAGTTGTGGAGGTTGGGTGTCCAGGTCACCTTCATCGAGAAGGACGTGCCCTGGTACGCCGAGAACCGAGACATGGTCAGAGCCGACTACGCCGCGATCAAGCTGTACCGACACTCCAATGAACTGGAGGAGTTGCTGGCGGAGGAGTTGGCGCGAGCCGATCTGGTACTGCTTGGGAGCTACTTCCCCGACGGGGTGGCCGTGGCCGACATGGTGTCGCGGCGCCGGGAGTTGGGCTTCCTGTTCTACGACATAGATACTCCTGTGACCCTGCGCTCCTTCGCCGAAGGGGGGGCTGCTCCCTACTTGCGGTCCGACCAGCTTCCCCTTTTCGACGCCGTTCTCTCCTTTACGGGTGGTCCGGCTCTCCGCGAATTGCAGGAACGGTGGGGGGCACGAGCCGCGGTGCCCTTCTACTGCGCTCTCGACCCTGAGACCCATCGCAGGGTTAATCCGGATGAGCGGTTCCGCTGTCGGATGGAGTACATGGGAACCTACTCCGTGGATCGCCATGCTGCATGGGAGAGCCTCTTCCTGCGGCCTGCCAGGCGGTTCCCTGAGCACCGCTTTGTGTTGGCGGGCCCGCAGTATCCATCTCTGGAGCTGCCTGCGAACCTTCGGCACTTCCAGCACGTGGCGCCGGCGGATCATCCGGCGTTCTACAGCTCTGCCGACATGACCCTCAATCTCACAAGGGGACCGATGGTGTCCTACGGCCACAGCCCATCGGTGCGGCTGTTCGAGGCGGCGGGGTGCGCCACCTGCGTGGTCTCCGATCAATGGAGGGGTTTGGAGGAGGTGTTCGAGATCGGGAGCGAGATCCTGGTGGCGGATGGGGAGGAGGCGATGGTGGACATCCTCCAGAGCCTCAGTGCCGAGCAGGCGCGGGTGATAGGGGAGAGGGCGCGAGAGAGGGCATTGAGGGACCACACGTACGCCGTGAGGGCGCGGCAATTCCTGGAGGTGGCAAGTAGACGGGTGGGGTAGCGGCGGTACTTCGCTCTTCCCTGTGGCGAGGGCTACGCGAATAGGCCAGGCAGGAAGCGCTGGAGTTGTTGGCCACGGTGAGCGTAGGTGTGCTGTGAGAGCACGCGGTGGAGGGCGCGGCGGCCGATGGAGCGCGCCTGCTCGGGCACCACATTCTTGACATAATAGGCCACGTCGGCGGGGATTGTTGCTACCAGCACCTCCGAGTCTTTGGTGATAAAGGACTCGATGCCGTTCCATCGATCGCTGACGAGGCAGGCCGCGGCGCCGGCGGCCTCGAAGACCCGGGTGGGGGGGCTGAAGCCGTAGTCCGCCATGGACTTCCGGTTGACGTTGAGGACCAGGCGGGCGCTGCAGTTCAGGCGGTTGTGCATCTCCGTGGGCACGTGGCCCAGGTAGCGCACGTTGGGGGGCATAGACAGGTCTCCCCACCCCTCGCCGCCCAGCAGGAAGCTGTGGGAAGGGCACATCTCTGCCGCTCGGAAGAAGAAGTCCCGAACCCGTTCCTCCCGGTCGGGAAGCCGGTTCCCGACGAAGAGCAGGTCGCAGCAGTAGGCCGGATCCGGGGGGACCGGATGGTGGACGTCGGGGTCGAGGGCGTTGTAGACCAACTCCACCCTGCGGGCTCCCAGGGTTCGATACCCGTCCACCACTCGCGGGCCTCCACCGTAGGTCAGGATCGCGTCGTACCGAGGTACCAGCTGCCGAAATGCGCCCTCGGGATCGGCGAAGGCGGCTTCCAGGGTATGGGGGGCATCGACGTCCCAATAGGCCACACGGTTGCGCCGCGTCCTGGCCTCCAGAACGGCTCGGGCCAGGTAGTCGTCGTACCGGCCGACGCCGCTGCACTTGACGACCAGGTCGGAATCGCGGGCCCTCTCCAACTCCCTTCCCAGGTCGGCCAGGTCGCGGCAGATCACCACCTCGGCGTAGTCGGGGCCTTCTGCCAAATCACGGTGGCTCTGCCGCTCGTATATGTCCTGCTCCACGAAGACCGGTTGGTGATCGAGGCGGTGGAGCGCGCGGCAGATGCCCCGGTAGTAGGTCGCCGCCCCGTTCCAGTAGGCGGAAGTGAGGCTGGAGCCGAAGAAGGTTACGCGCATCGTCGTATCACCCGCTCGATGATTCCCACCAACTGCTCCGCCCGGTGGCGGCAGGTGTGGTGCTGTAGGATGGTGGCCCGGCCCTTGGATCCGAGAGCCTCGCGGGCTTGCTGGTCCGAGGCCAGCCAGCGTAGCGCCTCCACCATCTGGGAGGGGGAGTCCACGGCCAGGTAGTCCCTGCCCTCCTCGAAGAGGCCGGAGTCGTCCCTCCAACCCGCGCTCACCAGCGGAACCCCGCAGGCCAGCGCCTCGAACACCCGAATTGTCGGGGTGCCGTGAAGCGACTCCACGTACTCACGGCGAGGGATGTGGAGCGTGAGACGGCTGGCTGCATACACCTCGGGAGCCAGATAGTTGGGTAACCATCCTCGCCAGTGTACGCCCGCCTCCTGGAGGGCGGCCAGCACCTCCGGGGGGTAGCGCACGCCGAAGAGGGCGAAGGAGAGGTCGGGCAGCCGGCGGCAGGGGCCTATGAAGTAGTCCCAGGTCGCCTGGTTTCGGTCTTCGTCTCCCCAGTTCCCGACGAATACCACGTCGCAGTCCTTGGGTCTGGGCAGGGGGTGGAAGAGGTCAATGTCGGCTCCCTCATGGAAGAGCTCGATTGCCGGTCCGTCGGTGTTGACGCGGTAGATATCAGCGATGGTCGGGCCGTAGGCGAGGACGGCTGAGTAGGCATCCAGGCCCAACTCGTGTACGCGGTCAGGCTCGGTGAGCGATCGGTGATGGGTGTCGTGGAAGAGGGAAACCACGCCCAAGCGTGCCGCGGTCTCGCCGATGGCCTTGATGAGGTCGTTCGCATTCCACTCGTGGACCAGGCAGACGTCGACCTCGCTCAACAGGTCGGATAGCCAGCTTCTGAGGGTGAGGCGACCGTTGAGGTAGTAGCTGCGCCGGTCGATGAAGGGGAAGCGACGGTCGAACTCTCGCAGCGGCTCGGGGCCGTGGTCCCGCAGCAAGTTGGAGAGCGACCAGTTGCCTTGCTCCTCCAGGGCGATTACGTGGTGGCCCATTCGCTGGAGGTTCCTGATGAGTCCCCGCAGGAAGTGGGCGTTGCCGTGGTTCCAGTCCGACGCGATGGAATGGCAGAAGAGGGCGATGCGCAATGGGGATTTCCCGGCCGCCGTCGGTTGCGGCTCGTCATCGAGTTTAGCGGTAAGCTGGCTCACGAGTACCTCTCAGTAACCTTAATGTAACCACTGAGTACTCGACCACAGTGGTTTTGCCAGGTATTGCCATGCCCAACGTGGCGAGAGGATCCGCCTGTAACAGGAGATCCTTCGCTGCGGCTCCTAGGAAAATGAATCGTGCTCACCCTCCAACAGGAGATCCTTCGCTCGACGCTCAGGATGACAGGGGGGGAGAGGCTCAGGATGACAGTTGTAGCGAGCATCTTTTCATCGTTTCAAGCGGCCCGCTAGGGCCATGGGTTGCTCAGGATGACACCGATCATAACCACTGTGGCGAAGTACTGAGTCTGTTGTCCGCGACCAGAGAGCAGTACAGATCCCAGTATCGATCGGCCATCCTGTCGGCCGTATACCTTTCCAGCGCTCGATCTCTGGCTGCCTGGGCCAGGGTGGCAATCCAGTCGGGGGACTCCAGCAGGGTTGCCAGGGTCGCTCTCAGGGATGCCGGGTCGCCGCAGGGGCAGTAGAGGGCCGCATCGCCCCAGATCTCCCTATAGGATGGTATGTCGCTTGCCAGCAGCACGCAGCCGGAGAGCGCGGCCTCCAGGGCGGCGAGGCCGAAGGGCTCGTAGGTGGATGCCGCCAGGTAGAAGGTGGAGCGCGCGAGTGCACGCCGGGTGTCCTTCCAGCTGAGGGCACCTAGATGCCGGACGTTGGGCGCTGGAGGGAGCAGGGTAGCCTCTCCCGATGGCCCTGTTGGGGGACCCGCCAACAGGAGTTCGAGAGGCAAGCCGTCCACGGCCCGGATGGCCGTCGCGGCCCCCTTCGCCTCGTCCCACAGCCTACCCGCCATCATGGCCGCGTTCTCCTTGCGGGGGGGGCCATAGAGGTTTGGCCAGAGACCGTTATGGATGACCAGCGACCGACAGCCATAGGCGGAGGCCAGGGAGTTGGCCATGAAGTGAGAGGGGCACACCACCGCAGTGGCACCCTCGAGGCCTGCTGCCACCAGGGAGCGGTATCGATTGATGCCTTCGTCCAATTCCACGCCGGAAAGGGAACCTGGTGGCTGGCCACGGTGCCAGGCGAGCCAACCAAGCACATCGCTATGGGCGGCCACCAGCTTGGGTACTGAAGTGCCCAACAGGCCAAAGCAGTACTGGTTGCTGTGGACCAGATCGGCGTGCCACAGGGTGGTCAGACGATCGACGGCCTCCAGCGCCGCGCGGACATCTCCCTCGCTGTCGGGCATCCATTCCAGCCTCAGCGGCAATGTGTGTAGCTCCACGCTGTCGCTGGGCAGGGCGTCTCGCAGGTCTTCCTCGCGCGGCAGCCCGAAGCAGACCAGCATCACGTCACAGCCAGCCCGTTCCGTCAACCCGCGAGCCAAGGCCAGGCTGTACTGCCAGACCCCGCCAACGGCGTCGGTTGTCATCAGCACCCGCATGTTAGCTCCCTCGCTGCCTCCCAAGAGCCGTCGTGGATGGGGCCCAGCAGCTCTTCGTGGAGTTCGCTCCCCGGATAGGGGAACAGCTTCACCGGTTCGGAGACCCAGACGCCCCGGCCGATGGCCTCCTGCCTCCATTCCTCAGTGCGGCGCAGCAGGTCGGGATCGGGCACGGGCGGCTCTACCAGGTCGGCCTGCACCCAGGGTATCCGGGTCTTCGCGTAGACCATCAGCTCCAGGATACGGTCGGGTTGGAGGTTGTACCCCTTGTTCAGGATGGATTGGACCTCCGGGAAGGGCGACTCCAACCCGAACTCCACGCTCACGCACCCGGCGTCCGCCAGCCTGTCCAGCCGCGCCTCATCCCACAGGTCCAGCCTGGTCTCGCACCCGAATGACATAGCCCTTTCCTCTTCGAGGGCCGCCAGCAGTCGGTCGCACCTGCCCAGCCCAAACAGCTCGTCGATGAAGTAGACGTAGTCGACCCCTCTGGCCCTGAGCCTTCTCAACTCCGCCATCACCCGCTCCACCGGTCGCTCTCGGTACTGGTGGCGGAAGAACCGTCGATTGCAGAAGCTGCAGCCGTAGGGGCAGCCGCGGCTGAACTCCACCTCAGCGCCCTGTCCCTCACCCCAGAAGAGGTGGTGGCGGTGAGTCTTCCGTTCGAGGGGGTAGGACTCGTAGGTCAGGGCGGGGAGCGTCGAGAGGTCGAGGACGGCGGCCACCTCCGACTGGGAGGAGGCTGCTATCCCATCCTTGACGGTGGCGCTGGTCGGCCGGCCCTGTGCGAGGCGAAGCAGCTCCTCCTCGGGCTCGCCGCGGACAACGGCCCAGCATCCCAGACGGTCGAGAGCGTATCCCGGGGTTGCGGAGCCGTGCGGGCCCACTGCCACGAGGGGGGCTATTGGCTTCAGATGAGGCGAGAGTGCGGCCGGGACTGTCAGCTCGGGCGGAGGGCAGCGCCAGAAGAGGTAGGAGGGGGCCGTGGTGACGACGATCAGGTCGGGGGCAAGGTCACCAACTCGGTCGGCCGTCTCCCGGAGCCCGAGTTCCTCCAGTTGCGAGTCCACCACAGTGGCCTCTATGTCCTCTGCCCGCAAGAGTGCCTGGGCGTACAGCAGCTCCAGGGGCAGATGAGGCTCCGTGCATGCCCAGTATCTGGATCCCTGAAAGTCCCATGGGGGGTTTACCAGGGCAACCCGTTTGAATCTGTCAGCCATCAGCGTTCCGTCCTCAGTATTGTTGCTCCTCTGACCAGCCGCTTCAGCCGCTCGCCGTACTTCCAGTGTTCGTGCTGCAGCGTGCGGCGGATATCCTCTTCGTCGGTGCTGTGAATGGCGTAGTGCATCGCTCCCAGCCTGAAGGCCAGGTAGGCAGTTCGGTAGAAGTCGATCGATTCCCCCGCCAGGGAGTCGGCGGTTTTCCGGGTCCAGAGGGAGAGCAGCAGCCGCAGCTGGCTGTCGTCCATCTCCCACTCCTCGCAGAGGCCCGCCAGATCCCAGAGGATGGCCTGCTCGCCCACCAGACTGTGGTCCAGGAAGTGATCGGCGTTGTCCGTCTTCCAGAGGGTGGGTCTGCCTGCATGAGTGCCGAGCAGCCACTCGTGGGGTTGCGGCCTCCCGTCAAGCTGCACCAGGGGGAGGGCGTCGATGGTGTCCTGCAGTGGGCACCACGAGGCCAGGAATTGGGATGCGTCCAGATCCAGGGCTTCCCGTGAGTTCACGGCGACCAGCTCCATGAGGCTTCCGAAGCGGGGCGCGGATGGTCGAGAGTATCGATGCGAGAGGAAGGCGTAGTAATCGAGCATCCGGTCCAGCAGCTCCGGAGTCAGGTCGCCGGCCGCCATCGGGTTCATCTCCTGTTGGAAGGGATGAAGGAGGAAGCCGTAGGCAAGCCCAAGCACAGGGGGGCCAAAGCCCGCGTCGGCGAGGGTGAGTGCCCTGTCGTATCTGTCCCTACCGTACTGGCCCAGACCCGCGAATTTGGCAAAGATGTGGGCTCCGTCTCCCACTGCAGTGGGAGACGCGTGAACGTGCCAGAGGGCACGTTCACGGGGTGAGGGATCGTTTTCAGGGCGAGGGCTTATTTGGGGGGCGACCGAGAGGTTCCCCTCACCCTGACCCTCTCCCGCGGGGAGAGGGGAGACGGAGCCCATCCCCGCGGGGAGAGGGGAGACGGAGCCCATCCCCGCGGGGAGAGGGGAGACGGAGTCCACCCCCGACCCCTCTCCCACGGGGAGAGGGGGGACGGGGGGTAGGTGTATTAGCAGCTTGGTGCGCTCGAGCGAGCGGTGCACGGGGGGCCAGTCGTCGGATGAGGCGTAGAGGCGCGCTCGCCAACTGCCGTAGGAAAGGTCCTCGATCGGGATGGTGTCACCGATGCCCGCCTCGAGACTGCGGCCCATGGCTTGTTGGGCGAAGGGCACCAGGGCCTGCCAGCCCAGGAGGGCCTCTCGTGCGGGGGTGTGGAACAGCGGCAGGGTGGTCCAGAGCCGCCTATGATCCTCCGAGGCGTAGATGCTGGGCTTTCCCTGCCAGGCGGCCAGGAGGGCAAGGCGACCTACCTCGACCCCCAGCTTCGCGAGTGCGGTGCAGACAGAGATAAATGAGGAGCAGGTGAGCCCCGGTCCTTCATCGACGATCAGGAACCCATCGCCTCTCGTGGCAGCTCGCTCCAACCGATGCTGGAAGTCGGCTGACAGCTCCAGATAGCGATCGAAGGGATGCCCCCTCGGCCGAACCGTTTCCACGGTTGCCAGGCATCCCATTTCCAGCAGGGCTCCAGCCACCAGCGCCGCCAGGGATGTCCCGATGCTGCGAATCCCAATGACAGTATAGTGGTGCTGCTGCCCGACTGCCGCCAGCGCCTTCGTGAGGCTGGCGACGTACATCTCAGGATAGAGGCTGTAGAATGCATACCCTTCGGGAATCCTTGCTTGGCCTTTCCAGGGGCCCCGCGGGCACACGCTCTGGCGTACGGCCGCGGCTGTTGCCTCCAGCAACTCTGGGAGGTCCGCGTGCAGCCGAAAATCCCCTTGAAGGATGCGGAGACTGCGGTATATGCAGCGGCCGAGCAGCGTCCCGACGGCCGCCAGTCGATCGGTCTCAGGGGCGATCTCGTCGCTAAGGGGATTCATCTGGTCGGCCACTGCCTGGTGCAGCTCCCCAAAGGCAATGAGTGCGCCCACGAGGTCACCGTGGGTGGCGACGGCGGCTGACCAGGGGGAGTCGCGGCGGCGCCGGTGGTAGGCGGCCACCTCTATGAGGCTCCGCGCGACCTGCTCTGTTGCTTCGAAGGGCTCCAAGGGTCGGGTGTGGTCGGCATAGTACAGCACTCTACGCCACGTACCTCCTGGCTATCTCCCAGCAGAAGAAGGAGTACTCGCCCGGGTCCTGCGGTGGGCTGGTGTGGTTCGGCGCGATGCCCCTGCTGGGGGGAGTGAAGCAGAGGGTCACGGTGAGATCGAAGCGGCTCAGGGCGCTCATCATGTGGTCGAACCAGCGTGTGGCGTTGGGTCTATGCCAGTCGGCCCAACTGATGCCGGTGCGCAGGTGGCGTACGCCCAACCTGGGCAGCCAGCGGCAAACCAGACGCAGGGTGTCTTCGTCGTCGAAGTCGATCCATTGACAGATGCCCAGGTCGGGCGGAAAATGCTCCAGAGTCTGCTTTGGCGAGCCGTCGGCTCGGAGCAGGCCGAAGTGGAAGTGGCGATAGTAGGCGCTTCCCTCGCTCTCCTTGTGGCGTGTGACGGCTCCCTTCTGGAGGGGGAGGTCGATCAGGGAGTACCAGTGGATGCGCGGGACGATGGGGAGTAGCAGTTCGCAGGTGCGATTCAGGCCGAAGAGCTGCACCTCTTCCGCGCCGAAGCTGGAGGCCCCTACCTCGGTCACCCAGACCGGCTTGTCCGCCGCGCTCTGCATCTCCAGCACCTTCTCCGGCCAGTCGCCGATCTGCCAGAGGTTCCAGTCCAGGGGGAAACCGTGGATGGCGAGGACATCGACCATGTCCAGCACCCCCTGGCGCTTCATGAGGTCGACGAAGTCCGGATCCAGCGGCGATAGGCCGCCGAGCAGTTGAATCGCCTGGGGTGCCTCGCGCCTCACCTCGTAGGAGGCGTACCGCACCATGGTGGCGAAGATGCTCCAATCGGGATCCAGGGTGTAGTCCCAGTGGGACAGGTTATTCGGTTCGTTCCAGAATTGCAGGGCTTCAATCAAGCCGTGGCTCCTGTGGATCGGCCGCCCCGCGAGGGGGCAGGAGGATGTGCGGAATGTGCTTCTTCTTAGCTCCCTCAGGCAAATCTCGTGCCAGGTGGTAGATGATTGCAGATATGGTCTTTGAGTAGCGGTAGCTCCGGCAACTGCTACCTCCTTCGGGAGGGAGATAGCCTCCTCGTAGTCGAGGCAGGGCTGAGTGCGCTGAGGGTGGTGAGGGAGATAGAGCAGCTTGGGCTGCATCACTGTGGGGTGGCTGGAGTGGTGGTGACGCACGAGCACTCGGACCACGTTTCATCTGCTATGACCCTCGCCTCCCGGCTGAAGGCCCCCCTCTATTGCAGCTCCGGTACTCGGATGGGCATGGAGGAGGGAAGGCGTCCCGTCGAGTGGTTCCCGTTGAAGGCGGGTTGCTCCCTGCCCGTGGGAGCGCTCTGCATAGAGCCATTCCCCCTGCCTCACGATGCTCGGGAGCCGGTGGGGCTGGTGATCCGTGCCGAGGGCGCCGCCGTCTGTCTTGCCACCGACATGGGGAGCCCGACGGAGGAGATGATAGAGGCGGCCTCCGGGGCCGACCTGGTGATCCTGGAGGCGAACCACGACCCGCAGATGCTGGCTCGCGGCCCCTATCCAGCGAAATTGAAGGCCCGGATAAGGGGGGAGCATGGGCATCTATCCAACCTGGAGGCCGCGGACAGCATAGTCAGGATGGCGAGAGGACGTCCGGAGAGCTTTTGGCTGGCTCACCTGAGCGACACGAACAATTCACCTGGGGTTGCGCTGTCGTCGGTCCGTGGGGTGTTGAAGAGGGAGGGGCTGGGCAACCTGCGGGTAGAGGTGGCCCAGCGAAACCGGCGGAGCCTGCACTGGGACTCTGCGAGCCAGTTGAGGCAGCTGGCGCTGTTCTGACCAGGGCGAGTGGGACTGGCAATTGCTATCCAGCCGTAGTTGAGATGGGCTTGATGTTATTGAGGGGTCCTGTCGGGAGGGCTCCGGTAATCAGGGTGCTGAGGGCGGAGGTCCACTAGATGGCGAGGCGAAGGTGGGTGTTGCCCGCGCTGGGCGTGGGTGTTGGTGCGTTTCTGTATGGGCTGGTCCGGCTCGGGCAGCTGCGGCGTTTGACCGCCAGCGGAGAGCGCTTCGCGGAGACGTCGGCCGGCGGGTACGATGCATGGGCGACGAAGTTCATGTGTGGCCTCTACGACCGCATCGCAAGGGAGGCGGCGGCGGCGTTGCCGGTGGGGGAGGTGCTGGACGTGGGGTGCGGCCCGGGGAACGTGGCGCTCCGCATCGCCCAGTTGGCCCCCTCAGTGGCGGTGACCGGCGTCGACATCTCGCCGGGGATGATCGAGGTGGCATCCCTGCACGCCGCCGATCTTGGCCTGGCGACCCGCACGAGCTTCCAGGTTGGGGACGTGAAGGCGCTGCCGTTCGAGGATGAGAGGTTCGATCTGGTGGTTAGCAGCTTTTCGCTGCACCATTGGGCGGACCCGGCGGGGGGGCTTGCTGAGGTGTACAGGGTGCTGAAGCCCGGTGGCCAGGCCAGGATCTACGATCTGCCGGATTGGGTCAGGCGCTACGTCCATGGGCAGGACGACACGAGGCGGTTGGTGCAGCTTGCCTCGGCCAGTCCATTCGGCAGCGGGGTGGTGGCGGTGGTGCGTTGGCCGCTGTGGTTCCCCTCCGTGCGCTGCCTGTATCTTCGACGCGAGAAGTAGGTATCGTTTGGCCCTTCGTGGTTGTGCGTGGTGTCTCGGCGGTGAACGGCCGGGCCCGTGTGTGATTGGGCCCGACTATCCCGCGCCTACCCCTCGACGGGCTCGTTGGTGATGGAGGGCTATGACACCAGGACCGTGCGTCTAGCCCCATCCGCCAGGTCGGCTCGTCTCAACAGCTCCCGCGCCATCTTCAGCGACGCCTCGTCCACCATCTGCCCGTTTATCGTTATTGCGCCTGTCCCGCTATCCGCGGCGATACCGTCGTAGTGCTCCATGAAGGCTCGTGCCTGCCTGACCTCTTCCTCCGTGGGCGTGAAAACCTGGTGGACCACCTCTATCTGGGCAGGGTGCACCGCCCACTTGCCGTCAAACCCCAGTGCCCTCGCCGTCTGCGCGACGGTCCGAAGCCCCTCCATGTCTTGGTAGGCTCCAAAGGGACCGTCGATCGCCTGCAGCCTCGCAGCCTTGGCCGCAGCCACGATGCGCACCATGGGGAAGTGCCATAGGTGGCCAGGGTAGCCAAACGGCTGGGCCCCGATGTTCAGGCTCGGCACTCCCATCGAGGCGGCGAAGTCGCCAGCCCCGAAGATGAGCGTCTCGAGGCGGCGGCTGGCGAAGGCTATCTTCTCCACATTCACCAGCCCCTCGGCCGTCTCGATCAGGGCCTCGATGCCGATGCGCCTGTCCAGGCCCATCCTCTGCTCGATCTGGCCGAGCAGTGTGTCCACGAAGTAGACGTCCTCGGGGCATCGGACCTTGGGCACCATCACGGTATCGAGATTCTTCCCAGCCGCCTCCACCACTTCGATTATGTCCTGGTAGGCGAGCGCGGTCTCCAGCCCGTTGATCCGCACACATGTGGTCTTGCTTGCCCAATCCAGCGTTCTCAGTCCCTCCGCGACATTATGGCGCGCTTCTTCCTTCCGAGCCGGGGCAACGGAATCCTCCAGGTCGAGGAAGACCTGGTCGGCGGTGGACGCGGCTGCCTGCCTGATCATTTTGGGGCTCGAAGCCGGCACTGCCAGTTGGCTGCGGCGTAGTCTCATCTCAGTCTCTCTTGGGCATTTGCCCGCGCGGCCTTTGGATTTCCCCGACATCATCAGTCTGGGAGGACGCGCTCGACAACGAAAGAGGCGGCTGAGAGATCCCTCTCTAGCCGCCCCTGTTCGATCTGATTAACCCTGTTACGAGGCTTCTATGGGGGATCTCCTGACTTCCTCGGTCCACACGGGACCTGAATAGAGATGCAAATGGAGGCGGAGGCGGAAATGCTAATCTCGCCACAACATGAGGATCCCATCTGCCCTCCAGAGACATTCCGCGGGCAGGCCAATACGCTCTTCAGACCGAGGGCGTTGCCGAGCTTGGGACCGTGCATCGTGGCCGAGCGACTCAAATCCGGACTCCTGTTATCATCCAGGAACAATTGGTTTCCGAGTAGGCCCAGAGTGTAGCATTTCTGATGCGGAGGCGCTACTTCGACCTGCTCAAAGGAGCAGCCAGCAGCCCAGCAGTGGGCAAAATTGACACTCCTCGCTGGGGTCGATTAAGATTCGGGCGATTCTGGCTCGATAGGGGGGTTATCCCGTGACCGGTGACGAAGTCCGCAAGGCATATCTGGATTTCTTTGCCTCCAAAGGGCACTACGTCATGCCTAGCTCCAGCCTGGTGCCACGGGACGATCCCACGGTGCTGCTGACCACCGCCGGCATGCAGCAGATGATTCAGTTCATGGTGGGGCGCCAGACGCCGCCCCATCCGAGGCTGACCTCCTGCCAGAAGTGCTTCCGCACGACCGACATCGACAGTGTCGGGAATCCTCGGAACCTCACGTTCTTCGAGATGCTCGGCAACTTCTCCATTGGGGACTACTTCAAGAAGGAGGCGATCCAGTTCGCCTGGGAGTTCTCCCTGAAGTGGCTGAAGCTGCCAGTGGAGAAGGTCTACATCACCGTGCATCCCACCGACGACGAGGCCAAGGGCTACTGGTTGGCGGAAGGGGTGGCCGAGGAGAGGATCTCCTACCTGGAGGACAACTTCTGGGGGCCGCCAGGCGACTCCGGCCCCTGCGGTCCCGATTCCGAGCTGTTCCTGGATATGGGTCCGGAGATGGGTTGCGGCCTTCCGGATTGCGCCCCCGGGTGCGACTGCAACCGCTACCTGGAGTACTGGAACCTGGTGTTCATGCAGTACTACCAGGACGTGGACGGCACTCGTACCCCGCTGCCCAGGCCGAACATCGACACGGGGCTCGGGGTGGAGCGGATGGCGGCTATCAAGCAGGGCTGCAAGACGGTGTACGAGACCGACCTGTTCCGGCCCATCCTCGAGAAGGCGGCCGAGGTCTCTCGCCGAAGATACGGGGAGGACGACAAGACGGACTTCTCCCTGCGGGTGATCGCCGATCACGGCCGGGCAATGACCTTCCTGACGGCCGACGGTGTGCTGCCCTCCAACGAGGGGCGCGGCTACATTCTTCGGCGGGTGCTCAGGCGGGCGGTTCGCCACGCACGGTTGCTGGGGGTTGACAGGCCGTTCCTGACGGGGATCGTGGACGTCGTAGTGGATAGGATGGCCGGCGCCTACCCAGAGCTAGCGGAGAGGCACCAGTTCATTCGGCGGGTCGTTGCCCAGGAGGAGGAGCGGTTCATCCGGACCCTCCAGTCGGGGCTCGTGCTGCTGGATCGGTGGATCGGGGAGAGCAAGGATGCCGGGCTCGCCGCGCTACCGGGCGATCTGATGTTCCGGCTGTACGATACCTACGGTTTTCCCCGGGAACTGAGCGCGGAGATAGCCAAGGAGGCTGGTCTGTCCGTGGACAACGGCGGGTTCCAGCAATCCATGGAGCGCCAGCGGCAGTTGAGCCGGTCCGCGGCGAAGTTCGGAAGGGTGCTGGAGGTCCGCGATACAGACGGGGCGGTGGACGAGATCGAGGAGTCGCGCTTCGTCGGGTACGACGAACTGGAGGCCGAGACCCAGATAGTGGCGCTGCTGGAGGGCGGGAAGTGGGCGTCGCGAGTGGAGAAGGGGGCCGACGCAGTGGTCATCCTGGACCGTACCCCTTTCTACGCGGAGTCTGGAGGGCAGGTTGGGGACGTGGGGACGATCACGACCCCCGAGGGGCGGTTTGAGGTGCGGGACACCCAGCACGACGAGGGGGGGCGAATCCTTCATCTGGGCACGGTATTGGAGGGCTTTCTGGAGGTATCCTCGACGGCCTCGGCCACGATCGATCGGGATCGACGGTTGGACGCGGCGCGCCACCACACCCTGACGCACCTGCTGCACAGGGCGCTACGTGCGCGGCTGGGGGAGCACGTTGCCCAGGCGGGCTCCCTGGTGTCCCCCGAGGTGGCGCGGTTCGATTTCACTCACAACGCAGCCCTGACCGCTGAAGAGCTGCGCGCCGTGGAGGCCGAGGTGAACGGCCGGATCCTGGCGAACATCCCGGTGTTGACGACCACCAGGAGTCTGGAGGAGGCCAAGAGCGTTGGGGCCATCGCCCTATTCACCGAGAAGTATGGCGACGTGGTCCGTACAGTGGGCATCGGCGACTACAGCCTGGAGCTGTGCGGGGGCACACACGTGGCCAGCACCGGCGTGCTCGGGATGGCGCAGATCGTCGGCGAAGGGAGCGTTGCCGCGGGTGTCCGGAGGATCGAGATCGTGGCGGGCCGCGCTGCACTGAGCGTGGTCCGCGCCCGCACGGATGAGCTGGAGGCGATCGCCTCGGAGTTGGGGACGGTGCCGGAGCTGGCGGCGGAGCGGGTTCACTCGACGGTGGAGGAGCTGCAAGCCGTTCGCAAGGAGGTGTCCAGGCTGGGCTCCCGAATGGCGAGGATGGAGGCAGAGGCGCTGCTGTCGAAGGTGACCGAGGTAGCGGGCGTCAAGCTGGTCTCCGCGGCCGTGGAGGTGCAGAGCCAGGACGCGATGCGGGAGATGGTGGACTGGCTACGGCCGAAGCTGCAGCCGGCGGTGATCGTCCTTGGGGCGGTGCTGAACGATCGGCCCAGCTTTGTAGCGAGCGTCAGCAAGGAGCTGATCTCGCCGAAGTTTGATGCGGTGAAGCTGGTGAAGCAGGTGGCCGCGAAGACGGGCGGCGGCGGCGGCGGTCGGCCAGAGATGGCTCAGGCGGGCGGGAAAGATGCCTCGCAGATGCGCCCCGCGCTGGAGGGCGTGCGGCGAGTGGTGGAAGAGGCACTGCGGGGATAGTACTGCAACGTCCCCTACCGCCCGGCGGTGGTGGGCAACGCGGTAGGGGATGGGCAGCATCGAGCGTCGATGTCCCGTGGACGGAAGGGGACAAGCCCCTTCCCTACGCCACGTCGGGGAATTCCGGAAGGACGCAGTCAGTGCGGCGCCTAAAGAAGACCAGTCTGGCGGATGTCACGTTGGGGTGCTAGGAGGCAGAGCCTTATGCCGCGATGGGGCATGGACCCAGTCACATTTACCCGCGCGGACACGATTCAGAGTGCTCTGGGCAAGCTGGATAGGTCGGAGAACAGCGCGCCCATCGTTGTCCTGGCCTCGGACTGCCGGATAGCCGATAGTGTGGTGCTGTACAGCCTGCTGGCCCGAAGGGCGAAGCGGTTTGGACTTCCCATCGCGGTGGTTTCGGCTCACCCCTACCGACGGCGGCTGGCACGAGAGCAGGGGCTGTACGCCTTTGGGTCTCTCGGAGCCCTCAAGCGCGCCAGGGGGCGATCGCCCATCTCCTGGTTGGAGAACCTGGCCGACTCCCTCTTCTTTTCCATGCGTCCCACGATTGGCCGTCAGGGATGGATCTGCCTTGGTCTGCTGTCGCTGGTGGCAGGCGTCCTGGCCTACCTCTTTCTCCCGCAAATGACCGTGACGGTCCGCACCCCGGTGGAGACCTTTCCGCGCGATGTGCAGGTGCGGGTGGACGCGGGGTTGGGCGCAGTGGATCCCTCGGCTCCTGTGATACCAGGCAAGCTCATGGAGCACCGATTTGCTGTGTCCGACTATGTGGAATCCACCGGAGACAAGAAGACGGGGAAGGCGAAAGGCCGAGGGGAGGTTACCCTCACCAGCAGGAGTGCGGGAGTCGGGCCGGTGCCCGCGGGCACGGTGGTGGCGACCGGCTCAGGGGTCAAGTTTCGGACACTGGCCGCGGCGAATCTGACTCTCGTGGCGCAGCCTGCCCCCACCCCTTCGGCTGCAGGCGCTCAACCGACCGCTCAACCGACCACGGCCGCTTCCTGGGCCGGAAGGGTGGCTGTGGAGGCTGTGGAGGCCGGCTCCGCGGGGAACGTCCCGGCGATGGCGATAACCAGGGTGGAGGGCGAGCAATTCCGGTCTTTGGCAGTCTACAATGATCGTCCCGTCAGCGGCGGGTCGGACTCCGAAGCAAGGACCGTTTCGGCCGACGATCGGAGCAGGTTGAAGGAGGTGCTGTTCCAGAAGGCACAATCCCAGTCGCTATCGGAGTTGACGGTGCGGGTGCGCCAGTCGGAGTCGCTGATACCCCACTCCCTGCAGATTCGGATCGAGGGTGAGGAATTCGACCGGGCCGTAGACGAGGAGGGCGATAGGTTGAACGGCACAGTCCACGTCGCCGCGACTGGTATGTCCTTTGCCAACCAAGAACTGAACAGTGTGGTGGACAGGGACTGGAAGAAGAACGTTCCAAAGGGCTATCGGGCGATACCGGGCATGCCTGAGCTGTCACCCCCCGAGGTGGTCGAGGCAGGGGCGCGGACGGGCACACTGAAAGTCAGGATGGTGGGCCACGCTGAGACCATACTCGAAGTTGACCGGTTGGTAGCGAGGTTGAGAGGCCTGTCGCTGGAGGATGCTCGGGCCAAACTGGCCAGCGAGCAGGGGGCGCTGAAGCTGGTGAAGCTGGATATCTGGCCTTCCTGGGCACCTCGCGCGCTGAGAGTAGAGGTTCGGACTGTCCAGTGAGGATAATGGCCCTGGATGTGGGGGATAGGCGGATCGGGGTTGCCATGAGCGATCCTACCGGCCTCATCGCCTCGCCCTTCACCACGATCATCCGAGAGGCCGAGAGGAAGGATCAGGAGCGGATCGCCGTGCTGGTGAGGGAGCAGGAGGTAGACAAGGTGGTGGTGGGGCTTCCGAAGACGCTGCGAGGAGAGGTGGGGCCGCAGGCGCAGAGGGTGCTGCGTTTCGGGGACCACCTGTCGCATGTGGTGGGGGTTCCGATCGTGTACTGGGACGAGAGACACTCCACGGTGGATGCCGAGCGGATTCTGGGAAAGCGCGCGCGTGGGAGGGCGGCCAGAGGCCGGTTGGACGAGGTGGCCGCGGCGGTAATTCTTCAGACCTACCTCGATAGCCAGAGTCCTCCTGCCAATCCCTATTGGCCAATGGACGAGGAGCAAGAGGTTCAGGGAGATTAGTCTTGAAGGGTATCCTGGGTCTTCTAGCAGTGGTAGTGGCGGTGGTGGCCTGTGGTCTGGTGCTGTTCGCCGGATGGAGTACGATGCTGGGACCGCAGTCGCTGGTCGACGAGGCACTCTCCCGCGTCGATAGTCCGGTCAATGCACGGGATACCAGCAAGAAGACATTTGTGGTGCGGCAAGGGGAGTCCGCCGGGCAGATAGCCGAGCGGTTGCAGGGGGAGGGTCTCGTCTCCGACTCCTTCTTCTTTCGCGTGCGGGTGGAATTGGAGGGTGTTGGGAGCTATCTGGCCGCGGGGGACTACGAACTCTCTCCTAGCATGAGGCCGAGCGAGATCCTGTCCATCCTGGTCCAGGGGAAAACCAAGATGACTCCACTGGTGACCATCCCTGAAGGCTGGCGTGCGGAGGAGGTGGCTGAGAGGTTCGCGGCCCGCGGGGTCGGGACACCCGACCAGTTCATGAGGCTCGTCCAAGAAGGGAGCATTGCCAGCCCTCTGCTGGAAAGCAGGCCGGCAGGCACCAGTCTAGAGGGGTATCTCTTTCCTGAAAGCTACGCAATCGACGGAAGCAGCACTCCCGAGAGCATGGTGAGGCGGATGGTGGAGCAGTTCGAGAAGCAGTTCACACCGGAGATGCGGGAGAAGGCCGAGAGGATGGGGATGAGCGTCCATCAGATCGTCGTCCTGGCTTCCGTGATCGAGCGGGAGGCCGTCATCCCCTCGGAAAGACCTATGATGGCCGGCGTGTTCTACAACCGGCTCGAGGCCGGCATGCGGATTCAATCCGACCCCACGGTTCAGTATGCCCTGGCGACGGTACAAAGGGAGTCGCAGGCCAGGTACGGGTGGTGGAAGAACGGCCTGACGGTGGAAGACCTAGCAGTCGACTCGCCCTACAACAGCTACCGCTACCCTGGCCTGCCCCCCGGCCCGATCTGCAATCCTGGAGTGGCCTCCCTGAAGGCGGCCGTCGAGCCCGCTACTACGGATTACTACTACTTCATGGCCAAGCCCGACGGATCCCACGCATTTGCCAGGACCCTCGATGAACACAACCAGAACGTCGCGAGGTACAGCCGGTAGAGAAGCGGCCCTGAGTGGTGTGTCGCCCCTACCGGCTGGTTGCCCCTACGCGCTGGACTTCGTCCTGTAGGGAAGGGGCTTGTCTCCTTCCGCCCACGGGACATGGACGTGCGATGCTGCCCATTGCCCAACGCCACGTCCAGCCGCCGCCGGGCGGCAGGGGATAAACCCCCGCCCTACGTTTCCCTGGCAGCCAGGCGGCGGTGGCATATCCTCTGCCCTACTGAGCAGATAGGCGATAGCCCGCCGAAGCCTCCGCGTCTAAGCCGTGTGCTATAATTCCCGGCACGCCGGCAAGTCACTAACCCTTTCAGAAGACAGAGGTGAAGCCATTGCGGGACGATAGAATCCACGGCACCACAGTGCTCGCCGTTCGGCGCAATGGTGTCGTAGCCATGGCCGCCGATGGGCAGATCACGGTGGGCGACGTGGTAATGAAGCATACGGCCCGTAAGACGCGACGGTTGTACAAAGGCAAGGTGCTGGGCGGGTTCGCCGGAGCTGTCGCCGATGCCATCACGCTGTTCGAGCGTTTCGAGTCACGACTGGAGCAGCACGGCGGCAACCTACGAAAGGCTGCCGTAGAGATGACCAAGGACTGGCGCACGGACAAGTTCCTGAGGCGATTGGAGGCCTACCTGATCGTGGCCGATGCTACGGACATGTTGGTGCTATCGGGTGACGGCGAGGTGATCGAGCCAGACGGGGGCGTGGTGGCTATTGGGTCGGGTTCGGCCTACGCGCAGGCGGCCGCCATGGCGCTGCTAGACCACAGCGACCTCCCGGCGCCTGAGATCGCACGGGTCTCCCTGGAGATAGCTGCGAATCTCTGCATCTACACCAACACTTCGATCAATGTGGACGTCCTGGAATGATGAGCGAGATGGATACTGCACGACCCGATGAGCCCCAGGCGTGGGACGAAAAGGAGAACCTGACTCCTCGACAAATAGTGGCGGAGTTGGACAAGTATATCGTGGGCCAGGACGCTGCCAAGAAGGCAATGGCCATTGCCCTCCGAAACCGGTTCCGTAGGCGGGCCCTTCCCGCCAGTGTGCGGGGGGATGTGGCTCCGAAGAACATTCTGATGATCGGGGCCACCGGCGTCGGGAAGACGGAGATCGCTCGGCGTGTTGCCCTGTTGTGTGGAGCCCCCTTCGTGAAGGTCGAGGCGACCAGATTCACAGAGGTGGGCTACGTTGGGCGAGACGTCGAGAGCATCCTCCAGGATTTGGTGGAGGCTGCCGTCAACCGGCTGGCCGAGCAGAAGCTGCAGGAGGTGCAGAGCCAGGCGGAGCGGATCGCGAACGAGCGGATCATCGACTACCTCTGCCAGCAGGTTCCCTCCAAGGTCAGAAGGCGCGAAGTGCGTAAGAACCAGGTGGGTGTGGCTTCCATGGCCGCTCAGGGATCGGGCGCGGTCGCCGAGCTGGCCAAGGATGAGACTGGGACGGCAGCCGTCGGGGAGGCTTCTGCCGTGGAGTCTACCGTCACAGTAGCGCAGCGGAAGCGTATCGCCAGATTGTTGCGCGGCCAGCGGCTGGAGGATACCCTGATCGAGATCGAGCTGTCGGCGGACAGCGATTCATTCGAGTCGGTGTGGGAATTCTCCACGGGTATGACCCAGGAGGAGATCAGCGATGGGCTGCGGGAGTTCGTGGAGAGCTACTCGACGTCCAAGAAGAAGTCGAAGAAGGTGTCGGTGAAGGATGCACGCCGGCTGTTGACGAGGGAGGAAGCCAACAAGCTGGTGGACTATGACAGCGTGGTGGAGCTTGCCGTCCAGCATGCTGAGCAGAACGGTATCGTCTTCATCGACGAGATCGACAAGATCGCGGGGTCTGGTTTCGATATCGGCTCCGACATCTCGGGAGAGGGTGTCCAGAGGGACCTGCTGCCGATCATCGAGGGCAGCAGCGCCATCACGAGGTACGGTCCCGTGAAGAGCGACCATGTGCTGTTCATCGCCGCTGGAAGCTTTTCTCGGAGCAAGCCCTCGGACCTGATCCCAGAGCTTCAGGGGCGGTTTCCGTTGCGCGTGGAGCTTCAAAGCCTGGGCCTCGAGGAGTTGGTGCGGATCCTGACGGAGCCGAAGAACTCGTTGCTGAAGCAGTACTCCGCCCTGCTCGCGACCGAGGAGGTGGAGTTGAGCTTTTCCGAGGACGGGGTGAGGGAGGTGGCGGCCACCGCCTGCCGGATGAACAGCCGCATGGAGGACATCGGCGCTCGTCGTCTGCACACGATCATGGAGCACGTATTGGAGGACATATCCTTCCGCGCCCCCGAGATGCGGGGAGAGACGGTGGTCGTGGATGCGGCGTACGTCCGGGAGCGGGTTGCAAAGTTCGCCGAGGACGAGGATCTGAGCAGGTATATTCTGTGACGCGGAGAGGGACGTGAGCCCTCTGGTTTCCCTCTCCCCGTGGGAGAGGGAGTACACTTCTCCCCGCGTTGCCCCAATACTGGGTGTCCGTCACGATCCGGGACGGCGCTGGCCTGGACGCCTGGCCATGAATGGACCAGGCTGAGACGCTCAAGGAC
>DIXP01000111.1 GCA_002436065.1 Chloroflexi bacterium UBA6077
CGCAAATGTGACATTGCCAAGCTAACAAGGGCTGAGCATATTGGCGGGCTCGCGAAAAGGTGCTTAGGGCCAGTTCAGGGGTCCCCGGAAATGTGGGTCGCACCCCCCGCCGCACAGATGGACTGTCCAGGCGGATCGAAGCGGACCCTTCCTTGACTTTGGGGCTGCCGGTTGGTATCCTCCGGGCACAGCCGTAGGGGCGATCACTCGATCGCCCCTTGTGTTGCGATGCGCCGTTTTTCGGCCCGTCGCCGCTGCCTACGACAATGCCTTCCTGGAGGAGGAACCCACTACGGCCACCCAGAGCACGCCCGAATCCCAGGCCCGCGAGGCCATCGCCGTCATCGATTTCGGCTCCCAGTACAGCCAGCTGATCGCCCGCCGGGTGCGGGAGTGCAACGTCTACTGTGAGCTGCTGCCCTACTACGTGGACGCAGAGCGGCTGCAAAGGCTCAACCCCCGGGGATTCATCCTCTCGGGTGGTCCCAACAGCGTCTACGACCCCGGCGCACCCCAACTCTCCTCCCACATCCTGGAGAGCGGCAAGCCGATCCTGGCCATCTGCTATGGTATGCAGCTGCTGGCCCACCAGCTCGGAGGGCAGGTAGCCCCAAGCACCCACCGCGAGTACGGCCACGCGGCCCTCAGCCTGGACGCGCCGGTAGCACCACTCTTCGCCGGGCTGCCGGAGTCATTCCAGGTCTGGATGAGCCACGGCGACCTTATCACCGACATGCCTCCCGGCTTCCGAGTGCTGGCCCACACGGAGAACTCCCCCCTTGCCGCCATGGGGAACGACGCGGGGCTTACCGGCCTCCAGTTCCACCCGGAGGTGGTCCACACACCCCTCGGCAAGGAGATCATAAAGAACTTCCTGTACAGGGAGTGCGGCTGCCAGGGCAACTGGACTCCCGGCTCCTACATCACCGAGACGGTGGCCAGGATCCAACAGCAAGTCGGCGACGCAGAAGTCATCTGCGCCCTCTCCGGCGGCGTCGACTCCGCCGTCGCCGCGACCCTCATCCATCGCGCCATAGGCGACCGGCTCACCTGCGTCTTCGTGAACAATGGCCTGCTGCGGCTCAACGAAGCCGAAGCGGCGCTGGAGGCCTTCCGCCAGAACCTCCAGATGAACGTCGTGTACGTGGACGCCACCGAACGCTTCCTCAACCGCCTCAAGGACATCGTCGACCCGGAGCAGAAGCGCCGAATCATCGGCGAGGAGTTCATTCGGGTCTTCGAGGGAGAGGCGACGAAGCTGGGCAAGATCGACTTCCTGGCCCAGGGCACCCTCTATCCCGACGTCATCGAGAGCACCTCCCATGACACCACCGTGGCGGCCCGCATCAAGTCGCACCACAACGTGGGCGGACTGCCGGAGAGAATGCAGTTCGCCGCCCTGGTTGAGCCCCTTCGCTACCTGTTCAAGGACGAGGTGAGGCGGGTGGGGCTGGAATTGGACCTGCCCGAGACGATGATATGGAGGCAGCCCTTCCCCGGACCGGGGCTGGCAGTCAGGATCATCGGCGACGTGACCCCGGCGCGGCTGGACACCCTCCGGCTGGCCGACGCCGTCGTCACCGACGAGATCCGCAAGGCCGGGCTCTACCGACAGGTGTGGCAGAGCTTCGCCGTCCTGACGCCGCTCCAGACCGTGGGTGTCATGGGCGACGGCCGCACCTACGCCAACGTGGTGGCCGTCCGCATCGTCAACAGCGACGACGGCATGACAGCCGACTGGGCCAGAGTGCCTTACGACGTGCTGGCCCGCATCTCTAGCCGCATCGTCAACGAGGTCCCTGGCGTCAACCGGGTGGTGTACGACATCAGCTCCAAGCCCCCTTCCACCATCGAGTGGGAATAGCGGGAAACTGACCTATCGCCGCCCAATCCCCTTCCATGAGCCAGAAAGAAAGCCCCTCTCCCCGTGGGGGAGGGGGTTGGGGGTGGGGTTCCAACAGACCCAATGGAGAAAGCAGTCAAGTGAGAGTCCTCGTAGTGGGCAGCGGCGCCAGGGAGCACGCCCTGCTGTGGAAACTTGCCCTGAGCCCCCAGGTCGGCAAGCTGTACTGCGCCCCCGGTAACGCCGGCACCACCATCCTCGCCAACAACGTGCCGATCCCCCCCAGCGACCTGCAGGGATTGGCCAGCTGGGCGGCGGACAACCGGATCGACCTCACCATCGTCGGGCCAGAGCGCCCCCTAATAGAGGGAATAGTAGACATCTTCCAGCGCCGGGGGCTACGAGTCTTCGGCCCCTCCGCCGCGGCCGCTGCCCTCGAGGGCAGCAAGGCATGGACGAAGCAACTGCTCCTCAAGTACGGCATCCCCACCGGCGCCGCCGAACTACTCACCGATTTTCGGCAGACTGAGGCCGCCCTCGACCGGTGCAGCTTCCCTCTGGCCGTGAAGGCCGACGGCGACGCTGCCGGTAAAGGCGTGGTGATCGCCAGGGATCGTGATGAGGCCAGGCTGGCCGTGAAGGACTTCATGGTGGATCACGCCGTGGGTACGGCCGGCGATCGGGTCCTGCTGGAGCAGTTCCTGGAGGGGACGGAGCTATCGGTCCTCGCCTTCACTGACGGCCGGACCATCGCCCCCCTATCACCCGCCTGCGACTATAAGCGGGTGGGGGACGGCGACCAGGGCCCAAACACCGGAGGCATGGGCGCCTACGCTCCGCCGCGTTTCGCCACGCCGGAGCTGATGGAGACGATCAAGAGGACCATCCTGGAACCCACCGTCGCGGCCATGGCCGCGGAGGGCAGGCCCTACAGCGGCGTTCTGTACGCGGGGCTTATGATCACCCCCGAGGGGCCCAAGGTGATTGAGTATAACTGCCGGCTGGGCGACCCGGAGACCCAGGTAGTACTCCCGCTGCTGAAGACCGACCTTGCCGAGATTGTCATGGCCGTGGTGGAGAGCCGCCTCGACCATCTGGCAGTGGAGCAGCTTCCGGGCGCCTGCTGCGGCGTGGTACTGGCCTCACAGGGCTACCCCGGCAGCTACCCCACCGGCCTCCCCATCGACGGTCTGGACTCCCTCGACGATGGGATCCTCGTCTTCCACGCGGGAACCAAAATGGGCCCGGACCCACGAAAACACGATCGATGGTCCAAGTTGAAGAAGGAGCTACAGATCGACTCTCCCCCTTCCGACATAGTGCTGACGGCAGGGGGGCGGGTGCTGACCCTCGTGGCCTGCGCCCCCACCATGGCCGAAGCCCGGGACAGGGTCTATCGCAACGTCCCGCGCGCAACCTTCGACGGCTGCCACTATCGAACAGACATCGCGTTACGAGAGCTATCAGCTATCAGCGATCAGCCCTCAGCCTTACAGAGTTGACGTGAGTGTAGTGCAGTGGCGTATTTCCTCTTCATAGACGAGAGTGGCCAGGATCATCGGGCTTCGCCATACGAGGTACTCGCTGGAGTGGCCGTCGAGGACCGAGATCTCTGGAATCTGGTCCAGGCGATTCAGGACTCGGAGGTCAAGCATTTCGGCTGCCGATATAGCCTGGGCAGGGACGAACTCAAGGGTAAGAAGCTGCTGAAGAGGAAGACCTATCGCTTGGCCAGTCAATTGCCACCGATCCCTCAGGAGGAGAGGTCGATCCTCGCGAGGCAATGCCTTGAGGGCGGCAGCGCGGCAGGAAAGCGGCAGATCACTGCGCTGGCCCAGTCCAAGCTAGCCTACATTAGCGACGTGTTGGATATCTGTGCTAGATTCAGGTGCAAGGCATTCGCTAGCATCGTCAGCCCGGATGCCCCATCGCTTGCATCAACAGACTACCTGCGCAAGGACTACTCGTATCTCTTTGAGCGCTTCTATTACTTCCTTGAGGACACCAATCCCACTGCCTCAGGGATCGTGGTCTTTGATGAGCTCGAAAAGAGCAGGAGCCACATTCTGCTCGGGCAGATGGATCGCTACTTCAAGTACACATACAACGGACGACGGAGATCTGGACAGATCATCCCCGAGCCGTTCTTCGTCCACAGTGACTTGACCACCGGCATTCAGATCGCAGATCTGGTCGCGTATCTCGTTTCTTGGGGATTCCGAACGAGAGACATGTCGAGACCACGCCGAGACGAACTGATCGACCTGGTGAATCGAGTCTGCTCATTGAGACACAGAGCGGTCCGAGAAGTTGGCGACAACCCGAGCTTTGTAATCTGGAGCTTTGCCGTGATCGCAGATCTTAGGGCTAGAGACCAGTTGACAGACATGGCCGAGGCATAAAGAAAAGGCAATGTAGCGCCGAAGCGCTGCAAAGCCTCCGAGGGCAGTATAGCAGATTCCGAGCCATGTACAAGTCTCACCAAGTCAAGCTCGTGTGCGAGGAGAGAGAATTGCCGCAGGTCTCCATAGTCATGGGTAGCGAGAGCGACCGGCCAACCATGCAGTTGGCAGCCGAGGCGCTGGAATCGCTTGGAGTCAGCACAGAGGTGGTGGTGATATCCGCCCACCGTACTCCGGACAGGGTGCGCGAGTACGCGCAGACCGCCAAGGAGCGAGGCATCCAGCTATTCATCGCCGGAGCTGGCATGGCAGCCCACCTGCCCGGGGTGATAGCCTCCTGGACAACCCTCCCCGTCATCGGCGTGCCGATACCGGCGGGCGAACTGCGGGGCCAGGACGCCCTCTACTCAATGGTCCAAATGCCCGCGGGCGTCCCCGTCGCCACCTTCGGCATCGGCAACAGTGGCGCCAGGAACGCGGCCTACTTCGCGGCCTCGGTCCTCGCCCTCAACGATGAGGCCGTTCGACAGCACTACGAGGAGTTCCGCAGGAAACAAAGCGGAGGTTAAAAGATGATACCAAAGTACTCTCTTCCGGAGATGAGCCGCATCTGGTCGGAAGAGAACAAGATGGACAAGTGGCTGGCGGTGGAGATCGCCAACTGCGAAGGCTGGGCGGAGCTGGGAGTCGTGCCCAGGGAAGCACTGGAGCCGATCCGCAAGGCCCGCTACGACCTCAAGCGCATAGAGGAGATCATGGCTGTCAGCCACCACGACGTGATCTCCTTCCTGCGATCCGTGGCCGAGAGCCTGGGCGAGGAATCCCGTTTCATACACCTGGGGCTCACCTCCTCGGATGTCATCGACACGGCGCTCTCGCTCCAGCTTCTGGACGCAGTCGCCCTGATCCGGAGCGACTTACTGAAGCTGGAGGCGGCCCTCTCCAAGCAGGCCGTCAAACACAAGGACACGGTGATGATCGGCCGCACCCACGGCATCCACGCCGAGCCCACAACCTTTGGCTTCAAGCTAGCCGGTTGGGTGGCCGAGACGCGAAGGGCGCTGCGTCGCCTGGACGATGCACGGGAGCAGGTAGCGGTAGGGAAGATCTCCGGCGCCGTGGGGACACATGCCAACGTGCCGCCCGAGGTGGAGGAGTTCGTCTGCCGCAAGCTGGGGCTCACCCCGGTGGAGGTCTCCACGCAGATCATCCAGCGGGACCGGCACGCCTACCTGATGGCCACCCTCGCGGTCATCGCCTCCTCCCTGGAGAAGTTCGCCGTGGAGATCCGAGCCCTCCAGCGCACCGACATCGGAGAGGCAGCGGAGCCCTTCGGCGAGGGTCAGCAGGGCTCCTCGGCCATGCCCCACAAGCGCAACCCCGAGCTCGCCGAAAGGGTGACGGGCATAGCCCGCCTGGTGCGCGGCTACTCCCTGCCGGCCATGGAAAACGTCGCGCTGTGGCACGAGCGGGACATCAGCCAGTCCTCGGTGGAGCGGGTGATCCTACCGGACGCCTTCCTCGCCCTGGACTACGCCCTCCAGCTTTTCGCCGACGTCATGGATCGGCTGGACGTCTTCCCCGAGCGGATGCTGGAGAACCTCGAGTCGACGCACGGGCTCATCTACTCCGGCCGGGTGCTCACCGCCCTCATCGAGAAGGGCATGAAACGGCAGGACGCCTACGGGCTCGCCCAACGAAACGCCAAGCGGGTATGGGCCGACAGGGTGGAGTTCTACGAACTGCTGGCCGCGGACCCGGACGTCAAGAAGCTGCTCAGCCTGGAAGAGCTCTCGGAGCTGTTCGACTACAACTGGCATCTCCGCTACATCGATGTGGGGTTCAAGAGGTTGGGATTGATATGAGAGTACACCCCTATCTGACCGGACAGGCGCCTGCGCCCACCCCGGTCGCCCAAACCCTCCTCCCCGGCCTTCCCCTCTTCGCGCGGGGCAAGGTACGGGAGATCTACGACCTGGGAGACAGACTGCTCCTGGTGGCCTCTGACCGGATTTCGGCGTTCGACGTCGTGATGAACGAGCCAATCCCCGGCAAGGGCATCGTGCTCACCACCCTCTCGGCCTACTGGTTCGAGGCCACAGCGGGCTTCATGCCCAGCCACTACATCTCCATCGACCCCGCCGACTTCCCCGCCGGGCTTCGCCCCTACTCCGACCTGCTGGATGGTCGAGCGATGCTGGTGAAGAAAGCGGAACGGGTGGACGTGGAGTGCGTGGTGAGGGGCTACATCTCCGGCTCCGCGTGGGCCGAGTACATCAATAGCGGCACTGTAGCTGGAATGCAAATGCCCGAGGGGTTGCGGGAATCGGCCAAGTTCCCACAGCCGATCTTCACCCCGGCCACCAAGTCATCCTCGGGCCACGACATCAACATCTCCATCGAGGAGATGAGTAAGCTGCTTGGCGCCGAACTCACCCAAACGCTGGTGCGCAAGAGCATCGACCTGTACAGCTTCGCCGAGAAGCGCGCTCGCGCACGGGGAATCATCCTGGCAGACACCAAGTTCGAGTTCGGGCTGCTGGACGGCAAGCCCATCCTGATCGACGAGGTGTGCACGCCGGATTCCTCCCGTTTCTGGCCCGCCGACCAGTACAGGCCGGGAGGCGCCCAGCCCAGTTTCGACAAGCAATACCTGAGGGACTACCTGCTGAGCACCGGCTGGAACAGGGAACCACCGCCACCAACCCTTCCGTCCGAGATCATCACGAGGACGGCAGAGAAGTACCGCGAGGCATTCACCAGAATAACGGGTAGCTGACTACCCCCTCTCCCTCGGGGAGAGGGTCGGGGTGAGGGGAAGCTTGGGAGATAACCAATATGTCCCCCTCACCCTATCCCTTTCCCTTAGGGAGAGGGAACTGCTTGCATTCTCTCCCGGAAGGAGAGCGGATAGGAGACAACCATGTGGCTAGCCAAAGTACACGTGACACTGAAGCCGGTCGTGTTGGACCCCCAGGGGCAGGCCGTCCAGGGCGGCCTGAAGCAGTTGGGATTCGACACCGTCAAGAGCGTTCGGGTTGGCAAGTACCTGGAGATCAAGCTGGACGCCCCCAGCCGCCAGGAGGCGGAACACCTCGTGAACGAGATGTGCGTCAAGCTACTGGCGAACCCGGTGATCGAGGACTACCGCCTGGAGGTAACCGAGAGCTAGCGTCCCGCCTAGGGAGGGGCGCTAGTCCCCTCGTCCGCCCTGTCCACCGCGTCCGCTCCGTTCATCCCGCTACCTCACAGCACCCCCTTGGTGCTCGGCAGCAGGTTCGCCCTGCGCGGATCCAGCCGGCACGCAGCCTCAAGCACCCGGGCAAGCGCCTTGAACAGCGCCTCGATCTTGTGGTGGTCGTTCTCGCCACGAAGCACGTCGGCGTGTAGGGTCAATCGCGCCTCCCTGGCGAAGGAGCCCAGGAAGTGCTCAACCATCTCCCCCTTGAAGCCCCCCGCGGGCACCAGCTCCGCCACCACCACCGCCAGGCCACGCCCGCCCAGGTCCACGGAGACCCGCGCCAGCGCCTCATCCATCGGAACCAGGGCATCCCCGAAGCGGGCAATCCCCTTCCGGTCGCCAAGAGCAGCGTCCAGTGCGCGACCCAGGGCAATGCCCACATCCTCAATGGTGTGGTGCTCATCCACCTGGAGATCGCCTGTGGCCTTCACTTCCAGGTCAAAGAGCCCGTGCTTGGCCAGTTGCGCCAGCATGTGGTCCAGAAAACCGACCCCTGTGTCGGCTCTGCACTCACCCTGCCCATCAATAGCCCAACTAACAGATACGTCGGTCTCCGCCGTCTTCCTGGAGTAGCTCCCTTGCCGCCCGTCACCGTCCATACCTCAACTCCAACCCAAGGGTGCACCCTCACCTCCCCCTCTCCCCGTAGGGAAGGGAGAGAGGGGGTGGGGTTCGCCACCCACTATCCCTGCGATGCCCGCCATTCCCTGAGTCCCGCTACGACCGCATCGGTGTGCTCTGGCAGGCCGACGCTGATCCGGATGGAGTTCATCAGGCGAGGCTTCTTGAAGTAGCGCAGGATGATCCCGCGATGCGCCATGAACTGCATCAACTCCATCGCGTTGCCCTCCAGCACGTCGCAGAGGATGTAGTTGCCCTGGGAGGGGTACACCCTCAAGAAATCCAGCGACTCCAGCATCCCCAGCAGTCGCCCGCGCTCCCTTATGATCCTCTTCACCTTTGCCAGCAGCCGCTTCGAGTCCAGCAGCGACTCGTGCACGGCCACCTCAGCGGCAACGTTAAGGTTGTAGGGCTGCTTCATCTTCCACAACTGACGCAGCATCGGAAGCGGGAACACCCCGTAACCCACTCGAAGGCCGGCCAGACCGGCCCACTTGCTGAAGGTCCGCAGCACCACCAGGTTGGGATACCTCTGCACCAGGGGCGCGAATGTCAGGTTGGAGAACTCGGAGTACGCCTCATCCAGCACGACCACCCGCCCAGTGGCCAGCAGCCGCTCCACATCCTCCATGGATGGCATGCCCCCCGAGGGGTTGTTCGGGGAATCGACGAAGATGACTTTTGTACGCTCGGTGATGGCTCTCTCAACGCCCTCCAGATCGATCTCGAACCGCTCACCCCTGGGAACGGGCACCAGCTTCCCACCGCAGACGTGGGTGCTGAAGGAGTACATGCCGAAGGTCGGCGGGAGCTCGATCACCTCGTCGCCGGTCTCGACATAGAGGCGGAGCACATAGTCGATCAACTCGTCCGCCCCCATGCCTAGCAGTAGGTAGTCGGCTGGGACTCCGACGTACTCCGCCAGCAGGGAGCGGGTCTCCTCCTGCTGCGGGTCCGGGTATCGGTGATAGGACGAGTACCTTCCCAGCGCCCTCAACACCTTGGGAGAGCACCCATAGGGGTTCTCGTTGGCGTCCAGCTTCATTATCTGGTCCAGGCGCAGCCCCAGCTTCTGTGCCAGCGACTCCGACGTTCTTACAGGCACGTACTCCTGCATCTCCGCGATCGCGGTGCGGACGGAGGGCGTCTTGCCCTCGACTCCCATACCCATCTACCCAACACCTCCCAATCGGTCCAGCCGCCTCATCACGGATGCGGCGTGGGCATCCAACCCCTCGGCCTTCGCTATCCTGGCCGCGATCGGCCCCAGGTCTCGCAGGCCAATGGGGCTGACGGCGAACAGGCTGCTGATCTTCATGAAATCCTCAACAGTAAGGGGAGACGAGAAGCGGGCGCTGCCGCCTGTGGGCATGACGTGGCTGGGGCCAGCCACGTAGTCCCCCAACGCCTCCACAGACGCCGATCCCACGAACACCCCACCGGCTGCTCGCACTGAGTCCAGCAAGGACCACGGATTGGAAACCTCGAGGCACAGGTGCTCTGGGGCGTACTCGTTGGCCAGCAACATCGCCTCCGCCAAGTCGCGCACCAGCACCACCGCCCCTCGATGCTCCAACGACTCCCGCGCCGTCGCTGAGCGATTAAGCGTCGCCAACTGTATCTCGATCTCCTCGGGCAGCTGATCCAGTAACCTCTCGGAGGTGGTGATGAGTACGGGCTGCGCGAGGGGGTCGTGCTCTGCCTGAGCGAGAAGGTCGGCAGCCACGTACTCTACCTCGGCGGAGCCATCCGCCACCACCAGGGTCTCGGTGGGGCCGGCGATGGAGTCTATACCCACGACACCCGAGACCATCCGCTTGGCCAGCGCCACGAAGAGGTTCCCTGGACCCAGAATCTTGTCAACCCGGGGAACCGACGGGGTTCCATAGGCCATTGCCGCGATGGCCTGGGCGCCGCCCAGCCTGTACAGCGCTGTCACCCCGGCCAGACTCGCGGCGGCCAGCACCATCGGCGAGACGGATCCGTCCTTCAGAGGAGGGGTGCACACTACCACTTCGGACACACCGGCCGCCCTGGCTGGCAATGCAGACATCAGGAGAGAGCTGGGGTAGGCCGCTGTGCCGCCGGGTACGTACAGCCCTACCCGCTCAAGAGGACGAAGCAGTTGGCCAAAGACCCCTTGCGGGGTGGTCTCCATCCAGGACTGCCGCACGGACTTGCGATGGAACTCCATGATCCGATCGGCCACCAGCTCGAGCGCGGAGAGGAGTGCCGCCGGAACCTCGGCTCGGGCAGCAGCCATCTCCTCAGGGCCCACACGAAGAGGCTCGTGAAACGCCCCGTCTATCAGCCGGCAGTAACGTTCCAGAGCAGCATCACCCTCCGCCCTGACCGCGGAGACGATCCTCTCGACCACCTCCTGGGGCGTCAGCTTCTCACCGAAGGTGTCCTCGATCCTCTCAGCAACCGCTGCTGGGATCGCCAACTGGTCCAGTTCCCTGTGGGAGAGCAGCAGTCGCCGCCCCTCTTCGATCGATCTGGCAATTCGTAGTCTTAGCATTTCAGCACTTCAGCTTTCGGCACTTCAGCTATCAGCTACCAGCGGTCAGCTCCGGGCACCATCCGGCTGCTCCAGCACGGAATCGTCGGAGCAGCCGCGAATCAAGTCCAGCAGCAGGGCCGCCAAAAAAGTCGGTGAAACGACCTGAAACGTTGAGCCTCAACCTTCGTTGTTGAAGTCGAGAGCGGATCGCTGACCGCTGATTGCTGATAGCTCGTTATCTCGCGGGATTGTAGCACTTCAAGAGACAAAGATGTAGACTCGGTTCCATCCTGTGTGGAT
>DIXP01000109.1 GCA_002436065.1 Chloroflexi bacterium UBA6077
CCGACTTGCTGTCATCCTGAGCACCCTGCCCGGTGTCATCCTGAGCCGCAGCGAAGGATCTCCTGTTCCACGCGGAGTCCCCTCGCCCCATGCTCAGCATGGCAGCGCCTGGCAAAACCACCCTGGCGGAGTACTACCGTGCCAGTCACAATCAGAGACATCGCCCACCATCTCGGCATATCCCACTCCACTGTCTCCCGCGCGTTTCGGGGCTCCCCGCACGTCAGCGAGGGGCTGCGGCAGAGGATCTTCGACACGGCCAGGGAATTGAACTACCGGCCCAACGCTTCCGCCCGTCGGTTGAAGGACACCCGAACCGGCCTCGTGGGACTGATAATTCCCGACCTGCGCAACGACTTCTACGCCTCCACCGCCACCCTCATCCAGCAAGCCCTCGCGGCCGAGGGGTATCGCCTCCTCCTGACCATGAGCTGTAACGATCCCATAATCGAAGCAGGCTACCTGCGCTCGATGCTGGAGGAGCGGGTCGAGGGTCTGATCATCGTCCCGTCGTCCCTGGGCGATCAAACGATCCGCGACTACGACGAGGCCGGCGTCCCACTGGTCCAGTTCGTCCGACTCGCCTCGGACAGGCTCGACGCCGTCCTGCTGGAGGATTCCGAAGCCGCTCGGGGCGCCACGGACCACCTGCTGCAACTCGGCCACCGACGCATCGCACTGATCCTCGGCCAGAGCCACTTCAGCAGCAGTAGCGACCGGCTCTCCGGCTACCGCAAGGCACTGGAAGTGGCTGCCGTTCGAGAAGACGAGACCCTGATCAAGATCGGTGGCTACAACCGCGCCTGGGGCTTCGCAGCTACGCAATCTCTGCTGGAACTCTCCTCTCCGCCCACGGCGATCGTCGCCACCAGCAACGAACTGATGGTCGGGGTCCTTCGTGCCCTGGGAGAACGACAGGTAGCCATCCCCGAGGATATCTCGCTCGTCGGCTTCGGCGATGCCGATTGGTGCGTGGCCTGGCGTCCACCGCTGACCACCGTGGAATATGGCGTTGAAGAGGCCGCCGCGATGGTGGTGCGCATCCTCATCCAACGCCTCCGGGAGCACTCCCAAGACGGTAGCTCCCACCCGGTCCACAGACGAGTGCCCTGCCGTCTAATGATCCGCCAGTCCACCGGCAACTAGCCCTGCCTCGCTGGGTGCTTGGCGCCCCACGCTCCTCTGAGTCTCTGTTCCCCAGGCACCAAAACTGCCGATAATAGCAGGAAGAGTGAGCGATTTCGGCGGCGCGAGAAACCCACGATTTGCGGGAGGAGCACCATGAACCTGGAACAGCGAATCGCCAGAGCCTTCAGCATGGACGAGACGACCTGGGAACGGCACTCCAACCCCTGGAGCGTCTGGACCCGCTTCACCGCCACCCCTCTCCTGGCCCTGGCCTTCTGGAGTCGGGCCTGGCTGCGCTGGTGGGCAACTCCCCTCGTCGTCCTGGCCCTACTCTGGACCTGGCTCAACCCCCGCGTCTTCGGCAAGCCCCGCTCCACGGACAGCTGGGCGTCCAAGGCCGTCCTGGGCGAGCGCGTGTGGATGAACAGGAACGAGATCCCCATCCCGGAGCGGCATCGGGTGCTGCCCAACATACTCAGCGCGGTGTCTGGACTGGGAAGTGCATTCCTGATCTGGGGAGTGGCTACCCTGCGGGTCTGGCCCACCCTGCTCGGCGCCGCCCTCGTCTACCTGGGTAAGCTGTGGTTCATCGACCGCATGGTCTGGCTATATGAAGACATGAAGGACGCCAATCCCGAGTACCGAAGCTGGCTGTACTGACCCCGAGGAACGTGGAGGAAAAATGCCCTATATCGCACGCGCCAACCGACCCGAGATCGACGCGAAGAGCAATCCGGTGATCTCCAGGATCGCCGAACTTCCCAGGAGCGAGTCCCTGATCCACCTGATCGGCCGGATACTCAGAGATGCCTACCCCCTGCGCTACCGCTACATCAACGCCGGCCTCGGCGTGCTGGACGCCGTGGGCAGGGAGTACTGTAGGATGATGGGACAGGCTGATGGGAAAGCCGAGCCACTGACCACCGACCTGACTGAGGAAGTCCAACAGCAGTTGGACGAGGTGGCGTCGCCCCTGGTCCAACTCTTCAAGGCAGCCGAGGAAACCGACCGGGACGGGATGCTGAACTACACCATCACCCGTATGTTCCTCAGCCTGTACGAACCCACTCCCCAGGAAACCACCGAGATCCTATGCGTCCTGGAGAGGGTGGCCGATCAGTACTACTCCGAGGTCGTGGGCCCCTACGAGGACCAGAAGATCCAGGAGAACGGAGTCGTCGTGCCCCTCAAGCTCAAGGGGCACAAGCCAGGAAACGGGAAGCCACAGGGCTAAACGCGAGCGAGTACAGCGTTCAGGAGCGCCTTGCGGGGTTTGGGTGCCCCCAAAACCCACATTGGTCCTTGCTCCCTCATTCGTCAGTGGAGAGGCGGGCTGTCCTCCTCGCCCAGCCACTGCTCGATCACCTTGGCGAGGATCCTAGCCAGCTCCTCCTCAGTGAAGTCCGGCCTGTCGCTCAAGTCGGTCCAGACCGGCGCTGCCGGCCATCCGCTGCCATTTCGCCTGGACAGGCTGGCCTCCAGCTTCTCCATCATGCCTCTCCTCCCCATTGCGACCGAACGCCCACCGGCCGCTGTCGCATTTCCACTACCAATATCGGCAGATCAGCGGGGATTCTTATGGCCTAAAGGTCCCAGAAATAAGCATTGCGGAAGCAGCGGGGCAGTGTAATATGATGGCATCTGTCCAATGCCTGCGCCCGGCAGTGTCACCCTCTGCCACTCTTCAATGCGATCTGCACCGGAGAAGGAGTAGTTGGGGAATTGTGTGGGAGGTAGAACATGGCCCAAGGCTGGTTAGAAGCTCTGCGGGATAACCCCCTACCATGGCTGCTGGGAGAGGACAATCCCGCCGTCAGGCAGGGCACTCTGAGACTGCTCATGGACCGCCCCCTCGACGATCACGAGGTGGCGCGTGCCCGCATCGCCGCCATGCAGACCAACCCAATCGCCGCCATCCTCGCGGCACAGAACCCCCGTGGCTACTGGGTCAAGCCCGGCCCGGGCTACGGTCCCAAGTACACTGGGACGGTCTGGCAGATAATCTTCCTCGACCAACTGGGGGCCGACCCTGACCATCCAGCGGTCCGTGCGGCTTGCGAATACGCCCTCGCCTACTGCCCCACGGAGTCGGGCGGGCTGGGATGCTCCGCCAGGGCCGAGGAGAAGCCAGCACCGTCCTCCACGGTCGCCCACTGCCTCAACGGCAACTTGCTCCAGGCTCTGCTCGGCTTCGGCTACCTGGAAGACCCGAGGGTGCAGAGGGCCATAGACTGGCAGGCCCGGTCCATCACCGGTGACGAGTCCATCCGCTACTACCAGTCCGCCACCTCCGGCCCCGGCTTCTGCTGCGCTGCCAACGACAAACAGCCATGCGCCTGGGGCGCCGTGAAGGCGCTGCTCGCACTCGCCAGAGTCCCAGAGGAGCGCCGCTCCCCCCACGTCCGGCAAGCGATCCAGCAGGGGGTGGACTTCCTGCTCAGTCGCGACCCCGCGAAGGCAGACTACCCCATGGGCTGGGGGAACAAAAAACCGAACGGCTCCTGGTTCAAGCTTGGCTTCCCCCTCGGCTACGTCACCGACCTGCTGCAGAACCTGGAGGTCCTGTGCGAGTTGGGACAGGCCAAGAACGCTCGTCTGCTCCCCGCCGTGGAGTGGCTGCTCTCCCTCCAGGACGACCATGGCCGTTGGAAGAACCAGTACGCCTACAACGGCAAGACCTGGGTGGACTTCGAGAAGCAAGGGCAGTCCAGCAAGTGGGTGACGCTCAGGACATGCAGCGTGCTGAAGACCGTGCTGCAGTAGGCAAGAGACATATCAACAGTCCAACAGCATCGGTAAGGAGAAGGTAGTGAGCCCACCATTGCCAATGGACAGCGTCGCTTCGGCCCTGGTCGCATTGGCCGACAATGCCTCAGAGGAGATGCGCGAGCACCTCTTCCGCAAGGCATACAAGCCTGGACAGCACCTGTTCATAGCTGGCGACCCGGCAAACCACCTCTTCCTGGTCCTGACCGGCCGTATACGCATTTACATGCTCGACCCCGAGGGCCACGAGGTGACCTTCTGGCACTGCCATCCCGGCGACTTCTTCGGCATAGCCGAGATCTTCGGTAGCGTGCATTCTCGACGTGGATGTGCAGCCTGTTGTGAGGTATCCGAGGTACTGCATATCCATCACTTCGGTCTGCCCCAGATTCTGGCTCAATCTCCGGATATGGCATTCAAGATCATGGCTCAGCTCAGTGATCGGCTTCGGCTGGTGGAAGGATCGCTTCTCGATGTGGTCACATCTCCTGCAGGCAGAAGGCTCGCTCAACTGCTGCTCAGATTGGCCAAAGATGTGAGTCCCGAGTGCGACGGCCGATACATACTGGAGGAGCGGTACACCCAACAAGAGATGGCCAACATGATCGGAACCTCTCGCCAGACGACCTCGCGACTACTGGCAGATTTCCGACGTCGGGGGCTCATATCGATCCAGAGTGGGCGCGTCGTGCTGGAGCGTCTGAGGGACATGTACCAATCTGTCTAAGGAGTATGCTGAACGGCCTCTATTCAATTGTACGGCTCCTCTAGCAAGCCCCACTCGCATCCCCTTAGTGCGTCTAACTGAATCGTAGAGGCCAGTCTCCATGACCGTCCGCAGACCGGTAGAGACGCCAGCCCCTACGATGTGTTGTTAGAGACTCTACTCACTCTCTCAATCCCTTGAGATCGATCCGTCCGTTTCCGACTCGAAGCATCCTCCTGATTATGGGAACTACATATGTTTACTGTCGCGTAGGTGACAGACTGATCGGGCGCATGGCGGTAATAATTAACAAAAGCAGGGATCTATTGCTAGCAGTCCCAGCCGTACAGGAGGTCATGCATGGGTTCGCAGGAGAACTACAATCCGGTTGTACTCAAGTTCGAACTTCTATGTCAAGGGCTTCGCATCCCTCAGGAAACGCGGAACGCCCTAGGTCAGGACCTCAAAGAGGACTTCGCCATCGGTGCCGTGGGCAAGCACGCCTTCGACATAATTCTGGGTGCGGACAAGGTGTACGTGGGGCTTCCCGTCGGGGATGCCGTCATGGAGCAGGTGCTGACAGGCACCCCCTTTGGGTTGGAGCTCCATGACGGCTGCTACTACGTGACTAAGAAGCCGGCTTACCTAGGTCCTGACAACAAGTGGGTATGCACCGACGAGGACGCCTTTGGGGAGCCGATTATGCCGGTTACCCTCTTTCCCAGACCGGAGTACTACGAGCAGAGGACCTCAAGTGGGTTGCCCATGCGAAACGTGATGCCTATGGTCTCAGATTTTGCTGGTGGTACCATCAATCCCTATTGCGATTTCTGGGGCCACCACGATCCCCGTCTCCATGGACAGCAGTGTCGCTATTGCGGAATCGGGTTGAACATCGAAGCCGGTCGTGATCTACCCAGGAAGACTCCTAGGGACTTCGTCGAGACCCTCGCGGAGGCTCGAAAGTACAGATACTTCCGGCATGGTCCGGTGTTTGCCGGCGGGGCTCATCCGGCACCTGGTCGTGGACATTTGGAGCACGCGGAATACCTTCGAGCCCTGAAGGAGGCATTCCCCGACAACTGGCTACGCCTCACGATAGCTCCACCCGAAGACGAACGGTATGTCGATGCGCTGTTTGCAGCAGGAGCTGACCTTGTAGGCTACAACTACGAACTGTTCGATCCAGAGCTATTTGCCAAATACTGCCCGGGCAAGATCATGGAGATCGAGAGGGGAGTCCCAGGGCATAGCCACTACGACCGGATGCTGAGCCACATCGTAGAACGCTATGGCCCTAACCGAGCTCATGCCAACTTGATCGTTGGGCTTGAGCCCCTGGAAAGCACCGTGGAGGGCATCGAGCATCTGGCCTCTATGGGGGTAATTCCAACCCTCTTTGTCTTCGTGCCACTCAAGGGCACTGTCCTAGCTCGCAGAAGCACGCCTTCAGCCCTAGACCTCATCTACCTGTATCAGCGGTTGAAAGAGATCGTTGAGGGCAGATACCACTTGGACACCGGTTGTGCAGGTTGTCACCGGATGATGGTGAACACAAAGGCTTTCGATGGCCTGGACCATTCGATGCCAACCATCACCGAGTTGGACCTGCAAGTTGCAGGACTCCCGACACGAGCTCTAAAGAAGCAGGTCCGTGAGTAGAGTAGAGACAATTGCTTGCGGGAACCGCCCCCATCTTTTGGCACTACCCTAGACTCGATGACCGCAGTAGAGTAAGGAGGTGACCCTGCTGGGGTAGGCAGCAGGGACGTAGAACAGAGATCGACCCAGGCGCGGGTCAATCAGAAACTCCTTTGGCCCGGACATCCGTTCTCAAGCATTGGCAATTCCGCCCTAGGTTCAGGACAGTTATCAGAGAGGAGATGAGAGAGATGATTGGGGTCGAGGTCACCAGATTCAGGTCGTTTGCCACACTGGTCCTGGCGGTGCTGTCTTGCTTAGTTCTCCTGAATGGCTGCTCCGGTACTGCGGCACCAGCCAAGTCAGACCAGGTTTCTGGCAAACAGGAGACGCCCTCCTCCGCCAAGTCCGAAGCTCCAGACACAGCCAAACCATCTGAGAAGACCACCTCCAGCGGGGAGAAGTATCCGGCCAGACCCATTGACTTCATTGTGCCGTGGGGGCCGGGTGGTGGGGCAGACCAACTGGCGCGTAAGCTGAGCCCGCTGACGGAGAAGATCCTTGGCGCGGCCATGCCCGTAATCAATGTGGCTGGCGCGACTGGCGCGACTGGGGCTGCCAAGATGCTGGCGAGTCCTGCCGATGGCTACACGATCCTGGTGTTCACGGCGGATGCCCTTACCAGCATTGCCATGGGAGGGACTCCTTATACTCATAAAGACTTCGATTCCATCATCCGCGGGATGGCTAGGGCATCCTTCTTCTTCGTCAATACTGATAGCCCGTACAAAACGTGGCAAGACTTGGAGAAGGCCGCGAAGTTGCAACCTGGCAAGGTGAGCGTAGCCACGGCGGGGGAGGGGAGCAGCGACGACCTGACGGTAGCTTACTTCGCGGCGAAGGACGTCAAGATGAGCTCTGTGCCTTATCCGAAGCCAGGAGAGAGGTATGCAGCCCTTCTGGGTGGCCACGCAGATGTCTTATACGAGCAGGCGGGTGATGTGCGTCAGTTCCTTACTAGCGGCCAAATCAGGCCTGTGATCGCCTTCAATGAGAAGCGAGTCAAGGGTTTCGACAACGTGCCCACCTCTAAAGAGCTAGAGTACGATATCCTGCTTCCCCAGTTCGGTACGGTCGTCGCGAGGAAGGGTACTGACCCATCCAAGATCAAGGCCCTGGGGGACGCCTTCAAGAAGGCCATGGATACACCAGACTGGGCCTCTTTTGCTGAGGAGCAATTGATGATGGAGGACACCTACATGAACCCTGAGACGGTGACCAAGTTCCTGGAAAGCGAGTACAACATTCTTGTCAATCTAGGCAAAGAAGTTGGTCTGAGGAAGTAGAGGGCTTCCCAAAGCTGAGATCGACAGCGGGTAGGAGGTGATCACGGGAGCACGAGCAACTCACAAAGGGACGCAGGATATCCTTCATTGAGGTCCTGTGGCGCCTTCAGTGCGTCAACAGCCCTATCTCATTGAGCCTGGGCATGGAGGATCCAATCCTATGGATGAGAGACCGGTGAGTCCTGGAGCCCAACTGTGGCCTGCCGGGGTGCGGCTCCGGCTGTGGGGGCCCACTCTTTGGGCGGCCGCCGTCCTGGCTGTCGCCTTCTACTTTTTTCTATTGACCAACGACATCCAGTACGCACAACGACCTGGAAGGCTAGGGCCAGTATTCTGGCCTCGAGTCATCTTGGTGCTGCTGATGGTAACAGCAGCCTTCGACTGTCTGATGGAAGCGCGAAAGGCTATGCAAAGAGGCCTTCAGTTGCAGCATCCCACAATGGCCAGCGGGGAGAAGAGAATGCTATGGTTAATGATTCTGGGGTTGGTGCTAACCCTAGCATATCTCAGCCTTACGACGCTCATGGGGTTCCCAATCGCCAATGCCCTCTTCATGTTCACCTTCATGCTGCTCGGGGGCTTCCATAGGCCACTCACGGCATCTCTAATCGCTGTCACGGGAACAGTCAGCCTTGTAGTGCTGTTCGTGAGAGTCGTGTACGTCTCGCTTCCTCTGGGTATTGGCCCTTTTCAGGATCTTACCCTGCTGCTGTATTCACTGCTGGGCATCGTGTGAGGTAGGACGATAGTGGAGCTAGTACAGAACCTAGGTCTCGGCTTTCTGAACTCGATGACGCCCGTGAATCTGGGCCTGATCTCTCTAGGGCTGATCATCGGATTAGTGGCTGGTGCCCTACCGGGGATCACCACGCTCATGGCTATCATCGTCATGCTACCATTCACCTACACCATGGACACCACCTCAGCTATCCTTCTCATGACGGCCTGTTACCACGGTGGGGTGTACGGTGGATCCATCACGGCCATACTGTTCAACATCCCCGGCGATCCCATGAACGTCCCTACCCTCTGGGACGGCTACCCCATGGCCCGGAAGGGCCAAGTGGCGAGGGCCCTAGGCATAGCTACCATGACCTCGGTCATCGGCGGCGTATTGAGCGCTGCGGTAATGACTTTTCTCAGCCCACCCTTCGCCAAGGTGGCCCTCAGCTTCTCAACACCTGAGTATTTTGCCATCGTCTTCTTTGGTCTCACCAGTGTTACCGTACTTGGCACCACCTCCGTGCGTGGGGCCTTCATCTCGCTGTTCATTGGCTTGACGGTAGCTACTGTAGGTATCGACGAAGTGCATGGCTCCGAACGCTTCACTTTTGGCTCTCCTATTCTAAGAGACGGAATCGATTTCCTTGTGGTGATGATCGGCATCTACGCCATGGGCGAGGTGCTGGACAGGCTGGAACAACGCTTCCCTCTGGAGAGTCTGGCCACCATGGGCAAGGCTGCGGCCTCACTGCCGGGAGTGCGGGAACTGATGGGGATGCGCGGGCCAATCTTGCGCTCGTTCGGCATTGGAACCATTATCGGAGCGATTCCAGGGGCTGGGGCTGCCGTCGCGGCTTTTGTAGCCTACGGAGTAGAGAAGCAGTACACCGACAGGGGCAAGCTATTTGGCACCGGAGTCCCTGAAGGCATCGCGGCACCGAACTGCGCAGCAAATGCGGCCACAGGCGGCGCCATGATACCGCTGCTGGTGTTGGGTATCCCCGGAAGCGGTGCTGCGGCCGTCATGCTCGGAGCCTTCCTGCTCCACGGCATCCAGCCTGGCCCGCAGATCTTCGAGACCAATACCGAGATGGTCTACACTATCTTCGCGGCTCAGTTTGTAGCCAACGTTCTGATGCTGTTCTTTGCGTTGCTTTCTATCAGGGTCTTTGTGAAGGTGCTCTGCCTGCCGGAAGCGGTCCTTGCCTCGTTCATCTTAGTATTCTGCTTCATTGGGGCCTACGCACTGCGGAGCAACATGTCCGACGTTTGGATCATGGCTGGTTTCGGTATCGTGGGCTACCTGATGAGGAGGTTCGATTACCCGATCGCGCCCCTGGTGCTAGGGGTCATTCTCGGGCCTCTCACGGAATCGGCCTTCACCACCAGCATGATACGGTACCAGAATGACTGGACAATCTTCTTTACCCGCCCTGTCAGCGGGGTCATGATGGCACTCTCCATCGCTGCGCTGCTTCTACCGCTCTGGAAGTCGATCTCCTCCTACCGAGAGATGAAGGGTGGGTGATGTACTGCCGCGGAAGGAGACAGCAGGATGTGTCGCAGTCTGGGTCGGCTCTGGGCTCGTCTTGGGCTTCCTAAGCATGGGTGCCATCGGCTGGGTGCAGGAGGGCCTGCTGATGGTGGAAAGGATCAGCCTCGTCAGGGTCGCCCTGTCCGGGATGACCCTGACGAGGCTTAGCGTGACAATGCGCTTTGCCTAGGGTGGCCAACTCCACTTGAGGCTGCTTGCTAGCGTGGTAGTGGGGAATGTCGGCAGGAAGCTGTTTTGGAGTCAAGCTGACCGAACGTGCCCCCTGTTGGTGCATCGAGGCCCGTCTCTTCTCAGCCACCTTCATTACGGGTGTGATGCTGATCGCAGCACCGACTACCAGGTAGAAAACGCTCACCCCAGCGCCAGGGCTATCACCCCCGCCACCATCCCCCCGGCCGCCAGCACCCGGCGCCTCGAGTTCCCCTCGGACAGCAGTTTCGCCCCCATTACCGTGCCCACCAGGATGCTGATCTCCCTCGCCGGCGCTACGTAGCTGACCGGCGTGAACACCATGGCCGTCAGCACCAGGATGTAGGAGAGCGGATTCAGCACGGCAATGCCGATGGCATACCGGCGGTGGAGCTTCCACTCTCGCTTCACCTCTCCCCAATTGCGGGCGGCATAGGGGGCCACCAGCAAGCTGCGGGTGACGTTGGTGGACCAGTCCATCAGCAGAGGCGGGATCAGCAAAACGCTCACCGCCTGCTTGTCCCACAGGGTGTAGCTGGCGATGATGGTACCCGTTAGGAGGCCAAAAACTACCCCGGCCCTTGCCGACGAGCTGGCTAGCGCCCCTGAACTGCCTGCCAGGGTGAAGACACTCACCCCGATCAGCAGCGCCCCTGCCAGGGCAATTGCCGAAGGACGCTCCCCAAAGAAGACGACTGCCGCTGCCGTGGAGAGCATCGGCCCCGTGCCTCGGGCAAGGGGATAGACCAGGGAGAGATCACCCACCCTGTACCCGCGCTGGAGCACCAGATAGTAGCTGGTCTGCAGCACAGCGCTGCCAAGCACGAAGCCCAGTTGTAGGGGGCCAATGGAGGGCCTCTGGAGTAGGATCACGCCCAGCGCGAGGGGCGCATAGATCCCCGCCGCCAGGACGCCAAACAGCCAAACGAAAGCGGCTCCGCCGCCGGCCCGTTTGGCGAGGAGGTTCCAACTGGCGTGGACGATGGCAGCGGTGAGGATCAGGCCCAAGGCTAGTAGGCTCATGACACCGAAGGATATCCCTGTGGAAGCACCTGGTCAACACCAGAAACCTGCTGGCTCAACGCGGCAAAGAAACAGCCTCGGCCCTGAACGGCCGGGCTAACCACCTTAGCCTTACCGCAGGTTAGCCCGGCCCTGATGGTCGCTAACAAATAAACCTGACAGTAGCCCGAGGAGGGCGAAGCTCCTGCCCGGGAGGGCGAAGCTCCTGCTGAGCCGTCCAGTAGGGGGAGCAGGCGACAGACTCCAACAGGTGGCTCGCCAGGAGGCTCGCCCTCCCGCAGTGTGGACACGCCTGTTAGCCATACCGTGTCAGCTTTATTTGTTAAGGTTCATTACGGCCGAGGCATCACACAATACCGCGAAGAGCCAACCTGCGACCCCGGTGGATGCCTCTACGCCGATACTGCTATCATCTGCTTCTCCAGAACACTAATAGGAGGCTCTTTCTTGAATCCCGCCATCTGTGTGGTCATGTTCGCCCTCGGAGTCCCCCTGGGCTTCCTCGGTTTCGCCGGAGTGGCGCTAATCTCCGGCCTTCTGATCCTGGTCTTCCAGATACCTGTCCACCTCGCCTACGGAACCGCCCTCGGATCGGTCTTCGCCACGGTAGTCCTGGGAGGGTGGAGCCACTACCGCGAGGGAAACGTCGATCGCCTCGTCGCCACCGAGATCGCCCTGATCGGAACCCTCGGCGCATACGCCGGAGGCACCCTGGCCCTGGCCACCAGCGCCAGCCTGCTGAAGCTGCTCACCGGCGCCGTGCTGCTGCTCAACGCCTTGGTTATGTACCTGCAACTGCGCGACCCCCGGTTCCACAAGATGGAGTCTGGAATCGCTCCCTCTTCACGAGACCCATGGAGGGAATCGCCCGGATACCTGGGGATCGGCATCGTCACCGGCTTCATGTCGGGGTTCCTGGGCATCGGCGCCGTCCCATGGGTGCAGACGGGGCTGCTGATGCTGAAGAGGATCGATCTGAACAAGGTCATCGGAACGGCGCTATTCGGAGTGATCCTGACCAGCCTCAGCGGGGCGATTCGCTTCGCCCAGGGTGGACAGCTCGACATCGGCATTCTCGCCAGCGTTGTGCTGGGAATGTCGTCGGGAAGTTACCTCGGGGCCAAGCTAACCAATCGCGCACCCATATGGCTGGTGCACGCCGGGATGGTTGCCACCCCCCTCATCGGCGCCATCATGCTGATCGTCGCCCCGGTTCCCGAATAGAGCAATCCCTCTGTGCTATCATCAAGGCAGCACTATGGCACTGGACACACCTCTCCAAACAAGGCAATACCTGTCGAGCATAGGCAGCGTGGCGCTCCCGACACCGATCCTGCTTGCTCCGATGGCCGGCTACTCCGACCTGCCCTTCCGGATGATCGTCCGAGAACTGGGCGGGCTTGGCCTCGCCTTCACAGAGATGCTGCACCCCCAGACCGTCCTGCAGGACCGGGGGAAGCGTAGCAGGGACATCATGGCCACCTCCCAAGAGGACCGGCCCCTGGGCCACCAGATCTACGGTCGCGATCCCCAACGGCTGGCCGAAACGGCCCGCCATCTGGAGGCCAACGGCGCGACCCTGATCGACCTGAACATGGGTTGCCCTGCCAAGGAGATCACGTCGGGTGGCGGCGGCTCCGCCCTGCTGCGCGACGGCGACCAGGCCCTTCGGGTGGCCGAGGCGGTGGTTAACGCCGTCTCCATCCCCGTCACGGTGAAGTTGCGGCTGGGCTGGGATGAAGGATCTCTGGTGGCCGTCGAACTGGCGCGGGGTCTGGAGGGGTTGGGCGTGGCCGCCCTAACCGTCCACGGCCGGACCCGCGCCCAGGGCTACGCCGGTGTGGTAAACCTGGAGGGTATCCGCCGGGTGGTGGAGGCGGTGGAGCGAATACCGGTGATCGGCAACGGCGACCTGCTCTCGCCGGAGGATGCCCTCAGGATGCTGAGGGAGACCGGCTGCCAGGGCCTCATGGTGGCCCGTGGAGTGATGCGCGACCCCTGGTTGATCCGGGACCTCTGGCGGGGACTGTGCGGGCTCCCGCCCCTGCCTCCCTCCACCCTGGCCGACCACTGGGACATCTTCCGCGCCCAGTTCGAGCGCATGGTGCTCCATTACGGTGAGAAAATGGCCCCGGTGCTGTTCCGCAAGTGGTTCCCCATGCGCGCGGAGCCCCTCGGCCTCACCCGCGAAGCGATGCTGCGCTTCCTCCGCATCACCAACCTCGCGGAGATGCGTCGCGCCCTCCGGAACCCACCTCCAGCCAACGCCATTTACTGACCGCTGCACTGGGAGCTAAACGACGTATAGTAGGGGCGGTTCTCGAACCGCCCTCCCGGTGACATGCGACCAAGCGCTCCTCCCGAAGCCCACCCGTAGGGGCGACCGGCCGGTCTCCCCTACCAGGCACGCCGATACCGTTTACCGATCTCTGCGCGGGAGGCTAGACGCAGTCACCATGCTCTCCCATGGAACGCATGGGCGGTTCGCGAACCGCCCCTACACGAGGTTCGGGCAGCCATGCAGCACGAGGTTCAGTCTCCCATGCAGAGGGCAGTAGCAGCCGTATGTATAGTATACTTGCGGCGCTTGTGCGGTTATCCGTGGGAATGGGGGACAGGCTGGTCGACGGAGAAGGTGCTTGACACGCGTGGGTTAAGTAGACAGCACGCGCCGAAAGTGACGGTTAGCTCAAGGTTGGTCCACTCTACAACATCGGGACGTGGACGTGGCGGCAAGGAAGCAAGGTAAAGCGAAGAAAGCGGAAGGGGCTCTGCCTTCGAGCGTGATCGATGTGCAGGAACCCCCTGAAAGAAGAGCCGCCAACTTCCCCATCGTGGGCATCGGAGCGTCGGCCGGAGGGCTGGCGGCGTTTGAAGCCTTCTTCTCCGCCATGCCCGCAGACACCGATCCGGGCATGGCCTTCGTCCTGGTTCAGCACCTGGCCCCGGACCACAAGAGTCTCCTCTCCGACCTGATCAGTCGCTACACACGGATGCGGGTCCTGGAGGTTAAGGACGGGATGGAGGTGCGTCCCAACTGCGCCTACATCATCCCTCCCAATAGGGACATGGCCCTCCTGAACGGCTCGCTGCAGCTGCTTGAACCCGCCGCACCCCGTGGCCAGCGCCTGCCCATCGACTTCTTCTTCCGCTCCCTGGCCCAGGACCAGCACGAGCGTGCCATCTGCATCGTCCTCTCCGGCACCGGCAGCGACGGCACCCTGGGGGTGCGGGCGGTCAAGGGCGAGGGCGGCATGGTGATGGCGCAGACCCCCGAATCCACCGAATATGACGGCATGCCGCGTAGCGCCATCGCCACCGGTCTTATAGACTACGTGCTGCCGCCGGCTGAGATGCCTGCCCAACTCATCGCCTACGCCACCCGCGCCTTCGGGAGACCATACCTTCCGAGCTCTCCCTCTGTCCCCAGGGCCGAGGACGCGTTGAAAAAGGTCCTCATCCTGCTGCGCGGCCAGACCGGCCACGACTTCTCTCAGTACAAGCAGAATACCATCAACCGCCGTGTGGAGCGGCGCATGGCTGTCCACCAGATCGAGCGGCTGGACGGGTACCTGCGCTATCTGCAGCAGACCCCAGACGAGGTGGAGGCCCTCTTTCGCGACCTCTTGATCGGCGTCACCAGCTTCTTCCGCGACCCGGACGCGTTCGCTGTGCTCCAGGAACAGGTCATCCCGCAGCTCTTCGCCGGTAAACAGGCGGGCGACCTGGTGCGCACATGGGTGCCCGGCTGTTCCACCGGCGAGGAGGCATATTCCATCGCCATCTTGCTCCAGGAACAGTTGGAGGCGCTGAAGCAGGGTTTCAAGCTGCAGATCTTTGCCACCGACATCGACAGCCGGGCTATCGAACTGGCCCGCGCAGGCGTGTACCCGGTCAGCATCACCGCCGACGTCTCGCCGGAACGATTGGCGCGCTTCTTCGTCCAGGAGGAGGGCGACACATCCTTCCGCATCCACAAGAGCACCCGCGACATGCTGATCTTTTCCCTGCAGGACGTGATCCAGGACCCGCCTTTTTCTAGACTAGACCTGGTGAGCTGCCGCAACGTGCTGATCTACATGGGCGCCGAGCTGCAGAAGAAGCTCATTCCCCTATTCCACTATGCGTTGAACCCAGGCGGGTACCTGTTCCTGGGCTCCTCTGAGACCGCGGGCGAGTTCACGGACCTTTTTTCCACAGTGGATCGCAAGGCCAAGCTGTACAAACGCAAAGAGAACGTTCATGCCACCTATCGCGCGCCGGTGGGACAGTTTCCCCCTCCTTTGGCGGGGGATGAAGCGGCAGCACATCCCTCAGGGAGGGCGCCGGGCCAACACAAGCTCCCACTGCGCGAATTGACCGAGCGCGCCCTGCTACAGGAGTTCGCGCCGGTCGGCGCGCTCATCGACGAGCATGGCAACATCCTATATCTCCATGGCCGCACCGGCCGGTACCTGGAGCCTGCCCCCGGCGAGGCCGGTATGAACATCCTGAAGATGGCCCGCGAAGGGCTGCGGCGTGACCTGGCGGCAGCCCTGCACAAAGCCGTGCCGCATAGGGAGACGGCGCGCCACCGGGGCCTCCGGGTCAAGACCAACGGCGCTTTCACCACTGTGAACCTGACGGTCCGGCCGGTGTCCGATCCTCTGGACGCCGCCGGCACCCCTGGGCTATTTCTGGTCATCTTAGAGGACGCGCCGGACGTTACCCAGGAACAGCCTGAGAAGGCCGCACATGCCGGCGATACAGGCACGGACACGGACGCGCGCGTCGTAGCGCTCAAGCAGGAGCTTCGGGCCAAGGAGGAATCCCTTCAGACCACCAACGAGGAGCTGGAGACCTCTAACGAGGAGCTCAAGTCCTCCAACGAGGAGATGCAGTCCGTGAACGAGGAGATGCAGTCCACCAACGAGGAGCTGGAGACATCCAAGGAGGAACTGCAGTCGGTCAACGAGGAGCTGGCCACGGTCAACGCCGAGTTGCAGACCAAGGTGGCCGATCTGTCGCGTGCCAACAACGACATGATCAACTTGCTGTCCGGCACCGGCATAGGGACCATTTTTGTGGACCTCGCCCTGCGCATCCAACGCTTCACCCCGACCGTCACCCAGATAGTCAACCTGATCCCCACCGATGTGGGCCGGCCCCTGGCCCACATCGTCTCCAACCTGGAGGGCTATGATCGCCTTATTCCGGACGTACAGGGGGTGCTGGATAGCCTGGTGCCCAGAGAGGTAGAGGTCCAGATCAAGACAGGCGCCTGGTTTCTGCTGCGCATCCGACCATATCGCACCCTGGAAAACGTGATCGAGGGCGTGGTGATCACCTTCACTGATGTGACCGAGCAGAGGCAGGCGCGGGCGGCGCTGCGGGAATCCGCTGCCGAGCGCCGCCTTGCCGTGGTCGTGCGAGACGCCTACGACGCCATTACCGTGCAAGACCTCGAGGGTCGCATCCTGGCCTGGAATCCAGGGGCGGAGAGGCTGTATGGGTGGACCGAAGCCGAGGCGTTGGCGATGAACGTTCGCGACCTGATCCCCGAAGACCAGCGGGAAAAGGCAATGGCCGCAGTCCTGCGATTGAGTCGAGCCAAGGTCCTGGAGCCGTACCACATGCAACGGATCGCAAAAGACGGCCGGGTCGTGGAGGTGGCTGTGACTGCCACGGCGCTGGTGAAAGAAGACGGGAAAGTGTATGCCGTTGCCTCCACGGAGAGGGAAGAAATCGTAGGAAGTGGCCGATGACTAAGAGGACCGGCTCGGGTAAGTCGGGCGACCCATCGGTGGAACCAGGCCAACGCGGTGTTGGAGACCAAGATAGACTGAACACAACCCAGGCGATGCGCAATCAGGCGGAGGAAATTGCCCGAGCTAGAGCCGCCCAGACGCCGGAAGAACCAGCATCGCAACCCCCCGAGGCATTGAGGCAGTTGCTTCACGAGCTACGGGTGCATCAGATCGAGCTGGAGATGCAGAACGAGGAGCTGCGCCGAGCGCAGATGGCGATCGAAGACTCGCGGGCCCGGTATTTCGACCTGTACGACCTGGCACCGGTGGGCTATCTCACCGTCGACGAAAAGGGTCTGATCCTGGAAGCCAATCTCACTGCCGCGACCCTGCTGGGGGTGACGAGGGGCGCTCTGCTCAAGAAACGGCTATCCTCCTTCATCCTACCCGTGGACCAGGACCTCTTCTATCGCCAGCGACAGGAGCTCTCTAAAACGAGCGCGCCCCAGGCGTCCGAGCTCCGGATGATGAAGACGGACGGCTCATCCTTCTGGGCACGACTGGAGGCCACCGCGGCAGAGGACGCCGATGGCGCCCCAGTCTCCCTAGTCGTGGTGAGCGACGTCACCGAACACAGGCGAGCGGAGGAACGGGAACGGCAGCTCGCATCCGAGCGCGAGACCAGAGTCCAAGCGGAGGAGGCGATCAAGGCCAGGGACGAGTTCATCACCGTTGCCGCCCATGAACTGAAGACCCCCGTCACCTCCCTTCAGGGGTATGCCCAACTCATGCTGCGGGAGCTGGGAAAGACAGGAACAGTGGATACCGGCCGCCTGTCCAGGGCAATGGAGCGGATCGAGCGACAGAGCAAGCGACTCGTCAACTTGAGCGAACAGCTGCTCAGTGTCTCCCGCATCCAGTCGGGCAAGTTGACCCTATCCCGAGAGGAAACAGCTGTTTCCGAACTACTGGAGAAGGTGGTCGAGGATGAGCGGGATGCCCACCCCGAGAGGGCTATCGAGCTGCACAATAACGGACCTGACCGGGCCTACGTCGATCCCCTGCGCCTCGAGCAAGTCCTGGTCAACTTGCTCGACAATGCCATCAAGTTCTCTCCACCGAACTCGAATATAGACGTCGATCTGGACGGAGGCGAGCAGGGATGGGTTCGGATAGCAGTGCGGGACCGGGGGGCGGGAATACCTGAAGATAAGCGGGAGCGAATCTTCGATAGGTACTACCAGGCGAATCCCGAACGCCACCTCGGTGGCATGGGGGTCGGGCTCTTCGTGAGCAGGCAGACAGTTGAGATGCACGGTGGCTCGATCACGGTGGAGCAACCGGAAGATGGCGGCAGCCGTTTCGTAGTGTGCCTTCCTACGAACAGGCACGACAGCGAGGAGCCCTCGACAGAGCAACGCCTGGAGTAGGCGGACACTGCACATGCTCGTCGTTTCACCCTGCTCCTGCAACGAAATGGCTACAGCAATCTTTCCGCCTTGCCTATCGCTGGTTTGTTAACTCCGGAGATCCGTCCGGAGGAACCGGCTTGCCAGGCCAGAACCCCCGGGAGCATCGCTCCGCCGCTCGGGCGGGTTCCCAGGGCCTTTTAGTTCTGCCGATTCGCGGCTCTTGGTGCAGCCCTCACCCCGACCCTCTCCCAGAGGGAGAGGGAGGCGTCAGAATCGCCTCTCCCTCTGGGAGAGGCCGCCCGAAGGGCGGGTGAGGGCGGCGCTAGGAGCAGAGAAGCAGGAGAACTAAAAGGCCCTGGTGGTCAGCCGCCCCCTACTTGACTGCCGCCGCCGTCCTCTTCGCCATATCCCGCACCTCTCGCATGCCGTCGGCGAAGCGGTTGCGCTGGCGGATCAACTCCGTCTCCAGCAGGTTGCGCTCCTCGGACCCAACGGGCTGCGCCTTCATCCGAGGCAGTTCGTACAGCCCCGGCAGCAGGGTGCTCTGGGACGACAGGCCGTAGGGATCGTGGCCATAAGTGCCGGCCGCGGTCCCGCCCAGCGGCACCAGGACCCGGCTGAGCGCCTTCAGGGTACTGTTCAGGATCTGCACTACCTCGTCCGGCGCCTCGCCCCGACTGGCCTTCTCTCGCCAGCCTTCGGCCACGGCATCGAGACCCTCCACCGCCGCCAGCGCCTCCTTCGCCAATCCGAAGGCCCTTGCCAGGCCGATCTCCTCGCCGAGCGGCAGCAGCGTCTCCACCTTGTCCACCATCTGCTTCACGGTCGGGGTGAATCGGGCCGGGACGATCGGCACCGTCAGCAGCTCGGCAAGGTAGGCCGCGTGCATCCTCAGATGCAGCCCCATCAGATCCTTGTCCAGCCGCTCGATCGTGCTCGCGTCGGTGTGGTGCCACCACCCCAGGTTGCCCATCCCCATCGCCTTCACCTCATCCTTCGTGAAGACGGTGTGCCCCGCCATGGAGGGGACGCCGATGCCAAAGAAGGAGGTGTCGCCGGTCCTCACCAGCCGATTCCAGTGCGTCTCCATGCCGCCCAGCGACCGCCGCTCGATGGCGGAGTGGAAGCCGTGCAGCTCCACGTCGCTCTTGGTCTCCCAGAGGGTAGTGCCGATCATGGCCGGCTGGTCCACCTGGAGGTAGGCCACGGCGTTCTCGCGGAGGTCGTCCCAGTAGACGTCCACGAAGTGGCTGGAGCCGATCATGGTTCCGGTCTCGTGTCCCACCCAGAAGCCGACGGTCAGCCCCCGCCGCAGCTCCCCCGCGTGCTTCTGGAACACCCGCGCCATCTCCAGGAAGAGGGCGTTGCCGGCGGCGTTATCGCTGGCTGCCTGGCCGAACCAGGAGTCCATGTGGCCACCCAGGACGGCAAACTCCGGAGAGCCGCTCGAGGAGCGCACCCGACCGACCGCCTGCCGCAGTGGCCGCCACTCGTCCCGGCACTCGGCGCTCAGCCGTACCTGCACCGGACCACGGGCAACCAGATCCCGCAGCCACAGCCCGTCGACCCGCGAAAGGCCCAGACAGGGGATGCCGGGCATCTCCGTCCGCATGGTGAGCCGTGTGGGGTTGCCCCAGCATGGCTTCACCGAGCCGTAGGGCAGCAGCGTGCTATCGTCGTAACCCCAGTTCAGCAGCAGCGCCCCCAGGGCACCCTGGAGGGACATGATCCGCTGCTTCTCCTGTCGCGGCGGGAAATAGGAGAGGTCGGAGAGGGCGATCTTGCCCCTGATCCCGGCCTGCTCGCAGGAATCCCAGCTACCGACGCCGGTCTCCACAAGCTCGGCCTCGATCGGCTCGACGGTTCCCTTGCTGTGGAACAGGACGTTGGCGGGGAGGGTCCGCTGCACCGGGCTAAGGATCTCCAGCGAGCCCTTGCCGGCAAAGCTGACCAGGCCGGGGTACTCCATCAGCTCGGCCTCGACCCCCGCGGCCTTCAGGTTATCGTGCATGTACCCGGCGGCGTTCCAGCAGTTCTCGGTCCCCGCCAGGCGGGAGGGGAATTGGTGGACGATCTCCTCGATGTGCTTCCAGGCTCGGTCCGTCGAGACCTCTGCCAGCAGCTTCTCTTCTAACGACATCCGGCACCTCCTCAGTAGAGTCTAGATCGGTGCAGGGCGAGGAACCCTTGGGGTGCATCAAGGGACGGTCGCGGGAACACAACCCTCTGGGCAACGGGGACGGCTTCGTCCGCACCACCGCTCAGTTTAACGGAGCCAGGGTCAAGAATCCAGGCCAACGCAGGGGAGGCATAGCCCTTGCTTCCATCCTCCTCCATGCCACCAACCATGGGCGGCCCGCGCTGTATGGATCGCACCCGATCCGAAAGGGGGAAGCAGAGGTGCTGCACAAGCTGGACACGAGCCATGTACCGATGATCGGTGCCGAGGATGCGAAGCGGGAGTTCGACCAGGGGACGGCACTCTTTGTGGACCTGCGCAGCCACGCGGCATACACACGGTGCCACATCCCCGGGGCGGTCTCCATCCCCCTCAGGGAGCTGTTCACCCGCTACGGGGAGCTGCCCCATGACCAGGCGATCATCTTCTATTGAACTTGACCCCGCGAGGAGTCCAGCGTCCGTGCGACGCTGTTGATGATCCGCCAGGGGTACGACAACGCCAGGGCCTTCGTGGGCGGCATCCAGGAGTGGCAGAGGCGCGACTATCCACTTGAGGGCGAGTACACGGAGGTCCCGCTGAAGGCAGCTTGATGGGTGACGTCGGCCGGTTCTGGTCCATTCTCTGTCCCAAGGATCATCAAAGTGATTGTTGCACGTGATAGTGAGGCATATACTATGTGGCGCATCCGCCAGATCCCTGGCAGTTTTGCCATGTCTGGACGCCCGACACTAATGGCCATTAACAAATAAACCTGACACGGTATGGCTAACAGGCGTGTCCACACCGCGGGAGGGNNNCCCGGGCAGGAGCTTCGCCCTCCTCGGGCTACTGTCAGGTTATTTGTTAGCGACCATAAGGGCCGCGATCGGTATGTCTATTTCGGCAACGACCATCCGACGGTTTTAACCTCGGGCTCACTACCATGGAAAACGGCCTGGATTTAGCGGACCGACCACTACGGCGCGACTCTGGCGAGGTATCCCCATCATCGGCACTTGGACCAACCGCATCTCGGATGTCGTCCCGCTGAATCCGTAGAAGGCCGGATTATCCGCCGGCAGAAATGGAAAAGCGCCCATGCTGAGAGGAAAGCTGCTTGCCGTTTGGGCACCTACACTACTCGTCATACTGGCTTGCACCTTGATCCCGGGTCACGATCCGACCGATGCCCTGGCGCAGCAGGCCGAGGTAACCCTTTACCAGGAGAGCTTCGACAACGGCTCGGCCCCCCACTGGCAACTGGAGCCAGGTTGGCGTCCGGCTGATGGTGCCCTGCTGGGTGAGGGCCACCAGTGGGCGCGGCTGGCGAACGGATTGTGGCGTGGCTACCGCGTTCAGGCCCGTGTGAAGCTCCTCAGGGGCCGGCTGCACCTCAACTATCGCTTCCTGGGGAGCAGCCGCTACTTCGTCGGCTTCGAGGAGCAGTCGGTGAGCCTTTCCAAGCAGATAGGCGAGGGGGTCTTCAAGGATAATCTGGCCCGAGGCACCTCACCCTTCGCCCTGGGCACATGGCACCAGGTCGAGGTCGCCGAGCAGGGTGGACGCCTGCAGGTGAGGGTGGACGGCAAGCTTGAGATCGACTACGCCGATCCCGACCCATACTCCGTGGGAGGGTTGGCCTTCGAGACCCTGGACAGCTCGGCTGCCTTCGTCGACGACGTCGTCGTGTACGGTCCGCCACCCGACCCACGGTTCACCTGGGTGAGCATGGGTGGACCTCCCGGGGGAACCGGCTACGACATCCGCATGCGCCCCGACAATCCGGACACCATGTTCGTCACCGATGCCATGGCCGGCATATTCATCAGCAGCGACGGGGGACAGAACTGGTCGCCCAGCAACGACGGTATCAGCACTCGTGCCGGTGAGACTGGCGACGTAGTCCCGGCTTTCTGCGTAACGATCGACCCTCACGACCCCAACATCGTGTGGCTGGGCATGCAGAACACCCGCGGCGTCTACAAGTCCGTGGATGGGGGCCGCCGCTGGGAGGAGAAGGTCAACGGTATCCTAGAGAAGAACGGCATCACCTTCCGCGGCTTTACCGTCGCCCCGCGCTCCTCGCAAATCGTCTATGCCGCCGCTGAGATCTCATCCTGGGAGTGGGCGGGGGAGCAGCGGAACGGCGTCAGTCTAGATCTCACGAAGGGGGTGGTCTATCGTACTACCGACGGCGGTGAGCACTGGAGCGCCATCTGGCGGGGCGATAGCCTCGCCAGATACGTCTGGGTCGACCCGAGAGACTCGGACGTGGTGTACATCTCCACCGGCATCTTCGACCGGGAGGCGGCTAACTCCAACCCTGTCGCGGGCGATCCCGGCGGCGAGGGGATACTGAAGACCACGGACGGCGGCCAGACCTGGTCTCGGATGAGCGTTGGGTTGGGAAGTCTCCACATCGGCTCGCTGTTCATGCACCCGACGAACCCCGACATACTGCTGGCGGGGGTAGGCGCCGACATCGGAACCGATAACCTCCGATGGTCCCCGCAGGACAACCCGTTCATGAAGGAATCCGGCGTCTACCTCTCCACCGACGGGGGGACATCTTGGAGGCGGACCCTCCGGTCTTTCGAGGCGATCACGTCGGTCGAGTTCTCGCAGACTGACCCAACGGTGGCATACGCTGGGAGCCTCCATCGGTTCTATCGAAGCGAGGACGGTGGCGAGAGCTGGATCCACGTGGCGGGTGACGGCGATGAGCGTTGGGGGACCGAAGGCTTCCGATCTGGAAGACCGATTGACCTGCAGCTGGACCCTCGCGATCCCAACCGCATCTTCTCCAACAGCTACAACGGCGGCAACTTCGTCAGCGTCGATGGTGGCAGGAGTTGGGATGGAGCGAGCAGGGGCTACACAGGCGCTCAGGTGAGAGACGTAGCGGTGGACCCGGAGGACGGCGGGCGGGTATTCGCCGCGGCTCGAAGCGGGCTCTTCGTCGCACAGGGTGGAGGCTCCGACTGGTCCGGGCTGAACTTCCCACCCGAGGTCTCGGAGGAGTGGAGCTTCATAGCAATCGATCCATCGGATCGCCACCACCTGCTGGCATCTACCAACGCCGGAGCCGCCGGCGATGGTCCCCTCGTAGAGAGCCGAGACGGCGGCCGGAGTTGGCGACCCGTACTGGCGCGCCCGAACCCTCAATCGGGCTGGCGGATTCTCGCCTTCGCCCCCTCCAACCCATCCGTCGTGTACGTGGGCTCGGGCGGAAACGTGTCGCCGGCGAGATTCGGGAACGAGCGCCCCGGTGCTGGTGTGTACCTATCCAGGGATGGTGGAAGTAGCTGGAGGCCTGCCCATGGCGGGGTATGCGCCGATGCGCACGTGGTCGGGCTGTCGGTCCACCCCCAGGACCCGGAGACCGCATTCGCGGCCACCACCAACCATGGCATACTGCGAACTACCGATGGAGGCCAGAGCTGGACCGAGATCAGCTCTGGGCAGCTAAGGGGGCGCCCCGCCCTATCGGTGGCGGTTCACCCGGAGGATCAGAGAATCCTGTATGCCGGCGTGGATCGTGGTGGCGTATATCGCAGCGACGACGGCGGACAGAGCTGGCACCCCCTGTACGCGGGTCTGAATCCCGAGGCGAGCGTGAGCGACATTGTCTTCGATCCCGCTAATCCGGCGGCGATGTACCTGGCCGATCGCCGAAGCGGGGTGTATTCCACGACCGATGGCGGAGCTACCTGGAAGATCATCAACGAGGGTCTGCGGAACAGAGAGGTGAACGCTCTTGCCATCTCTTCCGATGGCAAGCACCTCTACGCCGCAACCGAGGGCGGCGGGGTATTCAGGCTAGACCTCGATGGGCAGGCATCGTAGGAGAAGAAGGATGGTGGGCCTTCGCAAGACACTCTCGACCACGTTTGGCCTCGCGATATTCCTCGCCCTCTTCATCTGGCCGGTGGCGGCGGCCTCCGCGCTCGGCTTCCTCAACCCGGCCGGCACCGTGTCGGGCACCGTCAGGGACGAGAATGGACCCGTCGCCGGCGCTATCGTGAGGGCGCAGGCCACCACGAACCAGACCGCCACCGACGGCGAAGGCCGCTTCACCCTCGCCGGACTGGCTAGCGGCACGCCCGTCACGATCAGCGCCTGGAAGCAGGGCTACTACTGCGCCAGGGCCGAGGGGGTCACACCACCTTCCGCCGACGTCGCGCTCCGCCTTCGCCTCTACCAGACCAATGACAACCCCGGCTACCAGTGGATCCCTCCCGTGGGCGATATCTCCTGCACCAGCTGTAAATCAGCCGTGACGAAGGTCTGGCTGGAGAACGACGCCCACGCCGGCTCGGCCAGAAACCCCCTCTTCCTGACTATGTACAATGGCACCGACGTGCAGGGGAACCGGAGCCCGGTTACCCGCTTCGCCTATCCTCGTGACTACAGCCCCATTCCCCTGCAACCCAACCCGTCGCAGCCCTACTTCGGACCGGGCTACAAGCTGGATTCCCCCAACACCGCGGGTAACTGCGCCGCGTGCCACACGCCGGGTGCCGCCGTGGACTCACCCTACGACACCGATCCCAACAGCGCGACCGACGCTAACGCCTTCGGCGTCCACTGCGACTTCTGCCACAAGGTAGCGGACGTCAAGCTGAACCCCGCCACGGGCTTGCCATACCCCAACATGCCCGGTGTGCTCTCCATGGACATTTGGAGACCATTCCCTGAGGACAAGGAGCGCTTCCAGCTCTTCTTCGGCACCTTCGATGACGACAACGTGCCCGAGGAGGATACCAACCTCCCGCTGCTGCGGGAGAGTCGCTTCTGCGCCCCCTGCCACTACGGTGTGTTCTGGAACACGGTCGTGTACAACTCCTTCGGCGAGTGGCTGGTCAGCCCCTACAGCGACCCCGTGAAGGGCAAGAGCTGCCAGGACTGCCACATGCCTTCACCGACGATGGTAGACGGGGTGGCTCTTACCAACATCGCCCCCGGCAAGGGCGGAGTAGAACGAGACCCGGCCACCCTTCACGCTCACACCTCCCTGGGCTCCAGGAGCGAGGAGCTGCTGCGGAATTCCGTGACCATGGCGGCCACAGCCCGGCTGGACGGGGAATCGATCGCAGTGCAGGTGGACATCACCAACGACCGGACAGGGCACCACGTGCCGACCGACTCGCCGCTGCGGAACATGATCCTGCTGGTTGTTGCGACCGGACCGGATGGGAAACCGCTCCCTCAGACCGGCGGTCCCACCGTCCCGCAATGGGGCGGAGTCGGCGACCCATCGAAGGGCTACTACGCCGGCCTTCCCGGCAAGGGCTACGCCAAGGTGTTGGAGGAGCTGTGGACCGAGGTTTCCCCGACCGCCGCTTACTGGAACCACGCGCGTGTGCTAAGCGACAACCGCATCGCCGCCTACGCCACCGATCGCAGCAGCTACAGCTTCGCCGCCCCATCGAGCAAAGGCGATGCCGCCGTCGAGGTGAGGCTGCTGTTCCGGCGAGCCTTCAGAGAGCTGGCAGACCAGAAGGGCTGGAATATCCCGGACATCGTCATAGCGCAGCAGGAGGTACACATTCAGCGATAGCGGGACTCCTCGCATAGAGACAACGGTTTTTACATCCGTGGTGCTTGATCTGGTTGGCCGGGTTTTAGGCGTGGATCTATGTTTCCTTGCACCCCGGCCAAATTCCTTTGAGAGGTTGGTGTTGTGAAAAGAGCTGCTCTAGCCCTGCTTTCCTCCATGCTTGTCTTCCTTGCCCTCGGCACCTTAGCTCTGGCCCAGCCCAAGCCGGAGTTCAGGCTCGGCTTCAAGGCCCTGGCCGATCAGATCCCCAACATCGTGGGGGAGCCTCTGGAGATCGAGCACTACTCCCCCAACGGAGACTCTATCCAGCGCACAACCGCCGGCATGATGGTGTGGAGAAGGGCCGACAACTGGACTGCCTTCACCAACGGCAGCTGCACATGGATCAATGGACCGGCAGGAGTACAAGACAGGGGCAACGACGAGCGTTTTCCCTGGGAGGAGACAGCTGGCGTCCAACCGATGCAATCCGTGAGGAGGGTGGGCGGCTCGGGCCAGTATCCCAGTCTCCGGGCGGCGATAGATGCCGCAGCCGACGGTGATGTGATCCAGGTGGCGCAGGGGACCTATGGGGAGAATATAACCATCAACCGGCCCAGGAACGTTCGCATCCTGGGAGGGTGGTCGGCAGACTTCGCGACGAGGAGCGTCGACGGTTCTCAGACCATCATCGACGGTCGAGGCAGCGGCAGCGTTTTCGATCTTGGAGCGGCGAACGGTGTCGTCCTTAGCCTTGCCATGGAGGGTCTTACAATACGAAACGGCATGGCTCCTCAAGGAGGAGGCATCAGGGCCCTGGCCTCAGGTGCGGGTTCTAGGATCAACCTGACCCTGAGCAACGTCTCCGTTGCCAACAACAACTCGGGCAACAGGGGCGGCGGCCTATACCTATATGCGACTAAAGAAGGCTCGATGGTGGCCACGATCGCGGAAAGCACCATAGCCGACAATAGAGCCAAGAACGAGGGGGGCGGACTCCGTGTGGAGACCCAACAAGCGGGAACAGCCGAGGTCACCATAGCCAGGAGCGTCATCTCCCGCAACGCCGTCACAGCTTCCGCTGAGGGCGACGGCGGCATCGATGGTGGTGGCGTGGCTGCCTACGCGGCGATGTCCGGGAAGACCAACCTCACGATCACGAACAGCAAGGTCTCCGACAACTCGGCCGCCTTCGGCGGTGGGTTGTTCGGATACTCATGGGGAGCCGAAGCTCTGCTGAACATGGTCGTTTCCAACAACATCGTATCAGGCAACCGTGCACGGTGGGGCGCCGCGGTCTTTTCCTGCTCGGGAGTCACCGATCCCAACACTGCCGGACATCCTGGGGGATCAACCTTGTGGAGGCTAACCAACAATACCATCACGGGGAACGTGGCATCCGAGGGCGACACTATTCAACTCCACTCCGGCTCTACCTTCGGGGACGGCGGGCCGATAGACATGACGCTGAGGAACGACATCCTCTGGGGGAACGAACGGGGCAAAGGCCGCGACCTCACTGCCGTGGTGGACCCCGGCAGGACTGGGGCAGTCACCGCCCAGGCCGCCTACTCGGACATCGGCTCCGTGGGGACTCTGACAGGAGCTAGCTACAGGTCAGATCATGTGATTCAGGTAGATCCCCTGTTCGTCGACCCTGCCCGTGGGGATTTTCGGTTGCGAGACGGCTCGCCGGGGATTGATGCCGGAGACCCGGACGCGGCTCACAACGACGGTCGGCGTCCCCCGGGCAAGGGAGCGCCACGCAGCGACATCGGGGCATACGGAGGACCAAAGAACGGCGACTGGCCGTAGTGGATGGGGAGGAGTCGTCGAGCGGGCTACGGTACTTACCCAGCAGCAGAGAGTAGATGAGGAACAACGCGCTTAGCGATTACGGTATAATGCTAAGCAAGCACCGAAAGGGGGCATCCTCGAATGGCCAGGGTCAAGGTCAGCAGCAAGCATCAGATCTCCGTGCCATCGGAAGTCAGGCGGAAGCTCAACATTCGGTCGGGTGACCAACTACTGATCGACATCCGGAATGGCTACGTGGTGTTGATACCCGAACCAAAGAGATATGCCGAACGCCTCAGAGGCCTGCATCGTGAAGTGTGGAGCGAGACCGACCCCCAGGAGTACGTTCACAGGGAGCGTGAGGATTGGGAGAGTTAGCGGGAGCCCTGTCGCATCATCTGCGGGTTGGTCTCGATACTTCCCTGTTCATCTATCATCTGGAGAGCAGATCCAGATACTCCGACACCACCACCGCGATCTTTCAACAGTTGGAGCGGGGCAGCTTCGAGGGGGTCACCTCGGTGCTAACACTGATGGAGTTGGCGGTGAAGCCTCTGCAGCTTGGGAGGCCAGATGTGGCCGATGAGTACGTGGTACTCCTTGACCGTGAAGCGCCGTCTCTTCAACTCAATCGCCATGGCAGCCCCTCCTGGACACATTATAGGCCCGCCTTCCCGCCTGGCAAGACCCCGCAAGGTCCAGGAGTGCACCACATCATCACAAGATGGGATCAGCAGACCATCTCCTCGGCGCGGACCAAGCGAACCGCTTGAGCAGTGGCAACTGCTTCGAGATCCGGAGTAAAACCGGCCTTCGAGAAGAGAACGGTGTGGACCCTCGACCAGGGTCCGGTCGAGGCCAGGACTTCCGCCTTGCGCTGCAAATCCACCAGCACCTTCATCCCCACCGGCTGCGTCCACCACTTGCACTCGCCGACCAGCAGACTTTTCTCGGCATCGCTGACCACCACCACGTCGATCTCTTCGCCGCCGCCGTTCCACCATACCCCGATCCGCTCCGGCAGGAAGGGCAGCTCCCCCACCCGGGCCAGGCGAGCCAGGTACTCCCGCGCCGCGTCCTCGAAAGCGTAGCTCACGAACTGGTCGAAGGCCGGCTTCACCCGCTGCGCCAGCATGGCGTCCGCCAGCCCGAGGTCCAGGGAACCGCGATAGGGATGGACGAAACGGAACCAGAAGCGCAGGAAGGGGTCCGCGATCTGGTAGATGCCTTTCCGGCTCTTCTCGGGGCGGCTCTCGATTGCAGGCACAACCCGCCTGACCACTCGCATCTGCCGCAGTGTATCCAGGTATCGGGCGGTAATGGCTCCGGTCCCTACCCCCGCTGCCTGGGCTATCTCGTTCAGCCGGGTGCTCCCTTGAGCGATGGCCCGAAGGATGGAGAAGTAGTTTCGCGGCTCCCTCAACTCCTCCATGAGGAGCAGTTGAGGTTCGCTGTACAGAGGTCCCTGAACGTCCAGGATCTGGGATCGGATGTTCTCGAAGAGGTCCACCCGGTCCGAGAAGGCTCGCAGGTAGTGGGGCATGCCACCCAGCACGGCCCAGGCCTCGATCTGTTGAACGGGTGAGTAACCCGGGAAGAAGGCAGCTGCGGCCGGCAGCTGCAGCGGAGGTAACAGATAGCTCCCTGTGCGCCGCCCATACAGTGGCGCCTGGTAGGCCAGGACTTCCCGCTCCATCATCCCCACGTAGGAGCCGCACAAGATCAGCATGACTCTGGTGCTGTTAAGCCTCTCGTCCCACACCTTCTGGAGAATGGAGGGGATGGCGCCATTGCCACTGATGAGATAGGTGAATTCGTCCATCACGACGACGGGGCGGCCTGGCAGATCCGCGAGGGCGCGGAAGGCTGCCTCCCAGGTGGGGAAGGTGAACCCTTCGAGCGACCCATCGTGAGTGAAGGCCCAGACCACCTGGGAGAAGGCGGCCAATTGGTCGGCGTCCGAGCTAAGGGTGGCGACGAAGAAGGCGTGAGGCTTTCCATGGCAGAAGGCTCGCAGCAATTCTGTCTTGCCCACCCTACGCCGGCCATAGAGGATGAACAGCTCGGCGCGGTTGGAGGCGAAGAGGAGTCCGAGGTGAGCTAGTTCGGACTCCCGGTCGACGAACTCGGGGTGCCCCATATCATACTCCTGAATAGTTTACTCATGAGTATTTTACTTGTGCGTACCAAGCCGTGCAACCACGGATCCAGCGGCGGCGGATTTACTGCCTGCTGCCTACCCTTTTGGGCGAAAGAGGCCATAGCCGTGCATATCCAGGGACTGATCGAGGACGGCGAGCCGGTACCAGAAGAGGACGAAGCACCTCTTCAAATCACCACCGTAACCGTGGACGCTCCAGCAGCATAGGCTAGACGGCATCAGCTACTGATCCTGCGGTCCAAGGCGCACGAGGGGTACCTCCGATGCCATCTGTCAGCACTCTCCCTGCACTGCCTGACCAACCGCTCTCACTCCTTTCCCAAGGGTCAGGTTCTACCCTCACCCGTTCCCCCCTCTTCGCGCAACGCGCAACGGTACGACCCGGCACGGCCCTCTGCTATAATCTTCTCCAAGTTGGTGAAGTACCCACCCAGAGGAGATACTACATGAAGGTCGTGTTGCTGAAGGATATCCAGGGGCTAGGCAAGGAAGGCCAGGTCAAGGATGTGGCCGACGGCTACGCCCGCAACCTGCTCCTGCCCCAGGGGCTCGCCGCCCCCGCCACCAAGGGCGTCATGAAAGAGTTGGAGATCAGGCAGGCCGCCGATAGGAAGCGCCAGGCCCAGGTCGACGAGGAGATGAAGGCCGTGGGCGGCAAGATCTCCGCCGGCACCGTCACCGTTCGCTCCAAGGTGGGCGAGGGCGGCAAGCTGTACGGCTCCATCACCAACGCCGACGTGGCCGAGGCTATAGAGCAGCAGCTCGGCCAGACGGTGGACAAGCGCAAGATCGAGATCGAAGAGCCCATCCGCCATGTGGGCGAGTACAAGATCCCTATCAAGCTCTCCAACAACGTCAGCGCCACCGTGACCCTGGTCGTCCAGGGTGAGGAAGGCGCCGAGTAGCTACTGGCGGGTATTGGGTTCTGGGTGCTGGGCTCTATGCTCTGGATTCCCAGCACCCAGAGCCCAACACCCAGAACTCGGACTACCCCCATGACCATAGACCGCATCGAAACCCAGCACCCCATCGACAGGCTGCCACCACAGAACCCGGAGGCCGAGGAGGCTGTCCTGGGCAGTATCCTCATGGACCCAGAGTCCATCGGGAAGGTGGCCTCCTTCCTGAAGTCGACGGACTTCTACCGAGAGCGCAACGGCGCCATCTTCTCGGTGATGGTGGACCTCTACGACCGCCACGACCCGATCGACTTCCTCTCCGTCACCGACGAGCTGAAACGAGCTGGGCGCTACGATGAGGTGGGCGGCCTCGCCTACCTCTCACAGTTGGTGGGGGTCGTTCCCACTGCCGTCCACATCGAGCACTACGGCAAAATCGTGGAGCGCACCTCCGTCAAGCGGCGGCTGATCAGCACCGCCGGCAAGATCGCCGCCGTGGCCTACGACGACGCCCTGGACGTGGCGACCACCATCGAGAAGGCCGAGCAGCTGCTGTTCGGCGTCGCCCAGCGCCGCTCCACCCGCGACTTCGAGCCCCTCGGCGTGATCCTGGCCGACTACCTTGAGGAGATGCAGAAGCAGGCGGCCGACGACAACAAAGGTCGCGGCATCCCCACCGGCTTCGTCGATCTGGAGAAGCTGACGGGCGGCCTCCAGCGCTCGGACCTGGTTATCCTCGCGGCCCGCCCGAGCATGGGGAAAAGCTCCCTCGCCCTCAACATGGTCCAGGCCGCCGCGCTGCAGCACCACGCCTGCTGCGCATTCTTCAGCCTGGAGATGAGTAAGCAGCAGCTCGCCCATCGCCTCCTATGCTCGGAGTCAGGCGTCGATGCCACCCGTCTCCGGCTGGGGGAGATCAACGATGCGGAGCAGCGCAAGCTGAACCACGCCTTCGAGCAGCTCTCCGAGGCCCCCATCTACATAGACGATACCGCCTCCATCCCGCTGTCCGAGATGCGAGCCAAGGCCCGCCGCCTCCACAACGAGGTGGGGATCGACCTGCTGGTGGTGGACTACCTGCAGCTGATCACCGCGGGCCACGGCGGCGACAACCGGGTCCAGGAGATCTCCGAGATCTCCCGCTCCCTCAAGGCCCTCGCCAGGGAGCTGAACGCCCCCGTGCTCGCCCTCTCCCAGCTATCCCGCGCCGTGGAGGCCCGCACCCCCCACATCCCCATGCTCTCCGACCTCCGTGAGTCGGGCTCGATTGAGCAAGACGCGGATGTGGTGCTCTTCATCTACAGGGAAGACATGTACAATAAGGAAACGGAGAAGAAGGGGATAGCGGACGTCATCGTGGCCAAGCACCGCAACGGCCCCACCGGGCAGTTCTCGCTTCTCTTCCTGGAGAAGTCCACCCGTTTCGTCAACTTCGAGGCCTACCGCAATGACTAGACCGAGACGCGGAGCACTTCCGCGATGAAGAAGTTCGCAGGCTTCCCGGACAGGATGCAGTTCACCCCGCTGCCGAACCTGTTCTTCAGCTCCCTGCTGGCCCAGATCGACGACCTGGCCGAGTTGAAGGTGACCCTGCACCTCTTCCGGGCGCTGTATGAGCAGAGGGGCTTCCCTCGCCTGGTCCGGCTGAGCCAGCTGGCCGCCGACCGCGCCCTGCTCTCCATGCTCCAGCCCCCGGTGGGCGAGCCACCCGACCAGCGGCTGCTCTCCGCCCTGGATCGGGCCTGCGCCCGCGGCACCTTCCTCGGAGCGGCGCTCCAGGAGACATCCGAAGACCGGTGCTATTTCCTGAACACCGCCCTCAACAGGGAGCTACTGAAGCAGGTGGAGCGGGGTGAGCGGACCCTGGCCGAGGGGGCGGTGACCCGGGTGGAGTGGGCTACCCTGCCTGAGCAGCGCCCCACCATCTACGACCTGTACGAGCAGAACGTGGGGCTGATAACGCCACTGATAGCCGAGGAGCTGCAGCAGGCGGAGGAGAGCTATCCCCCGGACTGGATAGAGGATGCCTTCCGCGAGGCCGTCAGCTACAACAAACGCCACTGGCGCTACGTGCGCCGCATCCTGGAGAACTGGGCCACGAACGGGAGGGGCGAGGATGGAAAGGGTAGGCGACATTCTAAGGGGTCTGATTCCCCCTCCAAGTACCTCGAGGGAAAGTACTCCCACCTCCTCCAGCGATAGGGAGGAGGCGGAGGCGCAGCCAGCCTGCCCCATCTGCAAGGGGGCGGGCTTCCTCCGCATGGACGTTTCCCCGAGCCATCCGGATTTCGGCAAGCTGGTGCCCTGCAAGTGCCGAAGCCAGGGCCTCACCCACGATCGTCTGAACCGGCTGCAGCGGCTCAGCAACCTCGGCCCCCTCGTCCGGCTCACCTTCGACAACCTCATCAAGGAGGGCCGGCGGCCGGACGAGGCCAGTCGGGAGCGCTTCCGCTCCGCCTACAATCGCTGCTGGGAGTACGCCCAGGCGTCCCAGGGGTGGCTCGTGCTGTGGGGTCCCAGCGGCTGCGGCAAGACTCATCTGGCGGCAGCCATCGCCAACGAGCGCATCCGCGTCGGCGACCCGGTCCTCTTCGTGGTGGTGCCCGACCTGCTGGACCACCTGCGGGCCTCCTTCAGCCCCAGCAGCGAGATCCCCTACGACGAACTGTTCGAGAATGTCAAGGCCGCCCCCCTCCTGATCCTGGACGACCTTGGAACCCAGAGCAGCACCCCCTGGGCCCAGGAGAAGCTGTTCCAGATCTTCAACCACCGCTACAACGCCCAGCTGCCCACGGTCGTCACCACCAACCGCAGCCTGGATGAGATCGAGGAACGGCTCCGCTCCCGCATGACCGACCCCGCCCTCGGCAAGGTGTTCGAGGTGGAGGAGCGAACATCCCCCGCCCAGGAGCGGCTCTCCGCCGACCTTCCCGAGCTACTCAAAGGCATGACCTTCGAGAATTTCGAGCCCCGGGGACAGGCCGTGGACCCGAAGGCGCTGGATAGCCTGAAGAACGCCTTCAAGCTGTCCAGGCTGTACGCGGAGGATCCTCACCTCTGGTTGGTGCTGCTGGGGACCACCGGCTGCGGCAAAACCCACCTGGCGGCGGCCGTCGCCAACCAGGTGATCGCCCGGGGCGAGCCGGTCTACTTCGTCGTCGTGCCAGACCTGCTAGACCACCTTCGTTCGGCCTACAGCCCCGACAGCAAGGTGTCCTACGACCAACTGTTCGAGAATGTCAAGGCCGCCCCCCTCCTGATTCTGGACGACCTCGGCGCCCACAGCAGCACCCCCTGGGCGGAGGAGAAGCTGTACCAACTCATAAACCACCGCTACAACCACCGCCTGCCCACGGTGATCACCACCAACCTCGCCCTGGACGAACTGGACGAGCGGCTCGCCTCCCGCCTTGCCGACGTCCGCGTGAGCATGCTCTGCCCCATCACAGCCCCCACCTTCCGGGCAACCCCCCAGTGCGGTAGGATCGGAGGCAAGAAGCCACCGTCGAGGCGGGGACGCGGAGACACGGAAACACGCCGACGCGAAGATTAGGGACGCGGAGACGCGGAGGGGGCCGGGGGGTGGGGTCCGTCCCTACCCATCACCCCTCTTCGCCGGGATGACCAGCTTCTGTCCCACCTTCAGCATAGCCCGGTCCGTCAGGCCGTTGGCCGCCATGATCTCCTCGATAGTCACCCCATACGTCTTGGCCATGTCGTAGAGGTTGTCCCCCGCCTTCACCTCGTGGAACTGTGCCCCCGGCGGAAGTGTGGAAGTGGGCATCGCCGTAGCCGGCGTGCCGGTGGGCCGCGCCGGAGTGGCCGTGGTGGCTACGCTGCCCCGGGTCGGCGAGGGGGTGGCACTCCCAGCTACCGAAGAACCGACCGCGGCCGTGGGCTGCTGCGCCACCGGCAGGCTGGTGGGCCCTCTGCCAGGCGAGGTGGAGCCGGTCGCTGGCAGGGCAGTTGGGCCGGAATCCACCGTCGCGGCAGCGGTCGGGGTGGATACCGCGGGGACGCTGGCTGGAAGACCAGCCCCCGCGGAGCCCGCACTGACGGCCGCGGGCGTGGGCGTGGGTGTCCCACCATTAGCGTTCAGTAGGGACGCATCGGAGACAACGGGCCAAATCAGCATTCGGATCACCACGAAGGAGACCAGCAGCACCCCGAGCAGCGCCGCAACACCCATCAGTCGTTGCCTCATCCCCGGCGACTGGACCGGACCCCGGCTGGAGAAATCCCCCCTGGGGCTCACGTACCAGGGGCAGCGGCGATGGGAATCGCCTAGGCAATAGGCAGTCTGGCGCTCCTCTTCGACCCTCTGCGGGGTCGCCCAACGATGGCAGCGATGGGAGCCAGTGGCGGTGCCAAGCCAGGTGGAGGCGTCGCTAGCTAGCCCCAGATAGGGGCATACTCGGACCTCACTGCCCTCCTCCACCTGACACCTCCCAGATCAAACCTGGAGCGCTGGAGACGGCGAAGACATCCCGCAGACCAGCTTCGACAGGGGACTCTCCAGTAGCCTGCCGCCAAATACTATCAACTGCTCTCGCCTCGGTCAACTTTATGCTAACCGGCTGTTAACACGGCCGCGTTTGAGAGGCCGCGGGACCGATGTTACAATAAAGCTGACAGAGGAGTTAGCCTGCCGTCCGGGGGTGGACAAACGATGCAGTCTGTCTTGGTCCTGAATCAAAACTACGAGCCGCTCAACATCTGCAACACGAAGCGTGCGCTTGTCCTGGTCGATGGTGGCAAGGCAGAGGTGTTGGAGCACGGTGAAATCGATATCAGGACCCCATCCCGCTCGTACCTCAGGCCGTCGGTCATCCGCCTGGTCTACCTAGTGAAACGTCCCCGCCCCAGGGTGAAGCTCTCGCGGCGCGAGGTCTTCCACCGAGATGACCACACCTGCCAGTACTGTGGCACCAAGTCCAGGGAACTCACAATCGACCATGTGATCCCGCGCCACCTGGGCGGGAAGCACAGCTGGAACAACCTCGTCAGTGCCTGCAAGACCTGCAACCACCGGAAGGGCGGAAAGCCGCTCGAAGACAGCAAGATGAGGCTGATGCGGATACCCTTCGAGCCGAAGGGCAACGGCTACTACATCCTGTACGAGCATCTCCAGCACTACGAGGAGTGGGCCAAGTTCGTCCCCGAGTGGGAAAAGGGCAACGGAAGGGGCTAGGATGGCCCCAGGATGGCTATCCTCAGGTTCTGCTCCTGCTCGGCCTTGCAGAGAGCAATCACTTCGTCACCACTCTCCAGCACCAGTTGGCCTGAAGGAATGAGGAAGGCTCCCCCCCTTATCACCGCTGCAATCGAGGAGTCCTTCGGCAGCCCCAACTCGCCGATACTCTTCCCTGCTCCCCTCGACCGATCCTCCAAGACCGCCTCCACGATTTCGACCCCCATGTGCTGTATAGCCAGTAGATGGAGCAGCGCCTTCCTTGGCATCTCATGCTCGATCATGGACATCAGCATATTCGTGGCGCTGACGGTTACGTCTACCCCCAGGAGGCGGAACAACCGCTCGTTCTTGGGGTTATTGACCCTGGCGATGATCCTGGGAACCTGGAACCGGGCCTTGGCCACCTGGCAGGCAACCAGGTTGTCCTCGTCGTCACCGGTCACCGCCACGAGGACATCGGCCCTGCCCGCCCCGGCATCCGCGAGGATCGAGACCTCACAACCATCGCCCCACACCGCCACGTTGCCCAGTTCCTCGACGATCCGGTCGTATCTATCCTCGTTCCGCTCGATCACCAGCGCCTCATGGCCCTGCTCCAGCAACTCCTCGGTGAGATAGCGCCCGACCTTGCCTCCGCCGACAACGACGATGTACATTGCTACTCCCCCTGGATCATGTCGTGGAGTATCTGCGCCCCCACCAAGGTGGGACAATAGGTCCGGATGCCCAGCGCCTCAAAGATCTCTGCCCGCCCAACGTCGTACAGCCGGGCTATCACAGTCGGTACGTTGAACACCTTCTGCGCCACCTGCGATGCCATGACGTTGCGGTTGTCCCCCTCCGTGGTGGCAATGAAGACGTCCGCCTGCTCTATGCCTGCGCGCCTCAGCACATCCTCGTCGATGCCGGTCCCCAGCACAGTGCGCCCCCCAAAGCCCTCCCTCAGGCGGCGAAAGGCGCGGGCCTTGTAGTCAACTACCGTGACGTCGTGGCCCTCTGTGTCGAGGACGTTGGCCAGTCTGCTGCCAACCCGCCCGCATCCCATGATCACCACCCTCATCCCTTGGCACTCCTTTAGTCGTCTTAGCCACGATGCTCCTGCCCAAGGCTATAATTCGGCTCTCGGCAGATGCATACTCGACAGGAAGCGCTCCTGAGCACGTGCATCACGGTCTCCCCTAAGCAGAACTGGTCGAACTGCTTCTTGTAGCGCAGCCCCATGACGATCAGATCGATGCCCTTCCGATCAGCCTCCTCCACGATGGCCGTCCCCGCATCCCGGGCCTGGAGCACCTCTGTCTCTATATCCTGATGGCACTTTCGGGCTACTTCCTCCGCCTTCAGGAGGATATTCTCCCCTCGCTCCACCTCCTGCGGAAGGTCCACCTCCAGCGGCAGGGTCCGTTTCACCTCGATCACATGGACCGCATACAGCCGCGCATGGTTGCGCTTGGCGAGTTCACAGGCGAAGTTCACAACCTCGTTATCCCTGGGATCGCCGGACAATGGAACCAGGATCCTGCTTGGCTTGGCCAAGTCCCTCAACTGAAACGCCTCCGCAACATCTCCGGTTGTGCTTGCTGCCAGTACGCCACAGGAACATTGTAGCAATTCCCACTGGACGCGGCATTCTATCCTCCCCCCACCCCCCTGTCAAAAGAGACCCAGGGACGTGGGGTATTCGCAAGCGGAGGTCCAGCGGTCGGCCGCCTGCCGGCGAGGTTCGGAGCGTCCCCGCGTCACTCCCTGCTCAATCCTTCAGGTGATAGGGGAAACTGGAGACCACTATCCCTTTCCGGAAAAGTAGAGAGCCTTTTAACCTCAAGGCAGTCTGGTTGTGCAGCAACTGCTCCCACCAGTGGTTCGGCACGAACTCCGGCAGCATCACCAGGAGGTTGTCGTCGGGGTGCCGCTCCCGCAGGGCATCCACATAGGCCAACAGTGGGGGTATCACCACCCGGTAGGGCGACTCGATGATCACCAACGGCACGTCGGCCATCGTCTCCTGCCACTTAGCCCGGATCCTATCCGCCTCTCCTTCGTCCGGCGCCACGTGCACCGCCACCACTTTGGGACTGATGTCGTGAGCAAAGGCCACAGCCTGCCGTGTAACGAGGTTCAGGCCCGACACCGGTACCATGACGATGGGTGGAGTCCCCTTGGCCGCCACACCCTCCTCCTGGTCTAGCTGCCTGGCAACCGACTCATAGTGATAGTGCACCAGCAGCAGGAGGGCGACGATCACGGGCACCACCACAATGACCATCCATGCCCCGTCCTCGAACTTCGTCACCCCGATCACCAGTGTTACGATGCCCGTAGCCACCGCACCGATGCCGTTGACCACGGCCCTTCGCCCTCGATTCGGCCCCTCTCCCCTCAGCCAGTGAAGGACCATCCCTGCCTGACTCAAGGTGAAGGCCGTGAACACCCCTATGGCATAGAGCGGCAGCAGCCTCTCCACGCTGCCACCGAATAGCACCAGCAGCAGGCAGGAGAGCAGAGCCAGCACCAGGATGCCCACCGAGAACACCAGCCTGTCACCCCTCATACCGAACCAACTGGGGGCATACCTGTCCCTGGCCATCACCTTCAGCAGCCAGGGGAAGCCCGCGTAGCAGGTGTTGGCCGCCAGCACCAGGATGAGCACCGTGGAGAACTGCACCAGGTAGAAGTACCAGCCGTCCCCCACGATGAGACGCGTCAACTCCGAAAGCACGGTCTGCTGCTCGTCTACGTTTGGGACCAGCCCGATCTGTGTAACCAGGAAGGAGATCCCGATGAACATCACCGCCAGGAGGCCGGCCATCCATCCAAGGGTTACCCTGGCGTTCCTGGACTCAGGGGCCTGGAAGGCAGGGACGGCGTTGGAGATAGCCTCCGTACCCGTCATCGCGGAGCAACCCTTCGCGAAGGCCGAAAGCACCAGGAACCAACTGAGCGGCTCGATGCCGGCCGTCGGCCCAGGGTCGCCCGCTTCGTAGGGGATGCCGCCGGTGGCCAGCCGGAAGAGGCCGTACCCGATCAGCCCAAGGATGGATAGGACGAATACGTAGGTTGGCACGGCAAAGATAGTCCCGGACTCCCTCGCCCCCCTCAGGTTGAGCAGGGTAACCAGCGCCACGGAGCCCAGTGCCAGCTGCATGCTGTAGACCTCCAGCGCTGGGAAGGCTGAAACCAGCGCATAGACCCCGGCGGCAACAGAGACCGCCACCGTCAACACGTAGCCCACCAGGAGCGAAGCGGCCGCGATGAGACCCGGGACAACCCCCAGGTTCTCGCGGGCGACGATGTATGAGCCCCCTCCCGAGGGATAGGCATGGATGGTCTGCTGGTAACTCGTCGCAACCACAACCAGTAGCAGCGCCGTGACTACCGAGATCGGCAGGGTAAGGGACAACGCCGCGACGCCGCCCAGGATCAGCACCCTCATTGCAGCCTCGGTCGCATACGCCACCGAGGAGAGGGCATCGGAGGAGAGAACGGCTAGTGCCTTGACCTTGGTCAGCCGCTCGCTGGCCTCCTGGGATGTGGGAAGTGGTCGGCCCAGTAGGAACCGCTTTGCCCTCAGCCACGCCCTACCGGCGCCGTCGCGCGGTTCCGTAGCCCCCGGGCGGGTCATCAGCTTCCCCTGTCCGGAGCCGTAGAAGTGCTTGTGCCGGGCAACCCGGATCACGCGGTCGCCCGGGCGGTTTCCGACCACCTGATCGCGCCACACCAAGTCGGGATGGAACGATGCGGGGGAAATATCCTCGCCTGATCTGATATCTGAAGACGGACGGCTATCGACGCTCATCCAGCCCCCCTAAGCACACCCAAATAGGAAGGAGAATAGCCTCCCACTGATTGAAGGCAGATCGTCTAGTATACCACTCATTGTGAGGCAACATGCTCCCGCTCCGTACGGGGCTCACATGGTTGTTGTTAAGTCGGGCGCGTAGGAATATGATGGTGTTTCAAGAAGCTGGTACATTGAGGAGACCTACAGTCCCGTAGCATGAGTATGTCAAGGCGCAGACCCTGGGAGCGAGTCATCCGCGTCCCCATCGCCAGGCCCGAGAGGGTCACTGTCGAACGTCACGAGCCCCAGCGTCCACCCGCCCGCGCGCCCCTGCTGTTCGCCCTGGGCTTCCTGGGAACCATCCTGGTCGGCTCCCTGCTGCTCACCCTCCCTATCGCCAACCGGGAGGGGGTCGTCACCCCCTACATCACAGCCCTCTTCACCGCCACCTCCGCCGTCTGCGTCACCGGCCTGGTAGTGGTGGACACCAAGACCTTCTGGAGCCCATTCGGCCAGGCGATCATCCTGCTGCTGATCCAGGTGGGAGGGCTCGGCTTCATGACCAGCTCCACCATCCTGCTGCTGTTGATAGGCCGCCGCGCCAGCCTCCGAGAGCGCATCCTGCTGCGAGAGGCCCACGGCGTCACCCCTCTGGGAGGCATCCTCAAGCTCACCCGAAGGGTGCTGCTGATGACGGCCCTCATCGAGGGCCTCGGCACATTGATACTGTTTATTCGCTTCGCCTTCGAGTTCCCCTGGGACTGGGCCCTCTGGATGAGTGTGTTCCAGGCAGTCTCAGCCTTCAACAACGCCGGCTTCGACATCATCGGGGGCTTCCAGTCCCTCACCGTGTACAACCAGGACCCCGCCGTGGTGCTCACCATCGGCTTCCTCATCATCCTGGGAGGAATCAGCTTCACGGTCATCATCGACCTCTATAGGGAGCAGAGGTTCAAGTGTCTCCTTCTGGACACGAAGATGGTGCTCGTGGCGACGGTCGCCCTTCTGGCAATCGGCACCTTTGGGCTGCTGGTCATCGAGTACAACAATCCGGCCACGCTGGGACCCATGAGTCTTCCCGCCAAGCTGCTGAACGCCTTCTTTAGCGCGCTCACCCCGAGAACCGCGGGATTCAACACAGTCGATACCTCCCAACTGACCCAGGGAGCGCTGTTCCTCACCATCGCCCTCATGTACATAGGCGCTGCCGCGGGTTCCACCGGCGGCGGCATCAAGGTGAACAGCTTTGCCGTGCTCACCTCCGCCGTGATCTCCTCCATCCGGGGCAGGACCGTCGCGACGGCCTTCGGGCGTGAACTCCCCCAGGACCACGTCTACCGGGCGCTCACCGTGGCGCTGCTGGCGATAGGGCTGATATTCACTGTCACCCTCACCCTGGCGATCACCGAGGGCTTCACCCTGCTGCAACTGTTGTTCGAAGCCACCTCGGCCTTCGCCACCGTGGGACTCTCCACCGGCATCACCCCTCAGCTATCCACAGTCGGCAAGCTGGTTATCGTCGCCACCATGTACATAGGGCGGGTGGGTCCCCTCACCATCGCCCTGGCCCTGGCACAGCGCGATGAGCCTATGCGCTACCGCTACCCCGAGGGGAGAGTCAAGATAGGATAGGTGTGTAGAGATGGCTAAGAAGCAGGTTGTGGTCATCGGCCTGGGTAGATTCGGCAGCAGCCTGGCCCGAACCCTGACCGACCTGGGACACGAGGTGCTTGCCCTGGATAGGGACATCAAGAAGGTGGAGGAGATTGCGGACTTCGCCACGCAGGCTGCTCAGTTGGACGCTACCGACGAGGACGCCCTCCGGGAGATGGGGGTGCGCAACTTCGACATAGGGGTTGTGTCTATCGGTAGTGACCTTAAGAGCAGCATCCTGACCACCCTGCTGCTGAAGAGGCTGGGGGTAAGGATGGTGATATCCAAGGCGCAGGACGACCTCCACGGCGACATCCTCGCGAAGGTGGGGGCGGACCGTGTGGTGTACCCGGAGCGGGAGACAGGGGTCCGGGTGGCTCACGGCCTCGTCACCCCCAACCTCGTGGACTACCTGGAGGTGATGCCGGGCTATGGGATTGCCAAACTGGTCGCGCCGGACGCCTTCATCGGGCGAGAGCTGGGACAGATCGACCTCAAAGGCCGCTACGGACTCACGACCCTGGTGCTCCGCCGGGGCGACGAGCTTATCCTCAACCCCACGCGCAGCGAGGTGGTCAACCGTGGCGACATACTGATCGTCGCTGGCCGAGATGAGCAGCTGGAGGCGATAAGAACGGGTTAGAAGCAGTCAGCAATCAGCTTTCAGCAGTCAGCAGTCAGCTCTCGGATTCGGACGCGAGGCCAGCACCACCTTCACCATGCGAGAGAAGAGCTGCGACTCGCACCCACAAGGCGGCTGCCCACGACTGACGGCTGACGGCTGACCGCTGATTGCTGACCGCTGATTGCTAAAAGCTATCGTGTGATACAATGCTCCTGCTTGTCCCTTCATGCGGGCATCCAAGGGGCGTTACCATGTGGCAGATGGTCGGGCACCACCGGGCTATCCTCTTGCTTCAAAGAAGCATTGAGACCCAGCGGATCTCTCATGCCTACCTCTTCTCCGGCCCCCGGCAGATCGGTAAGTACACCCTTGCGCTGCAGTTGGCCAAGGCGCTGAACTGCCAGGAAGCCGATCGGCCTTGCGGGCGCTGCCGCTCCTGTCGGAAAATAGACAAGGGAATCCACCCCGACGTCCAGGCCATCTACCTCGAAGAGGGGTCCAAGAACATCGGCATCGACGCCGTCAGGAAGCTCCAGGAAGGGGTTGCCCTCAAACCCGCCGAGGGATACGCCAAGGTGTACATATTTCGAGATGCGGAGCGTTTGTCGGAGCCAGCGGCCAACGCCCTGCTGAAGACCCTGGAGGAGCCACCGCGCTCGGTCGTGCTGGTATTGACCACCGCGGACGCCAGCATGCTGCTCCCAACCATCGTTTCCCGCTGCCAGCAGTTGGAACTCCGTCCTGTGGCAACGGCAGAGATCGAGCAGGCTCTGGGCGAACGAGCGGTTCCCCCAGAGCAGGCAAAGCTGTTGGCGACGCTGGCCAGGGGCAGGGTTGGATGGGCGCTGGAGACGGCCTCCCATCCGGCACGCTTGGAGAAGCGTAAGGAGCTGTTCTGTCGGCTGGCAACCCTCCCGACCGCGGATCGAGTGTCCCGCTTCGCCTTCGCGGCGGAGGTCGCCACACTCCATGGCCGCGACCCGGAGGCTGCCCGCGGGATCCTGGAGAGCTGGCAATCGTGGTGGCGAGACCTGCTGCTGAAGAGGCTTGGTCTGGACGAACTTGTGGTGAACGTGGACCACCAGGAGCAGTTGGGAGCCCAATCCAGTGGCTACTCGGTCGAAACCCTGAGCCGAATGGTGGGCACCATTCAAGGAACTATCTCGATGCTGTCCCAGAACGTGAACGCCCGGCTGTCGCTGGAGACCCTCATGCTGAGCGTACCCAGAGGCGGTAGGTAGAGTGGAACACCGCGTTTTCACAGGCGGCGAGGCCGCCTCGCGGGTTCACTTTGGCAGAGCACTGGCGTGGCCGACAGATGGGTGGGTTGCTGGGGTGGCGGTTCAGGTAATGATATGACTCGGATCGTTGGCGTTCGGTTCAAGAGGGCTGGAAGGATCTACTACTTCGATCCAGACCAGCATCGCATAGAGCAGGATGAACTGGTAATAGTCGAGACCTCCAAGGGCACGGAGCTGGGCAGGGTGGTGATAGCTCCCACCGACGTAGCCGACAGCGAGGTGCCAGAGCAGCTCAAGCCGGTGCTCCGCAAGGCCACCCATGAGGACTCGGAGAGACTGAACAGCTTCCGGTCCCGCGAGGGCGAAGCCCTTGTGAAGTGCAAGGAGCGGGTCAGGCACTTCGGCCTGTCCATGAAGCTGATCAGCGCGGAGTACAATTTCGACGGCAGCAGGCTGGTGTTCACCTTCACTGCCGAGGGTCGGGTGGACTTCCGGCAGCTGGTTCGGGACCTGGCTAGCATCTTCAAGACCCGCATCGAGCTGCGGCAGGTGGGGGTGCGAGACGAGGCAAAGCAGATCAGCGGCTACGGCCGGTGCGGCAGGCAGCTCTGCTGCTGCGCCTTCTTGGACGACTTCGCCTCGGTATCTATCAAGATGGCCAAGGAGCAGGATCTCCCCCTCAATCCCATGAAGATCTCAGGGTTGTGCGGCCGGCTCCTTTGCTGCCTGGGCTACGAGAACAAAACCTACTGCGAATTGCGGCAAAACCTCCCCAGGGTGGGCGAGCGAGTCAAGACCCCCCAGGGCGAGGGTCGGGTCGCGGCGGTCAACATCCTGCGGCAGATCGTCACGGTGGACGTGGTGGATAAGGGGCGGCTGGAGTTGACGGCTTCCGAAATCACCAGGAGCGAAGATCGGCCGCCAGAAAGGCAGAAGCCCCCTCACAAAGGGAAAGCATGACCGCTCCATCCAGCGTGTCCGCGTAACATTGCATTGTCACCATGCTATCACTCTGTCACCCTGAGCGGAGCGAAGGGTCTCCTGTAGCGGAAGATGCTTCGCCCCCCTCAGGCTGACAGCACCATGAACTGCCCGAACTGTGCATCAACAGATCTGCAGAGGTAAACACCATCGTGCCTCACAACGAAGCAGCCACGGTAGTGGTGATCGGAACGACCTGCCTTGACGTCAAGGCGCGCCCCCTCGCCCCTATGCTCCCAGGGATCTCCAACCCGGCCAGGATCCGGCTGAGCCCCGGCGGGACCGGCCGAAACGTCGCCGAGAACCTGGCACGGCTGGGGGTCCGTGTATCCCTCCTCTCCGTGGTGGGGACGGACCTCGCCGGCCAGAGGCTGCTGGATCGGACATCCGGGGCCGGCGTCGACGTGAGCAGGGTCCTCCGCTGCACCGAATGCACCACCGGCAGCTTCCTCGCCCTCTTCACCGACGACAAGCAGCAGGGCTACCTGCTGGATGACCTGGCCCTGCTCAAGAGGGCTACTCCCGAGTACATCCAGGCCCACCGGAACCTGCTGCGCCGTGCCAGGATGATGATGCTGGACGGTAACCTGGACACGGAAACCCTGGCCTCCGTGCTCGATCTGGCCAAGAAGTCGCGGGTGCCGGTCTGCGTGGACCCAGCCACCGTGCGCCGCGCCTACGCCCTTCGCCCCTACCTCTCCGAGTTCTTCATGATCAACCCGAACCTGGCGGAGGCCGAGGCGCTGCTGGACCGCCCCATAGTGGGAGAGGTGCAGGCGCTGGAGGCCGCCAGGGAGATCCTGGCGCAGGGTGTGGAGATTGTCATCATCACCCTCGCCGAGAAGGGGTTGGTCTATGCCACCTCCGATGGGAACGGCTACATCCCCGCTGTCGGCTGCGAGGTCGTGGACTGGACCGGCGCAGGTGACGCCCTCTCCGCGGCCGTCATCTACGGCCTGGTCAACGAAATACCGGTTGATGAGGCCATGCGCCTCGGCGTGGCCGCGGCAACCCTCGCCCTCCAATCTGCCGACAGCGTCAGCCCCGAGATGAGCCTCGAGCAGCTCTACGCCAACATGGTGATCTAGTGAGCCGTCGCCGGGGGCCCCTCCAGTACCACGGCGTCCACCGGCAACAACCCCGCCTCCTTGGCAATGTCCCCCCCATTGGCCACGGTTATGTAGCCCGCGGGCGCCCACAGGGTGTTCTCCTTCCACCTCTGGAAGACGGCCCTCTGGGTCCTCAACACCATGGCGTTCCCCATGTCCGAGCAGGCGATGGGCAGCCCATAGCGCTCCACCGGGTTCTTGTCCGATAGAAAGTACTGCTTCAGCTTGGGGTCCACATCGAGGATCTTCCAGTGGCGGTCCTTGATAGCCATCCAATCCAGCCCCACATCCCCGGCGCTGCCGGGATGGGACGGCGTCTGCCGGTAGGCATGCAGCCACTGGTCCTTCCCACGCTCGTACAGGACGTCGAAGACGTTGACAAACCACGCCTCGCCATATTCCGGTCGCCACTGCAGTATGAACTTCTGGGTGGCCTGACAGACGAAACCGTCCATCAGGAACCGGCGGGAAATGGGGTATCCCAGCGCATCCACCCCTCCTAGCCGCTGGAACTCGCTCCAGAACGGAATGCCGCCCTCGTCGGTGAGGCTGTAGCCGTAGGGGCTCCGCCCCATGGGGAAGCCATTGGTCTGGGTGTAGAAATGGCCGTTGGCGATTGGGTAATCCTGCTTGGAGGCTACCAGCACCACCGCATTCGCGGACGCACGGGCGGGACTGGAGTAGTCGAGGTTGGCTACGTAGTTGGGAGAGCCCGCCACCTTGGGCATATCCCTCAGTCGCTGAGCCGTGGGGGACAGGTTGATGGAATCCCCAGCCCGATCCGCATCGAACATCCAGAACAACTCGGCCTCGGGGTTGTAGAACTGAGGGGTGGCCGCGACTACCTTAGAGTCCTTCATCCAATAGCCGAAGGCCGTGTCGTAGTACTGCGCCACCTTCTCCCGATCCTCGACGAAACCAACGTACGACTCTGTGATGAAGACCGGCAGGTTGACCCCGATGAAGTCCAACTCCTGGGTGTACCCACGGTAGGTGTATCGCACCCCCTTCCCCTCGTAGAAGTGATAGGGGTTGGAGGCCCAGCCATCCAACTGCGCGAAGATGTCCGGCATCTCGGACCTCATCGCCGCGAGGTACTCGAAGTCGTCCATCATCCCGGCTTTGGTCTGGTTGGAGAGGTCCATCGGGGCGTTGAGGATCTTGAATCGCAGCCGCTCGTCGGCAAAGCTGTCCATGAACAGCTTCAGGTAGCGAGCGTACTCCCGGGGGTTTACCTCACCTCCCCACTCGAAGGCAAGGTTCGGCTCGTTCCCCACAATGATGTAGGTGGCAGGCAGGTGCCATTTCAACCCCGTGAAGAACTCTTTCCACTCCTTCGGCTCGTTCGGGCCAGGCTTGACCCAGGTAGTCCCTGTGTAGCGGGTGCCCAGTCGCAGGATCGGTATGAGGTGAAATGTGTTCGCATCGTCCAGCAGCTTCTGGATCTTCTGTGGGTCCTGGCGATCCTCCGAAAGTAGCAGCACGGTCACGTAGCCCCAATCGCCTCCCGAGGAGTTGACTATCTGTGAGACCGCTCGCAGGTAATGGGACTCGAAATGGCGTATGACGTTGATCCCCACCTTGTTATTGGGCAGGCTGCTATCCGCTTCAGCGGGGGAAGCAACGGAAAGAGCACCAAGAGTCAAGAGAAGGGCAACGAGGAGCCATCGAACGTGCACTACGAGTACCTCCGAGGGAGTGGGGGAGCGCGGCGCATTGCAGTGAACCGCAACGAGGCCATTACCACAGCACAGCTACTACGCCGCCAAACCAACAAGGCTGCGAAGCCGCCGCCCGCCGGGAGCGCGAGTCTCTCGCCCACCCGTCCCCACACGTAGCGCAGAAGCTTGTCACCTGCCACCCGTTGGCGTACCCACCCACAACCACCTGCCCTGCCCGCTCCCGGCCCTTGGGCAACGGCGCAAGGCACTACACCACAACGCGCAGCAGCATGATCCCTGTGTCGCGGCACCAATGACTGGTGCCGCGAGGATAGTGCAGGCGGCCGGTGCAGTCAATCCCTCCATCCAGATAACTACAAGTTCCGTCGAACAGATGCAACTATATTGACTTACGGGCCGCCACGTAGTACCATCTTGCCACGCGGCAAAGCTGCTCACCGGCCCATCCCACGAAGTCACCGACAATCGTCCGCGCTCAAGCGGAAGCACCACTCCAAATAGAAAGGAAAGGGCTATGGCAAACCCAGGAGGTAACGCCAGGATCCAGACCGAGATACCCGGGCCAAAGGGGCGAGAGCTGGCCGAACGGCGGGCGCACTACGTTGCGAGAGGCATCAGCACCGCTGTGCCAACCTTCGCCGCACAGGGCAAAGGCGCCCTGCTGGAGGATGTGGACGGCAACCGTTACATCGACTTCGCCGGTGGCATCGGTGTCCTCAACGTTGGCCACGCTAACCCCGAGGTGGTGGGCGCCGTCAAGGAGCAGGCGGACCGCTTCCTCCACACCTGCTTCTCCGTGATGATGTACGACTCCTACATCGACCTGGCCCAGAAGCTCACCGAGATCACCCCAGGCAGCTTCGACAAGAAGGCAATCCTGCTCAGTGCAGGCGCCGAGGCGGTGGAAAACGCCGTCAAGATCGCCCGCTACGCCACCAAGAGACCCGGCATCATCACCTTCGACGGGGCGTTCCACGGCCGCACCTCCCTCACCATGACCATGACGGGCAAGGTGCACCCCTACAAGTACGACCTGGGACCCGCCTCCCCGGAGATCTACCCTGTGCCCGCACCCTACTGCTACCGCTGCCCCTGCCACCTGGAGCACCCCTCCTGCGGGGCAGAGTGCCTCTCTCTGTTGCAGCTAGCGCTGAAGTCAAGAATCTCTCCCGATCGAGTGGCGGCTGTCTTCATCGAGCCGGTCCTGGGCGAGGGTGGCTTCATCGTGCCCCCCGTCGAGTACCTCAAGGGGCTGCGAGAGCTTTGCACCGAGCATGGGATCTTGCTGGTGGCCGACGAGGTGCAGTCCGGCTTTGCTAGGACCGGAAAGATGTTCGCCATCGAGCACAGTGACGTCGAGCCCGATCTCATCACCATGGCGAAGTCGCTCGGTGCCGGCATTCCCCTGAGTGCCGTAGTGGGCCGGGCGGAGCTCATGGACGCGCCCCATCCCGGTGCCCTGGGCGGCACCTACGCCGGCAATCCCCTCGGTTGTGCGGCGGCTCTCAAGGTGATCGAGATCATGGAGCGCGACAACTACCCCGCCAGGGCCGAGGCCCTCGGCAAAGTGTTGCGCTCCCGCTTCGAGGCGATGTACGAGCGCTACCCGATCATAGGCGACGTTCGCGGCCTCGGCGCCATGATGGCCCTCGAGCTGGTGCGCGATCGCAAGACCAAGGAGCCCGCCGACAAGGAAACCGGCGCCATCCTCAAAGAAGCCTATGGCCGCGGGCTGATCACAATCCGGGCCGGCATCTACGACAACATCATCCGGGTCTTGGTGCCCCTCGTCGCCGACGAGGCCCAGATCCACGAGGGCCTCGACATCCTCGAGGACTCCATCAAGGCCGTCGCAAACTGAGACTAAGCACACTACACGCTGTCATCCTGAGCACCCATACCGCTGTCATCCTGAGCGTAGCGAAGGATCTCCCGTTACAGGTAGAATCCCCTCGCTACGCTCACTATGGCGGCACCTGTCCAACCCAATTCGCCGGAACACCCGCCCAAGGAACAGATACTCAATGGAAACCCTTCCCGCCCACAATACAGGCCCCACCTACTCCGTCGGCGATGCCGCTCGACTGGCCGGCGTGAGCCCCGCTACGGTGCGCCTCTACGAGCGCGAAGGGCTGCTCAAGCTTGGAAGGACGCCCGGCGGCCACCGGTACCTGACCGCTTCAGACCTGGATACCCTTAAGCGAATCCGTACCCTGCGCCGGACCCAGGGGATGGCGCTGGAGGCAATTCGCCGGGAACTGCAGCAGGCGAGCACTGCCCAACCCACGCCGGATATCTCCACGGCCACGGTGGAAGGCGCTGCCCACCACCCAGGCCCCCGACTGCGAGTGCTGCGTCAGCGCCGGGGCCTTACCCTGCGCGAGGTTGCCCATAGGGCGGGGATCTCTCCCTCTTTCCTCTCCACCTTCGAAAGAGGCCAAACGGGCATCTCCGTCGCCCGCCTCCAGAGGCTGATGAGCGCCTGTGGCACCAACATGGTGGACCTCTTCGCCGATCCGGACCGGGACCGGCGCAAGCTGGTCCTTCCCCACGAGCGCCCCAGCCTGCCCCTGGACGACAACTCCGTCCTGATCCAGGATCTTGCGGTGGGACCGCGCCAGATGGAGATCCAACTCTGGACACTGCAGCCGGGCGCGGGCAACGATACCCCCTACACCCATCAGGGGGAGGAGGCGATGTACCTCCTCTCAGGTGCCCTGGAGGTGCACCTGAACGAGGTCGAGAGCTACACCCTTACGCCCGGCGCCTGCCTCTACTTCTCCAGCTCCGAGCCCCACCGCTGGCGCAACAACGGCCCCGACCCCGCCATCGTCCTCTGGGTCAACACCCCACCCACCTTCTAGCCCGATTCCATCTCGAAACTAGCCAACTAGTGGTCGACCAAACTGGATTTGGTAGGTGGCGAAGCCGCCCGCGCTCCCAGCATAGACTGCCAGATGGCAGCCTGTCATAATCAATTTGGTCGACCACTAGCCGCCTAGACGCTCCTTGCTGCCCAGGGCCTGGGCACACTCCAAGTGAGCAGGGAGATGCACAACCATGCATCCCCCTGCTGAATCCCATTTGGTGCCGCGTGTCGCTAATTTGGTTCGCGGACGACGCTGCCCTTGAGCACCGTCAGCGCCGGCTCGAACCGCCGGGTCACCGTCATCTCCTGGCCTTCGGTGTCAGGAAGCAGCCATTCTCCCTCCTCCAGGTCGAGGACAGTGACGTCGGCCGGAGCGCCAACCTGCAGGGTCCCCAGCTTCGGCACCCGGTCAAGGGCCCGTGCTGGGTTCACGGTGGACGCCTGCACCACCTGGTCCATCGTCATGCCCAAAGCCAGGTGCCTGGTCATCATCAGCGGCATGTGGAAGCGAGGGTCCTTGGCAGTGGGCATAGTGATGTCGGTGCTGATGATGTCCGGGAGGAAGCCCTGTTCGATCGCCTTGCGGGTCACGTCGAAACTGAAATGGTTACCGCCCGAGGAAGAGTCGAACAGAACACCGGCCTCGTGTGCTCCCCAGACGGCGTCGTGGACGTGGCCCTTGCCGTCCAGGATGCCATGGCGCCGGCCGGTGAAGCAGTGCACGAGCATGTCCCCAGCTTTGAAGTAGGGCAGGATCTCTGGGACCGACGCCACCGACTCCCCAATGTGGACCACCAGCTTGGTGCCAGCAGCATCCGCGGCCTGTCGGGCAGCCTTCAGGTAGAGGAACGGATTACCCCCTACGATGGGTGCCGACACCCTCAGCTTGATGCCGATCACGATGTCCCGGTTCTCCTCGACGCAGCGGATGGCCGCGTCGACGTCGACGTGGTTGAAGGCGGCGAACTCGCTCCACTTCAGGTCCACCATGCCTACAGTGGAGAGGTTGACCTCCGCGAAGACACGGGTGCGCGAGGGCTCAGCGACGTACTTCCGGAATCCGGCAAAACTACCGGTACCAGGGGCACCGCCCTCGACCACCGTCGTCGTCCCACGCAGAAGACAGTCCGTGTCGGCAATACAGCCGATGCCCACGCCATAGAAAACGTGGCAGTGGGCATCGATAAGGCCTGGTGTCACCAGCTTGCCGGTGACATTGACGACCCTCGCCGCCTGACTCTCGGGAATCTGTTCAGCCACCGCTGCAATGGCGTCGCCGGAGATAGCTACGTCTCGCGGGGCATGGAGCCCCTGGGAGGGGTCGATGACGGTGCCGCCACGCAGCAAGAGATCGTAAGACATGGCCGGACCTCCGGTAGAATAGATTTCTTGGGGTATTGAGTCTCTACTTGGTGGGTGCCGGCGCGGGCGTGGGCTGCTTGGCCTGCTCGCTCTTGATCGAGGGCATAAGCTGCTTGATCCTCGCTTCCGAGTCATCCCAGTGCTTCTTGTACTCTGGCAGGTCCAAGTGGCGGACTATCATCCCCGCTTCCGCAGCCTTCTTCAGGAACTCGGGGTCGCTGTCGACCTTCTTCATCGCCGCGCCGATGATCTGCACGATATCAGGAGACAGGCCGGCAGGGCCGTCCCATCCCAGGGTCCTGGGCATGACCACGTCGTAACCCATGGACTGCGCAGTCTTGGTATTGGGGAACGCCGCGATTTCCTGGGAGTCGAAAACGGCGAGGGGCCGAAGATCCCCGCTCTTGAACTGAGCCTGCGAGGAGCTGGGCAGGACACTCCCTGCGTCGATGTGGCCGCCGAGCATGGCAGCCACCTGCTCCCCGCTGCCGGTGAAGTGGACCTGGGCGAACTCCACCCCAGCCTTCTGCGCCAGCAGGATCGGGGCCATGTGGCTGGGCGAGCCGATCCCGTTGTCGCCCATCTTGATACTCCCAGGATTGGCTTTGGCCGCGTCGATCACCTCCTTCATCGTCTTGTAGGGGCTCTTGCCGGGTACCACCAGCCCGAAGGGCTCATACAGCCCCACGGCGATGGGCGAGAAGCTGCTACGATCGTAGGGTGCGCTGCGGTCCTTATCCAGGTAAGTGTAGATGGTCTGCTCGAGGGAGTTGGCGGCGAGGGTGTGGCCATCGGGCTTCGCCTTGGCCAACTCCGTCATGCCTATCTGGCCGGACGCACCAGGCTTGGCAGCGACCTGGACGGGTACCCCCAACTCCTTCTCCATGTAGGAGCTGAGCAGACGCACCCAGAGGTCGTTAGGACTGCCGGCGGCCGACGCCACGATCACCGTGATGGCCTTGCCCTTCTCGGGCCAGGCCACCTTGGCGGCAGCCGGGGCTTTGGTTGGTTCGGCGGCCTTGGCGGCGGCCGGCTCCGCAGCCTTGGCAGGGGCCGCGGTGGGTTGTGCAGGTGCAGGTGCGCTGGTGGTGGCGCATCCCACTGCCACCAGGTTCAACACTACGAGAACCACCATTAGACAGATGCCGAAACGCTTCATTCCTTCCTCCTCTGGTCGCCCATACGAGAACCGTGTAAGAGACACGACGAAGAGTCGCGCGACTATCGACTGCCAGGGACACGGTTAGGAAGCGCCTCTCGAGGGGACGGGTGAGAGGCAGACTATGTAGGTGCCATCTTTCACACCTCCTTGTTCACGTTTGCTGTCCTTTATCAGTGCAGCATCGTAGGGCCGGGCTCCATCGACTTGGTGAGCACCTCCACTACGCTGGGCCGGCCGTCCTGAGTGGACTGCACCGCTCTCTTCAATGCTGGGCCGAGTTCACGCGGGTCCTCGACCCGCTCGGCGTTGGCCCCCATGGCGCGGGTCATCGCTACATAGTCTCCGGTCAATGAGATCCACTCATCGTTAGGGCGGAACCCCTTGCGCTGGCTTTGCTTGGAAAGATCCAGACCCCTATTGTTGGCGATCAGGATCAGTATGGGGATACGGCACCGGACGGCCGTCTCCACATCCATTCCAGTCATGCCGAAGGATCCATCGCCGATCACGTCCACCACCGTCATGTCCGGCCGGGCGATCTTGGCACCCATCGAGGCCCCCAGCGACCAGCCCATGGTGCTCTGGCCGCCATAGCCGACGAACGAGTGAGGAACCGGTGCCACGTAATGGTGGCTGGTATAGCCCCTGCCCGCGCCGGAGTCGTGGAGGACGATGGTGCGTCGGGGGTCCAGATTCCGCATCAGTTCCCAGGTCACCCGATAAGGGTTGATCGGTACTTCGTCGGAGGTGAGCACAGGCATCCACTCCGCCATCCACTCCTGCCGGACCCGTGCGACCTCAGCAGAAACGGGCGCCGCATCCCGCCGCGCACCGCCGAGCCGGTCCCGCACCGCCTCGACCATTTGCCGCAGTACCAGCTTTGCGTCCCCCACCAGTCCGACTTCCACGGGGTAGTTCTTGCCGATCTCCCTCACGTCGGCGTCTGCCTGGATCAGCTTTGCACCTTCCGGCAACTTCGCCCACTGACTGGTCGCAGCGGCCTTAAAGCCACATCCTATGGAGAGGACGACGTCGGCCTCGCGGGCGAAAACGATCGCTGGTTTGGTCGAATATAGGCTCTGGGGATAGCCACCGAGGCCCAGGGCCAGGGGATGGTCCTCCGGGAAGCTGCTCTTGCCGTTCAGCGTGGACATGGTGGGCGCGGCGAGTAGCTCGGCCAGCTCCACTAGTTCCGGCGTCGCATCGGACTTGAGAACGCCAGCGCCGGAGTAGAGGACGGGCCGTTTGGCAGCCACCAGCAAGGCGGCAGCCTTATCCACATCTACCGGGTCGGCCGCGGAGCGATAGTGCCGGCCAACCGGTATGTAATTCAGTATCTCCGGGTCGACGTCGGCCGCGGAAACGTCGTTCGGGATCTCTACCACCACGGGTCCCGGCCGCCCCGAGTTAGCCAGCGTGAAGGCTCGACGCATCAGCTCCGGGATGCGCTGGGGCTTGGTGATGGTAGGGACCCATTTGGTGATCGGCCGGTAGACCTCGGCAACAGCCATCTCCTGGGTGGCGCCCCGGCCGTAGTGCTCCTGCCGGACCTGCCCCTGCAGCAGGATCACGGACGAGGAGTCAGCGAAGGAGTTGGCAATGCCGGCCACAGCGTTGGCGCCCCCGGGACCCTGGACACACATGGCCACGCCGATCCGGTTGCTGACCCGGGAAAAACCGTCGGCGATGTCCACAGCCACCCGCTCGTGGCGAGTGAGGATGCTGCGTATCCGGGGCGCGTCGCGCAGGGAATCGGCGATTTCGTGGATCGAGCCGCCGATGATGCCGGCCACGAACTCCACATCCTCCCCAACCAGGGCATTGACGATACCGACTGAGCCTCGCATCTGGTGCAACCTCCCAATCAACAGTACTGACTCGCTTCTACACGCACATCGAGGGTGATCGGCTTGCCCTTCTCGGGGTAGTCGATCTTAGCTGCTGTAGGGGCAACCGCCGGAGTTGTAGCCGCCTGCGTGGGTTGCGCCGTAGTTGCGGCGGCGGGATTGGTTTTGGCTGAGGCGGGCTGCGCGGCTGCGGTGGGTGCGCGGCAGCCTTAGTGGGAGTGGGAGATGGTGCGGCGCCGGCACATCCAACCGCCAGAAGGCTCGCGGTAGCTAGCAGGCCCGCCAAGTGGACAGACAGAGTCTGCAACTCTCTCCTCCTTGGGTTGTGCTGATCAGGGCGACAACGATTGCTGACCTCCGTACAGGGCCTTTTTGGTCTTCGCTACGTGCCTCGCTGGGTGACTCTGGGGACGCCCATCCAAGCTGGGAAGCCGGCACAATGGCAGTCCTAAACGGTGCCCTTGTGCCACTGTATGAGGGGGTCTCAACTGCAACGACGCAGAATTAACAAGCCCTGGGTCTCCATATGAGGCACTGGCTCACCGAGAGGGCGGAGCCTTCATCCAGACCGCCGAAGTTCGCAACACCGAGACGCAGGCGCTCCTGGACGATCTTGAGAGCTTCGTCCCGAACGTACCAATACGTATCGGATTTGAGGAACGACGCACTAAGAAGGCAGGCTCAGTAGCCTGGTCCCGTGCGAAATCGGGCCGAACCCTGCGCCCAGGGCGCGCTTTAGAACTGCACCGCACTTGCCGGATGCACCACTAGGATCGCCTGACCAGAGATCCCTTTTCCGCCGACCCAAGGCTTCGGGGTTGCTAGGCCGCATCGACGCCAGGACCTGCCACAAAGCCTCGGACGTCGCGCTTGGACAGCATCCGAACATCATGCATAACGTGCAAGAACCATACCTGACGGATCGTCCACCTGAACAAGGTCGAGAGCTACACCCTCACGCCCGGTGCTTGCCTCTACTTCTCCAGCTCCGAGCCCCACCGCTGGCGCAACAACAGCCCCGAACCTACCATCGTCCTCTGGGTCAACCCCACCCACCTTCTAGCTATTGCTCCACCAAGTCGGTCCTGTTTGCGATCGTTTGTGTATTGACAGGGTAACCCTAGGTGGTATGATCTGAGCGTAATGTCAAGGGGTAAGCACTCCGAGGTGGAGAATCAGGTGCCATCGCTCCCCGAAGGGGGCCCTGCTGGAGTAGTGGCCAGAACGGGGGGATCTGATGCCGGGGATCCTGTCCGGCCGAGTGCTTACCCAGTTCTCTTTTTACTCCTCTGACAGGTAGAGAACCATTCCCTTCTTCTCCGCCCTTCGCTCGAACCTTTTCTTGTTCGTAACAAACATAGTGCAGAGCCATAGCTCCCCGGGGAGGGCCTTGACCGGAACTACGAGGTAGTGACGGTCACTGTAGTGACCGAGGAACAGCAACTCCCCATCATCGCCCTCGCAGATCATTGCCGGGCTGGCCAGGATCCCTGGCAGGATGGTCTCCGCAACCTGGACGTCCAGCTCCACACCGTGCTTCTCGCAGTAGTGGCAGGTATTCCATTCCGAGACGTAGACCTCCCGTACCCCGGCCCTCGGCACGAGGATCTGGGCCAGGTGGTCACCACACCGGCCTACCAGGCGAACGCCCGGCCGATCGGGCTTGAACACCTGCCAGACCAGATCGACGGTGGCCTCTGTTTCAGTCTCAAGATGGTCCAAGGAGAGCATCTCCAGGGAAGCATCGAAGTCGTGACAATTGTACATCACGCATCGGATCAGCCCCACGTCAGTCCCACGATAGCCACGCTACTTTTGCGGCTACCTAGTGGATCGTGTAGAACACCTCGCACAGCAGGATATGTCGAAGGGGAGCCGTGCCTGTAGTGGGATCGCTAACCAGGAGGGTGGAGTCGGGAAATCACCCTGGCTACCAACCTGGACAGCGCTGTCCAGGTTGGTAGCCAGGGCAGGGGCAGATCCTCCTGATCGACGCAGATCCACAGGGACATGCCACCGATACCCTTGGGCCAGCCACGCCTACACCAAAGAGTAGGCCAGGAGCTCTTGCGCCGAGTATTGTTGAGGGGCTGGGTGGGTCATGACCCACTCAGCCCCTCTCACTGCCGAACGTGAAGCCGGCATACTGGTCAGTTGCTCACGACAGGGTCTGAACGCTTACCAGCCCCTTGGCCAGTGTGACCGCCGACGCGGCCTCTGGTGCGTAACCGTCGGCCCCGATCTGCATGGCATAGGCTTCCGTGACCGGGGCGCCCCCGACTATCACCTTCACCTGGTCCCGCAGACCCGATTGCTCCAAGAACTCGATCGTGGTCTTCAGCGCCTGCATGGTGGTCGTCAGGAGTGCCGACAGGCCAAGGATCTGCGGTTTGTGCTCCTTCACAGCCTCGGCGAAGGCCGCTGGGGACACATTGGTTCCCACGTCGATCACCTCGAAGCCCGACCCCTCCAGCATCACCGCGACGAGGTTCTTGCCCACATCGTGGAGGTCGCCCTTCACGGTTCCGATGACCACTCGGCCGACCCGCGGGCTCTCCCCCTGCACCAGCAGGGGCTTCAGCACCTCCATCGCAGCCTTCATCGCCTTGACCGAGATGAGCACATCCGGCAAGAAGTATTCGTCTCTCTTGAACTTGTCTCCAACCACCGCCATGCCGGACATCAACCCACTGTTTATGATGGTCGACGGGTCGATGCCCTCGGAAACCGCCTTCCGAGTCCACGCATCGGCGCCCTTCGGGTCGCCGGCGATTACGTACTCACTCAATTGCTTAGGATCCATATGACACCCCTTAGCCCTACTGATAGCGCCCGTACTCTAGAGCAGCGTCGAACATGGCGACGACGTTCTCCGGTGGGACCTCCGCCTGTAAGCTCTGCACCGATGCCAGTACGAACCCGCCCCCCGGTGCCAGCTCCCCTATCCGCCTCCGCACCTCGTCTCGCACATCCGCTGTCGTACCCCTCGGCATCACGTGGTGGGTATCGATGGATCCCCAGAAGCTGAGGCGCGCGCCAAACTGCTCCTTGAGCCGGCGGGTATCATCCATACCCTTGCAGGACACCTGGACTGGATTGATGGCATCCACCCCCGCATCTACAAAGTCCGAGATCAGGGGGTAGACGGCACCGTCGCTGTGCAGTAGGAACTTAGCCTTGGTGTGAGCCTTGACCATCTCCACCATGCGTCGATGGTAATCCTTAACCCGCTTCCGGTACAGGGACGGGCTCACGTAGGGCTGGTCCTGGAACCCCAGGTCATCCGGAAACTGGACCACATCCACGTAGTCCCCAATCTCCTTGAGGAGGAACTGCGCTAGCCCACCCAGGAAGGCCAGGGAGTGCTCCATCAACGCCTCGGCAACAGGAGGATTCAGCATGAGGTCTTCCAGGAACTCGGTGAACCCTCGCACCATCTGCGAGTACCTGACGACACCGTAGGGGAGGTTGAGAACGACGGCGTAGTCGGTCTCCTCGTGCAACCTCCGCGCCTCCTCCTTGAGCCCCTTGAGCCGGCCAGGGTCGCGCGGATCGGGCCATGCATGGCGATCGATATCCTCAACTGTCGGCTCCTTGCCCTGAAAGGGCGTCGGGGCCAGGAAGAAGTGTCCGCCGTCCTCCGAGCAGCTCCACACCACTCCCCATTGGTCTCTCAATGTACACTTGTCCAGGTACAGCTCCGGCGTCTTCTCGGCCATCGCTGGATAGAGCGGCCGCAGATCGACGTCGAATCGCTCCAACAACGCCTCAGGGTAGGAGGCGAGCTGAAAGCGTGCGCCCGGGGTCTGGGTGAGCCTGCCTCGCTCCTCGATGCCCAGGTAGTCCAGCAGCCTCGCATACGATTTCACGTTCATCCCCGCCGCCATGGCGCCCCCCAGATCCATGGGCACCCGATCGGGCTCCTCGTGGTTCAACGCCGCCAGCACTCGCTGGCGATGACCCATATCTACCATGCCTTCCGGCCTCCATGAACAGATGAGACTCTACTTGGTGGGTGCTGGTGCAGGCGTGGGCTGCTTGGACTGCTCGCTCTTGATCGCGGGCATAAGCAGCTTGATACTCGCCTCCGAGTCACTCCAGTGCTTCTTGTACTCCGCCATATCCATGTGGCGGACGATCATCCCCGCTTCTGTGGCCTTCTTCAGGAACTCGGGATCGTTGTCCACCTTCTTCATCGCCGCGGCGATGACCTGCACGATATCGGCAGGCAGGCCGGGAGGGCCGTCCCAACCGAGAGTCCTGGCCATGACCACTTCGTAACCCATGGACTGCGCGGTCTTGGTGTTGGGGAACTCCGCAATCTCCTGAGTGTCGAAGACGGCAAGGGGCCGGAGGTCGCCACTCTTGAACTGGGCCTGCGAGGAGCTGGGCAGGACACTCCCCGCATCGATGTGGCCGCCGAGCATGGCAGTCACCTGCTCTCCGCTGCCGGTGAAGTGGACCTGAGCGAACTCCACCCCTGCCTTCTGCGCCAGCAGGAGGGGGGCCATGTGGCTGGGCGTGCCGATCCCGTTATCGCCCATCTTGATCTTTCCAGGGCTGGTCTTGGCAACGTCGATCAGCTCCTTCATCGTCTTGTAGGGGCTGTTGCCGGGCACCACCAACCCAAATGGCTCGTAGAGCCCAACGGCGATGGGCGAGAAGCCGTTCTGATCGTAGGGGGCGCTGCGGTCCTTGTCCAGGTAGGTGTAGATAGTCTGCTCGAGGGAGTTGGCGCCGAGGGTGTAGCCATCGGGCTTTGCCTTGGCCAACTCGGTCATGCCTATTTGCCCGGAGGCACCAGCTTTGACAGCAACCTGGATAGGTACCCCCAACTCCTTCTCCATGTAGGCGGCGACGAGACGCACCCAGATGTCGTTGGGACTGCCGGCAGCCGACGGCACGATCACCGTGATGGCCTTGCCCTTCTCAGGCCAGGCCGCCTTGGCGGCGGCAGCGGCGGTCGGAGCTTTGGTTGGCTCGGCGGCCTTGGCGGCGGCCGGGTCCGCGGCCTTGGCGGGAGCCGCGGTGGGTTGTGCGGGTGCAGGTGCGCTGGCAGTGGCACATCCAGCTGCCACCAGGTTCAACACTACGAGAACCACCACTAGACAGATGCCGAAACGCTTCATTCTTTCCTCCTCTGATTGCCTATGCGAGAACCAAGTGGGAAACACGACAAAGAGCCGCTCAACCATCTGCTGCCAAAGACACGATTAGGAAACACATCCCAAGGGGGACGGGCGAGAGACCGTGTAGGTACCATCTTTCACACCTCCTTTTCCAGGCTTCCTGCCCCCCTCATCTCAGCTTCGTAGGGCCGGGCTCCATCGACTTGGTTAGCACCTCCAGGATTGCCGGGCTGGCCGTCCCAAGCTGGCTCTGCTTCGAAAGATCCAGCCGGCACGATGACTGTAGTCGGCCATATGGGCGAAATCTGTTGCCTATACAACCGAATCACGGACGAGAATCCGCCAACATCGCCGCACGGCGATGATTCGCCATGCGGACAATAGTGTAGTCGGGAGCGGTACAACCTATTATTGATGGAGGATTGGGGATGAGTCTACAGGACCAGGTTGCCCTTGTCACAGGATCGGCCACAGGGGTTGGTCGCGCCACTGCTCTCCTTCTAGCAAGGGAGGGTGCCCATGTGGTGGTGAACTACACCAAATCGGAGTCCGAAGCAAGGGAGACGGCTTCGGCCGTTGAGGCCCTCGGGCGCAAGGCGTTGTTGGTGCGAGCCGATGTGGCCGATGATCGGCAGGTCTCGGCCATGGTGGAACAGACGGCAACAGCCTTCGGTCGGCTGGACATCCTGGTGAACAACGCCGGTGCCACCGCCATGGTACCCTTCAAAGACCTGGAAGGGCTCACCGAAGAGATGTGGGATCGAGTGCTGGCCGTCAATGTAAAGGGGGTTTTCTTCTGCTCGCGGGCAGCAGTCCGGCTGATGCTGCCCCAGGGTAGCGGCTGCATAGTCAACGTCGCCTCCATGGGAGGGCTTGTAGCGACCGGCTCGTCCATCGCATACTCGGCATCGAAGGCAGCCGTCATCAACATGACCAAGACGATGGCGGTGGGTCTGGGGCCGAAGATCCGTGTAAACGCCGTGGCGCCGGGCTTCGTCAACACCCGATGGAACGAGTCTCGCCCCGAATTGATCCCACGGATCTCCGAGCGCGCACCCCTGAAGCGGGTAGCCGAGGTCCAGGATGTGGCCGAAGTGATACTGTCGCTGGTGGCCAGCTCCAGCTTCGTCACAGGCCAGGTCTTGCCGGTAGACGGTGGCCAGTTCCTGGTGTGATCCATTTTGCGGCCGTCCAATCGCGACGGCCGCCGGCTGCTGAAGTGATTGACGCCGTTGTGCGCAGCAGTGCCTCTGCACCGCAACCCGGTGCAGAGGCACTGCCCCTACCAGACTCCTACTTGGTCCCGGCCGCCTTGGCATCCGCTATCATCGGCTTACAGATCGCATCGTCCTCGTCCCACAGGGCGGCGTACTGCTGGGCATCGGCGTAGCGGACCCGCATCCCCATCTCGTCCATCTTCTTGAGGAACTCGGCGTCCTTGGTCGCCCTGCCGATGGAGGCGCTCAGGACGTCGATGATCGCCTTCGGGGTGCCTCCGGGCGCCACGAAGCCTCGTGTGGCGACCATAATCACATTGTAGCCCTGGGAGGTCATCGTCTTGGCACCGGGGAACAGGCTGATCTCCTCCTTGTCGAAGACCCCCAGTATCCTGAGCTGGCCGCTCTGGAAATGGCCCATCAACCCACCCGCGCTGACCACGCCGGCGTCGATATGCCCTCCCAGTATCGCGGTCACCTGCTCGGAGCTGCCGTTGAAGTGCACCGATGCCAGCTTCACGCCGGCCGCCTTGCCGAGGGCGATAGCGGGCATGTGGGTAGGGGTCATGACCCCGCTGTCGCCCACCTTGATCGTGTCGGGCGCGGCCTTGGCAGCATCGAGCAGATCCTTGGTGGTCTTGTAAGGACCATCCCCCTTCACGACCAGCCCGACCGGCTCCATCACTCCGATGGCCACCGGCGCCAGGTCCTTCCGGGAGAAGGCAGCCTGCCGATCGGGATCGAGGTATATGATGGCGGTCGTAGGCATGGAGTTCATACCCAGGGTGTAGCCGTCGGGCTTGGCCTTCGCCACCTCGGTGATACCCAGCTGGCCGCCGGCACCGGCCTTGGCCACGACTTGGATCTGAGTCCCCAGATCCTTCTCCATCCAGGTGGCGAACTGCCGCGAGAAGAGGTCGTTGACACTGCCGGCCGCCCACGGGGCGACAATAGTGATCGCCTTGCCCTTCTCTGGATAGTCGATCTTGGCCGCCGTAGGAGCAGCCGCCGGGGTTGGGGCAGCCTGAGTGGACTGTGCGGTAGCCGCTGCGGCAGGTTTGGCGGGCGCAGCCGTGGGCTGCGCCGGTGCTGCGGTGGGCGCCGCGGCAGCCTTGGTAGGGGTGGGAGAGGGCGCGGCATCCGCGCACCCAACCACTAGAAGACTCGCTGTAGCTAGCAGGGCAGCCAAACGGACGAACACGGTCTTCAACATCATCCTCCTTGAACTGTGCTGATCAGGGCAACAACAACTGCTGGTCTCCATGGTGACTTCTGGACATCCCATAGGCATCGCCCCCATTACCCGGCCTCTCCGCATGCATCCACGGTAGGGGCGACAGGCTACCAGTGCTCCGCCAAACTGGATTTGGTAGGCGGCGAAGCCGCCTGCCGGGAGCGCGGGCGGCTCGCCCGCACGAGGGACTGGCGGGCGAGCCGCCCGCGCTCCCGGCATAGGCCGCCAGATGGCGGCCTATCGAAACCAGTTTGGTCGTGTACTAGCCGGTGCGCCGCAGTCTGGGATGAAGTCTAGTAAGCTGCCTGCCTTCTATTCTGTTGCCTAGGCAACACAATACTGCCACGGGCCATTCTTGACAAGTTACGAGAGGCCCGTGGCAGTATTGCCGCCCGATGGGAGCCATGGAGGCTATGGCAAGGTGAGTTTTCGAGCCAGATCGACCGCTTCTCTAGCACTGCGTCCGTATCCGTCAGCCTGAACGGAGTCCGCCAACCGTTGAGTCACACCGCCTCCGCCCACAACCACCCTTACCCCATCTCTGAGCCCCTCCCCTTTCAGCGCATCGATGACCGCCGCTGGAGCCGGCGGTGCCGCCGTAACGAGCGCGGACATCGCGATGATATCCGGTTTGTACTGATCCACTGCCTCCACGAACTGTTGAGCCGACACGTCCACGCCAAGATCGATGACCATGAAGCCTTCGGAGGCAAGCAGCGTCGAGACTATGGTCTTCCCAATGTCGTGGGCATCTCCACGCACGGTGCCTATCACAACCCTGGACACTGCCGGCGACTCGCCGCCGATCTTCTCCATCTGCTCCCTTATCAATGACATGGAGCACCTCATGGCCAGGGTGGACGCTATCGTGTCCGACAGATCGAGCCTTCCCGTGGTGAACTCCCTATCCACCTGCCACATCGCCGTGGTTAACGCACTCTGGCCCTTTGCCAGGTCGATACCTTCGGCGACCACCCGTTTCGCCCAGTAGATGGCGGCGCGATCATCGCCCGTCAGCACCGCCTGGCTGAGGCCATCAAGGATCATGAAGTGCTCGAATGGGATTATTACCAGGTGGCGACCTTCCTGCCAGATGTACCCTTGTCGCTTCAGCTCGTTGAGACAACAGGTGGTGGTGCAACGGTTCGCGACGACCAACTCGGCAAGGTCTTCATGTGTGATGCGCAGATCGATCCTGATCCCGCGCTCGGTCTCATGCCCATGCTCGTCGGCCAACCTCATCAGGCTGCTCATCAGCCGTTGCTGGACGCTCAGCGTACTGAGGTCATGCACCTTGGTCGCAAGCGTGCGCGCCGCTCGAGCCAGTTCCGTCATCACCATCATGGAAAAGAATCCATCGCTGGCGACCAAGTCGGCGAACTCCTCGGAAGAGATGACGTAGATCTGGGCAGTCTCCAACGCCTCGGCCCTGGAGTCGTGCCTGCCGTTCAGGAGGTTGCCGGTGAGACCGGTTATGCTTCCCGATCCGAGGATGCGATAGGTGTGAAGCTTCCCATCGGAGGAGTTGCCGCAGATCTTGACGCGCCCGCTCTGTATCGCGAAGATCTCGCGCGAGGCTTCCCCTTCGCGGTACAGGACGTCCCCTTTTCCGTACCGCTTCAATCTGCCGATGCGACGCCCTTCCAGCAACTCCAGGAGGCGCACCCCATTCGGCGTTGCCCTCTTCCCGGCCCCTAAATCTTCCATCATTTAGTCAATACCGTAGCCGCGATCATCGCGGTTCCATGCCCACTCTTCAGGCATCAATGAGGGCCAACCTATTTACATACACAGATAGAACGTCGCCGCACCACATGCCGCGAGCCTGTCATTCCGAATAGCCCGCCCCGTACCTGTTATTCTGAGCGGCTCGCAGCCTAGTGCTCGACCAAACTGGATTTGGTAGGCGGCGAAGCCGCCTGCTGGGAGCGCGGGCGGCTCGCCCGCCAGTCCCTCGTGCGGGCGAGCCGCCCGCGCTCCCAGCATAGGCCACCAGATGGCGACCTATCGAAACCAGTTTGGTTGACTGCAACCCGGAGCTTCTCCGGCGCTGCGGCACCTCAGAATGACAGGCATGGGCGAGCCTTGGAACGGCAGGCATGGATGCGGCGCCTCAGAATTGCTGGTCGGGCGGAAGTCACGTCAGAGTGTCTAGTATAGCAGCTAGCGTACTCGCGGTCTGGAGAGACAATCTAGGCATGCAGAAGGTCGATTCAATGCTCAGCTTCTACCCCCGCTTCAGCACCCCCGCCAGCCTCCCCGGGTAGTTCGTGGCGATGCCATCCACCCCTATGGAGGCCAGCCAACGCATCTCCCGCTCCCTGTCCGCCGTCCAGCTGCTCACCGCAAGCCCCCGACTATGCACCTCCTCCACCGTATCACCATCCAGGTAGCCCCAATGAGGCAGCAGCACCTCCGCCCTGGCGGCGACTGCCAGGGCGGTCGGTTCCACCGGCCGGCAGGCGTACAGCACGCCGCAGATGCACTCCGGACACAGCCCCTTGACCCGGAGAACGGCATGGTGGTCGAAGGAGATGACTACAGCTCGTTCGGCCATCGAATGCCGCCGCAGCGCCTCGACCACCTTCTCCTCGATACCAGGGTAGTAGACCGGCCCATTCTTGATCTCGAGGCACACGGGCGTCTCCCTCGCCGCCCACTCCAGCAACTCCTCCAGGGTCGGGACGGTCTCCCCCGCGTATCTCGGGTCGAACCAGGAGCCAGCATCCAACGCCCTTATCTCGGCAAGCGAGTGCTCCCTCACGAGCCCCTGACCGCTGGTGGTGCGCTCCACGGTCGCGTCGTGTAGCAGCACCGGGATCCCGTCGGCGGTCAGCTGTACGTCGGTCTCCACCATGTCCGCCCCCTGCTCCAAGGCGAGTCGAAAGGCCGCCATCGTGTTCTCCGGTGCCTCCCCGGATGCGCCCCTGTGTCCGATGATCCAGGGGCGACCAAGACTCTCGCGCAATGGCATCATGGACCCGAACCTCCTCCTCTACCGCAACCCAACCGGACACTCCCCACACCGCCTGGCCTCGCAGTACCGCCTGTACAGATGAAGCAGCCCCTGCTGCCGGCACGCCGACCGGGCCTCCCGCGGCCGCGGCGCCCCCACGATCTGCACCGCCATGTATCGGCTGATCTCGTTGTCGCCCCGCTTGGGATACGCCCGGTAGCCATCCAGGGCGCGTCTCCCCAGCCCCTCATCGCCGACGTGGGCGGCCAAGCCCGCCAGAAAGGGCAGGAACAGGTTGACCGCTATCTCGGCTGCTCGCTGACGGCCGATCATGCCGGCCGGGCGCCGCATCGGCAACCCGAAGTCACACCGTGCGGACCAGTAGCCGCCGCGAGCATCACCCAGCAGCAGCCCTTCCATCGCCCTCGGCACCAGCCTGGGCTCCAACCCCAGGATCAGCCGCACCAGGACATCGACAAGCCCCTGATCGGGCCACCGGACCGCCAGCCGGGCAAAGCTCGCCACCCGCCGGGTGGGAAAGTTGGCAGGCCGCACCCTGAAGAACTCCCACTCCGAGGGCAGCATCACCCCACCTACCCGCTCCCTGCCCCTCCGCGCCCACAGCCTCTCCAGCCCCTCGGCGTATCCATCGCTCGGTCCCATTCCCCGCTGGGATGGCAGCAACCCCGCCGCCCCCAGCATCAACCCCTCCAGATCGAAAGCCGCTCCCCCCAGCTCAGCTGCAGCGCCACCCTCCCCTGCGTCACCCCACCCCTCGGTGGTGCCGCCTCCCCGTCCATCCCGTCCATCCCGTCCGCCCGATCCGACCGGTCCGATCTGCCCATCCTGTCCATCTCGTGTCCCCGCGTCCCCGTCCCCCCGTCCGGCAAACGCCCGCGCCACCTCCAGCGGCACCAACTCCGCCAGCCTCCGAAAGGGCCGGCGGTTCTGCGTGTATCCCAGCCCCTCGGCAACCCCCTCATAGAGGATCTGCTCAGGAGGGCAGCACGCAAGGTCGGACTCGAACCGCCCAGCCTTGGCTGCAAACCGCTCCACACCGCACCGCTCCAGCAGACCGCCCAGATCGATCCTCCCCTCCGACCAGCAGGGCGACGGTCGGGGCGCAGGGTCCTGTAGGTGCGTCATCAACTCGGCCAGCGGCAGCGCCAGGTGGTCGGCGAGGGCGAGGACAGGCACCTCCACACCATCTTGGCGCAAGGTCGGCCCGTGGTCATCGTGCCACATCACCACCTGCAGCCCCACCCCGTTGTAGTGGCGATCGCGATGGTGGCCATGGGCGCGCCAGTCCGAGGAGCGGACGTGCGCCTCCACCTCCCCGCCCCTGAGCACGGATCCGGGCCACGAGATGAGGGCCCCCACGAAGTCCGGCCCCCGGCCCCAACGTCGCCGGCCGGGATAGACCACCTGGATCTCGTCGCCCTGCACCGTCCTCAGCGGAGGGCTCAAGTCCCGCTGTGTCTCCCACAGCCGGACCACGAGGCTCTCCGGAATGGCCGGTCTGGCCTGGTTTCCGCCCTCAGCGCTCACGGACCACCACCTCTGCCGTGGGGATGCACCTCACCGCTACGCGGCTGTACCGATGTTACCAGGCCGGGGTATGGCAGTACACCATGGTGCAATTCCACCGCGAAGCACCATGCTGTTGCCTCGCGGTGGCGGAGTATGCTTAACTGGCAGTTGGAGGAGACAAATCACACCAGCATCGCCTATTCCCGGCAATGTGGAGACCATAGTGATCCAGGATCAACGCCCTGAAGCGTTGGATTCCCCCATGCATGACCAGGATTCGTCGGACCTCGACGAACTGATCGCCCTCATGCACCAGCTCCAAGGATTGGATTTGGGCTTGTACAAGCGGGGAACAGTGGCCCGCAGGGTAACTACTCGCCTCCAGCGGTTGGGATACAGCACCTACCGCGAATACCTGACCCATCTGATCTCCGCCCCCGACGAGAGCCGCGCCCTCCTCCAGCACGTCACCATCAAGGTGAGCCACTTCTTCCGGACCGCGGGGCTGTTCACCCTTCTCGGTGAGAAGTTGCTCCCCAACCTCCTGGCCCATACCCGCGACAGCGAGGGACCACGACTCTGGAGCGCCGGTTGCGCCAACGGCGAAGAAGCTTACTCCCTCGCCATTCTGCTGGAGCAGATGTGCGCGGAGCGCGGCGGGGAGGTGCCGGCCGCAACCATCTGGGCCACCGATGTGGACCAGGCGGCCCTCGATCGGGCGGCGCACGGCCTGTACCCTCGGGATGCGTTCGTGGAGACCCCCTTGGAACTGCTGGAGCGCTATTTCGTCCCGCGGGCGGGGCGGCTCACCCCCCAGTACGAGTTGCTTCCCACCGTACGAGAGAGGGTAACCTTCTCGCAGCATAACCTTCTATCGGGCAGTCCGCCCTGGAATGGGCACCAGCCCGGACTGATCCTGTGTCGCAACGTATTGATATATCTCGTGCGCGCGGCCCAAATGCGGCTGTATCGCTTGTTGCTCGAGACCCTTGCCCCAGGCGGTTACCTATGCCTGGGGGAATCGGAGCAGCTGCCCGATGAACTGCAACCCCAATTCCATACCGTGGATCGTCACTACCGGATCTACCGCAAGTTGTAATGTAGTGCTGTTCAGAAACTTGAAGTTTCTGTGCTTCGCACAGGGTTCCGGGAACCCTGGGTTACTCAGGATGACGATGTAGCGGTAAGGGTGACAAGTGATGTGAGATGGCGAGACGATCGGGTACTGGGACCGCGGATACCTGGAGGAGCTGATAGTCAACCTCCTGGACAACGCCATCCGCTACAGCCCCGAGGGCGGAGAGATCCATGTAGAGGTGTCGAGAGACGAGTCTGTGGCCCGGCTGAGGGTCACCGACCCGGGGATTGGTATCCCGCCGGAGGTGCTGCCCTCACTCTTCAAGCGCCACTTCCGGGCGCAAGAGGCCCGGCGGGTGAAGGCTGACGGCATGGGCATAGGTCTCTTCCTCTGCCGCGAGATCGTCCTAGCCCATGGCGGCCGCATCTGGGTCGAGAGCGAGCCCGGCCAGGTCAGCAGCTTCGTAGTAGAATTGCCCCTACAGCCACAGTGATGGTTGATGAGTATGGCGGACCTCCCGCCCGCCACTCATCAACCATCCGGCCCCGACGGGCGTGCCATCTTCGAGTTGACCGAGATTGAGAGATTGATGGGGAGCCGGCAATCCGCTGGCGTCGCATCGTCAGGACCCCTCCAACGCTTATCGACTACGTGGTAGTCCATGAACTGGTGCACCTCCGGGTGAGAACCCATAGCCCGCTCTTCTGGGCCGAGATCTCCAGGCTAATGCCCGACTTCCAGCTGAGGCGGTCCGCCCTGAAGGAGATGGGGCCGCGTCTCACGATCTACTGATCCGTGCACAGAGTGCTGAATGATTTCGTCCGGGTTTCTAGGTCAGCGTAGACGTGAGACGGATGGTGTTTAGAGACCTGTGCACGGATCAGTAAGTCCATGCGTGGCAACTCCAAACACTTCCAAAGGCAAGCGCCTCCCAATGAGAGCGTGGACTGGGTGTCAGCGGCACCGAAGAGATAAGACACAGCAGTACATATCTCCCAACCTACCTTAAGAGAGCCTCCTATGCTCTTGGAAATGGTTCGGCGCCCATCACCTCTTCGCCCCCAAAGCTGAAGTAGTCCAGGTACAACGGGACCGTATCGAAGTAGTCCGCTAGCGAGGTCTCTTCTACAGGAGAAATCAGCGGGCTGTTACCTATCTGGATCACTGATGCATCAACGCTGGCTCGGATTACCTCCTGAATAGCCCTTATCGACTCAGCTTCGTCTTGGTTCAGCTCCTTGTCTTCCAGGAGTATCATCAGCTCAATATCGAACGGTGGATTCGAGACCGTCGGCAGCCAGAATCGAAGCTGTCGAACCGCTCCATTGAAGGCATCGAAGAGCTCTGGATCCTCATCATGGAAGACCTGAATGGCTTTGCAGACAGGCGCTTGAAACTGCGAATCCAGTGGGGCTCGAAGCGCGGGGCGGTCATATCGCCTGGCCAACCAGTCGACGAATCTCTGCAAACGCTGTGGGCTGGCAGGCCAGGCTTCTGGAGTTATCTCCAATAGGGCGGTCTTTTCGATCAGCACCCGATACCTCGCGTGTGCGACCAATCCTTGGGAGGGATCGATGGTAAACCAGCGAGCACTGTTGTTTCGAGCGATCTTCTCCAGGAACCTTCCCTTGTGAAGCTGACAAATGAGAGCCTCTACCCGAGGTTCGTTGTCAACACTCGCTACAAGGTCACATTCTTGACTGACTAAGACAAGTCTCTCTTTCGAATCCAAATCCCGACGAATTGGAGCTGTGAGTCCATCAGCCTGGTCGCTCGAAAGGCCATTCCACAAAAAGCACACAGAGGGAGCACCGAAGAGTGCGCCCTGCCGCCAACCCTTATCCCACAGCTGGCTTCCCAAGCTGCTGTCAACCATCACTTGGCATTCTTGGTTCTCTTGATTGGGCGAAGATGGCCTTCCTTGTAGATACCACCCTCTCGGGCAAGAGCCGCAATCTCACGTTCCTCGGCGGTTTCCGGTGTCTCAGGCATCTGCGTGAATGGCGCAGTGAAAGCGCTTGAAGTGCGTCGTCTGGATCGTTCGGTGCGCGTTAAAGCATGCGGCAACGGCCTGGCAACTGCGTACAGGCGTGCGAGGCCGATCTCGTCGTTCTCCAGCATCTGAGATGGCGTTCGCCCATCCGCGCTTCTAGGAGTGTCCAGCCAAGCACGCAGAGCATCTGCTGTCTTGCTGTACTCTGCCGCTCTTTCCAGCACTTCCCTGGTCGCCAGGATCCGTCTGGCATTATCGTCTGAGATCTTCTCGATGTCGTTCCATCTATGCAAGGTCTGCCTAGTAACGCGTAGAAGCTTCGCGACCCGCTTGTCAGATAGCCCTGTCTGCTCCTTTATCCATCGAAGGGCTGCGATCTGAGGCGGCAATTCCTCGTCCGGCCGCTCGACAGCTGCTGTTGTCACCGAGGCCTTGACCTCTTCTGGCACCCGTTTCGCTGGTTCGACAGAGGATACTGTAGCGGTGCGACGGGCCTCCCATGTGGCGACAGGTGTGCATCTTGTCCAACCATCAGTATTGCTCGCGATCCAACATCGGAAGTAGGCTCGAAGCAGCAAGTCAGCTAGAGATGCATCCTGTGGGCTAGTTGAGAGTCTGCCCTCAGTGGTAACAACACCGCATGATCCGACAGGCCCCGTGATCCGCCTCCAGATGGTTCGATCCTGAGTTTTGCTGGTGAAATCGCTGGATTCAGTCAGTTGCATAGCGCAGTACTCCAAATCGAGAGACGTACTCTTCAGCAACGCACCATCTGAATAGCCGATAATTCGCCCGGTTGAACTCCTTCACCCTGCGGCAGATCGACTCGATGTCAGGCAGTTCTCCGCCTTGAGTAGGAGACTCCCAGTAGGCATCCAGGTCCAGCAAGTAGAACGGTTGATCCGAAACCTCCACACCTGGCTTTGGCCTTACCACGGTACCTACGGGAAACAGACCATGCTGAATATTGATGCCATACGCTTGATCGTAGCGGAAGACCAATTCCTGAAACGACTGACGGAGGTTTTCAGCGAATGGTGGGACAGCGAGTACACCTAGCAATTCCGGCCTTATCACACTACTCCAGGGTAAACCAGATAATCGGATTTCGTTTATGTATCGCAGCCCGATTCGATTGATGAGGGGTGGGTTGATATGCTCCATCAGCGCGGCGAGGGCACGTTTAAGCCGCTCCAGAAAACTGCCGAAATCACCGTAATCTCTCGTTTCGATTGCCAGGAAATCCGGGGCAAGGATGACTTTCCAGTTGTCATCCAGATCCGCGAATTGCCAGCGATCCGCAGGTTGACCTTGCGGGAGCCGCACTCCAGATGGGACTACCTCAATGTTCACCTCAACCATGCCACCAGCAAGGATGGGGTAGTCATCCTGAATGGCTCGCTGAAACGGTGCCACATCTGATGCACTGGCAACGCTTAGCGTACGGGCGAATTTCACTTGGCAAAGTGCCAGAGTGAGTGGGGAGCTCTTGTAGACCACATGGTCTACATCGGGCAAGCCAAGCAATTCAACGAGCGACTTCTCCACTGTGCCCTCCCAACCATGCGAATCATCGACGCCATGTTACATAGCAATTTACAGTCCATATGACACTATACTTTACACAACTTCGTTGATTCTGTCCACCCCAGGCTCACGTGCTCCTTGTCGGGAAGGCCACTAGGCTGGATTCTGCGATTCCTCGCCAATCCCCTGCCAACTCACCATATACTACTATGTGGCTCGCTTCTTGTGTAGAGTATCATGCCTCGTCCCTGAGATAAGGTTGAACCCGGGCTGCACTACTCAGGGTATCGTCCTGTGCAACAGAGAATGGGGCAAGGTGCTGCGAAATCGCTTCTGCGAATTACGCCTTCGTGACTGTGAAGCACACTGAAGGGAAAGACCCGCTTCAGCCGTTCTTTCACACATGGTATATACTCCATATCACTTGACGATGCAGCCGAGCAAGGAAGGACAAGTCCGTGAGCAACGAGTTCGATAGCAACAGGTTCAATGACTTTCTGGAGGAGATCCGCGAGGAGGCCCGCGCCGAAGGGCCTGAAGCAGAAGCTGAACTCGCCTTCTTTGAGGAGAGATATCGTCTGGCACGGGAACTGATGGTCCGGCGCCGGCAGCTCAAGTTGACTCAAGCGAGGCTGGCCAAGAAGTCGGGCGTTGGTCAGGCCGAGATCAGCAAGATCGAGAGCGGTCGTTCCAACCCAACCCTCGAGACATTATCTGTCCTCGCTAAGGCCCTCGATTGCCGCCTCTCCCTGGTCCCCGTTGGCTAGACCAGCATCCGGCACTGCCTACAGCGACGCCTCGCACCCCACCTCCCCGCAGCGTCGCAGCCACGGCAGCATCCAGTGCCGCCCAAACACCCCCAGCGCCTCCGGCAGCGTCTCCTCCATGGCCTGCGCGGCTCGGCAGAAGCCGCTCCGGGGGTCGCCCTCCCAACCCCCACCCCCGCGGACCACCTCCATCAGCACCGCCCTATGAAAGGAAGCCTCCAGCCGATAGGACGACAGCGCCTCCCGAAGCCGGCGATCGCCGCCGCAATCCACCCTCCCCAGCAACCGGCCCGCTGCCGCCAGCCGGTCCTCGCCCAGCCGCAGCGAGGCCAACTGCTCCCGAGCCTCACGGGATGGCTCCATCGGCGGGAAGGGCAACGTCGCCCAACTCCCGTCCGCCCCGTAACCGCAGAAGCGCAGATGGCCTCCCGCCGCCGCCTCGCCCAGCCGGTAGTACCGCGCAAGGGAAACGCCAGCCGCATCCCCACCCACAGCCCGGCAGTACTCCTCCACGGCAGAGGACACCCCTTCCGGATCCCAACTGCCCCTGGCGTAGGCGTACAGTTGAAGGGGATACAGCCACCAGGAGAGGGCCCCGAAAACCAGCGCGGACACGCTCTCCACGCCCGCTGCCCGGTAGGCCGCCAGGTCGCTCCCCACCAGAGATGGCAGGCTGGCCGGGCGGCCCAGCAGGATGGGGTCCCCATAGTACTCCAGCACGGTGACGTCCCCCCCTCGGCCAGAGACCGCCCCCCGCAGCGCCCGCATGTAGCCCTGGTTGCGGGGGCAATCCCCATCGATCGAGTGGAGGTAGCAGCGCTCCCGCGGCGCGTACAGCAGCCCGACGCCCTCCGGAGCACCCTCCACCGCCCCCAGCGACTCGTGGTACAGCAGCCCGGACACCCTTGCCCCCGGCCGGGCCGCCCTCAACCCCTCCGCCGCCGCCATGACGGCCCTCCACATCTGCTGGTGGCCCGATAGCGATCGGCACTCCGGACAGGAGCACCAGGGGTCCTCCCTCGCGTCGTACGGCCAGAGATGGTAGAGGTCGGCGGGGGGCAGCATCTCGGCGAAGCGGCGCGCTCCCTCGGAGAGCAGCTGCAGGGTGCGAGGATTGCCCGTGCAGAAGTTGCCGTCGAGCCTGCGCGTGCCCCCCTGCATCCTGCACAGCTCCGGCTCCGCCTCTCGAAGCTCGGGCGATAGCAGCTTCGGGAGGCTGTGCCCCCCCAACTCCAGCGCGATGCCTCGGCGCTCCAGCTCCGGCAGCAGCGGCGAGATGTCCCCCGGCGGGAGGCGGTTGAAGTGGACGAACAGCCGGTTCAGCCGCATCTTCCCCATCCAGTCCACCAGATCGAGCATCTCGCCCAGCCAGTCCTGGAACGGGGCGGCACCCGGCCACCAGGAGAGGCAGCCATCGGCGATGCCCCTCTTACGGAAGGCCGGCGTGGAAAGGATAGAGACGGGCGGGGGAGGGCCATCCAGGGGGCGGACCACCTCCCCATCGTGGCCCGGCTTCACCCATCGCGCCCCCAGCACTTCCAGGAGGGCGTAGGCGGCGTGCAGCACAGCGGCGGGGCCGCCCCCGGCCACCGCGTAGCGGCGACCATCCCCCCGCACGAGGATTGCCCCCTCTGGGATCTGACCCTCCGGTGGCAGCCCCGCGCCATCGAGAGCGGTCTCCGAACTCCCGACGTAGACCTCCAGGTCGGCCCCGGGCAGCAGCCTGGGCAGGTACCGCCCCAGCTCCTGGGCGGCAAAGCGCACCGGCGCCTCCCCGCCCAGGGCGTGGATCGCCACACCCCCCGCCCTCAGGGGCCCTTCCCCTCCTTGGGAAAATGGTGCATAAAGGGACATAACATAGTCCATTGAGAGCAACGATGCTGATACGAGCGCATTATACCATCGGCAGCACCGCCCCATTCCAATAGGATTCCCCGGTACTGTACGTCGGATCGTGGAAACGGGACGCCCGGCCTGCTGTCATGCAGAGCGTGGAGCGAAGCATCTCCAGTTGCTTCTTGTGGGCGTCCGGAATGGGGACACAGTCCCTCTTGAAGGCGGACACCTGGAGACGGTTGTCGTTGGCTCTTGACCCTCCCATTTCCCGCACTATAATCGAAGCACAAGGTGCCGCCGGAACTTCGACCGTAGATCCATGGAAGGACTCCTTGAAACCACAACGCGAGCGAGTGGATCTCCCCAGAACTTACGTCTCCCGGGCACGGCTGCTCCGCAAGCTGTCCCAGGCCGTCAAATGTAAGCTCACGGTGATCTGCGCCAACGCGGGGTATGGAAAGACCACGCTGCTGAAGGAGTTCAGCGGCTACTCCGGCCTGCGCACCGAGTGGTATTGCCTCACCAGCGCCGACCGAGACGTCGTACGGCTTGCCGATGGTTTGGGGAAGTCGCTGAGCTGCCTGGCCGGCGACCCTGAACCCGCTCGTGACGGACGCCCCTCGTCGCACCAGCCGGAGACGCCTGATGTCGCCTTCTGCAGCGAGGCACTCCTGAGACAGGCCGCCCAATTGGGACCTAAGCCCTCCCTGCTGGTGCTCGATGACTACCACAAGGCCCAGGGATCGCATGATGTGGATCTCCTGATCACATCACTCATAGATGGTGCCCCTCCCGCACTGCGTCTCGTCATCCTCTCCCGCAAGGTCCCTCGTCTCCCCCTCGCCAACCTGATGGCCCGACAGGAGCTGTTCACGATCGCCGAGGAGGAGCTTGCCTTCACCCTGGAGGAGACATCGCGGTTCCTGCGAAGCGAGCCCGCCCTTGCGTTGGACGACGAGGCGCTCACGGTCGTACACGAGAGAACCGAGGGCTGGGCCGCCGGGCTCGCCATGGTTCTCCAATCCCTTCGGTACGGCCGCCAGGAGCGGGTGATGTCCATCATCACCGATCCCTCGGCATCGTTGTGGCTGGTCTACGACTACCTGGCCGAGGAGGTCTTCGACGAGCAGGAGCCAACCATCCAGGATTTCCTCGTCAAGACGTCGGTGCTGAACAGCATGGTCGCGCCGGTGTGCGACCACCTGCTTGGAGCGAGCACATCCCAGCTCACCCTGCTGGCGCTGGAAGAGCGCGGCCTATTTACCACAAGCGTCGGTCTGTCGAAACGGGTGTTTCGATACCACCACCTGTTCAGGGAGTTTCTCCGAGAGAAGCTCTACCAGCGCGAGTCCAGGAAGGCCGTCGAGGCTCTCCATATGAAGGCAGCCGAGTACTACGAGGGTGAGGCGTCGTGGGAGGACTGCGTTCAGCACTACGTGAAGAGTGGCGACGTGCTGAAGGCCGCCCAGGTGGTCGAAGCGGTCGGTGAGCGGTACATCTTTTCCGGCCTGTCCCAGACGGTCGATCACTGGTTCAGCATTCTGCCGCGGGACCTGGTCGCGACGAGGCCCTGGCTTCTAGCCATCAAGGGGCGACTGGCCCACATGGCCGGCAGGACTGAAGACGCGCTGCGACTGCTGGAGCGCGCGCTGAGGCTCTTCCGTGTTGCCGGCGACAGCATCGGCCAGGCTTGGACGGCCGGAGAGATAGGCTTCGTGAGGTATCGGTGCGGGCAGCTTGGGCAATCCCTTCACCAGTTCGATCTGGCGCTCTCGCAAGCGCCTTCGGGGAACAAGCTCAGGAGCCAACTCCTCACCATGCGAGCCATATCGTATCGCGGAATGGGAAGGCTGGATGAGTCCGTCAAGGACTTCGAAGAGGCGCTGGATGAACTGGCATATGTGGACGACGAGGCGGTGCGGCTGTGGGATCAGAGCCATGCGCTGAGAGACCTGGCGATAGCCCGGATGGAGAAGGGAGAGCCGCAGGACGCCCTTTCCGATGTCCGCGAGGCGGTAGAGCTGTGCAACGCCAGCCGGATCGGTGAGCGTGAGGAATGCTGGGCCCTGGCTATGTGGGGCACCGTCCTCTGGGCCAACGGCGATTTCGAAAAGAGCATTGCATCCCTCAATCGCGCCCTCTCTCTGTGTAGCCAATTCGCCCACCACCAGGTGGACTACATTTCTCTGTGGCTGGGCAACTCCCTTCGAGATAGCGGCCACTATGCCGAGTCGGATAAGAGCTATGCGCAGAGCAAATTCGCCATGGCCGAGCATGAGAGGGCTTTCCTGGCGGTTCTCAGTGGCCGCGCCCAGTCCGCCAAGTCCATCGGCGCTCTGCTCCGCAGACGATCCGTCCACTCGGAACGCATCGATGATAGGATCAGCGCCGGAGTGACGCTCGCCGCGGTCCTTCGGGAGTGCCATGAGCCGGAGAAAGCCCTGGAACTCATTCGAGAAGCAGTCCGGCTCACGGATGCCCACGGTTACCTGCTCCGGAAAGTAAGCGCCCTGTTGCACCAGGCGCATATCGAGTACGAGCTGTCCAGACCAAATGAAGGCCGAGAGACACTCCGGCAAGCACTCGAGCTTGCCGCTGCCCGGGACTACCAGCACTTCTTCTGGTGGAATCCTCGAGTAGTCTCTTTCCTATGTCAGAAAGCGCTGGAAGAGGGCATATACGCCGACTACGCCTCGGGTCTGGCAAGGCAGCGGCTGAACCAGGATCCCTCGCCCGCCCCGGCATCCATTCCGGTTGTCCAGCAAGTCAACGCCTCCAAACATGGAAGCAGCCAATCAGCGTCAACATCCCAAACGTCGACCCTACCGCTGGACCAGGCCATGGCAGGCTGTCCCGATCAGGAGCTAAGGGTCTCGCTGTCACGGGCAGTGGAGGAGGGACTTGTTGCCCCCAGCGGGGTGCAGATCCTTCGCTCCCGGTATGGCCTTTCCTGGAGAGAGATAGTGGTCCTTACTGAGTACTATTTCCGCCCTCGCAAAGAGCCGGGAGTTGTGGTTACCATCTCCCGACGAGAGTGTGCCCAGCGGCTCTTCATCTCCGAGAACACGGTCCGGTGCCACATCAACAGCATCCGGAGCAAGCTGGGGTTGCCGCCTCGATCAACCGGCGAGCAGCTCTTCGAGTGGGCCGTCGAGGCCGGGCTGCTGCCCACCAGGGGCGTGTAGCACCGCTCCCACGCCTCGGTGCGAGCGGCGTTCTGTCGATCTCGCCATTCCCTGCACTTGTAGTACCCCTGCTTTCGTACCCCTTATCGTACCGCGGTACGATGCGCCCCCCTCTCAAGCCATGGACAATGGTCACGCTGCCGCCCTGGCCCCGGTAACGTAGGGCAGTGGGCTTGTCCCCTGCCGCCCGGTGGTCACCACGACCCGACTATGCGCCATACCAACGATGCCCGCCGAAGCCAGCGTAATGGAGCGTCTGCGCGAGTAGCTTCTCAACTCAGGAGGCCCTCATGCTGACCGACAACCCGAAATTGTCGTGGGGTTTCTCCACGCGCTCTTTCGTGAACGTGGTGCAGGCTGCCATGCTGCTGCGCGTCAGCGAGTCGACGGTTCGCCGCCGCTGCCGCCTGGGACTTCTTCCAGCCATTCGCAGTGGACGGGAGTGGCAGGTGGAACTGGAGGCGCTTCGCCAGCTTGCCAACGAGCCCGTTCCGAATGCCGCTGGCCGAGGGCAAGAGAATAGACCGGAAAGGAGATCATAGTATGGATCCGACACGTGATGATCTATTGACGATGTACCGATGGATGGTACTGAGCAGGGTGTTTGACCTGCGGGTGTGCGACCTGTTCAAGGAACGCTCTATTCCGGAGGGGCAGCATGCCAGCACCGGGCAGGAGGCCATTGGCGTGGGAGGCTGCTACGGCCTTCGACCCGACGACGTAGTATCCCCGTCTATGCGATCTCGGGTTGCCAGACTCATGCGCGGCATCACCCCCAAGGAGCACATGGCCGCGATGCTCGGCAAGGTAACGGGAGGGGTAGCCCGAGGCCGCCACGTATCCCGCCACATGGGCGACATGAAGCTGGGGGTGATCCCTGGCACCGCATCCATCGGCTCCATCATGGCTGTAGCCACGGGAGCGGGACTCGCCTGCAAGATGAACGGCAAGGGCCAGGTCGTGGTGTCCTTCTTTGGCGATGGAGCCTCCAACGCCGGCGTCTTTCATGAGAGTCTCAACTGCGCCTCCATCTACAAGCTGCCGGTGATCTTCATCTGCGAGAACAACCAGTACGCCATCAGCACCCACATCAGCCACTCCATGGCCGTCAAGGACATGGCCGACCGGGCTATCGGCTACGGCATGCCCGGCAAGGTCGTGGACGGCAACGACGTCCTGGAGGTGTACAGGGCGACCCAGCAGGCCGTGGAGAGGGCCAGGGCAGGAGAAGGACCGAGCCTGCTCGAGTGCAAGACCTACAGATGGCGAGGACACACGGAGATGAACCCACCAAAGGAGTACAGGGTTTCCGGTGACGAGTACGACGCCTGGCTGGAGCGGTGCCCCATCAAGCGGCTGAAGGAGCAGCTGCTGCGCGACGGCGTCACCCGAGAGGAGGAGCTCGCCGCGATCGACTCCGAGGTATCTCGCGAGGTCGAGGAGGCCGTCCAGTTTGGGATCGAGAGCCCCTACCCACCCCTGGAGGATCTCTATGCCGATATCGTCGCTCCGGTGGGAGCCGGTGCCCATGGGGAGGTGAAGTGATGAGAGAGCTGACGCTTCGAGATGCCGTATGTGAAGCGATGCGCCAGGAGATGAAAGCCGACCCCAAGGTGTTCCTGATGGGGGAGGATGTCGGCGCATTTGGCGGACCACTCAAGACCAGCCGAGGACTGCTGGATGAGTTCGGTGCCGGCCGGGTCATAGACACCCCAATCTGCGAGCAGACCATGGTCGGCATGGGAGTGGGGGCGGCCCTGATGGGCTACAGACCCATAGTGGAGGTGATGTTCTGCGACCTCTTGGCGCTGGCCTCGGACCAGATGGTCAACCATGCCGCCAAGATGCGCTACCTATGCGGGGGCGAGACCACCGTACCCATGGTGGTGAGGACCGCCACCGGAGTGGGCTTCGGCCACGGGGTGCACCACAGCCAGAGCTTCGAGACCTGGTTCACCCATGTGCCGGGGCTGAAGGTCGTGATGCCGGTCACCCCCTACGAAGCCAAAGGGATGCTCACCTCGGCCATTAGGGACGAAGACCCCGTGCTGTTCCTGGAGCACAAACGGCTGTATGCCACCAAGGGCGACGTCCCCGAGGAGTCCTACGAGATCCCCCTGAACGAGGCCCATATCAAGCGCGAGGGTACTGACGCCACCATCCTCGCCTATGGGTTGATGGTTTCGACAGCCCTGGTGGCAGCGGAGGAGCTTGCCCAGAAGGGCGTGAGCGTGGAGGTAGTGGACCTCCGCAGCCTATCCCCCCTGGATAAGTCCACGATCCTTGGTTCCGTGGAGAAGACCGGCAGGGTTGTGATAGCCCACGAGGCCTGGAAGGCGGGAGGTGTGGGAGCCGAGGTGTCGGCCATGATCGCCGAGGAGGCACTCAACTACCTTGATGCCCCCATCCAGAGGGTGGCCCCTCCCCACGTACACGTGCCCTACTCCATCCGGTTGGAAGATGCGTTCGTGCCGAGCAGCGCCGACATCGTCCGTGCGGTGGAGAAGGCTCTAGCCTAACGAAGGAGGGACGTGGACACCATGGAAGTAAAGATGCCCAAGCTGGGCGAGACCATGCTGGAAGGAGTCATCACCCGGTGGCTGAAGAAGCAGGGTGACGAGGTGAGCCGGGGCGAAGTGCTGGTGGAGGTTGAGACCGACAAGGCGATCAGCGAGGTGACGGCCCCCTCCAGCGGCATGTTGGAAAGGATCCTGGCGGCCGAGGGCATCGCCGTGAAGGTGGGTGATGCCTTCGCCCTGCTGGCAGTTGAGGGGGAGGCAGTAGCCCCCGAGGTGGCCTCCCCGCAGGCAGCAGCAACCGCTTCGGTGCCAGCCCCGAGTCACGATGTTGCGCGCAACGCGGTGCAGGAGCTTGCGCCCAACCTGGCGCCGGTAGCCAGAGCCGGGCGGGTACTGGCCACCCCCGCAGCCAAGCGGCTTGCCAGGGAGAAGGGGGTTGCGCTGGAGTCGATAGCCGGCACCGGACCCGATGGAGCGATCACCGAGCGGGACGTGGAGACGGCCTCATCCCCCAGTCCCGAGGTGAAGGACGCCGAGATCGTCGATCTGGTCGGTGCGCGGAAGGTGATCGCGGAGCGGATGCTGGAGAGCCGGCAGAAGACAGCGCACGTAACCACCTTCACGGACGTGAACGTGACCCGCATAGGCGAGCTGAGGAAGGGGATTGGCGCCACCTACACCGCGTTCGTGGTGAAGGCGGTGGCCTCGGCTCTGCCGAACTACCCCTACGTCAACTCCTCCATTCAGGGCAATCGGATACTGCTCTGGAAGCGAGTCCATATGGGGGTAGCTGTAGCTGCTGGAGAGACGCTGCTGGTGCCTGTGATCCGTGACGCCGACAGGAAGAGCCTGCGGGCCATATCCGAGGAGCTGTCGATACTGGCGGAGAAGGGGCGCAATCGGCAGCTCACGTCCGAGGAGATGCAGGGAGCGACCTTCACGATCTCGAATGCTGGGGTATTCGGCGCCCTCTTCACCACGCCGATCATCAACCTGCCGCAGAGTGGCATCCTGGGCACCGGCCGTGTCAGCCGAGTGCCGGTGGTGAAGGGAGACCGGATCGTGATCGGGGAGGTGATGTACCTCAGCTTCACCTACGACCACAGGGTGGTGGATGGCGGTCCGGCAGCCCAGTTCCTGCGGAGTGTCAAGGAGATCCTGGAAAACCCCGATGGGCTGCTGGAAGCCTGATCACCCTGCCATTCTCAGTGGCCCACCCTGTCATTCTGACAGGTCGCCACTTGGGTGTCATTCTGAGCAGGCCGCAGCCTGCGAAGAATCTCCTGTTGACATAGTACCAGGAGATTCTTCGGCGCTGCGGCGCCTCAGAATGACAGCGTTGTGGGCGGCACCCCAGAATGACAAGGCACTAGGCGCCGCATCAGAATGGCAATGACAGGGCTGCCTGCTCAGGAGGACAAGGAACGGCGCAGCATTTACGAAGACTCATTCAAGGAGGACAGATGAAGGCGCTGGTGTGTTACGACCGAGCCCCCGGCTGCATGGAATTGCGAGATCTGCCCGAGCCCGAGATGGCCGACGATGAGATGCTGGTGGAGGTGGCCTTCGCGGGCATATGTGGGTCCGACCTGAAGCTGTACCACGGCAACCACCCGCACGCGACACCCCCCATCGTGCCCGGGCACGAGTTCAGCGGAACGATAGCCCGAGTGGGCAGCGCCATCAAGAAGTTTCGTCCCGGGGATCGGATCACCGGTCTAGGCAAGGTCTACCCCGAGGGCACGGTGGTGGGCGACGATGACAACATCAACAGCCCATCTGGGACGAAGGTCGCTGGGCTTCACATGGACGGGGCATTCGCCCGATACCTCACGATGAAGGAGCGCTTCGCTCTGAAGCTGCCGGACGAGGTGAGTCTACGAGCAGCGGCTGTGTGCGAGCCCCTGGGCATAGCCCTCAACGCGGTGATGGAGAGAGCACGGCTTCAGCCCTTCCACCGGGTGCTCGTCTCCGGTCCTGGCCCCGTGGGGCTATTGGTGGTGCAGGTGGCCCGTCTGTATGGCGCCGAGGTGATGGTAGCCGGAACCTCCGTCGATGAAGGCAGGCTCGCCCTGGCTCGCACACTGGGTGCGACAGAGACCATCGATGTGCAGAAGCAGGATCTTGCGGATGCAGTCGCCAGCTTCACTGGAGGCCAGGGCATGGATGCGGCGTTCGAGTGCGCCGGGGCTGCCGGTTCGGTGAACAACTGCCTGGCGTCGTTGCGTTGGTACGGACAGCACGTCCAGATCGGGACTTTCCCGGCGGGCAAGCAGGTGGAGGTGCTGTTGAATCACGTCCTGTTCAAAGAGCTGACCATCTCCGGTGTCTACGGCCACGTCTGGAGCTACTGGGCCAAAGGGCTGCGACTCCTGTCTCAGCACAGGGTTAGCACCGAGGCTGTCGCTTCCCACACCTTCCCCCTCAGCCGCTGGCAGGAAGCGTTCGATGTTGCTGAGCGGCGTGAAGGCGTCAAGGTGCTGATAACCCCGGAGGACTAAGCATCCCGATGCCAAAGGTGTTGATAACGCCGGAGGTCCAAGCATTCCGACGTCACCTGTCACTCTGAGCACCCCCATCCCTGTCATCCTGAGCGGGGAGCGAAGGATCTTCTGGTGGGGTAGGCACGATTTATTTTTCACATGAAGCGTCGCAGCGTCAGAGAATCGCCGGTAGCGAATTCCTTATCGAGGGGGACACTAATGACCTCCACCAGCCGAATGGGTGACATGGTGGGCGGCGGCATCGCCCTCCTGCTCGGGGTCTATTATCTGTTTCAGGCATTTCAGCTAAAGTTCTGGACGGTGGGAGGCAATCCCGGCGCTGGTTTCATGCCCACCGCGCTGGGAGTTGCGCTCATCTTCCTATCGCTCATCCTGATCGGCAAGACGTGGCGAGAGGGAGCTAGAGCCACGGCTGAGGTCAGGGCGCCCATGGATCCGACGGTCCTGAAGCGCCCTTTCCTAATCCTCGTGGCCCTGGCTGGCTACGTCCTGCTGTTCCCATACCTGGGGTATGTTCTGACCAGCATTGGCCTGGTCGGCTTCCTTCTCTGGGCCTTCGATCCGTCCGAACCCAGCCGCCTGAAGTTGACGCGAACGATCGTCGTGAGCACCAGCGTCGTGATCCTCTTCTATCTGATTTTCGGCATTGCGTTGAGAGTCGAGATCCCGCCTTGGCCAACTCTTCTTGACTGATAACCTTCCGTACAAACGAGGTGTGGAATGGACATCCTGCAAGGACTGCTCACGGGCTTTGCCGGAGCGCTGACCAGCAATAACCTGCTGGCCTGTTTCCTCGGCGTGTTGTGGGGTACTCTGGTGGGAGTGCTGCCCGGCATCGGGCCCGTGGGTGGATTAGTGCTGCTTCTGCCGCTCACCTACCAACTGGACGTCACGACCGGCATGGTGATGATGGCAGGCATCTACTACGGCACGATGTACGGGGGCTCCACCACCTCCATTCTCGCCAACATCCCAGGTGAGGTAGCTACAGTCGTCACCTGTTTGGATGGCCATCAGATGGCCTTAAAAGGAAGGGCAGGGCCCGCTCTCGCCATCGCAGCCGTAGCATCCTTCGTGGCAGGCACTGTGGCCGTCATCGGACTCACCCTCATCGCCCCTCCCCTTGTGTCGGTATCTCTCAGCTTCGGTCCCCCAGAGTTCTTTGCACTGATGTTCCTTGGACTCAGCATGGTGTCCTACCTGTCGGGCAATTCGATCGTAAGAGGGCTGATGATGGCCGTTTTCGGGCTCATGTTGGGCACGGTGGGGGTGGACATCATCACAGGCACCTATCGCTACACCTTCGGAAACGCACATCTAATGAGCGGCATCGATCTGGTACCCGTGGCCATCGGGATCTTCGGAGTCGGGGAAGTGCTCGCCAGCCTGGAGGGTAATGTCAAACAAGACCTGATCCAGCCCAATCTCTTCGACTTTCGAAGGATGATGCCCACGGGAAATGACTGGCGACGAGCAACTCCCGCCATGCTGCGCGGCTCCTTCCTGGGGTTCTTCATAGGGATCCTGCCCGGCGCCGCAGCCGTGGTCAGCTCCTTCATGTCCTACGCGCTGGAGAAGAGACTGTCCAAGCATCCGGAGCAGTTCGGGACAGGAGCCATCGAAGGCGTGGCCGGACCAGAGGCTGCCAACAACTCCGCTACCGGTGGCGCAATGATCCCTCTCCTGGCATTAGGTGTTCCGTATAACGTGGTCACGGCCCTGATGCTCAACGCCATGATCGTCCATGGGATGCACCCGAGTCCCCTGCTGATGAGCAAGCAGCCCGAGTTCTTCTGGACCGTGGTCGCCAGCATGTACGTGGGAAACGCCATGCTCTTGGTGCTCAATCTACCGTTGGTGGGACTGTGGGCCAGCCTGCTGAGGATCCCCTACCAGTACTTCTTCCCCGTGATCCTGCTGCTCTGTCTAACCGGCGTATATGCCGTCAACTACAGGCTGATCGACCTGCAGCTTATGCTGGGGTTTGGCGTCCTCGGCTATCTGATGCGGAAGGCCGACTTCCCCGGCGCTCCAATCCTGCTGGGCCTGGTTCTGGGCCCGCTCTTCGAGAATGCCCTGGGCCAGTCGATGATCATCTCCTCGGGAAATCCGATGATCTTCGCCACCAGGCCCATATCCGCGACCATCATGTCGATAGGGATCATCCTGCTCATCTTCCCGGCCCTGAGGTGGCTGATGGGTAAACGGGGGCCGGCCGTAATCCCGCGAGGGCAAGAGCAGTAGAGCAGCGGTCTTCCCCTCGCCGCTGGATTACTCCTGGGAGGTTGCCGAATGTCGGGTTTCAGTGTCAATAAGAGCAGCGTGGACGAAGTCCAGGCTCCGCATCCCTTCCAACGGTATGGCCGGCCGCTGTTCGATGCCGAGACATTGCCGGGCGCCGTAGCCTCGATGATCATCATGCGCTATCCGCCTGATGTGACGGGGCCACCACACACCCATCCGGAGGTGGAGCTGTTCTTCTGCCTCCAAGGATCGGGCGAAGTCACCATAGACGACGAGACGCACTTGGTGGAACCGGGCACAGCTGTGTATGTCCCATCCGAGGCTACACACCAGCCGAAGAACACGGGGAACACCGATCTTGAACTTCTGGCTGTACTGGTGCCGTCAAGGAACCTGGCTGCTTGGCGGCGCTAAGCAACTGGCCCGAGTCCAGGTCGTCATTCCCGCGAATGCGGGAATCCAGCGGCCCGACATAGTGGATGTGATGAGTGCGTCGCTATGCTGCGGGGAAGGAGGTGAGGCATAGTCCACGGGAGTAGTTAGAGTACTGGTGCGCGCTTGCTGTAGGACTTCCATGAGTTGTAACCCTATGTCGCGGCAAAGCGATTAGTAGAGAAGGAGGGCAAGGGAAATGAGACTGAGGAACAGAGCCAGGGCAGTGCTGGCGCTGACCTTCGCCATCACACTCCTGGCAACCATGTCGGCCTGTAGTGGCTCGACGGCTGCCTCGTATCCCACGAAGGACATCACCTACATAGTGGAATGGGGACAGGGCGGAGCCGCGGACGGCATCGCTCGCGCTCTCGGCGAGGCCACCACCCCCCACATAGGCAAGCCGATTATGGTGAAGAACGTCGTGGGCGGAGCGGGTGCCGTAGGTGCCCTGGAGTTGGTGCAGTCCAAGCCGGATGGCTATACCGTGGCCCAGCAACAGGGTTCGGTGGTGACGATCGCACCTCACCTGCAGGATGTAGGTTTCAAGTCGGAGGACTTCCAGGTTCTCTCCATGGTCTTCACCTTTCCCTTTGTGTGGACCGTGAAGGCCGACTCACCGTACAAGAGCCTGGATGACATAGTGGCCGACGCCAAGAAGCGCCCTGGGGAGATCACATTCTCCTTCTCGGGCGTGGGAACCGGCGGACACCTGGCCGTCGAGGGGCTGGCAAAGAAGCTGGGGATAAAGCTGAAGATCGTCCCCTTCCAAACGGCGGCTGAGGGCGTGACGGCTTTGTTGGGAGGTCACCTGGACACTGCCCTGTCCCACCCGCCCGATGCGGCTACCCACATCAAAGAGGGAAGACTGCGCCCCATCGCGGCCTTCAGCAAGTTCCCGGGCATGGAGACCATTCCGGGTCTCAAGTCCCTCAAGGAGATGGGCATCGACTACGAAGCTTCGGCCTGGTCCTGTAACGTGGTGCCAAAGGGCACTCCCAAAGACATAGTGGAGAAGCTGCGGACCGCGTTCAACAAGGGTATGGCGGAGAAGTCGTTCGTGGACTACATGGCCAAGACCATGCAGCCCATCAACATCAAGACTGAGGAAGAGACCCTAGCCATCTGGAAGGCCGACTACGATGCCATGGGCACCTTGATCAAAGATCTGGGCCTGGCGAAGTAGTGGAACGTATGCCCAGCCCTTGAACCAGCCCTCAGGGTGCTGGCGGCTGATGAAGTTGCCTGCGATGTGGAGCGCGATGCCCCGGTACTGCCGCTCGCCGGTCTGGCGGTAGAGCATGCTGCAGGCCCAGGCGGCCTTGCCGCTGGAGGGGCCGTCCCACGGGCTGGGGCAGCGAAGCTGGAAGTCGAACAGCGCCTGGGCCAGTTCGGCGTAGCGCTTCTCGCCGGTGGCCTCGGCCAGCTGCTCCTGGACCCTCTTGGGGACCGCCGTGGCAAGGTTGCCCACGCGGTCGAAGCTGAACTTCACTGCCTCGGCATTCAAACCGCTGCCATCGCACTAGTTTCGCGGTTTTCTTTGGGGAGTAGAAGAGGGAGTGGCGCCTGACCTGCCAGTAGCAGGATCGAGCGGAGAACTCGAAACCTTACTGGAGGCGTCCCGGTGCCACTCCCTGTCAATCTGGTAGAGCAAGCCTTGAACCAGTACCTGAGCCTGTTCAGAGACTGCTTCAGCCAGCCCCAATGGCAGCACTTCGTGACCGTGCTGCTGGCCTTGATGCAGTGCCAAGAACATCGTACCCTCTCGGGACTGCTCCGCCAGGTCGCGGGTGTCGGTGCGTGTCGATGGCCTGCACCGCTTCTTCAAGTTCGCCCCCTGGCAGCCCGAACATCTAGCTGCCCGTTGGTGGTGTCACTACTGCGATGCCCTCGGCCCCCTGGTGGCCGCCGAGCATGCCCGTCAGTACACCCTGCGCCCCAAGCGCCGAGGTCGACCTCGGAAGACCGTCGTCACTGGCTTCCTTATCCTCGACGACTCGACGCATGCCAAGCGGAAAGGCAAGAAGATGGAAGGGCTCGGCGTTCACTACTCCACCACCGAGGGCAAACCGATCAAGGGCCACAGCCTGTTCGCGGCCCTGCATGTCCTGTTGGGGCGTCGCCACCCCCTGGCTCCCCAGTTGTACCGGCAGAAAGCCACCTGTGAGCGAGATGGTGTCCCTTTCAAGAGCAAGGTGGATCTGGCCGAGGAGTTGATCCGCACCTTCGAGCCGGTGCCTGGGACCCGAACCCATCTCATCTTCGACAGTTGGTATGCCTGCCGTCGGGTCTGGAGAGCGACGCTGGCCAGGGGCTGGGCCGTCACCGGCGGGCTCAAGGCCAATCGGAAGATACGCCTAGTCGAGCCTGAGCAGGGCAGGGTCTACCTCTCTCTGCCCAAATACGCCGCTCGCCTCTCTGCCGAGGACTACCAGCAGGTGCCTTGGCCTCATGCGGATTCCACCCCATTCCTGCTACTGGTTCCGCCGGAATCATTCCACTGATTCCGTTGCATCGCGGACACTGATTCCACACCAAACCATCCACCTATTCCAATCCAAAGGAGCCACCGATTCCGCCAAAGGCGGCCATCGATTCCGATACCAGCCGCCCAAGTCCTGACTGAGGGGATCGGCTTGGACGAACTCCAGGAGAGGTTGGTCGGAGCGTAGCAATGCAGGGTAGCCGAAGTTGTTAGCCTGCACCCCCAAGAGATAGAGGGGGGCAGAGATGTCGGCGGAGAGGCTATCGATGCGGAAGATCAGAGAAGTGCTGAGGCTGAAGTGGTCCCTGGGTCTGAGCAACAGGGCCATCGGCAGGAGCTGCGGGATCGGGCACACGGTGGTCACCGAGTACCTGAAGAGGGCCAAGAGGGCGGGGCTCGGGTGGCCGCTGCCTTCGGAGATGGACAACGTCCAGTTGGAGAAGCTGCTGTTTCCACCGGCGATCTCACTGCCTTCATCGGAGAGGCCGCAGCCGGATTGGGTGAAGGTTCACCAGGATCTCAAGGGCAAGGGGGTAACGCTCTCCCTGCTGTGGGAGGAGTACAAGGCGGCGAGCCCCGAGGGCTTTCAGTATAGCTGGTTCTGCGAGGTCTACAGGGAGTGGGCCTCCAAGGTGGATGTGGTGATGCGCCAAGAGCATCGGCAGGGGAGAAGCTGTTCGTGGACTACGCCGGGCAGACGATACCGGTGACAGACCGCAAGACCGGAGAGGTGAGGGAGGCTCAGGTCTTCGTCGCCGTTCTGGGGGCCTCCAGCTACACCGATGCCGAGGCCACCTGGACCCAGGGGCTGTCCGATTGGATCAGCTCCCACGTTCGGGCCTTTGGCTTCTACGGCGGTGCGCCCGAGGTGGTCGTTCCCGACCACCTCAAGAGCGGCGTCAGCAAGGTCTGTTTCTACGAGCCCGACCTCAACCCCACCTACCAGGAGATGGCGGCCCACTATGGTGTTGCGGTGATACCGGCGAGGGTGAGGAAACCAAGGGACAAGGCGAAGGTTGAAGTGGGGGTGTAGGTGGTCCAGAGGTGGATCCTGGCCAAGCTGCGGAACAGGGTGTTCTTCTCGCTCGTCGAGTTGAACGGGGCGATCAGGGAGTTGCTGGAGCGGTTGAACGAAAGGCCCTTCAGGAAGCTACCGGGCAGCCGGAAGGCGCTCTTCGAGACGCTGGACAAGTCTGCTCTGCGCCGCCTTCCCGAGCAGCCCTACGAGTATGCCGAATGGAAGAAGGTGAAGGTCAACATCGACTATCACGTCGAGTACGACGGCCACTACTACTCCGTCCCCCATCATCTCTTCAGGAAGCAGTTGGAGATACGGGCAACCGCTGAGACCGTGGAGTGTCTGCGGGAGGGCAGACGAGTGGCGAGCCATCGGAGAAACTACGTGAAGGGAGGCCACACGACCCTACCCGAGCACATGCCCAGCAGCCACCGGAGGTACGCCGACTGGAACCCCAGCCGGATGATCTCCTGGGCCAACGAGACAGGACCCCACACGGCCAAGCTGGTCGAGCAGATCCTGGCGAGCAGGCCCCACCCGGAGCAGGGCTTCCGGTCGTGCTTGGGGATCATGCGCCTGGCGAAGAGCTATGGGGCAGAGAGGGTGGAGTCGGCCTGCGAGAGGGCTCTGGCCATCAAGGCGATGAGCTACAAGAGCGTGAAGTCCATCCTGGAGAACAGGCTGGACGGCAAGGGCTCCCCAGGGAAGGAGGAGGAGGCTCCCATCGAGCACGCCAACGTCCGGGGACCGGCTTACTACGGTAGGGAGGTGGGCCGGCCATGCTGATGCACCCTACGCTGGAGAAGCTGCGTGCCTTGAAGTTGGAGGGGTTTGCCCGTGGGCTGGAAGAGCAGATGGCGAGTGTCGAGGTGGGAAGCCTCAGCTTCGAGGAGCGGCTGGGGCTGCTGGTGGACCGGGAGGTGACGGATCGGGAGAACAAGCGGCTTGCAGGCAGGCTGTACAAGGCGAAGCTGAGGCAGTCGGCCTGCCTGGAAGACATCGACTTTCGGCACCCGAGAGGGCTGGATCGATCCCTGGTGATGACGTTAGCAGGGTGCGGATGGATCCGAGAGCAGCTGAACGCTCTGATCGTGGGGGCCACGGGCACAGGGAAGAGTTATCTATCCTGCGCTCTCGGCCACCGTGCTTGCATGGAGGGCTACTCCGTCCTGTATGTCAGGGTGTCGAGGCTGTTCGGGGAGTTGGCGGTGGCGAGAGGAGACGGCAGGTACAGCAAGTTGCTGAAAGCTCTTGCCAAGGTGGACCTTCTCATCCTGGACGACTGGGGTCTGTCCCGTCTGAACGCCGAGGAGAGAGGGGACCTCCTAGAGATCATGGGGGATCGATACCAACTGCGGTCCACTATCGTGGCCTCCCAGCTACCCGTGGACAAGTGGCACGAGGTCATTGGGGATCCCAGCGTCGGATACGCGGTGCTGGACAGGCTCGTCAACAACGCCTACCGGATTTCCCTCTCAGGAGCGTCCATGAGGCGGCGGCTGTCGGGCTTGACCCAGACCAACCAGGAAGAGGGATAATGGGGCGCCCTCGTCGCTACGCTCCGATTGGACAGAAAGGGCCGGATCTGGTGGACAGAACGGCGTGGAATGAGCGGCCGCGATGGGGCGGAATCGCTGGCTGCCATCGCGTGGACTGAGTGGAACCGATCACGTGGAATCGGTGGAATGAATCAGCGGAATACGCAGCCTCACGAGGATGGCACCTCTCGGTTGGTCTACACCCACTTGGTCAAGACCTTCGTCAAGGCCCTCGGTTCCTGCCAGGTACTGGTGGTGCGGGAGAAGTTCGACCAGCCTCTCAAGAAAGTCCGCTCAAAACCGCGAAACTAGTTGCTTTCTCCCGTCGTAACGCAGATTCTGTTCACGCGGCGCGCAGGCCGAGGAGCTCGCAGACGTGATTGAGGGCGCCGTCGAGTTGGCGGAAGGCAGCCTCCACATCGCTGGGGTTACGGGTGGACCGACGCCTTGCTGGTTCGGTAGCTAGGCTGCACAGTGCGCCGAGCAGGCGGGTGCGCAGCTTCACCAGCAGCACCCCGAGCTTGAGCCCGACTTCGGTGAGCCGGTATTGGCGAGTGGTGCCGATCCTTTGGACAAGGCCCTTGGCCCGCAGCTTGGTCAGGTCGTAGCGGAGCTGAGAGAGCCGGTAGTCGACCTCGGCCAGCCGGTGACGCTGGAGCAGGCGGGCATGGACTTCTCGGCTGCTCCAGGCGGCGATGAAACCGCCGGGATGCAGGAGGACTTCGAGTAAACGGAGGACCCGGTCGTCGTGCAGCTTGATGCCCGGGACACGACGTTGCCCGATCAAGGTGGGCTGAGCCAGTTGGGCCAGTTGGCCGGTATCGACCGTGCTGTCCAACAGTTCAGCCTGCGAATCCAGGTAGCGGGCATTGGTCGCGGCCATGCCCTCGATGAGCTGGGGCAGGTTCTCCAGGCGGCGGCCGAGGCCCAGGTGGCGGGTGTCGTTGATGCAGGTCTCGGTGCGCAGGAGACGGTCGCCCTTTTCGTACTGTTTGACGAAGGAGGTCTGGTAGTAGGAACGCAGGACGGGATGCCCTTCCTCTCGCCGTTCCAGGACCGTCTGGAGCTTGCCCTGGTAGCGACGGTTGATGCGGCGACCGAAGATCTGGGTGGTCCGATCAGCCCCACCCAGCACCATCCCCAACTCCGCTGCCCGGCCAAAGAGCGCCTTGAGGGGAGCCGAACGCTTGAAGATCACATCGGTGGCCAGCTCGATCTGGCCGAGGCTGTAGCGGTAGCTCAGGTCCAGGTCGGTCCGCTCCTGAGAACTGAAGGTGGGAGCCAGTTGCCTCGTCCAGTAGTCGCAACGCTGCCGCAAGCGGACCGGAGTCAATTGGTCGGCCAGGGACTGAAGGAGTTCCGGGTCAGCCACATCCAGGAAGGCGTTGTCCTCCTTGCGGAAGGAGATCCCCTGGCGGGTGAGTTCCTGGGCCAGGAAGGAGTGGCCGTTCAGGTAGCAGGTGACGTTGAAGGGCAGGTAGGTGGCCACTCGCAGGCTCATCGGACCCATGATCGGGTCCAGGACGTAGGAGTAGTAGTGCAGGAACCGCTTGTGGCAGGACTTGAGGATCCGATAGTTGACATCACCGCTGGGCGGAGCAAAGCGCGGGCTGTAGGACACGAAGGTGCGGCTCTGCTCCATGCTGGTCAGCACGCAGGCCACGCCCTCGCTCCCTCCCAGACGGCAGTAGTGGGGGAGCACCAGATCCTCCTTCCGTGCCCCCTTGGGCGCCGGCAGCAGGGGGATCTCGTGATCGGCGGTGTACTGGCGGACCCAGGCACGATAGGGTTCGGTCCGCCTTGCCAGGACGGCGGGCTCAATGCAGACCACACGGGCCACCTCATGGAAGAAGTAAACCAGGTTCTCAGGACGCTGCAGACGGTCGATGTAGCCGTTCAGGACGATGCGATCCAGAGCGGTGTAGGAGAACTGGACATGGTGCCCCAGAAGCTCGGATAATCGATCCATGGGACTTCCCCTTTCGCGACAAGCTCGGTGTAGCAACCCCATTGTCGCTCAAGAGGAAGTCCCATCATAGATGTTGCTGCGCCTGGCCTTGGCGCCGCTTTCAGGTTTACCTGGCTAGTGTTAGGGCAGCCTGGAGAACTTCGGGGGTATGGTATCTCTATCGCGGTCTGCGCCGCCTTCGTCGGGATGTTTACCGCCAACGGCGCCCTCAACGAGGCGCTGAAGCCAGCCGCCCCGCTGCCGACGACGCTCCAGGTCAGCTTTGCCCAAGTGGACGCCATCGGCGTCGCCGCCTCCTTCACGGTGCTGCTGAACCTGTCCATCGTCCTGGTGAAGAAGCTGAGCCCATTCGTAGAGCGCCTGGCCAACCGAACTCCAATAGAGAAGCCCGAGTTGGCAACAGCAGGTTAAGGCTGCTTAAAGTTTATCCCGTCCAGGTAGCTATGATTCCTCATTACATTCCATTGGCAGCACTCTGAGTCTGGCCGGCCTTCGTCTTTAATAGCCGCTGGATTAATCCGATGATCGGTCGGCTCAAGAGCATTGTCAAACCAATAAGCCAGATAGCCACGGTTATAGGACTGCCAACAAAGATACCCAGGTCACCCCGGCTCATAAACATACTCTCGCGGAAACGCGCCTCGATCAAGGGACCTAATACAATGGCAAGGATCAGGGGAGTCAGGTCGACATCCAGCTTCCGCAAGAAGTATCCGATTACGCCAAAAGCGAAGAGAATCCATAGATCGAAGGCACTGTTGTCTACCGAATAGGTCCCGATTACAGCAAACAACACGATGCAGGTGACAAGGATGTGTAAAGGCACCCGCAACAGGCTGACCCACAAGCTAACCAACGGTAGATTCAATATCAGCAACATCACGTTGCCAATATACATGCTGGCTATGACTCCCCAGAAGATATCGGGGTGCTCCGTCATCAGCAGAGGTCCGGGCCGTATCCCCTGGATGATCATGGCAGCCACCACCAGAGCCAACACCGGAGAAAACGGGATACCCAGCGCGAGCAAAGGCACAAATGCTGCGGTAGAGGCCGCATTGTTGGCGGCCTCTGGCCCGGCCACTCCTTCGATAGCCCCTTTTCCGAACTCATTTTTATGCTTAGATACCGACCGCTCCAGCTTGTAAGAGGCGAAAGCGGAGATCACTGCCACTGGCCCGGGCAACAAACCGATGGGGAATCCCACTGCTGCACCTCGAAGCCACGCTGGAATCGTACGCCGCCATTCCTCACGAGTTGGCAATAACTCACGGAGCCTGATCGCATTAGCTTTCGGTCCGGTTGCCAGTTTCTCTACTAAGAAGAGCATCTCGGAGATCCCGAAGAGCCCGACAGCGACGGGCACTAACTGGATACCCCGCGCCAGATCGAGGCTGCCGAAATTGAAGCGGGGCACACTGCTAACCGCATCAATACCGATCGTGGTTAGTAAGAGGCCGAGGCAAGTGGCAAAAGCCGATCGGTACAGCGACGCACCGGAAATACCGGACAGTACCACCAATGCAGTGACCAGCAGCACGAAGTACTCCGGTGGACCGAAGGAGAGCGCTAACGATGAGAGGAACGGTGAGAAGAACATCACACCGGCAACAGCGATCGTGCCGGCAACGAAGGACCCAACGGCCATTACCGTAAGGGCTGCGCCTGCTCGCCCCCTCTTCGTCATCTGGTATCCATCGATACAGGTCACAATGGAGGCAACCTCGCCCGGGATGTTGACCAAGACAGATGTGGTGGAGCCGCCGTACATCGAGCCATAGTAGATCCCGGCCATAGCGATTAAGCCTGTCACCGGGGGTAAAGAAAAGGTTATCGGCAGGATGAGTGCCGTACCGCCTACCGGGCCCAGCCCTGGCAACACTCCGATCGCCGTACCTATCAATGCGCCAACGAATGCAGCCAGCAAATTTTCGGGAGTAACCGCTACGGACAGCCCGTAAAGCAGTGCATTCAATGAACTCATATCTGACTCCTCCTAAGGCCAGGGAATCGACTCTTTGATGGGACAAACACTTGGGTTCCAGGATGCAGTATCAGAGGGCTCGCGCCCTTGCCTAAGGGCGTTATCTTGTCCGGAAATCACACTCCCAACAAGCCCTTAGGCAAGGGAACTCCCAGGATCAGTACAAACAGGATGTAGCTCCCCACCGACACGGCGACAGCGGTCGCGGCTGTCGAAGTCCACGGCCCTGCCTTGAGTTGACGTACGATGGCAAGACTTAACAGCATACTGGTCAGCAGGTATCCGAACACCGGTATTAGCAGAGCATAGCCAGCCACGCAGGCACAAATCCCAATCAACCGATACAGATCTTTCTCTCGCGGGAATTCCAGATGCCCTTCTTCAGATACCCCGGCAATACGGATCTGCTCCCACATCAAGCCGAGACTGGCTAATACCAAGAGACCGGCGGCGATAAGCGGGAAGACCGCCGCTCCTGGTTCTTGCGGCTTGCCAATAGGAAGCGCAGTCATCGCGTGGGCAATCCAGCCGATCGACAAAGCGAGGCCAAGGAGGCCGACTATAAGTCGGCCTCTCTTTTTATCACTCCATCTAAGACTATTTTGTGCTCTCACCGAGATCAACCTCCTTGATGAGCTTAGCGTAGATCGGCCAGCAAGCCTTCATACGTTTGGTGAGATCATCAGGGCTCAGGACGGCGATCTTCATGGCATTATCCTTGGCAAACTGCTTAAAGCCCGCACCTTGTGCAGCATCGCTGAATGTCTTGTACAGTTTGTCGATGATATCCTTGTCTATGCCCTTCGGGGCTATAATCGCATACGAAGGTACTGGTACCGTGCTCTTGTAGCCAATCTGCTCCGCTGCGGAAGGAACATCGGACAGCGAATCCAAGCGGTCTCCCTGCATGACCGCTAGCAGCCTCAGCTTTCCAGCCTGAACTTGGTTCAATAATGGGCCTGGCTCGGTAATCAAAGCTTCAATGTGCCCACCCAGCAGGGCAGTAGTCGCCTCACCGGCGCCAGTAGTGAACGGCACACTGGTGATCTTGACGTCAGAGAAACTGTTGAGTTCCTGCATGATCATGCTTCCAGCGGTCAGCTTCCCAGTGGTAGCCACTCGGATCTGATCGGGCTGCTTTTTCGCATCTTCCATGAAATCCTTGAGGGTCTTCCAAGAAGCCTGGCTCTGGACAAAGAGAGCGTTCGGCAGCTCAACTACATTCAAGATTGGTTGGCAATCCTCAGGCCCTCCATAGGGAAGCTGCGACACCTGGGGTTGCAGCGCAAGCTGGCCAATCCCGGTAAGGCCGATGGTATAACCATCCGGCTTTGCCTTTATCACCTCAGCAACAGCCAGTGTACCAGAAGCACCGGGCTTGTTGACTACAACGAACTTCCCCTTTAGCAGCGGTTCAGCCTCTTGTGTCAGCTTTCGAGAGACGGCATCTGTTGCGCCCCCCGGAGCAAACGGTACTAAAAAGTTGATATCGGTAGATGGATACGATCCTCCTTTCAGCCCACAGGCCAAGAGAGTGAACCCTGTCGCGACGATGACCAAAATGGCAAAGAAACGACCCCAGTCTGACATTCTCTACCTCCCTAACTCGGCAGAGCCGAAA
>DIXP01000095.1 GCA_002436065.1 Chloroflexi bacterium UBA6077
GAGATGGTTCACGAAGCCGTCGGATCGGGGTGACACTTTGGGGGAGCACGCTCTGGGAGGGCGAAGCTCCCGCTGAGCCGCCCGGTGGGGGAGCAGCAATCACCTCCCGCCTGAGCCGCTCGATGGGGGACGTGGGCGCCACCCCAACAGACGGCTCGCCAGGAGGCTCGCCCTCCCAGTCACCCCCCCGTTCGGGAGCAGGAGCATGACCCTCCTGGGAGGGTGACCACTTCCGTGAACCATGGCTCCCGTTCCTTACGGGGCTCGCATCTTGCCTTACCTGGGACGGACAAGTCCCAGGTAGGCGGTGCAGCCATGGAAAGAGCCTTAGAACCCTCTCTGACTATCGGTCGGCTGTTTGGGATTCGGATCAGCCTGAGTGCCAACTTAGCCATTGTCTTTGTCCTCGTGATGTGGACGCTGGCAGTGGGGTACTTCCCCGCTCAGCAGGCATCCTCATCGGATGCGGTATTGTGGGCACTGGCGATCCTCGGGAGCCTGTGCTTTTTCGGTTCGGTGTTGGTCCACGAGTTAGCCCATTCTGTGGTCGCCCTTCACCACGGGATCCCCGTCGCCAGGATAACGCTCTTCATCTTCGGCGGCGTAGCCCAGATCGGCCGCGAGGCATCGACTCCCCGAATGGAGGCTGAGATAGCGATAGCCGGACCCGCGGCGAGCTTCGTGCTGACGATGCTGTTCGCCAGCCTCTACCTGATCACGGCCGAGCCGCTCTGGCCCATCGCCACTCTCTGCCTCTGGCTAGCCATAGTCAACGGCAGCCTGGCCGTTTTCAACATGATCCCCGGTTTCCCGTTGGACGGTGGGAGGGTGTTTCGCGCCCTGCTGTGGTCCATCACCGGCGATTATCGCCATGCCACCAGGGTATCATCCCTCGTCGGCCAGGGGTTCGCGATGCTGCTGGTGTTCTATGGCTTCACCGTTGCCATCGGTCCGGAGGGCATGTTGCTGGCAGGGTTGTGGCCGGCCATGGTGGGTTTCTTCATATACAACGCTGCCGCCGGTAGCTGGCGCATGGTGAAGCTATCGGAGGAGCTGAAGCAGGTAACGGTGGAGAACGTAATGGTCCGGGATGTGGCCTCAGTCCCTGCCGCCCTTTCGGTCCAGCAGTTCGTCGACGGCTACCTTGCTCAGCAGCGCCACCTCCGCTTCCCGGTCCTGGATGAAGACCAGTTGATCGGCACCGTGGGGTTGGAGGAGGTCCGCTCCCTCCCAATCGATCGGCGCGAGGGAACGGTGCTGAGATCCCTGGTGCGCGACCTGGAGCAGCACCCTCCCCTGGAGGCAGGGGAACGGGGAGACAGGGCCCTGGAGCGCTTCTCCGAGGCGGGGGTCGAGGCTCTACCGGTCGTGGAGGGGGACCGCCTGGTGGGTATGCTCCGGAGGGAAGACCTGCTGGGGGTGGTGCAGGTGCGGGGGATGCTCAGCCGGTAGGTTGGTGGGTGGCCCCACTCGACCGCGTAGTGCAGGGCGCTCTGCCCTGCCACCCGTTGGCGTACATATACGCAACCACCCGCCCTACCCGCGCCCGGTCCCGTGGGCAATGGGGCGGGGCAGGGTAACAGGACGGCAGGGCAGAGCGCCCTGCACTACGTGGACACGAGAGAGAAGACAGCGGAAGGGGGAGGGAAGCCCGCTTCCCTCCCCCCTCTGAATGGCTGTGGCCTCTCCTTCTAAGCCCCGATCCCAGCGGCGGTTGCCGGGATCTCCTGCTCGGCCTCCCCCTCCTGCTTCGGAAGCATCACGCCGAGCAGCTTCTGTATGGTCATCGTGTGGCTGCAGAGTCCCCACTTGCCGAAGAAGTGGCAGCTACACCTCCAATTGCCGTTGTGGAAGGAGACGGTGTAGGCGTCGTGCTCACCCTGGAAGGTGGCGGAAAACTGCTGGAAGTTGACCCTCTCGGGTTCCTGAGCGTAGCGGCTGGCTTTCTGGATCTTGCCTATCAGACTGGAGTGCATTTCGACCAGTACCTCCTTCTCAATTGGCCTTCTTGGCTTCCGATACTAACCAAAAACAAAACACCAGTGTGCAGGCGCACACTGGTGTTGGCGGTTCTCTATCGGTACAACGACTGTCTGGGTCAGCCTCACAATTCAGTGCCCCAAGACCGGACTGGGTTCGCCTACCGTCGTCATTGCAGAGTATACCGTTGGGGCCCGACGATGTCAATCACTCAGCGAACGCCCGCGATGGTCTCCCCCATGTCCAGCATCCGATCCACCCGTGCAGGGTCGGTGGTCTCGGTGTAGATCCGCATCACCGGCTCCGTACCGGAAAAGCGGATCAGCAGCCAGCTTCCGTCCTCCAGGATGAACTTCGTGCCGTCGATCGTGTTCACGTCCAGCACCGGCATCATGTCCATCTCCTTCGGGCGGTGCTCGGCCACCCGCCGAAGGATCTCCGGCTTCCGCTTCGCCTCGAAGTGGAAGTCCCGCCGGGCGTAGTAGTGGGGGCCGCCTACCTTGTCGTAGAGGTACTGGAGGATCTCCGAGAGCGGTTTCCCCAGCTTGATCCTGAGGTCCAGCAGGAAGAGACCGGCGACGAAGGCGTCCCGTTCCGGTATGTGGCCCTTGAAGGCAAAGCCTCCACTTTCCTCGCCGCCCATAATGGCGCCTGTCTCCAGCATCTTGGGGGCGACGTACTTGAAGCCCACTGCGGTCTCGTAGACCGGCACCCCGTAGGCTTTGCCCAGCTTGTCCGCCATCACGGTGCTGGTCACAGTCCGGACGGCGGGTCCCCGCATGCCCCGGACCTCCAGGAGGTAGAGCAGTAGCAGCGAGTACACCTGCAACTGGTTGACGAAGTTGCCCTTCTCGTCCACTATCCCGACCCGGTCGGCGTCGCCGTCGGTGCCTATCCCGATGTCGGCCTTGGCCTCCCGCACGGCGTCCATAAGCGCGCCCACGTTGGGCGGGATCGGCTCGGGATTGATGCCGGGGAAGATCGGGTTGCGCTGGGAGCGGATGTTGGTTACCCGCGTGGAGCCGCCCCGGAGCAGGGCGCTGAAGTAGCCGGCGCCGACGCCGTACATCGCATCGGCCACCAGGTGCAGACCTGCCCTCTTGATGGACTCCAGGTCGACCAATCGACCGACCTGCTCGAAGTAGGCGGGTTTCGGGTCGAAGTAGGTCACGATGCCCTTCTTCGTGAGCTCCTCGAGCCTGCTTCGTTCCACCGTTCCCCTGGCCTGGACGGCCTTGATGTGCTCCTCCAGCTTGGCGATCACCTCGGGCGATGCCGCCCCGGCGTACTCGGGCCGGTACTTCATACCGTTCCAGATGCCCGGGTTGTGGCTGGCCGTGATCATCACCGCTCCCGCGGCCTTTTGGGCGAGGATGGAGTAGGAGACGGCTGGGGTGGGGGCGCCTTCCTGGCAGAGCCACACCTTGACGCCGTTGGTTCCGAGCACCTCTGCCACCGCGGCGGCGAAGTGCTCCGAGGAGAATCGGAAGTCGTAGCCTACCACCAGCCCTTCGGCGGCCTTGCCGGACTCGTTGAGGTAGTTGGCTATTGCCTGGGCGACTACGCGGACGTTGTCGAAGGTGAAGTCGTCGGCAATAATGGCACGCCAGCCGTCGGTGCCAAACCTGATCTCTGTTGCCACTTGGCCCTCCTGTATTGGGCCGCGGGTGCGAGGCCGGAACCTCCCCTGTGTGCACCCCGACCCGAGTGAGTGCTACCTGTACTCTCTAGCAGTAGTTTAGCGACTCGGTGAGGGTTCTTCAAACAGCCACCGATTGCTCGCCGCGTGGGTGGCGACTCGCTGCGAATCAGCCTGCTGCTATTGTAGCCGGCAGGGCGGCCGTGTGCTCATAGTGTCAAAGGACAACTACTGTACAACCGCCGACGGCTATGCGGTCACCCTATTGCGCCAGTAGGTGAGGATGTCCACGAGGGTGCGTTCGAGGGGTATCTCCGCATGCCAACCGGTGAGCGTGCGGAACTTGCTGCAGTCGGCGACGATGCGGGGGATGTCCACCGGCCGGAAGCGGGCGGGGTCGGTCTCGACCTTGATTGGGGTTCGGCTCTGGGCCAGCAGGAGATCCAGCAGCCGCTGGATGCTCACGGCTCGCTCGCTGCCGAGGTTGTAGACGTCGCCAGGTTGCCCTCTTGTAACGGCCAGATGGTACGCCTTCACGATGTCCCGCACGTCCGTGAAGTCGCGCTCGGCCTCCAGGTTGCCCACATGGATGACCGGCGGCCGGAGTCCCACCTCTATCTCGGCGATCTGCTTGGCGAAGTCGGACGACACGAATCGGTCGCTCTGGCCGGGACCCAGGTGATTGAAAGGGCGCACCCGCACTACGGGGAGCTTGTGGGCCACGTGGTACTGATATCCCAGCATGTCCTGGGCTACCTTGCTGACGGCGTAGGGGTTGGCGGGTCTGAACGGGGCAGTCTCCTTGATGGGGAGATCTTCTGGTCTTACCATCCCGTACTCCTCGTTGGAGCCAACCACCATGATGGTGGGCTTCTCCTCGAGAGCTAGGCAGGCCTGCAACAGGTTCACCTGGCCGACGATGTTATTGACCAGGGTGCCGGCGGGGTCCGCGAAGGCCGTGGGTACGAAAGCCTGGGCCGCCAGGTGGAAGATCCAGTGGGGGTTCGTCATTTCCACGACTTCCCGCACCCGCTTCCCGTCCGCAAGGTTCACCTGGTGTGTATGGAGCCTCGGGCCCAACCCGAGGTCTGCCTCCACAGCGGGTACGCCGAACTGGTCCACTCCGAAAATCTCGGCGTCGGTGACGGCCGCCAAATAGCTGGTCAGGTGCCTCCCTACGAAGCCCGCGATCCCAGTGATGAGTGCCCTAGTCGTTCGCTTACCCAATTTCGCCCCCAGACTGGCCCTGATAGGTGGCTTCGCCACCTAGACGTAGGGAAGGGGCTCGTCCCCTTCCGCCATGGGCATGGCTACCAGCATTGGGTGTTCACTACCAACTTGGTCGCCAACCACGAGGCGGCAGGGGATAAACCCCTGCCCTACGGCTTGATGGGTCACTCCTGCGGCCCAGTGTACTATGCTTCCTTGCCTATGAGAGCCTTGCCCGCGCCGTTGCCGTGGCCGTTCCCCGACGCGCAGCCACAACTATCCAGGCCAGCCCCTACCCGTAGGACGTCGGCCTTGTCCGTGAGTTCCCACGGGGCGTCGATGTCGTCCCGGCCGAAGTGTCCGTAGGCGGCGGTCGCCTTGTAGATTGGTCGTCGAAGCTGCAGGTGGTGGATGATCGCCGCCGGCCGCATGTCGAAGTGCTTGTTGATCAGATCCAGGATCCTGGCCGGCGCAACCTTCTCCGTCCCGAAGGTCTCGATCATGACTGAGAGTGGCCTGGCAATCCCGATGCCGTAGGAAATCTGGATCTCGAAGCGCTCGGCCAGTCCGGCCGCCACCACGTTCTTGGCCACGTACCGGGCCATGTAAGCCGCTGAGCGGTCCACCTTCGTCGGATCCTTGCCGGAGAAGGCCCCACCGCCGTGGCGAGCCATGCCACCGTAAGTGTCCACTATGATCTTGCGCCCCGTCAAGCCCGAGTCGCCCATCGGCCCGCCGATGACGAACCGGCCTGTAGCGTTGATGTAGTACTTCGTCCTGTCGTCCAACATCTCGGCGGGGACGATCTGCTTGACCACCTCTTCCATGACGCCCTCGTAGATCCTCTCTTGCTCCACGGCCGGGTCGTGCTGGGCGGCGATCAGGATGGTGTCCACCCTCTTGGGCTTGCCGTATGCGTACTCCACAGTGACCTGGGACTTTCCATCGGGTCGCAGGAACGGCAGCACCTTCTCCTTGCGCACCAGAGCCAACTGTTTGCACAGCTTGTGGGACAGCGCGATGGGGAGAGGCATTAGCTCCTCGGTCTCGTTGCAGGCGAAGCCGATCATCATGCCCTGGTCGCCCGCGCCGATCGCCTCGACGGCCTTGTCCCATGCCTCGCCCGACCTCACTTCCAGCGCCCTGTTCACGCCCTGGGCGATGTCCGGGGACTGCCCCTTCACGGAGACGATCACGCCGCAGGTGTCCGCGTCGAAACCGTATTTGGCCCGCGTGTAACCCGCTCCCCTGATCGTGTCGCGGGCGATCTCGGGGATGTCCACGTAGCAGTCGGTGGTGATTTCGCCTACGACCAGGATCAGCCCTGTAGTGGTGGCCGTCTCGCACGCGACCCTACCGTCCGGGTCCTGCTTGACGATGGCATCCAGCACGGCATCCGATATCTGGTCGCACAGCTTGTCAGGGTGACCCTCGGTGACCGACTCCGAGGTGAAAAGGGTCTGTTCTGAATTCATGAAGGTGTTGCTCATGCTTTCGCTCCTTTCCAGCGATCAGATCTAGCAATCAGCTATCAGCCGTCAGCTATCAGCTTTCAGGTCCACGCCAAAAGCTGATAGCTGATTGCTGAAATGCTGACAGCTATCTCATGTTCCCGATTCCCAGGAGGACAGGTACTTGATCTGCTCGGGGGTAAGCACGTCTATGGAAACGCCCATGGATCGCAGTTTCAGACGGGCGATCTCGCGGTCGATCTCCCTGGGGACCACGTGGACCTTCTTCTCCAGCTTCCCGCCCTGCTGCACCATGTACTCGGCGGCCAGGGCTTGATTGGCGAAGCTCATATCCATGACGGCGGCGGGATGGCCCTCCGCTGCGGCCAGGTTTATCAACCGGCCCTCCCCCAGCAGGTAGACCCTGTGGCCGTCGGGGTAGCTGTACTCGTCCACGAACTCGCGAATTCGGCGCTTGGACTCCGCGTCTCGTTCCATCGCCTGGATGTTGATCTCGTCGTTGAAGTGGCCGGAGTTGCAGATGATCGCTCCGTCCTTCATCGCAGCTGTGTGCTGCCCGTCCAGCACGTTTATGTCGCCGGTGGTGGTCACGAAGATGTCCCCTATCGGGGCGGCCTCGGCCATGGGCATCACACGGTAGCCGTCCATGAGGGCCTCGATGGCCCGAACGGGTTCTACCTCGGTGACGATGACGTTGGCGCCCATCCCCTTTGCCCGCATGGCTACGCCGCGGCCACACCAACCGTAGCCGGCCACCACGAAGTCACTGCCCGCGAGCAGGACGTTTGTGGCCCGCAGGATGCCATCGATGGTGCTCTGGCCGGTGCCGTACCGGTTGTCGAAGAGGTGCTTGGTGTCGGCCTCGTTGACCGCGACGATGGGGAACTTCAGCACGCCATCGGCCTCCATCGCCCGCAGCCGGATGACGCCTGTGGTGGTCTCCTCGGTGCCGCCGATGATCTGTGGGATCAGCTCCTGGTGCTCCTTGTGGATCGACGACACCACGTCCGCCCCGTCGTCCATGGTAATCTGGGGCCTGTGGGCAATCACCGCCTCGATGTGCTTGTAGTAGGTGGCGTTGTCCTCCCACTTCTGGGCGAAGGTCGGTATGCCGTAGTCCACCACCAGGGAGGCGACCACGTCGTCCTGGGTGGAGAGGGGGTTGCTGGCGCAGAGGTACACCTCAGCGCCGCCGGCCTTCAGGGTTATCGCCAGGTTGGCCGTCTCGGTGGTGACGTGGAGGCATGCGCCGAGGCGAATGCCCTTCAGTGGCTTCTCCCTATCGAAGCGCTCCCGCACCAGCCGCAGGACCGGCATCTGGGCCTCAGCCCACTCGATCCTCAACTTGCCCTTGGGGGCTAGGGAGAGGTCCTTGGCGTCGTTTTCTACCTGGACCCGATTTGTCATAGAATCACTCCTGCTTAAACTATCCTGATCCGCTCGCAGTCCGAGGCGAACCGGCAGCTGTTCTCAAAGAAGGTTAGCTGCCTGAACTCCTCGTAGCGGGCGTCGATATCCCGGCGAGAGATGGTGAGCAGCCGGTTGACGCTGAAGTCCTCCACCGTGAAGGAGGCGATGACGCTCCCATGCACCATGGCTCTGCGGATGCCCGCGGGGCTGAAGTCGCCGCTGCTGGTCAAGTAGCCCAGGAACCCCCCGGCGAAGGAGTCGCCCGCCCCCGTGGGGTCCTTGACGCTCTCCAGCGGATAGGCCGGGACGATGAATATTCCCCCGTCCTCGGAGATCATCAGGGCTCCGTATTCGCCCTTCTTGATGATTAGCGCCTTCGGGCCGAGGTCGAGGATCTGCCGTGCCGCCGCCAGCAAGTTATATGTGCCGGCGTACTGGCGCACCTCCGCCTCGTTCAATAGGACGATGTCCACCATCCCCATGACCCTGGTCAGGGAGTCCTTCTTCCCTGAGATCCAGAAGTTCATGGAGTCCAGTACGGTGAGTCTGGGGGCCTTGACCTGCTTCAACACCTCTCGCTGGAGGTCTGGGTCGATGTTGGCCAGGAAGACGATCTCGCTCCCCCGATAGCTCTCGGGCAGCTTGGGGTGGAAGAGCGGCAGCACGTTCAGCTGGGTCTCCAGGGTGTGCGCGGTGTTCAGGTCGAAGTCGTAGTATCCCGACCAGCGGAAGGTCTTGCCCGGAAGCACCTCCAGCCCCTCCACGTCCACCTGACGGCTCTTGAAGAGGTCCATGTGCTGCCCGGGGAAGTCCTCCCCCACCACCGCCACGATCCGCACGTCCGTGTAGTGGCGGGCGGCGAAGGAGAAGAAGGCGGCCGTGCCGCCCAGCGCCTCCTCTACCTTGCCGAAGGGGGTCTCCACGGAATCCAGGGCAACGGTGCCCACTACCAGCAGACTCATAGCCCTGCCCCCGGCCGGGCCTGAGTGATGGGTGATGAGTGGTGAGCTGTCACGATCACGATACTATCGCTCCCTTCAGAGCGGAGTGGCAGGAGCAGCCGGCCTCGGTGGGGATCATCGGAATCAGCTTGAAGATGAGGTCGCGCACCTTCCGGTTGTTGTCGTTGAAAACCCGGACCACCTCCTCGAAGGTCACCGGCTCGATCTCCGAGCCCTCCAGCCCAGCGTCATAGTCGGTCACAAGGGAGACGTTCAGGTAGCAGATCTCCAGCTCCCTGGCCAGGGTAACCTCGGGGTACTGGGTCATGTTGATGACCTCCCACCCCGCGCCGCTGAACCACCTGCTCTCGGCCCTGGTACTGAAGCGGGGCCCCTGGATAACCACGACCGTTCCCCTGGGGTGGACGTTGACTTCTATGCCTTTGGAGGCCGAGAGTGCCAGTTCCCGCATCTCGGGGCAGTAGGGGTCGGCGGTGCTGATGTGGATGGTGACGGGGCCGTCGTAGAATGTATCCTTGCGCCCGCTCGTACGATCGACGAACTGGTCGCACAGGACGAAGTCGCCGGGCTTAATGTGGGGCTGAAGACTACCCACGGCCGAGGGGGCGATGATCCGCTTGACCCCCAACTGCTTCATGGCCCACAGGTTGGCCCGGTAGTTGATGGCGTGGGCTGGGTACTTGTGGCCGTGGCCATGGCGGGGCAGGAAGGCGACTTTACGCCCCGCGATCTCCCCAATCGCGATCCTATCGCTAGGCGCGCCGTAAGGGGTGTGGATTGCCGTCTCCTCGACATTCTCCAGCAGCTGGTAGAATCCGGAGCCCCCAAAGACCGCTATCTCTGCCACAGGCAGTTCCATGGTTATCCTCCAAGTCTGTAGGGTTCGGCGCAGATGCCGGCCCCTACACGATAACTAGTGCTTCGCCAAAGCACCGGGCGGCAGGGGACAAGCCCCCGCCCTACGTGTCGGAACTAATTTGGCGGTGTACCAATCGGTCCAGCGCCTCGTCGTAGGGTTCGCGGGCGATGCCGTTCTCTGTGATGATCGCCGTTACGTAGCGGTGAGGCGTCACATCGAAGGCGGGGTTCGCCACCTGGACACCCTCCGGGCCGATCCTGTGGCCCCCGATGTACAGCAGCTCTCGGGGATCCCTCTCCTCGATTACGATTTCTTCGCCCGAGGCAAGGGATAGATCGACGGTGGAGGTGGGAGCGGCCACGTAGAATGGGATGCCGTTCTCCCTGGCCAGGACCGCCACCGAGTAGGTGCCGATCTTGTTGGCCACGTCTCCGTTGGCCGCAATCCTGTCGGCGCCCACCACGACGGCGTCCACCGCTCCTCGGTGCATGAAGTGACCCGCCATGCTGTCGGTGATCAAGGTGGTCGGTATCCCCTCGGACATCAGCTCCCAGGCAGTGAGGCGCGAGCCCTGGAGGAACGGCCTCGTCTCGTCGACGAACATCTTGATCCTCTTGCCCCGCTCCACTGCTGCCCGGATGACGCCGAGGGCCGTGCCGTAGGAGACTGTGGCCAGCGCCCCCGCGTTGCAGTGGGTGAGCACCGTCCCCTCGTCAGGGAGCAGTTCGGCACCGTAGCTGCCCATCCGCTTGTTGGCCTCGACGTCCTCGATGGCCATCCTCTGGGCCATCTCCAGCAGCTGCCCTCTCGTACCGTCAACGCCCTGTTCTGCCGAACGTAACGCCACGGCCAGGGTCTTCTCGGTGGCCCAAAAGAGGTTGACGGCTGTAGGCCGGGTCGCTCGGAGCAGATCAGCCACGGCCTTCATATGCTGGGAGAAACCCTCTGGGTCGGAGCCAGGGTAGGCAATCGCCCCTAGGGCCATTCCGAAGGCGGCGGTGACCCCTATGGCCGGGGCTCCGCGTACCTTCATTCCCCGTATGGCTTCGGCCACCTCCTGGTGGGTGGCACACTCCACCCACTGCTGCTCCAGTGGCAACCGGGTTTGATCGATCAGGCGGAGCTTTCCCTCGACCCACTCTACGGTGTTCAACTGCGTGGGCACCTCATATGGAGAGATAGGAGATGGAAACGCTGAGGAGCGTTCTTGCTGGATACAAAAAGTGCTTCTCTACTGGGGAGAAGCTACACCAAGATCCCTCTCATCTTCCAGGACGGAGCCGTCCTGTCGGACTTGGCACCATGCCCAACCACCGGGAGCTGAGGTGTGGGAAACCCCGTGGCTCGACCGGTCTCAGGGCTGGTTGCCGGGCTTCATAGGGCCAGTCCCTCCACCACTCACGATAAGAGCGCCAGCTATTCAATTGTCGAGTGTGAGTATAGCAGATCGTTCGATAAGCGCCAAGCATGCTGAAGCAACTGGTTCCACGCATGAATCGAAGAGCACCCCGAGGACTCGGGGTGCTCTTCGATTCGGCTTTAGTCTAACCTACCAGGGCCGGGAGGCTCCCACGTAGCGCGAGGACCAGAATGGCTCGCTCAGGGATCGGATCTGCACGCCGGTCGCCTCGGACTCCGCGTGGATGAAGCGGCCACCGCCTATGTAGATTCCGGTGTGGGAGAGACCCGCCTTGTAGGTGTTCTGCCAGAACAGCAGGTCGCCCGGCCTCAACTGGTCCATGCTGATCCTGGGGCCAGAGGCTATCTGGCTCTCCAGTGGGTATCTCGGGATGGACAGCCCTACCTGCCCGTATACGTACCAGGTGTAGCCGCTGCAGTCGAAGCCTGTCTTCGGCGAGGTGCCGCCCCATACGTACCGGTAGCCCAGGTACTGCTGCGCGATCGACACGATGGCAGCTCCCTTGGAACCATCCGTCGGAGCCGGGGCTGGCTGCGGCTGCGGTGCCGGCTTGGGCGTGGCAGTCGGCTTTGGCGCCGCGGGTTGACTGGGTGCCGTGGTCGGTGCCGGCTGTTGAGGCCTGGCCGTAGGCGCGGGGGCCTGCCTGGATGGGGCCGTGCCACCGGGTATCACCAACTCCTGCCCGACCTTAACCATATCGGGGTCCATCAGGTCGTTGGCGACCTGGATGACCGAGACCCGCACCCCGTAGGAGTCGGCGATGGAGACCAGGGTGTCGCCATCCCTCACGACGTACTTAGGTGCGGCATCCAGCTCCCGCTGACTGGGCTTCACCGGCAATCCGGATATCTCCGTGGTTCGCAGCATGCCACCGGGCACGATCAGCGGCTGGTCTTCCTTGAGGAGGTCTGCGTTGGTCAGGGCGTTCGCCTCAATCAGCTTCTTGACGTCGGCCCCGTACGCCTCGGCGATGGCGTTGAAGGTCTCACCCTTCCGCACCCTGTGCACGACGCCTGAGACGGGGAGAATAACCAACTCCTGGTCAATCTGGATCAGCTCACCGTTGCCCAGGTCGTTAGCCCAGAGGATGGTCTCCGGAGTGATACCGAACTTGTCGGCAATACCAACGAGGGTATCCCCGGGTGCCACCTTATATGTCGACGGCTTGAGGGCTTCCTTCATGGCCGTGGGCGTTGGGTTGGGCTGCGAAGTGGGCGTGACTGTGGGGGTGGCGGTGACCGTGGGTGCTCTCATGCCACCCCGCGAGGAGGATAGGGCCCGCAAGGCCACGACGCCCTCCTCCTGGCCCATTGCTACCATCCCTATCTGCCCATCCAGCCCCAGGGATAGGGCCTCCATCATGACTTCGCCCTGGACCGGCTTCGTGGGCGCCGCCGCGACCGCTGCCTTCTGAGGGGTGGCAGTGGATTGGCCGGCAACACTGGTTTCGAATGGTGGCGGCCCCGATAGAGCGAGCCGAACAGGCATGACGGAATCGGAGGCGGATACCGGCTCAAACTGCACAACGGAATCTACGGCAATGGCCAAGGTGGATGGAGCGGCTGCGGGCGCGAGGAACCTGCCCCCGCCCACAAGAGTGGAAGAGGCCACTAGGGCCGTGATCGACAGATGCAGCAAAGACCGTGTGGCGAAGGGAAACAACCCATCGAAGGCATTGGCCACGGTCGGACGCGCCCTGCGAGGCGCGCGACGAGGAACTCTCTCAGTAGTGATGATCACACCTCCAACCAGCTGAATAGCACTATTCTGTTGGAGGCTCGGGAAACTCCCGAACCCAGAAGCGGAGACTCGCCCAAGCGGGAGGCGCTCAGAAGGAGTTAAGGGAAGGCACCTCTCGGCGCGATCCGCAACCCCAACTCAGACTGGACTCCGCGCCGCCACAAGCTGGCAACTAGATAGATCGGGCGAGGATAACCCCGCGAGCTGTGACAAGAGACAGATGCGGAACTGGACACCCGAACGGATACGATCTGTCCGGTGAGAGGAAAGCAAACCCGAATGCACTACCCCAGGGTGCCAGCAACCCACGGCTGGGCCGATTATACAACAACCTGGTGGTGCCAACAACTACCAATTGGATATCAATACACAAAGGGGGAGGGTGAACATTCATTCACCCTCCCCCTTTGTATCTATTGAGCCTGGCTGTTCAGCGTCTTGAGGACCTCCTCCAGCTTCTTCAGCTCCTCGCCGAAGCCGGTCCAATCTCCGGCCTTCATCTTCTCCTGTGCGCGGTTGTAGTGGTCCTGGGCCGTCTTGGCGAGTTCCGCCATGGCGGGCAGGACCGCGCCTGGTTGCGCCACTGGAGCAGCCGGTTGCGCGGCCAGTGCCGGCTGCTGGGGCTGTTGAGCGCCGGCAGCCCCGGGTGCGAGGGCCAGCTTCCCATCGTACAGCTTGGTCAAGGACTCGGCGAGGGTGGGCTCCATCACCACTCGGTTGCCCGTGGAGACGATCACCCGCTTCAGTTCGGGGATGGAGGACCGGTTTGCCTGTAGGTAGACGGGCTCCACGTACAGGTTCGCGTTGCCGATCGGTATCACCAGCAGGTTGCCGCGTATCACCTGGGAGCCTGCCTGGCTCCAGAGGGTGAACTGCGAGGAGATGACGGGATCCTGGTTGATCCTGGCCTCAAGCTGCATGGGCCCGTAGGCCAGCTTGTCCTTGGGGTACTTGAAGACTACCAGCTTGCCGTAGTTCTCCCCGTCGGACCGGGCCGCCAGCCACGCGATCATGTTGTCCTTGTTGGAGGGAGCGAAGGGAAGCAGTTGCAGGAACTCCTCCTTCTCTTCCCCCGGCAGCCTCATGATCAGGTAGTAGGGCTCCACAAGCTGTCGGGCGTCACCGAACACCTCGCTCGGGATGCTCCACAGGTCCTCCCGGTTGTAGAACACCTGTGGCTCCTGCATGTGGTAGGTGCGATAGGTCTCCGCCTGGGCCGCGAACAGGTCCTGGGGGTAGCGCAGGTGGGCCTTCAGCGATTCCGGCATCTGCTCCAAGGGGACGAAGAGGCTGGGGAAGATCGCCTGGTAGGCGGAAGCCAGGGGATCGTTCGGGTCGGCCAGGAAGAAGCGCGTCGAACCGTCGTATGCGCTGATGACCACCTTCACGCTGTTTCGCAGGTAGTTGAACTCGCGCCCCGTCCGCACCAGCTGGGTCGCAGCGGCACCCTGATTCGCGGGCGCCGCTACCTGGGTCGTCTCCTGGAAGGGGGCCGAGTAGGGGTAGTCCATTCCGTGGGTGTAGGCGTCCTGTATCCAGAACAGCTGGCCATCGGCCGCTACCAGGTAGGGGTCCTGGTCCAGCATCAGGAAGGGGGCCACCTTCCGTACCCTCTCCTGGATCTCTCGAACGTAGAGCACCCGGCTTTCGGGCGTGAGGTAGTTGGTGAACAGGATGTTGCCGTCTCTGAAGTACCAGGCGTAGGCCAGCTTCGTGAAGAAGGAGTCCAGGTGGACGCCTCCCTCCCCTTCGTAGCTGCCATAGACGTTCTCGTCGCCCCGCGCGTAGTCGAACTCCTGGGCGGTGGTCTTCACTATCACGTAGCTTGAGGTCTTCTCGCCGTAGTAGATCTGCGGCTTGTCGATCTTGATGCTTCCCTGGGGCGGCAGGTCCTTTACCAGTAGGCTCGGCAAACCCTCACCCACGATCTCCGTGACCGGGCTCATGGCTATGCCGTATCCGTGGGTGAACTGGAGCATCCGCGTCACCCAATTCTGCGCCTGGGAGGCCAGCTTTTCGGGAGACAGCTCCCTGGCCGAGAGCATCACCTGCCGGTAGCGGCCGTCGATGGTGTACCGGTCGATGTCCACGTCGTTGAAATCGTAGTAGAGCCGGATGGCCTGGATCTGGTTGTAGGTGTCCTTGAGGGGTCGGTGGTCCCACAACCGGATGTTATTCACGGTGTCGGGGTTTGCTAGGATCTCAGCAGGGGTCACCGCGTCCTCGGCGTTGAAATCCTGCTCCTGGATGCGGTCCAGGCCGAACGCCTGGCGGGTCATATTGATGCTCGCCTCTATGTAGGGCCTCTCCTTCTCCAGTTCGCTCGGCTCCACCTGAAGCTTCTGGACTATCGCTGGGTAAATCCCCCCCAGCAGCAACGCCGCCACTACCCACAGCCCCACTCCCCATAGCGGCAGGGCGAAGCCCCGGCGGAAGCTGCTGGCCAGGAACAGCACGGCGGTGATGACCATGATGCCCAGCATCGCCCAAAGGGCCATCTGCCTCGCCGTAGCGTCGGTGAATCCCGCCCCGAACACGGCCGAGCGGGTGGAGTACACCAGGTCGAAGATCTGAATGCGGTAGGATGCTGCCATGACCAGGGAGGCCAGCGCGGCCAACACCATCAGGTGCAGCTTGGGGCCTCGTTGCTCGGTGAGCACCCCCAGGTCCAGGCCGATCCTCTCCTCTGAGATGTTGATCAGGTAAACCGCCGCGGTGAGGAGCAGGATCAGGGTCACGGATGAGAAGAGCCAGCCCTGCAGGAAGCGGTAAAACGGCAGGGTGAAGAAGTAGAAGCCGACGTCCTGCCCGAAGAGAGGGTCCGCGACCCCGAAGCCCTGGGCATTGAGGAACTTGAGGAAGGTCTCCCACTGGCCGGCCGCCGAAAGCCCCATCATCACGCTGAGTCCGAGGGCGATGGCAATGGCCGCCCAGATGATCCAGCGCCTGTAGCTGTCCTGGCTGCGCTGCACAATGTAGGCGACGCCGTCCTCCTCCCGAATGGACACCGTATGTCCCCCCTTGGCAGCGACGGTTCGGGTCAGCAGTAGGCTGGCCGCGGCCGGCAGGAAGAATGCCAGTGTCCCCGCGCCGAAGGCGAGCAGCTTGGACTGGAACACCGTGATGAAGACGCCCTGATACCCCAGGCTCCCAAACCAGAGCCAATCGGTATAGAAAGCCACGGCGGTTGTGGCGAGTTCCGCCAGCAGGAAGAGACCACCCACCACGGCGACGAGGGTAACTTGACGCTTGAGCGAGCGAGTATCAGGCAACGGAATCCTCCTTTTGGACTCGAAGAGGCGGTCGAATAGACCCTGACTCAAAACCAATCAATGCTAGGAGCATATCATAGCTCTCGCTGTAATACACCCGTCGTTGGAGTGAGGGCACTACAACCACAACAGTCGCAGGCTCCATGCCCGTGCAATCAGCCGGCGATCTTGACTGCCAGGCCGAACTCTTCCAGGTAGGCCGCGATCTGGGAAAGCCTCCCTCTCGATGGTGGCTGGACATTGGAGAGCAGGTACTCACGTCGGAGTCGGCGGTGCTTCTCTGCGGCAATAGCGCGGTATGGAAGGAGGTCTACCCTCTGGTGGGGGTGGAGCGAGCGGGCCAACTCTGCTATCGCGCGGAGGTTCTCCTCGTCGTCGCTGATCCCGGGGATAACCGGAACACGTAGGATCACGGGCCGACCTTGGGACACGATCCACCTCAAGTTGGCCAGGATCTGCCCGTTGGAAACCCTCGTCAGCTCCTGGTGGCGGCGATCATCCACCACCTTTACGTCGAACAGGAAGAGGTCCGCCAGAGGGGCGATGCCCTCTATCACCTCGGGAGAAGCGTAGCCGCTGGTGTCGAGGGCAGTGTGAATACCCCTGCTCCGACAACCCTGGAGCAGCGCGGCCAGGAAATCCGGCTGCTGGAGCGGCTCCCCGCCGGAGAAGGTCACTCCTCCACTCGATTGGCCGTGGGAGATACTATCCCTCTCTATAGCGGCCATTACCTGCTCGACCGTCGTCTCCCTGCCAACGACCTCGAGCGCCCGTGAGAGGCACACGTCCTGGCAGCGGCGGCAACGGCTGCACAGGTCATTCTCGATCAAGACGAGTCCCTTGGTCTTAGACATGGAGAGGGCGCCTGTTGGGCACACGGACTCGCAGTCGCCGCAGAGTACGCACCGCCGGTCCTGATACGCCAGTTCGGGGTGTGGGGAGATGCCCTCGGGGCTGTGGCACCAAGGGCAGGACATCGGGCAACCCTTCAGGTAGACGGTGGTGCGAACCCCCGGGCCGTCGTGGATGGATCGACTTTGAATACCGAATATCATTCCCGTGGTCAAGGCCGCGTGGGCTCCGTTTCCAGGATGCTAATCGTACATCGCGGGCTGGGCGCCGAGGGACTCATCTCGTTTCGTTCCTACAGGGCCCGAAGCAGTATGCCGCGGGCTTCCCGCGGGCTGACCTGCCGCGGGTTGTTGGCCCAGAGACGGGTCACAAGCATAGCAGCCTCGACCAGGGAGTCGATGTGCTCCTCCTCGATCCCTACCTCGCCCAGCTTCTGGGGGATGCCTACGTCCTGAGAGAGCAGCTTGCAGGCTTCCGCACTCCGCGCCGCGGCCGTGCGGGCAGAGAGGCCCGAGATCGGCTCACCCAGCGCCTCGGCGATCCGACCGAACTTGGTGAGGTTGCTCAGGGCGTTGAACTCCATCACGTAGGGGAGCAGCAGGGAGTTGGCGACTCCGTGTGTGATGCGGTGCTGCCCCTGGAGCGGGTAGGCCAGGGCGTGGACCGCGTTGGTGCCCGCGTTGGCGATCGCGATCCCTCCGTAGAAGCTGGCCCTCGCCATGCCGTCACGGGCCTCCAGATCCTTTCCGTTCGCGACGGCCGTGCGTAGATAGGTGCCGACCAGCCGAATCGCCTCCAGGGCGTACAGGTCAGCCATCGGGGAGGCGTTGATCGAGGTGTAGGCTTCCACGGCGTGACTCAGGGTATCCATTCCCGTGGCCGCCGTCACGGCGGGAGGCACGGAGAGGGTCAAGAGCGGGTCGATGATCGCCACATCCGGGACGATGTGCGGGCTGACTATGGCTTTCTTGTCCTTCACGGCCGCCACGTAGAAGAGGGCGTTAGGGGTGATCTCGGCGCCGGTGCCGGCGGTGGTGGGCATGAGAATGGAGGGCACGCCCCGACGCTTTACCAGCCCCACGCCCAGGTAGTCCTCTGCCTGCCCCTCGTTCCCCAACAGCATGGCGACGGCCTTGGATGTATCCATGGCGCTGCCGCCTCCCAGCCCCACCACCAGATCGCAGCCGGCGGTTCGCGCTGCGGCCAGACAGGGCGCTATGCTCTGGATGGACGGCTCGGCTTCCACATCGGTGTAGACGGTGGAGTCAATCCCCTGGGCCGACAGATGGCGGAGAAGCTGATCGGTCAAACCCAGCTTCTGGACTATCGGGTCGCTAACCACGAAGGCACGGGCTCCCCCTAGCCGCCTGCCTTCGGCCCCCACGGTCTCCGCCGAGCCTGCCCCGTAGTTGATTTGTGTGGGTATCCTGAAGGTTGCGATGTTGCCTGCCATACTGCCCCTTCTCCTTCCCGTTGATCGATGGTGTGCTGCCCCAGAATAACACTTCTGTCCCCCAAACGCTCCTTGTCTCTTGAGTGATGCTGACCATGGGAGCCGTGCGGAAGCACTCCGACATGTCGAAACCTGAATCCTTAATGTCGATCGAGATCGCCTTCTTGACATCCACCCTGGCAGGCTCCATCATATACGCGTACCCCTCCCCCGGGGGGTGGGGGTGACTCACCAGTAAGCACCGAGGGATCGGATGAGAGACCCGAAGCTGAAGAAGGAGCTGCTCAACCGGCTCAAGAGCATCGAGGGACACCTGCGGGGGGTCCAGCGGATGGTTGAGGATGACCAGTACTGCGTCGACGTCCTCAACCAGACCGCTGCCGTCCGAAAAGCCCTGGAGAAGGTGGACGTCATGATCCTGGAGGGCCATCTGGAAAGCTGCGTCACCACCGCCATCAGGGGTGACGATCCGGCCGAGCGGGAGAGGGTGCTCCGGGAACTGTTGATGTTATTTGGACAGAGGCGAGCTGTCAGCGATCAGCCGTCAGCTGTTTGCAACGAGGAGTAGGGTTCAACCAAAGCACTCTTGCCAGGTAGAGCAGGGCTTCGTGCCCTGCCATCCGTTGGCGTACACCCATACGACCACGTGCCCTACCCGCGCCCGGACGCATGGGCAATGGCGCAAGGCAGGGCAACTGGACGGCAGGGCAGAGCGCCCTGCACTACGCATCAATGGCAGTGGGCGGACTACCAGGCTGATGGCTAGAGGGGTAGGCGACTATGGCAACGACAAGCAAACACACAGAGAGGGACGCGAAGGTCACGCTCGAGATAACGGGGATGACCTGCGCCTCCTGCTCGGCGCGCATTGAGAAGAATCTGGCGAAGATGCCGGGGGTAATCCACGTTGCCGTGAACTTGGCGACGGAGAAGGCCACGGTGGAGTACGACCCTGCTGCCGTCGACCGGGAAGAGATGGTCGAGGTGGTCGAGGATCTCGGCTACGGCGTTAGGGATGAGCCTATGCAGACCGCCACCTTCGGTGTCACTGGCATGACTTGCGCCTCCTGCTCCGCGCGGGTTGAGCGGACCCTGCGGAAGCTCCCCGGCGTGGAGGAGGCCAACGTCAACCTCGCTACAGAGAAGGCGACCGTCTCCTACCGGCCCGACCTGCTCTCCATGTCCGACCTGCGAGTGGCAGTGGAGGACGCAGGCTACGGCGTGGTGGAGGAGGGGGCTCGGCCCGAGAGCGTGGACGAGCACCAGGAGTCGTCTCGTCGAGAGGTGCTCAAGGCTCGCAACAGGGCCTTCGTGGCCCTGGCCCTCGGTGCCCTGATCCTTCTGGGCAGCATGGCACCGATGCTGGGCTGGACCCTCCCTGTCCTGAGCGATCCCCTGGTGCTGTGGGCGCTGGCAACCCCTGTCCAGTTCTGGGCCGGCTGGCAGTTCTACAGGGGCGCCTGGGCCGCCGCCAAGCACTTCAGCAGCAACATGAACACCCTGATCGCCGTGGGGACCAGCGCTGCCTACTTCTACAGCGTGGCGGCTATCCTATTCCCACACTTCTTCATGGCTGCGGGCCAGATGCCGGACCTGTACTTCGACACCTCGGCCGTCGTCATTGGCCTGATCCTGGTGGGCAAGTATCTGGAGGCGCGCGCGAAGGGACAGACGGGCGATGCGATCAAGCGGCTGATGGGCATGCAGGCCAAGACGGCTCGCGTGATACGGGATGGCCTGGAGGTGGACGTGCCGGTGGAGTCCGTCCGGATCGGCGACGTGGTCCTGGTCCGGCCCGGCGAGAAGGTGCCGGTGGACGGCGTGGTGCTGGAGGGCAACTCTGCCCTTGACGAGTCGATGTTGACCGGCGAGAGCATACCGGTGGAGAAGAGTGCGGGCGACCAGGTGATCGGCGCGACCCTGAACAAGACAGGCAGCTTCCGGTTTCGGGCCACGAGGGTGGGCAAGGACACCGCCCTTGCCCAGATCGTCCGGCTGGTGGAGGAGGCCCAGGGCTCCAAGGCGCCCATCCAGCGGCTGGCAGACGTCATCTCCAGCTACTTCGTGCCGGTTGTGATCGCGATCGCATTGGCCACCTTCGTGGCCTGGTACCTGTTCGGCCCGGCCCCGGCCCTGACCTACGCCCTGCTGAACTTCGTGGCGGTGCTTGTCATCGCCTGTCCCTGCGCTCTCGGTCTGGCGACTCCCACAGCCATCATCGTGGGGACCGGCAAGGGGGCGGAGAACGGCGTGCTGATCCGCGGCGGGGAGGCGCTGGAGACGGCCCACAAGATTCAGGCGATCATCCTAGACAAGACGGGCACCTTGACGCAGGGGAAGCCGGTGGTGACCGACCTGGTTCCCTCCGAGGGCCACACCGCCGATGAGTTGCTCCTCCTGGCGGCCTCGGCGGAGCGGGGCTCCGAGCATCCCCTCGGTGAGGCGATAGTTGGGGCGGCCCGTGAGAGGGGGCTCGCGCTGGCCGACCCGAAGGGGTTCCAGGCGATCCCGGGCCACGGCATCGAAGCCACGATCGAGGGCCGGCGGGTGGTGCTGGGGAACGGGAAGTTGATGGCAGACCGCGGCTACGCCCTGGACGGTCTGGACCGGCGGGCGGAAGAGCTGGCGGACCATGGAAAGACAGCCATGTTCGTGGCCGCCGACGACCATGTGCTCGGCGTCGTAGCCGTGGCGGATACCTTGAAGCCGGGCTCCCGCGAGGCAGTGACCGAGTTGAAGAGGCTGGGCATCGAGGTGGCGATGCTGACCGGCGACAACCGCCGGACGGCCAGCGCCATCGGCCGCCAGTTGGGGATCGACCGGGTCGTGGCCGAGGTCTTGCCCGAGGGGAAGGCCGATGAGGTGCAGAAGCTCCAGGCCGAGGGCAAGGTGGTTGCCATGGTTGGCGACGGCATCAATGACGCGCCCGCCCTGGCCCGAGCCGACGTTGGCATCGCCATCGGCACGGGCACCGACGTGGCTATAGAGGCCAGCGACGTCACCCTGATCAGCGGTGATGTGCGCGGTGTGGTCACCGCCATCCGTCTATCCAGGCAGACGATGCGCACCATTCGGCAGAACCTGTTCTGGGCTTTCTTCTATAATGTGTTGCTGATACCGCTGGCGGCGGGTCTTTGGTACCCCTTCTTCGGGATACTGCTGAACCCCATCTTCGCCGGGCTCGCCATGGCGCTGTCGTCGGTGACGGTGGTCAGCAACTCGCTTAGGCTGCGAAGCTTCAGACCTTAACGGAGGAAGTACTGTGGAAACCGTGACCTTGCAGGCTCGAAACATCTCGTGCGGCCACTGCGTCATGGCTATCAAGCGGGCCGTGGGCAAGTTGGAGGGTGTGGCCAGCGTGGAGGGAGATCCTACCGCTAAGAAGGTGCTGGTCAGCTACGACCCAGAGAAGGTCTCACTGGACCAGATCAAGCAGACCATGGCCGAGGAGGGCTACCCCGCCGAAGGCTAGCATTGCGACGTTAGCTGCCATTCTGATCGGTCCGTCCCCGCTTTAGAATGACAGGTGCACCGAGGCTGTGCCTTCGCCATGTTGAGCTCTACCCCTGTGGGACTTGATCGCGAAGCCTCGGACCGCTACTATGCTGACGCGACGAGGTAACCCTTTCCTCGATCGTATGCGGATAATCCATGATGGGGTGGTGGCGTGGGAGAGGCCGTAATAGCCACGTCAAAAGACCTTACAGCCATCGAGGCAATCGTCGAGGCGGCTCGCCGCCTCGAACTGTCGGTACGCGCTTGCAACGAGGACACGGATTTGGCCGAGGAGATAGCTAAATCCCGGCGGCCGTTGCTCGTCGTGCTGGACCTGGACCCATCGCTCCCTACGGGGCTTGAGGAGTGCCGTAGGGTCCGGATTGTCACCGACGTCCCTCTCATCGTCGTTGGAAGCTCCGTCGAGAAGGCTACCATCATCCGTACCCTCAAGGCCGGCGCGGACCATTATCTTCCGAAGCCAGTGGACCCCGAGCTGCTTTTGGCCTATTTCGAGGCTGCCCTTCGCTGCAAGCCTCCCGCCTCCCCTCAGCCTAAGCCGGTCACGATCCGCGACCTCACGATTGACGCGACTCGCAAAGAAATCCGTCTTGGGGGCGAGGTGGTTCCGGTGACCCGCGCGGAGTTCAAGCTGCTATCCTGCCTCGCCGAGAACCTGGGAAGGGTGATCTCCTGTTCTGAGCTGGTTCGGGAGATCGGTGGCTACGACTGTCCCGAGCAGGAGGCGCAGCAGATCGTCAAGGTGCACGTAAGTCGTTTGCGCGGCAAGATCGATCGCGATCCTACCCACCCAAGCTACATAGCCAATGTGCGGGGCTTTGGTTACCTCTTGGAGCGGAGGGCGACCGATGGCGATCTCTGAAGCCTGGGGGGCTATTGCGTTATGAAGCTCGGCATCATTCTGGCCACCGGCTTCGAGTCGGAGGACAGACATACGGTGCAACGCCTCGCGGAGGCAGCCCTTGGCCAGGGGCACCAGGTGAGCCTTTTCCTGACTGCCGATGGGTGCTACTCCGCGCCCTTCCTGGCCGACCTCTCTGAGAAGGGGGCGCTGCTCATCTGCTGCGCCAAGAACCTTGAGGCTCGTGGGCTTCCGCCTGTACCCAACGTCCACGGTAGCACTCAGTACGCTTGCGCCTCCATAGTGGCTGAGGTGGATCGGGTGGTGGCCTTTGTTTAGCCTCGACGAACCCGACAAGTACCTTGTGGTTCTGGTCCGGCAGCCCCCCCTTGGCACTCAGAAAGCAGGGGAGGCGCTACGCATGGCGTTGGGCCAGAGCGTCACTAACCGGGTGACAGTGATCCTGGTCGACAGTGCCGTCTGGCTTGCCGGTCCCTTGAAGCCCGAGATAGTGGGGGGTGGCGAGATTGCCAAGTGGCTCACCAAGCTGCTGGAGATGGAGCAGCAAGTCTGGGCGGAGTCCGAATCGCTGGCACGATACGGGATGGACCCCGGACTCCTCAAACAGGACGTAGAGGTCAAGACTCGTGAAGATATCGATCGCGAACTGCTGGTATCGGATGCCGTGGTGGTGGCTTGAGGTGCCGGTATGAAGACGCTTCACATCCTGCGCCATCTCGACGACGAACGGGCCCTGGCCACGGCCATCACCCATGCTCGCGAGCATCCTACCAGCATCCTGCTGCTGCAGGATGCCGTACTCGCTCGAGTGGCGGACTTCCCTGGCCCGGTCTATGCTTCTGCCGAGGATGTGGCCGCCCGCGTGAATATCGCGGGCTACGAACTGGTCGACTACGACCGGATCGTCCAACTGATCTTCGAGCACGATAAGGTCATCACCTGGTAACCCTCCTCTGCCCCCCTCCCAACCCTCCGCCTGCACTATCCGAGAAAATGGTTGTGGCCCTGTAGCCTGACACTCCAGAGACCACGGGAATCGGCCGAACTATATTGGTAGTGTTGCTGAATGGGACCAACCAGCCCTGATTCCCCTCAGGATCAGGATGCGGCTCCTTCCGGGATCGTCTCCAAGAGCGAGAGGACGAATCGATGAGCGTGCAGTGGACACAGGTGCTGTCAGTTGGAGTAGCCTCGAACGAGGGACTTCATGGCGAACTGCTGCTAAAGATGGGCGAGTTCCTGGATGCCCGAAGCCGCGGCGGGGACAAGGAGATCGGCCAAGTGGTCGAATCCTTCGTCGACTACCTGGTGGCCCGCTTCACCTCTCCTACACTGCGGGATCAGATCTGCTTTCTTGCCTGCGACCTCGGTCCTGCGGCCGAATCGCTGAAGCCGGCAGCCGCGTCTAATCTCCTCCTGGAGGAGGCTATCGTTCCAGCAGCCCGGGTGGTCTTGGATCTCCATGTGGGTTACCTGACCAGCAACTGACGTCGTCTTGGTGGAAACCCGAGTATCGGGAGAGCGAGCGCGGTAGTGACGATACAGTGGACCGCCGACCTGGTGGTGGGAATCAACTCAATAGACACCCAGCACCGAGAGCTGTTTCTGCGAGTGAACAGCCTGCTTGACGTGGCCAGCGGGGGAAACGGTAACCAGAAGACCAAGGAGGTGATCCTATTCCTCTGCGATCAAGTCATGGCCTGCTTCAGCCTCGAAGAGAAGTTCATGGCCCAGTACCGGTATCCCCTGGCCAACTGCCACCAGGTCGAGCACGACAGATTCATCGAGGACTTGACCCACCTGACCCATGGCTACGACGCGAAGGGCGCCAGTACCTACCTGGTGATGGGCATCCAGCGGCGGGTGTGTAACTGGCTGATTGACCACATAGACAAGTCCGACAGAGCCCTAGGCAACTACCTCAAGGCGAGGTTGTGATCTCCCCATCGCTGTACTGATGGTTCTTCTCAGCGCTATCGACCGGTGCGCCAGAGAGGCGCCACAGCGCACGGAGCATGTCTTGGGGAAGCTACGACATTTGTCGTAGTTAAGTGTCTGGCGCTCGCGCGCCTTTCGTCGTAGACTCTATCCGTCCGATGATCGATGCTCCATAGTCTCAGGTCTGTTATCCTGTGGGAGCAATGAAGCTCTCCCCTTAGAGGAGGGGAAGATGGAGGATAGATGATGACGGCCAGGTTGTATCGCAGCCGAACGGACCGTATGCTCGGAGGGGTTTGCGGCGGGCTGGGCCAGTACCTGGGGGTGGATCCCACCCTGGTAAGGTTGGTCTTCGTGCTGGTGGGTTTTGGGACCGGTGTGGGGTTGCTGCTCTACCCGGCCATGTGGATAATCGTTCCTGTGGAGGGGCAAGGGGTTTCCAAGCCGAGCGAGACCATCGGAGAGGGGGCACGCGAGGTCGCGGAGCAGGCCAAGAACCTGGGCGAGACGGTGAGTAGTAGTTGGCATCAGTCTGATCCTCAGGCCGCTCGCTTTCTTGGCTGGGCGCTGATCGTGCTGGGCGGCATCTTCCTTATCCAGAACCTGCACATTCCCTGGCTCCGCTGGATCAACTTTGACTTGATGTGGCCGATCCTCCTGGTCTTCGCGGGTGTGTTACTGATGAGGCATCGCTCTAGGACGAACTAGCGACTGGCGATGCCGAGGGGTTGACCGACACGGTCAGCCCCTCGGCATTTTTCGCTACTTGCGTCTTCAAGCCCGGGTAGGCGTATAATTGCTGCTGACTCCTCAACTAGACGGGATGTACCTGCGCATTGATCGATGGCACCCCCACGAGCGGTGGGGAACCGCTTCTGGATACCCAGGTCTCCTCAGGTAGAGACTGGCGAGGACGACTACCCTTCTTCTATGGATGGATCGTCGTTGGTGGAGCCTTCGTGACGCTCGCCCTCACCTACACCGTCTGGTACTCTTTCTCGGTGTTCTATGTGGCCCTCCTGGAGGAGTTCGGGTGGAGCCGAGCCTCCTCCGCCGGGGTCTTTTCTCTCTTTGTGGTGATGGTAGGTGTATTCGGGGCTGGGGCGGGAGTGCTGGCCGACCGTTTCGGTCCAGGTAGGATTGTCTCCCTGGGGAGCCTCGCTTTGGCGGGCGGCCTGCTCGCCTGCAGCCAGATCAAAGATCTGCCGCAGTTCTACCTCTACTACGGAGTGCTGTCGGCTTTCGGGCTAAGCCTCGGTGGATGGATACCCTGTGTGACTCTGGTCAACCGTTGGTTCTCCCGCAAGCTTGGTGCTGCCCTGGGCGTCACCTCGGCTGGCATTGGGGCTGGTATCCTGGTGATGGTCCCTCTCACTCAGTGGTGGATTGGACAGTTGGGTTGGCGGACTACCTACAACATTCTGGCCGTCTGCGTGCTGGTGGGCATCCTGCCCGTTGCTCTCCTGCTGTTTACGCGGTCCCGACCGGAGGATCTGGGGATGCACCGGGACGGCCAGAAGCCGTTGGCGGAGGGGGCCCTCCCCTCTGGTACCCCCGTGATGCCTCCTCGAACGCGGATCGTCGACGCGGAGTGGGTCGCCAGACCGTGGACGGTTGGGAGCGCCATACGCACCCCCCGCTTCTGGCTGCTGGTTGCTATGATGTACCTGTCCAGTGTTGCCACTCAGACCGTCTTCGTCCACCAGGTAGCGTTTCTCGTGGATGGAGGCTACGACAAGATGTTGGCGGCCTCCATCGTTGGATTGATAGGGATCCTCAGCGTGGGCGCCAAGATCTCCTGGGGGTGGCTATCGGACAGGCTCGGGCGAGAACTCACATGGTCCGCGGGGCTTTGCTGCACCCTGGTTGGCGTCTCTGCTCTCATCGCCACCCGCTACGTGGGGGCGGCGGCCCTCATTTACGTCTTTGCCCTGGCCTTTGCCATTGGGTATGGGGCCACAGCTCCCCTGGCTCCCGCCATAGGCTCCGACGTCTTCGCCGGTCGCACCTTCGGGGCGATCTATGGCACTTTGTCTATCGCCAACGGCCTTGGCAGCGCCACAGGGGCCTGGTTCGCCGGCTATCTCTTCGACGTCACGGGCAGCTATGTCACCGCCTTCGGCCTGGCCGGGGCCTGTGGCATGATGAGCATCCTTGCCGTCTGGATGGCCGCGCCGAGGAAGGTCCGTCGGGTGCCTGGGAGGGGCTAGGCTCACTGCCTTTCCGCCACCACAACCAGGTCTCCAGAGGATGCCAAATCGAAGGGTTCCCGGTCGTAGCTCCCGTAGCCCTCGATGGCCCCGAACCCGGTCCCAACCAACGCCTCCCGCAGCTCCTCCCATCTGGTCGCCCGTAGGTGGGTGGAGTCCACCTTGAAGCTCCACTGGCCGTCGCTCTTCGTGAAGGTGACCAGGTTGAAGGTGATCTGGACCCCGTCGAAGTCGTAGAACCGGAAGAAGAGGTATTCCGTCCCATCTCGGCTGCCGGGCGATGCCCCGAGGAAGCGGCGTTGCTCGGCCAGGATGCGATCGTAGTTCAGCAACTGCAGCGCCAGCAGACCCCCCGGCCGCAGCACCGCGGCCATGTCCCGCAGCGCTCCCTCCAGATCCGCCCGTGTCAAGGCATGGGGCAGGGTGTTGCCCAGGCAGGTCACCATGTCGAAGCTTCCCCCTACCTTGTCGGCCAGCTCGCCGAAACCCGCTTGGAGGAAACGCGCCCTAGGATTGCCGGCCGCCCTGCCCCGGGCGATCCGCACCATCTCCTGGGAGGGGTCTACCCCCACCGCCTCCAGCCCCCACTCGGCAAAGCGCAGCACGTGTCCGCCGGTGGCGCAGCCCACGTCCAGGACTCGCCGGGCACCGATCTGTTGGATCAGCTGCTGGAAGAACGGCTCCTCCCTTCTCAGCCGCTCCTCCCACGAGACCATCACGTCGTAGCTCTCGCTGAACTGGTCGTAAAGGGGTACCTGCCCTGACATCCTCGGAATCCTCCTCTCGCGGCACGATTCGGGATTTCCCCACTCCCCTGGCTGCTGAAATGGGGGCGTAGGCATCAAACATGCTACTACAAGGTAGTGATACAGGCGAGCATGACTTCGACTGTACCGACCTCTTTCCACCTCGGAGGGTCGCGGATGAAACCCGTCCACTTCCTCGGTCTGGGTCTACTGGCCGGTTTGACCGGTCTCGGGTCGCTGCTGGCGGTGATGTCCTTTCGCTGGCAGGAGGCAGCCTATCCTGAGCAGGCTTTCACGGCCTCGGCGGGCGCTCCACCTGCGGGGGCGAGCGCCGAAGTGGCGGCCGGCAAGGCCGGCTTTCAGGGCAAGTGCGCCAGTTGCCACAGCATAGGGGACGGCCGCCGCGCCGGGCCGGACCTGAAGGGGGTCACGGCTCAAAGGCCCAGGGATTGGCTCGTGGAGTTCATCGTCGCGCCGGACAATGTGATCGCCAGTGGCGACACGACTGCGGCGCAGCTCGTTCAGGAGTATGGCATGCCGATGCCCAACCTGGGTGTCTCCAAGACCGACGCTGAGCAGATCCTGGCCTATATCGAGTCCCAGAGTGGGGCAGCTCAGCCATAACTGCCATCAGTGCCGACGGCTGGATTGTGACTTAGGTCGCATACGGCAAAGGCCAAGGAACGCTATGATTAAATTGGCTAAACAATCCGCCAGGGTCGAAGGAGCTTCGAGTTGAGCACTGATAGCCAGACTCTACCAGTCATCGATCTAGATAGGTGCGATGGCTGTGGGAAATGCGTGTTGGCCTGCCCTGCCAAGGCGCTGTCGGTGGCTGGCGCCAAAGTGAAGGTGGTCCACACCAACTGTGAGTATTGCGGGGAGTGCGAGGCCGCTTGCCCTACCGGCGCTATCGCTTGTCCCTACGACATCGTCTTGGGGTGAATGGATAGAAGAGGTGGATCGGCTTCGCGGAATAGGCCATGCCCTCATCTTCGCCCTGTTAGTCGGATTCGCCCTGTCGGCCTGGGTTTGAGGGATTCGTGAGGAGGACTCCGGCGATGGAAACGGCGGAATCGCCCGGGGCCGGACAGATGGCGTAGTCCACCACTTCGCCCACCACTTCGCCCAGGATGCTCAGGGCCAGGTAGATGGGCGGCAGCCCGCACACCTTGCGTCGGTCCCTCTCTTCCGCCAGCATATCCAGGAAACCCTCCTCATCCCCCCGGCACACCGTGGACAGGCTCTCCTGGTCTGCCCGGTAGAGGGATGCCCGCTCGGCCAGCTCCATTGGCTGGGGATCTCCAAACGCCGGACCCATGTGGGCGAGGTCGGCTGCGGCGATCACCATGGTGCGGTCCCGCTGGGCTAGCTCCCGCAGCGCGTCGGCGGCGGCTCGCCAGGATGTGACGTCGCTTGGCCGCCCGTTGCCCTGAGTGAAGGGATGGAAGGAGCCGCACAGCACCGGCAGGATGCGAATGGGACGATCGCCGGTCAGGTGTCGCAGCCACACCAGGGCCAGCTCCAGGGAGTGCTCCACACGATGGTTCAGCTCTGAGGCGAAGGCAGCCCTCGGTCCCATGGTATCCGCGACGGCATCCACCGCTGCTCGATCGGTCGCCAGGATCCCTAGAGGGGTCTGGAAACTCTGGCGAGTGAGTGTCAGAGCCCCCGGCTCGCCGGCGTGGTCGGTTCCCAGGACGATGAAGGTATCCGCCGCCCGCAGCGCTTCACGGGCGCTTTCCCATACCTGGGCGTAAACGGGGCCACCCCGGTCGTAGTCGATGTGAGGACAGATCAGACCCCGCGGTTCGTGTGAGAGTGCCCGCCGGCCGTTCCGCTGGGGCGCGGCCTCGGCCAGATAGCTATCCAGCAATCTTGCCAGTTCTCGCGGGTCGGAGGGGTAGCTGCTGCCTGCCAGGATCGCGGGCCTGGACGGTGCAGTGCGGTAACTCTCCAACGCCTGGCGATATCGCTCGGCAAACCGCGCGTTCTCCAGCAGGAGGGCCTCGTCCAGGTGAGAGAGCACACCCTCAACTGTGGCCATGGGCAGACTGAGCCCCCACTCCAGCCCCAGTGCAGTCTGGATCTGAGAGGGAGAGCGGGTCCCGTCGCACAGCGCCAGCATGGGGACAAGGAGCCGTGGAACCACGACCCCCCGAGGGCCAATGCCGAGTCTATCCTGGAGCAGCATCGCCGGCTGGCCGTCGTGCTCGATCCACTGGTGGTCCAGAGCGCGTAACTTAGGGTAGGAGTTGTTGACCATCGTATCTGGGGAATTCTAGCACATGGACGAATGATCTGGTCGCAGCTACACTAGACAGAATACCCAGCTTTCACGCATAATCCGCCGAGGCGGGGGCGGTTGGGCGAAATCGATCAGACCCTCCAAAGGATGATAGAGCGATTGAGGATCGCCGCACGGCGGTCTTGGATAAGTGCCACGAGTCACAGCGAAAGGAGTCTCCAGGACAAGATGACCGATCAGGCAGGAATTCTCTCTCAAGGGGCTCGACCCCTCGATGGGATTCGAGTTATAGACATCTCGACCGTTATCGCCGGCCCTCACTGCGCAGCTCTACTCGGCGAGTTCGGGGCGGACGTCATCAAGGTCGAACTGCCCGGAGTGGGCGATTCCCTGCGCAAGTTCATGCCCCAGTACAACGGGACCTCTCTCATTTGGCGTATCGAGGGGCGCAACAAGCGCTGTATCACGCTGGACCTGCGGAAACCCCAGGGCCAGGAGATCCTCCGGAAGATGGTGAAGCTCTCCGACGTCGTGGTGGAGAACTTCCGCCCGGGCACCCTCGACCGGTGGGGCATCGGTTTCGATCAGTTGAGCGAGATCAGGCCGGGCCTGGTCATGGTCAAAGTCACCGGGTACGGCCAGTTCGGCCCCTACAAGGACAAGCCGGGATTCGGCCGCATCGCCTCCGCCTTCGGCGGTCTGACCGAGCTGGCAGGCTATCCGGATCGGCCGCCGGTGATCCCCGCTACCCCTTCGGTTCCCGACTACCTGACGGGCGTCTACGCCGCCCTGGGTGCCATGATGGCCCTCCACCATCGGGACCGGACCGGCGAGGGGCAGTACGTGGATGTTGCCCTGTACGAGCCGGTGCTGCGCATTCTGGAGGAGGTGCCCGCCGCCTACCATAAGCTGGGCACTCTTCGAGAGCGTCTTGGGGCCGGCACGCCCATCGCCGTTCCCCACAACCACTACACCTCGAAAGACGGCCGGCACATCGCGATCGCCTGCACCAACGACACCATGTTCCGCCGGATAGCGGGCGCCATGGGCAAGCCGGAGCTGGCCGACGACCCGAAGTTCTGCTCCAATGCCCAGCGGGTGACCAACCGGGCGGAGACCGATAAGCTGGTGCAGGATTGGGTCGGCAGCCACACCGCGAAGGAGGTCATGGAGATCCTGGAGGCCAACGAGGTTCCCAATGGCCTCATCTACACCGCCAAGGACATGTTCGAGGACCCACAATACCAGGCTCGAGAGAATCTTATCTCCGTCGAGGATCCCGTGGACGGCGAGATCAAGATGTGCAATGTGGTCCCCAGGCTGTCCAAGACCCCAGGCCGGATCCAGTGGACCGGTTCCGAGATGGGTGCCCACAACCTCGACGTCTACCGCGACCTGCTGGGCTTCTCCGAGGCGGAACTCGAGCAGTTGAAGGTCGAGGGGGTCATTTGAGGCGGCTGCTGCTCGCTACCAACAACCCGGGCAAGATACGGGAGTTCACCCAGATCCTGGAGGGGCTCCCTCTGGAGGTCGTCGCCCCGGCCTCCCTCGGCCTGAGCCTCGATGTGGAGGAGACAGGTGGCAGCTTTGCCGAGAACGCGGCGATCAAGGCACGCGCCTACCATGAGGCATCTGGCCTGCTGGCTCTCGCCGACGATTCCGGACTGGAGGTGGACGCCCTGGGCGGAAAGCCAGGGGTGTACTCGGCTCGTTACGAGGGGCTTCCGGATGGCGATGCCAAGAACCGGCTGGTCATTCAGCAGCTGGAAGGGGTGCCCGAGGATAGACGGGGTTGCCGTTACGTCGTCGAGATCGCCATCGTGGACGAGCAGCGGAAGCTGCACCGCTGCCGGGGCGTTCTGGAGGGAAGGGTAGCCTGGGAGCCCAGGGGTGAGGGTGGTTTCGGCTTCGATCCCATCTTCTTCGTACCGCGCTACGGAAAGACGGTGGCCGAGATGCTGCCCGAACTAAAGAACCGGATCAGCCACCGAGGTAAGGCAGGCCGCTGCGCCAGGAAGATCCTAGCGAAGCTGCTGGAAGCGTAGGGACGCACGGCGTGGCCCTGACCCTATCGCCGCAGTCCATTGCCCACCACCACGCCCACCTGCGTCCGGGCGGCAGGGGACAAGCCACCTGCCCTACGGTCCGGGACGGCGGCTACGCCGCCTCTATCGCTTCAGCAGCACCCGCCTCTGGATGACAGTCTCCGTCACCTCGTACTCTCCCTTGGGTGCCTTGGACCAGGGGAAACGAGGCCGCTTCGTCGCCACCAGAGGATACCCCTGAGGTAGCAGCGCCAGCGCCTCCGCCGCGCTGGGCAGGGCGGAACGCCTCGCCGCCTCGCGGCGCGCCAACTCCACCACAGTCCCCACCACCAGAGCCGCAATTCCACGCAGGACCGGTCCCCTCGCCACCGACCATGGCACCGGCAAGAGGGCGCTGGATACCACCGTGGAGAGGTTCTGTCGGCCCAACGCCTCGCCGCAGTGGCGGCAGAAGCTATCTCCAGGATCGAGACTGGCTCCGCACTTAGCGCATCGCATCGGCACCTCCTGAGGGGGCATAGAGCTTTAGCTGCATCCCTGTTCACTCCCTTTCTATCACAGCGTCCTGGCTTGACGCAACTGCATCAGCAACCTATTATCAGTTGTCCCTATCGGGGCCAATACACGAAAGGAGAGACGTCCCCTGAAGGTTACGGTCATCGCCACTGTCCTCAACGAGGAGGTGAGCGTGGTGGATTTGATCCAGTCCCTGATAGCCCAGACGCGGCGTCCCGATGAGGTGATCATCTCCGACGGCGGCTCCACAGACAGGACCGTCGAGATCCTGGGAGCCTCCGCCGACGATCACCTGAACCTCCAGGTCCTGAACCTGCCGGGTTCGAACATAGCCGAGGGGCGAAACGCGGCGATCGGCCGGGCCACGGGCGAAGTGATAGCCGTGACAGACGCCGGCGTCCAACTGAAGCCCACCTGGTTGGAGCAGCTGCTGGCGCCCTTCGAGAGGCGTCCGGGCAGGGTCGACGTGGTGAGCGGCTTCTTTGAGCCCGCCCCCAGGACCATCTTCGAAATCTCCATGGGCGCCACGGTCTTACCCACCAGGGAGGAGATCAACCCCGCGCGATTCCTCCCCTCCAGTCGGTCCGTGGCTTTCACCAAGGATGCGTGGCGCCAGGCCGGTGGCTACCCTGAGTGGCTGGACTACTGCGAGGACGTGCTCTTCGACCTTGCACTGCGGCGGGGCGGCAGCGTCTTCGCCTGGGCCCCCGGTGCGGTGGCGCTCTTCCGCCCCCGAGGCAACCTCAGGGCCTTCTGGCGACAGTACTACCGCTACGCCCGAGGCGACGGCAAAGCCGGGCTGTGGCCCAGGAGGCATGCCACCCGGTATGCCAGCTACCTGGGGGGGCTCTCTCTCGTGCTGGCATCTCGGAGGCGGAGGCGATCCTGGTTGTTGGCCCCCCTGCTCGTCGCGATCGTTCTCCACGTCAAGCGCCCCTACGAGCGGCTGATGCCGTGGCTGGAGGGGCTCGGCCCCCTGCAGAAGTCCGAGACGATCGCCTGGGTGCCGGTCATCCGCCTCGTAGGTGATCTGGCCAAGATGGCCGGCTATCCCGTTGGGGTGCTCTGGCGGCTGACGCAGAGGTAGGACGAATCATGGCAATGCTCTCCGTGGTAATCGTCAGCTTCAATACTCGTGACCTGCTGCGAGCCTGCCTGCGCTCCCTCCAGAAGTGTGAGGACTGCCCACCGCTGGAGGTCTTCGTGGTCGACAACGCCTCCACTGATGGGAGCGCTGCCATGGTGGCCGGTGAGTTCCCATGGGTCCAACTGATCGAGAGCGACGAGAACCGTGGCTACGCCCACGCCAACAACATCGCCCTTCACCGATGTAGCGGTGAGTACTGGCTGCTCCTCAATCCCGACACAGAGTTGCCTCCGGGGGCTCTACGCGAGATGGTGGACCTCATGGATGCGCACATCGATGTGGGGGTGGCCGGTCCCAAGTTGGTGCGCCAGGACGGTGCCCTGGACCTGGCTTGCCGACGTAGCTTCCCCAGCCCGGAGGTCTCCCTCTACCGCATGCTGGGCCTGAGCCAGCTGTTCCCCAGGAGCAGGCGTTTTGGGAGGTACAACCTGACCTATTTGGATCCAGACCAGCCGGCCGAGGTGGACTCCGTGGTGGGGGCATTCATGATGGTCCGAGCCGCGGTTGCTCGGGAGGTGGGGGTGCTGGACGAGGCTTTCTTCATGTACGGTGAGGACCTGGACTGGGCCTTCAGGATCAAGCGTGCGGGCTGGAAAGTGCTGTACAACCCCGCGGTGGTGGTGCTCCACCATAAGGGCGCTGCCAGCCGGCACAGCCGGAAGGCGATCGTCGAGTTCTACAGGGCCATGCATATCTTCTACCGCAAGCACTACGCCAGAGGTACCAATCTCCTATTGGGGGCGGCAATAGTCGCCGCCATCTGGACCAAGTGTGCATTCTCCCTGGCGGTCAACCAGCTTCGCCCGCCTGAGGCCCGGAGGGTGTCCTGATGAAACGGCTGTTCACAGTGGTCTTCGTACTGGTTCTCCTGGCGACCGACATCCTCCTGCTGGTCGGATCGTTCGTCGCATCCTACAAGCTTCGTCTGGAGTTCGAGCCCCGGGCTCGGATCACCATGCCTCCCCTTGCGGCCTACGAGGGCATTATGCTGATGCTCGTCGTTGGTGTGGTGCTGATCCTTTTCGCTGCCAGGCTCTACAGCCCCCAGCGCGGCGTGTCCAAGATCGATCTGTTCTACTCGGTGGTGCGCTGGGTGACGGTGGGGTTCCTGGTCTCCCTGGGGGTGAGCACCCTGGCCTTCAAGGGAGTGGACTACCCGCGCTGGGTGCTCTTCTACTCCTGGGGCATCAGCATCGTCCTGCTGTGGGTTTCCAGGGTGCTGATGAACACCCTGTTCTCGGTCCTTCGCACCCTGGGGATCAACCAGGACCGGCTGCTGATCGTGGGCGCTGCGGAATCGGCGCATATCATCTACGACCGGATAGCCGACTGGCCTGGGCTGGGGTACACGGTGGTGGGTTTCCTGGAAGACGATTCCACCCTGATCCCGCCTGGCGACATGCCGGTGCTGGGCCCCGTCTCCTCCCTGCCGCAGGTGGTCTCCGAGTACCGGATCGACGAGGTGATGTTTGCCTCGCCCACCATCACCCACAAACAGATACTCCATCTGGTCCATGGCTGCGGCAAGCAGAAGGTCAACGTGAAGGTGTTCCCGGACGTTTTCCAGATCATGTCCAGCGAGGTGGGAGTCACCGAATTGGGCGGACTGCCCATGATGACGGTCCGCGACGTGGCGCTACGAGGCTGGAACCTGGCCATCAAACGGGCGATGGATCTTGCCTTCAGCGCCGTGGCCCTGGTGCTCTTTTCTCCCATCCTGATGCTGACGGCGCTGGCCATCAAGGTCACCTCGCCGGGGGGGCCCATCTTCTTCGCTCAAACCCGTGTGGGGTTGGATGGAAAGCCCTTCGAGCTGCTGAAGTACCGCTCCATGAGGCCAAATGCCGAGCAGGACTCCGGGCCCGTGTGGGCCAAGCCCGGAGACAACCGGACCACCTTCCTTGGCCGCTTCATGAGACGCTACTCCTTCGACGAGTTGCCGCAGTTGATCAACGTCCTGCTGGGAGAGATGAGCCTGGTGGGACCCCGCCCCGAGCGCCCCTATTTCGTCCAGCAGTTCAGCCGGATGATCCCCCGCTACAGCGAGCGTCACCGTGAGAAGGCCGGCATGACCGGCTGGGCCCAGGTGAATGGCCTGCGCGGCAACACCTCCATCGAGGAGCGCACCAAGTACGACCTCTATTACGTGGAGAACTGGTCGCCCCTCTTCGACATCAAGATCCTCCTGCGCACCGCCTTCGCCGTCTTCAAGGGCAGCAACGCGTACTGAGGGCCAGGCGAGAGTTCGCGTTCGGGTATCAGCGGTTCGTAGGAGCCATTGTTGGAGACTTGCCTTGTTTCGGATTCCGATACCACTTGCCGGGATGAGCCGGTGGAGCAATGGTTGGGCGACATGCTTCTGGGGATGCATGAGGACAAGGAAAACCCCGGGATCGTCACCGGCGCTTAGCCGGGAGAGGATTACCCGGGGACGGTGACGACAGTATAGATCAGGCAGCGATCTCATGCAAGAGCCTTACCTCGCTTCCATACGCAAGATTGTCTCTTCCGAGCGCCTCGCGCCCTACTGTATGACGACAGGGGACACTGATATCGACATCATAGGGCGCTACCTGTGGAATACAGCGCTCGGTGAAGCACTCTATCCCTCTTTGCAGGGGCTGGAGATCGCTCTCCGAAACAGCATCAACATGGCTATCTCAGAAGCCCTCCATGATGTACGGTGATCGATCGGCAGCCGTCTATTTTGAAGCCCTCTGAACAGGAGAATGTCTCGGGTGCGAAGGCGAAGCTGGCGAGGGAAGGCAAACCTCTGGAGGTCGGACGCATTATGGCCGAACTGAGCTTCGGCTTCTGGACTAGCTTGCTCGATGCTCGCTATGAGCAGGGCCTCTGGCCAAAGCTGCTCAAACCCACCTTTCCCCATATGCCACGTCAGATTCGAACCCGCAAGAACCTCTCTCGGCGCCTGAACCGCATTCGCCACCTGCGGAACAGGGTATTTCACCATGAGCCAGTCTGGCACTGGCAAGACTTGGCGCGGCAGCACAGCGAGACCATCGAGACGATTGGGTGGATAAGCTCTGAGTTGAGGGACACCATGAGGATTGTGGACCGCTTCCCAGTAGTCTACGATGCCGGAAGCACCGTCTACCAGAGGAGTCTCGAGCGGATGTTACTCGAGCGAAGCCAGTAGTCTTCTGGTTTAGTCTGTATGCGTTTCAATCCTCGGCCTCTAGCTCAGTAGAGTATCGCTGTCATAGAGGATCACTCCATCCGGATTTGTGGCATTTCCAGCACGGAGCTTGGCGATGTATCGGTGGGATCCTCGATGTCGTCGAAGATGCGGATTGAGGCCAGCCCCAGTTCATCCAGAGCGGATTCCGGAATCAGGTAACGCCCTCCCACCTTGAGTGCTCGCAACCTGCCGCGCCGGATCATCGACCGGACGCCGCTGGGGGTGTGCCGAAGCAGTTCAGCAACCTCTTCCACGGTATAGGTCTATTCGTAGCGTCGAACGAGGCTCATGGGCCAATCACCCCCAGGGCGTGAGTGTTCTCAAACGCTACGCGGGTTGCCCCCGTACGTGTTACAGCTGGCGAGTCCTTTGCTCGCAGTTGCTGCCTGGGAAGTTCGATGGGCACTTGGTGACGGCCCTCCTGCCTGTTGTCGGCACTTAGCTTCGGCATTCCCAAGCACTTGAACGACTGGCGATTCGAGCCTAGCCTTGGCGATACTGCGGCCCCCGCTCACTAGACCACTCATCCCATCCTGTATGCTCTGCAATGCTCGTTGCCATGCTAGAAGCGCTACAATGGTGCTGGTACCCACCGATGCGAGCGACAATTGTATAGTGTCGCTCGCATCGGAGCCGCATTCTCCTGCATCCGAGCCTGTAACCACAATCATTGGTTTCCATAAATATCGTCGTCAGCGCTGCAGCCATCAAGTCTCCATATCAGTGGACTCCATCCCAATGGCTGTACAGATGCATTGTGCCGCCCCCGGTTGGGTTACAGGTCTCGTTCGAGAGTGTTGATGTGTCTGTAGCGGTTTCCTTACAATACGCTGGGATCCGTCTTCTAGCCTAACTTTCGCGCAACCAATGCCCGATTCTACTTTGGAGGGCCCATTTCTGAACCGACGCACCGACCCCTGCGAGGTTCGAAGGACTTGGCGATGCGCCGAAAGCTGGCCGAGACGCCCACCAAGGGTTCGGGCCAGCCAAAACGGCGGCTTCGAAGCGTCGTTACAGCCTCTCAGGGCGACCCTGGGGCCTGACTACGACCTCGCGGGCCGCTGGCTCCCTGATTTGGCCCTGCGCGAATCGCGTCTCCAAAGTCGAATCTCGTGCTGGTTGCACGAAAGTTAGGCTAGTGGATCCAATGCTCAGTTCTCTTCTCACAGGGTGTTGCCCAGGCTTCACGCGGGATGGACGTGGGGCTCTTCAAATGTTAACGACAAATAGAGGTTGAGTCATGCATCTATTCACATGGTGGTCTGGGCGTCATTATGGCGGCTAGCGTGAGTCTGGCCATCCATTCGCAGGAGAGTGTACAAGCGTCACAGCCAGTATTGCATCGGATTGATGCGCGAGATATCAGCTCCGTCATCGAGGGCTGCAACGTGAATCTCACGCTCACGTCGCCGCCATACTTTGACGTAAAAGACTATGGACAAGATGGTCAAATCGGATATGGCCAAGACTATGAGTCATACTTGGATGACCTCACACAAGTGTTCTCCAACATATATCAAGGCACCGATGAGGCGGGGTCCCTTTGGATTGTCATTGACACATTTCGCCGAAAGGGAGAGCTGGTTCCGTTGCCTTTTGATCTCGCTGCTCGCCTCAAGGCGATTGGATGGTGCCTGAAGGACGTAATAATCTGGAAGAAGGATAGAACACTCCCATGGATTAGCGGACGGCCTGCAAGGAGCATATACGAGTTCGTAGTGGTGTTCGCGAAGAATGCCACTACTATGAAGTACTTTCCAGACCGCGTGCGAGATCACACCGATCTAAGACAATGGTGGGTCAAGTATCCGGAGAGATACAATCCAGAAGGGAAGGCAATGGAGAAGGTCTGGGACATCCCTATTCCCGTTCAGGGAGCGTGGGGAAGAAGGACTCCTAAGCACATGTGCCCTCTCCCACCCGCCCTCGTTAAGAGAGTTTTGCGCCTGACCACTGATCCCGGCGATCTAGTTCTGGACCCGTTTGCTGGAACGGGTGTTGTACTTTCCGAAGCGCATAGATTGGGTAGAAGAGGTCTGGGCTGCGAGATCGATCCCGATCTAACTGAGGCTTTCCATTCTCGACAGAGTGCTACTCCACAAATACTCGAGGCTGACGACACAGGTGGAGACGATGCTGACACGTTCAAAGAAACGATCATCCAACTCCGAACCCTCAAGTACGCACGGTTGCTTCTTCGATCAATCAGAAGAACTCTAGGCATTGACGGCGTCTGGATCTATGCGTCATTGTCTGAGCGAGTGCCGAAGCGTAGGTTCACGGTTGCAGCTGCGGACTATGTCATCGTGGCTGATACGAGCGTGAATGTCGATGCGATACTTGCGGCAGCCAACGACGCCGCCTCTAGGCGACCACTCTCCAAGTTTGGGTTGGACTCGTTGATTCGAGCTGTGTCTCCCACCGACGCCTTTCTAGATGGACTGGTTGATAGGGTGGAGCTCTATTGTTACTCATTGGAGAACTCCAATAGGTTCAAGCGCACAGTACTGCCTGCGGCACTTCTTCTTTCTGGCGCGCCCTTTCCAGTAATCAGCCCGATTGGGGTGATGATTGATGAGCAGTCCGACTACTAAGAGGAACACGAAGTCATCTCGGAAGCATCGGTCCCTTAGTCCAGAGCAACTCCGTGAACGAACCCGCCTTCGTGAGCAGAAAGCCTACGAAAAGCGGATCCGTTCGCTCTTTGAACGGGTTGGCTTTCTCCGCGTCAAGACTGAAGGCGAACAGTTCACATTTCTCGGCAGGACTGGCGAGCTTGACGATATCTTCGTGTACGAGAATGTTGTCACTGTCGTGGAATACTACACTGGGAAACCAGACACGTCCCATCTTCTACGTAAGAAACCGCTTTACGACAACATCTCATCACATCCAGCGGACTTCATTCAAATGGCGCGTCTACGGTTTCCAGGCTTTCCACCCGCTCTGAAGCCGGTCTATACCGACGACAATCTCATGATAAGAATAATCTACGCCACTAAGGAGGATCCCGCTACCGAACTACAGGATGCCTGCCCACAGGTGACACTAATGTACGGAGTTGTTGAGCGCTATTTTCTTGCTCTCGTTAAGACAATCGAAAAATCTGCTCGAAACGAACTCCTCAAATTTCTCAAGCTCGAGTATAGAGATGTCGGCGATGCCTGCCTGACGAGTGGGCAAGACAATACCACCTATACCGGATTTCTGCTGCCAGAAGGACAGAGCAGCTATCCCCAGGGCTACAAGATAGTCTCATTCTACGCTGACCCAGAACGGCTCATTGAGAAGTGCTACGTTCTCAGGCGTGACGGATGGCGAGGAGACCTTCATCTGTACCAAAGGATCCTCGCCCCCGAGAAAGTACGGAAGATGCGCACGTATTTGTCGCATGAGAAGCGAGTATACGTCAACAATATTATCGCCACACTACCGTCTAGCACTCAGATCAATGATGCCGCAGTCCTTGGCCGCAATATTCCAGAAGCAGATCTTGGGCGGGCTAAGCCCGTCTCCATTCAAATACCCGCTGAGTACGACTCAATTTGCATCGTAGATGGGCAGCATCGGGTCTTTTGTTACCATGAGGGCACTGATAAGGCTGAAGATGTGATTAGACATCTAAGGAAGCGACAGACGTTGCTGGTCACGGGCATAGTCTATCCTGAGTCTGTGCCTGAAGACGGAAGACGTCAGTTCGAAGCGAGACTGTTTCTGGAAATCAACAATAACCAGACGCGTGTCAAGTCAGCGCTGACTCAGGAGATTGCACTCCTTCTGAATCCCTACTCTCCTATTTCGCTCGCGAAGCGGGTCGTCAAGGAGCTCGCGAAGAGGGGGCCCTACAAGGGTTTGCTCCAGACGGGGTTCTTCGATTCGCCATACAAGATTAAGACCACCTCAATCGTGAGTTATGGGTTGAGGCCGCTCGTCAAGTTGGACGGAAGGGATAGCCTCTATTCCGTGTGGAACCGAAAAGCGATGATACACGATGGCCGTGGAGAGATAAGCCACGCCGAAGCCGAAAGGTATGTGGCGTTTTGTGTGGAGAAGATCAACGACTTCATGCTTGCAGCCAAGCTGGCACACGCGGAGGCGTGGAACTTAGGCCCAAGTGCGAAATCGCGCTCCCCACTAATGAAACCTACTGTCATAAATGGGCTAATTGTATGTCTTCGGAGAATCATCGCCGCAGGCCTTCCACTTGACAGCGACTTCCACAAAGGTAAGCTCATCGGGCTTTCGACCTTTGGGTTTGATGGCTACAAGTCAAGCCAATGGCAGCGACTTGGGAGCGAGTTGTTCAGGACCTATTACGGAGGTGGTGGGGGATCGTTCGATGGAAGCCAAGAGGATGATTCCGCTGCGGCTGAGAAATTGATGGCGGGTGTGCGCGCTTCGGCACGATAGTGCTACACTGCGGGGCCCCCCATATTGCTGACGGTCCACAACACGCAGTAGGCATAAGTGCCTGATAGACCTTCAAGAGCAAGGTCGCACTTTTGGATCACGGGCAGGACGGTTCAGCCTTCGAAGAAGAGCCGTGATCTCTGGCCAGCGAGCGGAAGAATCCGTCCGAGAGGCGACCAAGACTGGTGCCGTGCGAGGCTGGAAGGCAGCTGCTGCTAGCTCCATCCACCCCGCATCCAGTTACTCGTGGAGCTGCGTGCTTATCGCGCGTGTCAGGTGGCAACTGTGAACACCAGTTCACTCGCTCGAAATGAGGGGCAGACCATCATGCCACTGCAATTCATGCCACTGCAATGACTCGGCTGCAAAGAGTGTTGAT
>DIXP01000011.1 GCA_002436065.1 Chloroflexi bacterium UBA6077
ATCCACACAGGATGGAACCGAGTCAGTCAATGCGGAGTGTTGCATGTCTGTCTGAGAGCTGTTATAATACCGGCGTCTTGGTGTTATGTGCGAAGTGGAACCACCCGTTCCCATCCCGAACACGGAAGTGAAACGCTTCAGCGCTGACGATACTGTGAGGGCAACCTTACGGGAAAATAGGTCAATGCCGGGACATCTCTCTAAAGAGTGAGGCCAGCGATGAGCTGGCCTTATTTGTTATCCGGACTGTCTGTGCCCTTTGCCCACGGCGTGATATCATCCTCTTGTTGATTCCCCAAGCCGGATTGGATGATAACTCGAGAGCGAGGAGGGCCTATGGCAAGCCCAGTGGCGCCTGGCTACCCAATCACTATCGACGGCGAGACTGTGCACGTTGGCACGGCAGGCGAGCTAGTGATAGCCCTGGACGTTCTTCAGGGGCAACACGACCGCATGGTGCTGCAGCAACTGGCCTCCCACCTAGCCGAGGTGATCGGCGGTCCGGTGGGCCTGATGAGCAGTCTGAGATCCCTCTCCCCGGCCGACCAGATCTTCCTGATCGACTCCCTCGGCCCCCGCCTCGGCGAACTGCTGCCCGCTGCTCGCCACCTGCGCGACCTGATGGCTGTGCTGGCCGAATCCACCGTGGAGGAGCGGCTGCTCGAGGCCCTCGGCACAGAGAAGCTTCGTCGCCTGATCGCCACCGCCGGGGAGTTGGGCGAGGTGCTGGAGTGGCTCTACGGCCAGTGCGACCAGAGGCTCCTGGATCTTCTCGGCGCCGACCACCTTCGGCGCCTGGTTACGAGTGGCCAGGAGTTGAGCCGAGTACTCCACTCCCTGGACGCGGAGCGTCAATCCTGGCTCCTGGAGGTGCTGGGGTGGGAGAAGGTACGGCCGCTGGCGACCAGCGGCCGCGATCTGGCCTACATGATGGGTGCCCTGCCGCCTTCCCTGAGCGAGTGGCTGCTGGGTCAGTACACCCGAGAGCAGCTGATCGCCCTGATAGACAACGATCGCGACTGGCAACTCCTCTGCCGTCGCCTGGAGGCGGCGGAACTCGCCCAACTGTGCGCCCTGCTGGGGGTGGAATACCATGCCTAACGAACTGATCCCCACCTGGTCCCGCGACCCGCGCGAGCCCGGGTCGCTGACGCCTCTCAGAGGCAGCAAGTACCCGATGATCGACGCTCACCTGCACGTGGTGAACTTCGTCCAGGACACCCCCGGCGGCGAGGCCCTGATTCGCTCGATGGACCAGGCCAACGTGGGTAAGGCGGTGGTCTTTGGCCTCCCGGTGGCCAAGCTGTGGGCGGAGTGGGAGCGGGAGCAGCCGGACTACTACCTGGCCGACGACGCCCGCTGCTACTACTACAGCTGCGCCGATGTGACGGTCGCCGAGTTGGTGCGATCCCTGACGCTGGCCCAGCAGGAGAGGCTCTATCCCCTGATCTGCGGCTTCAACCCGGTGGACCGGTTCGCCCTGCGCCATGTGGAGCGGATGTACAACCTGTACCCCGAGGTGTGGAGCGGCATCGGCGAGGTGCTGCTGCGCCACGACGACCTGACGGCACTGACCTACGGCGAGCCGCCCCGAGCCAACCACAGCGCCCTCTGGCCGATATACCAGTTCGCCGCCGACCACGACCTGCCGGTGCTGCTGCACCAGAACGTGACCTCGGTGGCCAAGAGCGACTACGCCACATACCTCTGGGAGCTGGAGGAGGTGCTGCACGAGTTCCCCCGCACCCGCTTCGTCTTCGCCCACTGCGGAATGTCCCGCCGGGTCAACGTGCCCTTCTACTACCAGATGGTACAGCGTCTCCTGGATCAGTACCCCAACCTGTGCGTGGACTTCTCCTGGATCGTCTTCGACGTGGCTATCTGCCCCGATCGCCGGCCGAGTCCTGAGTGGCTGGATCTGGCCGAACGCCACAGCGAGCGGATCTGTCTGGGGTCCGACCTGGTCACCCGCTTCGAGCGGCTCGGCCCCGAGCTGCAGCGGTACGACGTATTCCTGGATCGCCTTAGTGAGGCCGCGCGGGCCAACCTCTGCTGGCGCACGGCGGAGCGGGTCTACGGGGGCAACAAGGGCAAGATGAAGGGCAGGGAACCAAGACGCGTGCCTTCCTGGAGCGAGGTCGTCCAAGGAGTAAGAGGCTAGAGGAAAGCCGGCGCTGAGTGTCGGCTTGGATCAACTGTCCGGTTGCCTGGATGTTTCCTCGGTAGTCTCTTGCAGGGCGGTTGCCTGCTCTGGTGGGGGAGTTGTGGAGGTTGCCTGGTCTACATCCGCCCGCAGCTGCTCCATGGACAGCTCACCGTAGAACTTGTTCACGCTGCCGATCATGGCACGCCAGCGCGCCATCCGGCGGATGAGTCGCGACAATCCAGACATACCAAGAATACCTCCGCTGTTGGCGTCCGCTGTATCCTATCAGAGATGCGCACTGCCAGGGAACGGGAGCGCATCTTAGGTGGGCACCACGTTTCCGAGCTTGGCTTGGGCGGTCGCCCGCCGCTCAAGCAGCGGGCTGAGACGCTCAAGCCCGGTAAACCGGGCTGGGACCGGTTGCGTAGGTAGGGCCCCTTGGGGTCCTTGAGCGTCTCAGCCTGGTCCGTTTACGGCCAGGCGTCGAGGCTTCCTGGGAACTTGGGCCACACCCGCAGATCTGCGAATCTAGGCTCATCGCGATAAAGTGTGATGG
>DIXP01000097.1 GCA_002436065.1 Chloroflexi bacterium UBA6077
CCCACCACTCTTCGATTGTTAAGGCACCTGCCGCCTCGCGCTCCGAACTGCTCCGTTTCGCGCGACGGACTTGCATCTTATCGCGTTCCGTTGGACTTGTCAAGGGGGAATTTCTTCCCACTTTCGCGGCACCCCAGCTGCCTTTGAGTTTACCTCTCGGGCTGCAGTGCCGATCGGGGTTCGTTGGCCACAAAATTCCCAGGCCCGCACCCCCTGGTGCATTGCCTGGGATCCTCGGCCTATCGCCCAACCTTTCAGTCGGGAAACCCCAATCCCTTGACTCTCTTAATGCTCTCTCCAAGGCTCGCTTGTGACCGCGTCTCCACGGCACCCAGTAAGCATACCAGCCTCGAAGCCTGGTGTCAAGGGCCGGATTACCGCCCCCGACTCGCTATCTTGCTGTCCAAGGTTCGCTTGTGGCCGCGTCTCCGCAGCACTCGGGTATCCTACCAGCATCGCTGGGTGGTGTCAAGAGCAATGCGAGGCGAAGACTAGGGAAGCTCACCGAGTCCTCGTGACCTTACTCAGGCGTCGAGGCCGATCGGGGTCCAGCCCCTTCAGCAGCGTCAGGTAGAGCGCGAGGAGCTGCCCTGGTATCACCGTCACGAGAGGGTGCAGCCACTCCGGCACGCCGTCGGGGATGGGCACAGGGATGACGCCCGACTCCAGCATTGCCGGCTGGTCCGAGATAGACACCACCTCCAGCCCCAACTCCACCAATTGGCGGGCGAGGCGGCTCATCTCGGAATAGGCGGCGCCCCCCGGAGCGACCAGCAAGGCAGGGAAGCCAGGGCCGACCATGGCGAGCGGGCCGTGCATGAAGTCCGCAGCCGAGTAGGGCTGCGCAGCTATTGCCGTCAGCTCCTTCAACTTGAGGGCGATCTCCATAGCAGTGGCGAAGTCGAACCCGCGGCCGATCACTACGGAGCGCACCGCCTCCTTTAGTCGCACCGCAGCCGCCTGCACGGCTGCTTCGGCCGCCAACGCCTGGGCCACCAGGTCAGGTACCCGCTGGAGATCCAGACGGAGATCAGGCCGCTCTGCCAGGGCGGCCGACAGCATCGCCAGCGCCATCAACTGGGCAGTGTAGCTCTTGGTGGCCGCCACGCTGCGCTCCGTGCCGGCGTGCACAGGGATCAGCCACTGGCAGAGCGCGGCCAGTGGCGATGAGGGCTCGTTGGTGATCCCTATAGTCACGGCCCCCTGGTCCCGGCTGCTCCGCACTACCTCCAGCAGGTCCGGGGACTGCCCCGATTGAGAGATGGCGATCACCACCGCCTGGGAGAGGTCAGGGGGAGAACCATACAGCGTGTACAGGGAGGGCGCTGCCAAGCCTACCGGCAGCCTGTTGTTGACCCCCAGGATATACTTGCCGTAGAGGGCAGCGTTATCGGAGCTGCCACGGGCCACCATCATGGCGAAACATGGTTTGGCCGCCCGCACCGCCGCGGCAATCTGCTCCACCCTCTCGGTCTCCGCCTCCAGCAGTCGCCGCAGCACCCGGGGCTGCTCGGCGATCTCCCGCGCCATGTGGCTTGCCATACTCATCTCCTTGCCTACACAAGAGAGCAAGGCTAGTGCCCTTGCGCGGACTTAGGCGCCATGCTACAATAGCGGAGTTGTTGTCGGGGGCTCGTGGTGTAGCGGCCTAACATGCCAGCCTGTCACGCTGGAGACCGGGGGTTCGAATCCCCTCGAGCCCGCCAAAGCATAGACCGCAAATCGTGCGTGATTTCGGTCACCGGCGCGGGTGGAAGTGAAAACTCCACCCGCGCTTTGTCGTTCCAGAGGGTTACACGGTTCACTAACCCCTGCAGCACCTCCCTGGCGAGGTCGGGCTCGGCCGACTCTAACCCCACCTTCAGCTCCTTGGTTATCGCCCTGATCGCCTCCCTGCCCAATCGAAGCGGCCTTGCCTCGCGCTCCTCCACGGTGAGCTTAGACTGCCGGCGGGCCAACTCCGCCTTCTCGGCCTCTCGGGCTGCCAGCCGCTCGCGCAGGCTGTCCAGTCCTTGACCCTGCTCCACCGCGTTGACCAGCCGATCGATCGTCCGGTTCACGGCGGCGATCTCCTTCATCAGCCGCCGGCGCTCTTCGACGATTCGCTCATGGGATCCCTCGAGGAGCTCGTTGACGTCCTCAATCAACTGCCTCAGCCGATCCTCGGTCAGTACCCGTCTTCGAATGAGATCTACCAGCGAAGTCATGAAGCCATCGTAGGACTGTTTGGAGAGGGGGCAACTGGCGGCATTCCGCTTCTTACCGGAGCAACGGAGGGCCACGTACCGGCCGGTGCGGTTGTCGGGCTCGTAGTCGATCCGGTGGCCACAGTAGCCGCAGAAGACCCGACCGGAGAGGTAGAAAGGCGAGTTCACCCGCCTCGGATGCTGTACTTTGGGGGACAGCCGGCCGGTGCGCATGTGCCGTTGGACCAGCTCCCACTCCTCCGGAGTGACGTAGCCCTCGTGGGCATCGTCGATCAGCCGCTCGCCGGCATGCCTCTGACGGCCAGGTGGTTGAGCCAGAAGTCGATGCTGGAGACGCCGCCGAAGAACACCTCCGACTCGAGACCACGGGTCTCCTCAAGCACCAGTTGGTTCAGAGGGTCCGACAGGTCGATCTGGGTTGACGGGTCATAGACCTTGAGTTGAGGTCTACGGGATCCATCCGCCAGTACCACAGGGAGGCTGGTCGTCGCATTACTGCCCTCTGATTGGCTGTAGCAGACGGCCTCCGTCTGCCCTCCAATCGTACGGTGGAGCCTCTGCTCGTGCTCCAGGAGGAGCGCCTTGACGACCATCTCCACTGCCCTGCCCTCTGCCAGGAACCCGCGGTACGGCGGCTCATCTCCCGCCATACACGGTCGTTCCCACAGCTCTTCCAGGCCATCATCTCGCGGTCCGTTTGGGGTACAATCTTCCATGGGATGCGAACCTCCATTCGTGTCCCGATTGCCGGCGGCCGAGATTGATCCTCGACCGCCGGTTTCTGTTGCTCATGCAACTGCTTAGATCTTAAGCAGTTAAGCAATACTTGTCAAGCACATTCTTGTGCCGTATGATTGGGTGCAGGAGGAATCGCCGATGCCTAGAGCCAAACCATTGATTGGCCTGAACGCCGATGAGAGCCTGATTGACCGGATCGACGACTTCCGTTTCGAGTACCGCTTCCCGTCTAGGGCAGCGGCCATCAAGTGGCTGCTGGAATGGGCGTTGGATCAGAACCCCGAACCACAGGCTCTGCACGCCCGCAAGAGTGCCGAATCCGCACAGCGGCGAGTTGGGAGAAGCAACGATGACCAGGTTGCCTAGGATCAACGTAGGGAACACGCCATGACATCCATCCTACTGACTCGCCATGCTCGCAATCGAATGCGACGCCTGGGCTGGAAAGAGGGCGACGTCGTAGCCCTCCTGGAGAACCCTCAAGCCATCACTCCCAGCATCAACGGCCGGGAGAACGCCTGGGGCCAGCGGCAGGGGCAGTGGTATCGCATTACCTTCATCCACGAGCTGTCAGGACGCATCGCGGTCATCACTGTGACGGAACGCAGGAAAGGCCCCCAGGAAGGAGACACCGATGAAGATTAGCTACGATCCCGAGGCGGACGCCATCTATATCGAGCTGCGCGACGTCCGGCCCGCCGACAGCAGGGACATCGAGGAAGGGGTGACTGTGGACATGGATGTCGATGGTCACGTCATCGGAATCGAGATCCTGGATGCTCGAGAGAGGCTGGGGACGGAGAGCCTGGACAGCGTCGTGGTCGAGGTGCTCAGGGAGCCGCTGCGCAAATCCGCGTGAGACCGCCCCGCAGCCGTCAGCCATAGCAGGGGTGCTATACTTCGGTCCGCCGGCGACGTCGAGAGTCGTTCTTTGTCACCGGCATTTCCAGGGTTAGGGCCACTTGCGGGCTATGGTTCGAATCCCCTCGAGCCCGCCCGAAGATCGGCCCTGGGTGTATACACATCCAGGGCTTTCTCTTTGCAGGGAAATGGAGACAGAGAGGATGGCATATCTAGAGGAGTCCGGCAGATCCGACAAGGTCACGCTTCGGCGTCTTGCCCACGAGTTGGGCATCACACCGGAGAACCTCAAGGCGTTGGAGAAGCGAGGCCGCCTTCCAGAGGGCTGCGAAGCCGAGACAGACCTGTTGACCGGAACCCGTTACTGGACCCGTGATCAGGTCAAGCGGCTAAAGGAATGGAACGAGGAGCGGATCAGACAGTTGCGTCCGGTGGAAGTCCCGGCGGAAGGAGAGCAGCTCGAAGAGACGTTGGATGAGGAGACAGAGTAGGTGGCGAGCGGACAGCAGCGCCAGGACGTGCGGGTGGGCGCTAGGGTGCTGATCGTGCAGAAGCAGCACCAGCGGACGGGTACCACCACCGAGGGGGTAGTCAAGGATCTGCTGACGAAGTCACCCTTCCACCCCCACGGCATCAAGGTTCGCCTGGAAAGCGGCCTGGTGGGCAGAGTGAAAGAGATCCTGTCTTAGTAGCGTAGCGCCGTGGGCGCTCTCGTTCGGCTCTAGGCGGACGGCGCCAAGCAGGTGGCCTCAGTCCCAGCTGCACTTCGGAGCACGTTTGGCGCCATGCCCTGTGGTCCACCAGCAGCGCGCGAAGTGCGACCCGAAGAGTTGGGTAACTGCTTGGTGCTCCGCGAATTGTGGCAATGCGGGTGTGTGAACGCTGCAGCGGTGTGTTAGGCAGCGTGACGCCGCTCGCGAACGGCCCCAGTATCGTTGGGATCCTCCACCACGATCCGCTCCTTGCGCACTCGTCCCTCCAGCCGTTGTTTGTCGAGGACGTCCCGACGGTGGATCCTCAGCTCTTCCTTCAGGATGAGACGTCTCACAACCGCCAACTCCTCCTCGTAAACGGGGACCACCAGGACACCCTCTTCCTCCCAGGGTTCCAGCCGATCCTCAACCTGCCGTCCCACCGGAACCCGCTCTACCTCAACCTCCTGGCGGAGCGCCTCCACTTCTTTCTCGGCAGGGAGATCCTCCACTACCTTGCGGATGGTGATATTGCCAGCTTTTCGTCTGCTGCGCTGAGGAACGAGCAGCTCCTCTCGCAGCTCCATCGTCTCTTCGTTGCCCTTGGCCTTCCGCTTCCGATCCATTCCAATACCTCCCGATGTGACAAGGTGGATAGGGACGCAGGTGGGCGGGTGAGCACAAGTGATGCCGTGGTTGAGCACCGGCTGCATGGTTGGCAGCAGCAGTCCGACAGCTTCATAGACCGTAACGGGCAGGCTGATCAATGGCACTGCCCTTGCAACGGCTCTTTGCTGCTCGTGGGCTCGCCGCAAGGATCGTGGCCCGCCAGAGGTTGCTGGTGGCCGATAAGGTGGCCGCTGTGGCCGGCAGACCGTAGGCGGTCCCGAGCGGCCTTGCGCGGCTGCTGTTGCCCCCTGCTTGAGAGAGGGCAGGGGGCAACAGCCTCGGACACTATAGGGGAGGGAAGGGTTCAGGAATGACTAGAAAACCGATATCGGAACTGCCGGATTGGGAGTTCGTCCACAAGGAGGACGACATCCGCGGCAAGATGCTGATGGACGAGTCCGGTAAGGAACTTGGCAAGGTCGATCAGATGATCCTGGATACCGATAAGGGCTGCGTGTACGAGATCGTCCTCGACAACGGCCGCCGGTACCCTGCCGACCACATCGACATCCGCAGTGGAAGGCCAATCCTTCTCGAGAGGGCAGTGGCTCGCCGCGAGGTTTCCGGCGAGGAGAAGCGACGGATGCAGGAGAGGGGCGAGACAATCATGCCCCTGGCTGAAGAGCGCCTCCGCATCCGAAAGGTCCGCGAGAAGGCCGGCGACGTAGAGGTCTCAAAGGAGGTCGTCTCCGAGAGGGAGACCATGGAGGTCCCTGTCACTCACGAGGAGGTCTTCGTCGACGAGGAGACCGTCCGGACGAGGCCCGCGGACTATCCCATAGGAGCCGGCAGGGACGAGGTGATCGATGTGCCCGTCTACGAGGAAGAGGTCAAGGCTGGGAAGGAAACAGTCGTGACCAGGGAGGTCCACGTCGGCAAGGAGCGGGAAGAGGGCAAGGAGACCATCTCCGAGGAGTTGCGTCGGGAGGAAGCCCGCATCAAGCGCCAAGGCGACGTGGAGGTACACGAAGAGCACGAGCACCACGAAGAGGAAGAGAAGGGCCGCAAAGCGGCGTAGCAGTTGCGCGTACCTCAGCGAGCTGAACTACGGCCGAGCTACGTGCGAAGGGGGAGCAAATCCGAGCGCTCCCCCTTCACGAGTGATCAACTCCGATCCGCGCTTCGCGCTCTATAGAGCCCTGGCAGCGTCGGGGTATAGAAATGGTCACTCCACCCGTCCCGACCACTCCGCGACCAGGTTATTCCTATTGTCCCTTACCACCCGATACCAATCCCTTCCTGAGAAGGCACCCTTGAGGCGAGCCCCAGCCTCCCCGGAAGGAATGAGGGCGAAGACAGCATCCCCATCAAGTCGCGGAGAGTTCATTGCCGACAGGTAGACGGCGTAGACCCACCAGTCGGTGGTGGTGACCAGTGCCCCCTTGAGGGCCGGTGAACGCCCTGAGACGTCGCTCTGGACGAAGTCGCCCAATACCGGTCCGCTGCCCCCTGGGAGTCCAGTGAATCCTCGATACAGTTCAAGCTGACGGGGTGAGAAGTACAAGAGGTTGCAGGCTAGCAGGGCAGCACAAAGAGCCAACGACACCAATCGCCCCCGACCGTGCCAGTCTCGGCGTCCAATCATGGCTTGAACAAGCGAAGCCAACAGGGCAGTCAGGACGGCGAAGCCCCTAGCCGTCAACAGCACCATCGACGGGAAGGCATCGAAGTAGTAACGCGGACCCAGGGCGATCCCATGGTAGAAGTACGCGAAGTAGGTGAGGATGAGGAGGGCAACCACGCCACCGTGAACCCTATCCCAGAGTACAGAGCGGCGCATCAGGAATGGCATAGCCATGAGGGCAAGAGAGGCGTACATGGGCCAACCAAACAGTGTGAACGAGAGGGATGTGAGCAGTTCATCGGTGTTCACCAACCCCGCGGCCGGCGTATGCTGCCCGTAGAAGCCAACCCCGTCGCCAAAGCCAAGGCGATCACCTCCATAATGCAGCAGCCGGGGCAGCAACCAGGGATAGCCTGTGAGCGCCCAGTTGTACAGAAGGTAGACTACCAGCATCAATCCGAAGGCGGCTGCGCCGAAGGCCAGATCGCGAAGCCTGATGCCACTCCGTCCACCCGACTTCAGTAGGCAAAGGCCCACGGGAAGGCCGTACAGGAGAGCCACGATCTCGCGGGTCAGGAAAGCCACTCCCAGCGACAGCCCAGCCGCCACGGCCCACAGGCCGGAAGGGCTTTCCAGGTAGCGCATGGTGCCGTACAAAAAGCAGGCCACAAAGAAGACAGTCGGAACGTGGCTGAGGAAGGAGCCCGACATCAGGTGAAGGAACGGGGAACTGGCCATCAGCAAGGCAGCCAGGAGGGCAGTGTTGGAACCGTACTGGCGCCTAGCTACTCCGAAGACCAACAAGACGGTCCCAGCAGCCAGCAAGGGCTCTATCAGCCACGGCGCTCCCATCAAGAACCCGATCGCCAACACGAGCGGGGCCCCAGGGGGATATTGAGAGAACCATTTCCCATCGTGCACCACGGTGAACGGGGTGGCAAACGCCTCATCCACTGGAGGAGCTGGGGCCGACAACGCCCCAGACGCCAGGATCTTACCCTGGAAGTAGTACGACACCCCATCGAGGATGTGAGGTGCCCGATCGAAGAGGGCGATGCCGGTGTAGCAGCCGGCAACCAGGGCAACGGCGGCGAAAAGGACGGGGATCCAAGCCAAGGCTCTCCGTCCAGGTTTCCATGAGATGGTGCCTGGAACGAGCAACGCCACAGGGACCAGTATGCTCGCCAAGGCCAGCGCGATCGCCAGCAACCGCAGCGCCGTGTGGGCCAACACGGCCGCCATTGGTAGCCAGTCATTGGGGAAGAACCATCGGGCGCGCTCCAGGGGAAAATCACCTGGGGTCTCTTCGACCAGTTGGACGTACCTATCGTTGCGGTTGATGGTCATCCTGAGGGTGGCTCCGGACTCATCCTCCAACTCCAGGGTCCTGGGAGCCTCCATCCGTCGAAGATCGACCGTGAGCAGGAAGGGTTGGGGGAGAACGGACTCTACCCCCAGAGCGGGAGCCGAGTCCGCGACTACCGCCACCCCAACCTGGTTGCGCACAACCAAGTTCTTCCACTGGCTGTAGGACCCCTCATCGCGGAGCAGGGCCTGAAACCGGTAGTAGGGGGTCTCCGCGATCTGAGCGAAGTAAGCATGATCGAGGGTCAGAGTGTTGGTTGTATCAGAACCATCGATCTGGTACTCCCTCGCGTAGGGCTGGGGAGGGACGAAGCGGACGGACCGGAGGGGTGCAGCGAGGTCGAAAGCGCGGGGAGAACCGTCCACGGTTACGGACAACAGCTTATCATTGCCGGACAGCTCAAGGCGAACCGGAAAGGCATCCAGTAGCAGGGAGCTCCCGAGCCAAAGCAGAAGCGCACTTACGGGCAGGAGCATATAGCGGAGCCATACTCTCGCGGCCCTGGTCCAGCTAACTCCTGCTCCCGTCGTCTCTCGTTGCCCCAGCGACACCCTTTACCTGCCTCGCCACTAGACTACCTCGACGCCTGAGCCTGGCATCGCCTCCCCGATCACCCAGCAGCCGCATCCCGCCTCCGCGAAGGCCGTCAGGAGTCCGACCAACTGTTGAAACGGCACCGCCGCCAGTAGCCCTCCTGAAGTCTGCGGATCCATTAGCAGGTCGCCAATATCCAAGGGGACACTGTCCGCAAGGCGAACCCGAGCCTGAGTATTCTGTCCAGCATCCAACAGATAGGCGCGGTTCCTCCCGACACCACCGGGCAGCATCCCAGCCTGGGCGTACTCCAGGGCACCCGGAAGCAAGGGTACCTCTTTCCAATTAAACCGCAGGCAGGTTCCGCTGGCCTCGGCCATTTCGGAAGCGTGTCCCAGCAAACCAAAGCCTGTGACATCGGTGCAACCACGCACCCCCGCCGACCGCAACAGACGTGAGGCAGTGCGATTTAGGGTCAACATGCTCGTCACGGCCTCTCTCAAGTGACCAGCATCCACTCTGCCCGCCTTGTGAGCGGTGGTGATAGCACCTGTGCCGAGAGGCTTGGTAAGAACGAGCGCGTCGCCTGGGCGAACCATGTCTTTGGTCATTATCACTGAGGGGTCGGCGACACCGGTGACGCACAGCCCGTACTTGGGCTCACGATCGATGACGGTATGTCCCCCCACTATTAGGCCGCCGGCCTCGGCCATCTTCTCAGCGCCCCCCCGGACTATCTCCGCAGTAATCTCCCATGGCAAGTCCTCGGGGAAGGCGGCAACGTTCAGGGCAAACAGCGGCTCGCCCCCCATGGCGTAGACGTCGCTGAGGGCGTTCGCGGCCGCGATCGCTCCGTAGCTGTATGGGTCATCCACCACCGGCGCGAAGAAGTCGACGGTCTCGATGATAGCCCGATCGCCCAATCGGAAGACAGCCGCATCATCTCCCGTCTTCAGCCCGATCAGGAGGTCAGGATGGTTGTATTGGGAGAGGGGTTTCAGTATCCTTTGCAGGTCCGCCGGACCCATCTTCCCTGCTCAACCAGCGCAGCTGGCTAGTGAAGTAAGCCGGAAGGGCTCTTCCCCAGACATGGGCATCCTCCTCTCGGGAAATTTCGGACGTGAAGACCACTATCCACGGCTCTTCACAGTGGCGATTATACGGTAGCGCCAATCCAGCGGCAATTGAGCCTGCGGAATGCCCGACAGATGCCGATAGATAGTATGTGCAGGTTATGGCGATTCTGAGTCTCTAGAGGCGGCAATGCGAAAGCTGTACGTCGAGCAGCTAAGGGCTGGCATGGTGCTCGGCCGAACCCTGTACAACGATCGAGGAGATGTGCTCCTCACGAAGGGGGTCGAGCTGACCGAGCGCTACATCAGCGCCCTCCAGAAGATGGGCTACTACGCGGTTTATGTCAACGACGGCGTCGCCGATGACATCGACCCGCCGGAGGATCTCTCGGATCAGGTACGCATGGCGACTTACAAGCATGTGCGAGAGCTGTTCGCGGTTGTGCAAAGCGCCTCCGAGGTGCAGGCAAAGGGTGGGAAGACCGGCCTGCTGGCTCGGATGCAGGAGGCTGCCTCCAACCAGATCTCGCAGCTTTACCGAGACGTGGAGCAGATCGTCGACGAGGTCATGACAGCCGAGACCATGTCGGGTGTATCCACCCTGAAGACCCACGACAATTACACCTTTGAGCACTCCATTGAGGTTGCCGTGGGAGGCGTCATGATGGGGAAACGGCTGGGAATGACGACCAACGACCTCCATCAACTGGCCCTTGGATGCCTTTGCCACGATATCGGCAAGTTGGTCGTGCCTTCCGAGGTGTTGAACAAGCCGGGGCGCCTCACTCCAGAGGAGTTTGAGATCATAAAGCGACATCCACAGTCAGGGTACGACTCCGCGCAGCAGTTCATGCGCCAATCCGACCTGATAGCTCGCCACGTGATCTGGCAGCACCACGAGCGGCAAGACGGCATGGGCTACCCCAGGGGTCTCAAGGGAAATAACCGCGTATGCGATGCCATCGAGTCCCGCTTCGGCAAGGCGATGATGCTGCCGGCGGCCGAGATCGCGGCAGTGGCCGATGTGTACTCGGCCATCGCCTCTGATCGGCCCTATCGCCCAGCAATGAAGCCCCACGAGATCGTTGACACCTTGCGGAAGGCCGGAGGCACCCAACTGAACAGCGAATTGGTCCATCGGTTCCTTTCGGTGCTACCCACCTATCCTGTCGGCAGCGAGGTAGTGATCGTCTCGAGAAAGTTCAGGGATCATCGCGGGGTAGTCACGGCCATCAATCCGGGCAACATCCATCGCCCCAAACTGCGCCTCCTCTTCGACCCCACAGGCAGGAAAATATCGCCCATCGAGATAGACGCCTCCAAAGACAAAGAGATACAGTTGGCGACATCTACCTTCAAAGAGATGACCAGGGCTTGACGCGGCTCATGCTATAATGCGCTCGCCCTATAGTGGTGGTTATTTCGAAACCCTCCGGATTCCCACAACCCACGCTAAGCAACCACATCTCACGGAGAGGAGCGCACCATGTATCGCAC
>DIXP01000010.1 GCA_002436065.1 Chloroflexi bacterium UBA6077
CAGTCAAGACCCGGGTGGTGAACCTCGGGGACGGGCGGGAAGGCATCGACTTTCTGGGGTTTCATTGCCGCAAGGTAGAGTCGTGGCGGTATCGTCGGAAGAGGTACCTGCAACTGTGGCCGAGCCAACGAGCGATGCGAGCGGTGCGGGAGCGCATCAAGGCGATCACGGGGCCGCGGCATCGGCTGCCGGAAGCGGTGGCAGCCATAGTGGACGAAGTGAACCCCGTGCTGCGAGGCTGGGGAGCCTACTTTCGGGTGGGTAACTCAGGGGACAAGTTCGAGCAGGTGGACAGCTACGTGCGGGAAAGGCTGGGGCTGTTTCTGAGCAAGAAGGCGGGCCGGTCTGGGCGACGCTGGGCGGTCTACGGCGTGGAGTACTTCCGGCAGCTTGGGGTGTATCAACTGGTGGGAACCGTGGCGTGGTACAAGGCAGCGCCGACAGCGGCGCGGTGAAGGATCTCGGAAAGCCGGATGAGGGAGAACCTCATGTCCGGATTGATGAGGGGAGGCTGGAAACGGGGCTTGGTCTCGGGACCGCAGTGCCTGCAAGCAGATGCGTGGACAGCGCCGGACACATCCAGTCACCGCGCCAGTCTCCTACTCTACCCTGGGGGTAATTGGGCCTAGCGGGGCAGGAAGCGCTTGCGGCGCATGAGTACGCTCTGGACGATGCCAATAGCCATCAGGTTGGTGATGAGGGCGCTGCCGCCGTAGCTGATGAAGGGCAGCGGGATGCCGGTCACCGGCATGAGGCGGAGATTGGCGGCAACGTTGACATAAATGCTGAAGAGCAGCGTGATGGCAACTCCCGACGACGCCAGTTTGCCAAAGGCGTCTCGAGAGAGGTTTGCCACCCGAACGATCCTGAGCAGCAGCAGCAGCAGCAGGGCGAAGAGCAGGAGTGCCCCCATGAAGCCCAGCTCCTCGGCCAGTACAGAGAAGATGAAGTCGGAGTACTGGATCCGCAGGAAGTGACCCTGGCTCTGCGTGCCTGCCAGGAATCCTCTCCCGTACATTCCGCCAGAGCCGATGCTGATGAGTGCTTGAATGATATTGTAGCCCTGACCGAGGGGATCGCTCTCGGGGTTGAGGAAGATGGTGATGCGGTCGCGCATGTAGTCCTTGAGCATGGACCATATGATGGGGACCGAGGCGAGCCCGATGGCACCCGTCAGCGCGAGATACCGGAATCGCACCCCCGCGACCATGGACATCAGGAACCAGAGGACGAGGAAAGTGGACGATGTGCCCAGGTCGGGCTGGGCGTAGACTAGGGCAAAGGCTGGGGCCGTGAGGAGGGCCGAGCCCGCGAAGTGGCGAAAAGCGCTCACATCGGTCTCGTGGTCCGAGAAGTAGCGGGCAAGGGCCAGAACAAGGGCCGGCTTCGCCAGTTCCGAAGGCTGAAGGGGGAAGAGTCCCAGATCGATCCATCGTTGGGAGCCATACTCCGACTGGCCATGGGAGGTGAACATGACCACCATGAGCATCAGCAGGGCGGTGCCGTAGATGAAGTAAGCGGAGGCGTGGAGAATGCGGTAGTCCACGCAGGCCACGGCAACCATAAGAAGGAGGCCCACTGCGACGAAGATGCCCTGCTTAACGAAGTAGTCGCTGAAGGCGACGGAGGAGGTGTCTTTGGATGGGAAGGTAGAGCTGTACACCATGAGCAGACCGTAGCCGAGCAGGGCCAGCAGGGTCAGCAGCAGTAGATAGTCGGCGTATCGCCAGCGTCTCAGAATGGAAGACATCACTCCCTACACCGCCCTACCGTACCGGCTGGACGGTGGAGATTGGCTTAGTGGTGGGGACCGGTTCCGCGTAGTTGAAATAGCGTTTGAAGATCTTCATTGCCAGGGGGAACGCGTCGGTGGGACCGCCGCCTTGCTGGACGAAAACCGTCACCGAGACCTGAGGGTTATCGTAAGGCGCGTACGCGGTGAACCAGCCGTGGGTGGGCAGTATCCCCTTGGAGTCTTTCTCGCCTGGGAACTCGGCGGTGCCGGTCTTCCCCGCGATCTTCAGCGCTGGTATGTTCAGCTTCTTGGTGTCGTCGTTGTCCGGCACCATCTCCATCCCCTTGCGGATCAAGTTCAAATTGTCCGGGCTGAGGGGCAGGCGCCGGATTTCTGTTGGCTCTATCTTTCGCACCAACTGGTCTTCGGCGTCGTGGATGGAGGCCACCAGGCGGGGCTGGAGGAGCCTGCCACCGTTAGCGATCGCGTTGGTGGCATTGGCCACCTGAAGTGGGGTGGAGAGGACGAAACCCTGGCCGATGGCCATGTTGTAGCTGTCCCCAGTGAGCCACCCCTCGGACCAGGTCTCTTCCTTCCAACTGGGGGTCGGCACCAGACCACGCGCCTCGCCGGGGATGTCTATTCCGGTGGGCTCCCCGTACCCCAGCAGCTTGGACCACTTGGCGAGTCGATCCACCCCCAGCCCCTCGAACTCCTTGAAACCGCCGCCGAGGGTCCAGTAGTAGACATCGCACGAGTTGGCCAGCCCATGGACGAAGTCCTGCTGGCCGTGGACCCCCCAACAGGGGAGCCTTTGCGTGAGGCTGGGGTTGTACTGGTTTGGGATTAGCAGGGCCCCCTGGCAAAGGATGTTGGTCTTGGCGTTGGCCACACCCTCCTGGAGGGCACCTGCGGCGGTAACCAGCTTGAAGGTTGAGCCAGGGGCGAAGTTGCCCCCGATGGCGTAGTTGAACATGGGCTTCCGGGGGTCGTTCAGAAGGGCCTCCAGTTCGTTAGGGCGCACCTTGTCGGAGAAGACGTTGTTGTCGTAGCTGGGGACGCTGACCATGGAGAGGATCTGCCCGTTGCGCGGGTCCATTACGATGGCCACGGCCGAGAGCGACTTCCCCATTCCGTCCAGCAGGATCTTCTCGACGTCCTTCTGGAGGTCCACGTCGACACTGAGGGTGAGGTTGTGGCCGGGGTCAGGGCTGTCGATGGCCAGGTCGTTCAAGGGTCGCTCAGTGGCGTCCACTTCGTACAGCTTCTTGCCTGGCCTGCCGCGCAACTCCTGCTCATAGCTGTACTCGATCCCCATGGCGCCGATCTCGTCCTGGCGCCGGTAGGCGGCCTCTTTGTTCTCCTGAAGACTGGCGTACTCCTCCTCAGTCACGGGCAGCATGTAGCCGAGGATGTGGGACAGGAGTTGGCCGTAGGGATAGAGGCGGCTGGACTCAGGCATCACGATGACGCCCGGCATCCGCAGGTGGCGCTCCTCCACCCGCAGGACGACGTCTCGCTCCACGTCGGACTTGATCACCACAGGTGTGTAATCGTCGCCCATACGCTTGTTCACCTTGTCCTCGATCTGAGACACCTCCACGCCGATGAGAGAGGACAACTCCTGGTAGACGCGCACTGGATCGTCCTTGGGGATGGCGCCTGGGACGATGGACACCTGGAAACTCGGGGTGTTGGCGGCCACGATCTTGTGGTTGAGGTCGTAGACCACGCCGCGCGGGGATGGGACCAGGCTCACGCGGTGGCGATTGATATCGGCCAGTTGGCGAAAGCCGTGGCCCTCCACGACCTGCAGCCTCCACAACTGGAGGAGCAGGATGGTGAAGCAGAGCACCATGACCAGGCGCAAGAGGATGAGACGCCAGTCCCATCCCGACTTTTTCCCTTTGGTCGGATCGGGTGGGAGGTCGGTGGTTCCTATGGGTTTGGGCTCGATCACCATCGTACGCGCTCCGTTTCTTCTTGAGAAGCTGTGACCCTACGGACCAGCGGGATAGCGAGCGGGGCCAACAGGGCGTTGAGGGCAGCCGTGGGTACCGTCTGCAATGCCAGGGTGACGATCCACTCCACCTGCCAACTGGCTGCCTGGAGGCTCAACATCAGCATGCTATGGTACAGGATGGTGGCGACGAACACGGCCACCAGGGGGATGATGACGTTGGCGCGGAAGACGTTGGCTTCGCCCAGCCCCGTGGCCAATCCCAGGATGCCCATGGCGCAGGTGGCCGCCCCAAATGGTATTGCGGATAGGCAGTCTACCATCAGCCCCCCAAGTAGTCCGGCCAGGGCCCCCTCCTCGACGCCTCGGACTACACTGTAGGTGACTACTATGAGCAGCACCAGGTCCGGGCGAAGCCCATGGGGAGTCAACCTGGTGGTCATGGTCGACTGTACTACGGCAGCCACGACCAATACCGCAAATAGGACGGCTATGCGCCGAGCTTGCATCTCTTCTACTTCATCAGTTACTTCATCAGTTCTTGGGGAAGTCCAGGACCACGTACAGCCTCTCCAGCTTGGTGGTGTCCGCGGCCGGATCGAGGAGTGCCTCCTGGAACATTTCCACGTTTCGCTTCTGCACCCGCACCACCCGGCCGACGGGCAATCCCTGGGGTAGACTGCCGCCTACGCCCGAGGTGATAACAAGATCGCCCGTTTGTATCAACTCCTGCTGGAGTATGTGCTTCATGAGGAGTCCTCCCTCCTTACGGCCGCTGACGATGCCGCTGGCCCTGGAGGTAGGATCCTGCACTCGTACGGCGACTGAACTGCTCACGTCGGTCACCAGCAGCACGTGGGAAGAGGCAGGGGTAACCTGGATCACCCGGCCTACCAGGCCCCTCCATGTGATCACCGCCATGTCTTCCTTGAGGCCGTCACCGCTGCCCTTGTCGATTATGATGGTGTTGACCAGACCGGTCGCATCAGTACCAAGAACCCGAACGGGCAGCAGCAGCAGGCCGGGGCGAGTGCGCTTGAACTCCAGCAATCTGCGAAGATCCTCGTTCTCCAACTCCAGTTCCTGGAGTCGGACCACCTCGAAGTTGAGACGGTCGATCTCCTCTTTCTGCTGCTGGACGGTCTGGTGGAGGACACCGATGTTGGTGATGGTCTGCCAGAAGTCGGACAGAGATGTGCCCATGCCGGTAGTGAAGGAGGTCAGTGGTGCGAAGAATTGGTTGCCGACGTCTTCGACCTGACTGCCACCGGCTGGTCGGAGTATCATAATCAGGATGATGGCTGCGGCGACGGCGGTGATCCACCATGGTACCGGCCTACGTTCCAAGGCCCTTCCTCTCCGTGGGCGAGCCGGCTAACGGCGGCGCGGCGCCCTGCTGTCCTGGACGTCCACCAGCACCTTGCGCAGCATATCCAGATCCTCCAGCACCTTGCCGGTGCCATGAACCACGCATTGGAGTGGGTCCTCGGCTATGTGAACCGCGATGCCTGTCCTCTCGGAGATCAGGCGGTCAACGCCTGGCAGCAGCGCTCCGCCGCCCGCTAGCGTGATGCCTCGTGCCATCATGTCGGCCACTAGCTCTGGGGGGGTCTCCTCGATGGTCTCGGTGACAGCCTCCACGATGGTGCTGATGGAGCTCGCGATGGCCGTCCGGACCTCTTCGCTCGTCAACTCTACTTCGGCAGGGAGCCCGGTCAGGACATCGCGACCGCGAACGATGATGCTGCGAGTGTCGGCACTGGGGTAGGCGCTGCCGGCCGCGATCTTGATCTCCTCCGCCATGCGCTCCCCAATCAGGAGGTTGTGACGCTGGCGGACGTACGTGACGATATCCTGGTCCAGTTCGTCGCCAGCGATGCGGATGGAGCGTATGGCAACGAGGCCGCCGAGGGAGATAACGGCCACCTCCGTAGTCCCTCCGCCTATGTCGACTATCATGCTACCGCTGGGCTCCGTGATAGGGAGCCCAGCGCCGATAGCGGCGGCCATGGGTTCCTCGATGAGGAGAGCTTCCCTTGCACCCGCGCTACAGGTGGCGTCATGGACCGCCCTGCGCTCCACCTCTGTCACCCCGCTCGGGATGCCCACGACGACTCGAGGCCTGGGTATGAGGGTGAACTCCTCATGCACCTTGCCGATGAAGTAGTGAAGCATCTGCTCGGTGACGTCGAAATCGGAAATGACTCCGTCCTTGAGGGGGCGAATGGCGACGATGTTGGCGGGGGTGCGGCCTACCATCCGCTTGGCTTCAGCCCCAATGGCGAGCACCCTCCTGGTTTTCTTGTTGATGGCGACCACGGAAGGCTCATTGATGACCACCCCTTTGCCGCGTACCATGACCAGGGTGTTGGCAGTGCCTAGATCGATTCCGATATCCCTGGACATCAATCCCAGGATCGCGTTCAAGGGGCTAAACACAGGTTCCTCCCAGCGCCGAGTAACGGAGGTGTGGAGTGACTGAAGTTGTACGGGGCGGCCGGCCGATGGTATGGGCCCTGGACTCCCTCAACCGGATTGAAGCAACGCCCGCGATACTATACCACGCGACCGATGGAGGGACAAGGAAGAAGGGAGGAAACCGAAACTGCATCATGCAGAAAAGAGGCTGGGCCGGCACTATGAGTGCCGGCCCAGAAAAGGGTTGCCCCGAGCGACCTTTCAGCTACCGACCGTTGAGTTTCCTTCGTCCGCGATCCCTTTCGGTTTCGCCAGCCGTCAGTCACCCACGCCCAGCTCCGACCAGCCTCGTCCGGCGGCCCATCGGGCTCTCACCCTGCTGGCTGCGCCGGCCGATCTGCGTCGGCCTCCCGAACTCACCAGGTAACGGCTTCTCGGGGTTTCCCGGTTCGCCGATTATCCTTGGTTCCGTTCGGTCCAGCGTACCGGATCTCTCGGGACACATGGGTACAATACCCTGTCCGAGGCCCGTTGTCAATGCCCGAAGCTGTGGTTTCGGGCATTGTTGGGGAGTGCCGGCTTTCCTACGCCCTGTTAAGGGCCTGGTCCAAGTCCTCGAGTATATCCTCCACGTCCTCGATGCCCACCGAGAGCCGGATGAAGTCATCGGTAACCCCAGCCGCTCGCTGCTCCTCTACACTGAGCTGCTGGTGGGTCGTGCTGGCAGGATGGATCACCAGGGTCTTGGCATCCCCCACGTTGGCCAGCAACGAGATCAGCTTGACGTTGTCGATGAATCTCCTCCCCGCTTCCAGGCCGCCCTTGATCCCGAAGCCCATCATCCCGCCGGCCATGCCATTGCGCAGGTACTTCTGGGCCAGGGCGTGGGTGGGGTGGGAGGGTAGGCCGGGGTAGGCCACCCAGGCGACCTTGGGATGCTCCTCTAGAAACTGGGCCACCCTCAGGGAGTTGGTCGAGTGCCGCTCCATCCGGAGGGAGAGGGTCTCAAGCCCCTGGAGGAAGAGGAAGGAGTTGAAGGGGCTGAGGGCCGGGCCCAGGTCCCTGAGCATCTGTAAGCGTGCCTTCATGATGAAGGCGGCTTGCCCGAAGGACTGAGTGTAGCTCATGCCGTGGTAGGAGGGGTCGGGATCCACCAGTTCGGGAAACCTCCCATTGGACCAGTCGAAGCGACCCGAGTCCACCAGGATGCCTCCGATCGAGGTGCCATGGCCGCCGATGTACTTGGTGGCCGAGTGGAGGACGATGTCCACCCCGAAGTCGAAGGGCCGGCAGAGGTAGGGACTGGCGAAGGTGTTGTCGACGATCAGGGGGATGCCCGCCTCGTGGGCGATGCCGGCGACGGCCTCGAGGTCCAGGACGTTTACCAACGGGTTGCCGATCGTCTCGCCATAGAGTGCCCTGGTGCGAGGGGTGATCGCCTTCCGGAAGTTCTCGGGGTCACTGGGGTCGATCAGGTGGACCTTGATCCCGAATCGGGAAAAGGTGGAGGCAAAGAGGGTGTGGGTGCCACCGTAGAGGGTGCAGGCTGCGACCATTTCGTCGCCCTCCCTCAGGATGGTGAGGGCTGCCAGGGTCTCCGCTGCCTGACCGGAGGCGGCGGCCAGGGCTCCCACTCCGCCTTCCAGCAGAGCGACGCGCTTCTCGAAGACGTCGGTGGTGGGGTTCATGATGCGGGTGTAGATGTTGCCCGCCTTCTCCAGGGCGAAGAGGCCGGCGGCGTGCTCGGCGTTCTCGAACACGAAGGAGCTGGTCTGGTATATGGGCACGGCCCTCGCGCCAGTCGTAGGATCGGGAACCTGGCCTCCGTGCAGGGCCAGGGTGTCGAAGCGCCAGGATTGCTCGCTCATGGTGGTCTCCTTACTCCGGCTCGTTGTGGGCCGCGAGGGTTTGCGTCACCCACACCGAAAGGCATGGGAACGAAGTGTCGCCAGTGTATGGAGGCTAGAGCTGGCTGTCAACGGCGGCCTGGCATCCCTCTTGATAACAACCAATCTCCTGTGCCACGGGGGCATGGTTTGGATCGCGCCTCGGGTTTGGTGCGGGCTGACAGACGCGACATAATGTAGTGGAGGTAGGGGAATGCAACAGATTCCCATTACGGACTGGGGTCAAGCCCTCATAACCTCGGCGGCGGCGGCCCTTGCGCTGTTCCTGGCCGCCATTCCAAGGATCATCGGCTTCCTGGTAATCCTGATCATCGGCTGGCTGATCGCCTCCGGTATCGCGAGCCTGGTGGCGGCCTTCCTGCGATCGGTGCGGTTCAACGACCTGGCCGAGCGGTCCGGCTTCACCGGATACGTGCACAACATGGGTGTGCGCGGGGACGCGTCGGGTTTCATTGCCGAAGTGGTCAAGTGGTTCGTGCGCTTGATTGTCTTGGTGGTCGCCTTTGACGCTCTGGGGCTCCCCGCGGTGTCGCAGGTGCTGCAGCAGCTACTGCTGTTCCTGCCGAACGTGGTGGTTGCAGTAGTGGTGCTGGTCCTGGCGGGTCTCGCGGCCAATGCCCTGTACGCGATAGTGCGAGGCAGCGCCGCCGAGGCGGGTTTCGCCAATGCGGACTTTCTGGGCAACCTTGCCCGCATCACTGTCTGGGCCTTTGGCATCGTGATCGCGGTGAACCAGCTGGGGATCGCTGAGACCCTGGTAAACACCCTGTTCACGGCGATTGTTGGGGCGCTGGCGCTGGCTTTTGCCCTGGCTTTTGGTCTGGGTGGCCGGGATACGGCCGGGATGGTGGTACGAGACTGGTATGAGAGCGGCAGACAGTCGATGCCCAAGGCGGAGCGTGCCACGGAGAAGATGCGTGAAGAGGGGGATGAGAAGGGACGTAGGGCGGCCTAGCTCCAGAACGTTCAATCGGTGATAGGCGGTCTTTAAGTGGCCCCCTAATGGGAGCGCGGGTCTCCGGCTCGCCGCTAGGCGTTGGACAGGGGCTTGCCCGTTCCGCAGCGGGGAGCGAGGGCGCACGGGCTTGGCCACCTCGCCGTTGTGTCGGAGCGCCTAGTCGAAGCCGAGCCCGCGCTCCTTTAGGCTGAGCCAGCGCTCGCCCCGGCAGACGATCAGGTGGTCCAGGACGTCGATGTCCAGCAGCTTGCCGGCGGAGACTGCCTCGCGGGTGACCTGAATGTCATCCCTGGAGGGGGTGGGGTCACCCGAGGGGTGGTTGTGCACCAGGATGATCGCGGCGCAGTTCTGTCGGACGGCCTCTCGGAACAGCTCGCCCACTCTGATGAGGGAGCTGTTGAGGCTTCCCTTATACACCTCATGGATCCCCATCACGTGATTCTTGGTGTTCAGTAGGAGGGTGCGGAGGTGCTCCTGCTCCAGCAACCCCATGTCCAGCACGAGGTGAGAGGCGTCGGCGGGGCAGCGGATGACGGGGCGCTCCAGGCCTGGAGAGGTGAGGAGCCGTCTCCCCAGCTCCAGGCAGGCCCTCATCTCTACGGCGCGGACCTGGCCGATGCCGGGGACCTGGCACAACTCCTCGACGGTGGCGTTGGCGAGACCAGCCAATCCGCCGAAGCGCTGGAGGAGCGTCTGAGCCACCTGCAACACGTTGAAGCGGGCGGTGCCGCTGCCGATGAGGATGGCCAGCAGCTCGTGGTTGGAGAGGGAGCCAGCCCCGAAGGAGGCAAGCCTCTCCCTGGGCCGATCCTCTGGCAGCATCTCCTTGACGCCGAGCCTGTACTCAGCCGTTTCGACGAGCGCCAATGTTGCCTCCCGCCACGGGTAGGAGCCGACGGGAGTATACCACAATAGGGATGGTATGATGTAGTAGAAGACACGGGGACACGAAGATCAGTCAAGATCGGTCGGATCGATGGTAGGCGGGATAGCAGGGGTTGGGTAAGGGGAGGGGGATCTGATGCGGGTGGTGTTTATGGGTTCGGGAGCCTTTGCCGTGCCGTCGTTGGAGGCTTTGGTTAGGGAGAGATATCAGGTAGTTGGCGTGGTCACTCAGCCCCCTAAGCCGGCTGGGCGGAACAGGAAGATCACGCCGCCCCCGACCATGGTGGCGGCCGAGCGGCTGGGCTTGGCCGTCCTGCATCCGGAGAGGGTGAGGGCTCCTGAGGCGGTGGAGCAGTTGAGAGGGCTGCGGCCGGACATCATCGTGGTGGCGGCTTACGGACAGATCCTGCCTCGCTCGGTGCTGGAGATGCCGCCCAGGGGCTGCGTCAACGTGCACGGTTCGCTGCTTCCTCGATGGCGAGGGGCCGCGCCCATGCAGGCGGCGATCCTGGCGGGGGACGAGTTCACGGGGGTCAGCATCATGGAGATGGAGCCTTCCATGGACACTGGCCCGGTTCTCGCGCAGAGCCTGACCCGTATTGAGGATTCCGACGAAACGCCTGAACTGGAAAGAAGACTCTCTCGCTCCGGGGCAGCTCTGCTGGTATCTGCCCTACCCTATTACCTGGTGGGCTCCATAACTCCGGTGGTGCAGGATCCCGACCAGGTCACGTATGCCCCGATGATAAGGAAGGAAGAGGGACTGATCGATTGGTCGGTCCCGGCTTGCCAGATCTGGCGCGCGAGTCGCGCCTACCAGCCCTGGCCCGGCAGCTACACACACTGGAAGGGTAAGCTGCTGAAGGTGGTCTCCTGCTGGCCGGACGATTCGTTCGCTGTGGAAGAGGAGCCTGGTATGGTGGTTCTCCTGGGAGGCGGACATGAGATAGGAGTGGCCACCGGGAGGGGTGTGCTGGTCTTGAGGGAGTTGGCTCTGGAGGGCAGCAAGCCCGCGGGGGCAAGGGAGTTCCTCATGGGCCACCGTGACTTCGTGGGGGGCCTGCTGCAGTGACGGTGGGACGGGGTTGGGTTGGTGTTGTGGGTGGGTACTGCCTGTGCTAGTATCAGGGTGGTGATGCGTTTTCTGCCGTATTCCCGGTGAGAAGCAGGAGGATGGACAGAGATGTTCTTTTTCGATCCGATGTACTTTGTCTTCGCGCTCCCTCCCATGTTGCTCGTGTTGTGGGCACAGGCGAAGGTGAAGGGGGCTTACAGCCGATATTCCGAGGTCAGGAATATGGCGAATATGTCGGGTGCTCAGGTAGCCCAGGCGCTGTTGCGGGACCGGGGGCTGAACCAGGTAAGGGTGGAGGAGGTGGCCGGAGAGCTTTCAGACCACTACGACCCGACCTCCAAGACCCTTCGGCTGTCGCAGGGGGTGTATCGCAGTTCATCGGTGGCGGCGATGGGGATCGTGGCCCACGAGGTTGGGCATGCGGTGCAGGATGCCACGGGCTACGCTCCGCTGAGACTGAGGGCCGCCCTGGTGCCAGCGGTGAACATAGGCTCCAACCTGGGGTATATTTTCTTCATTGCGGGGATATTGATCGGCTTCACCGGGTTGGCCTGGTTGGGAGTGGGTTTCTTCTCGCTGGGTGTGGTGTTCTCGCTGGTCACGCTGCCCGTGGAGTTCAATGCCAGTAACAGGGCACTGGCGATGCTGCAGAGTAATGGGCTGGTGAGCGTAGAGGAGTACAGAGGAGCCAATGATGTGCTTTCGGCGGCGGCCCTGACATACGTGGCCGCGGTGGCGGCCGCCCTGGGAAACCTGCTGTACTACGTCTGGATACTTATGGGAAGGCGGGACGAGTAAGGGGACCTAACACAACCACGGAGACATGGAGAGCACGGAGGTCTCACGGAGGCGCCTTGGGGTTCTAGCGGGTCTAGGCCGTGGTGGGTTCCAAATGGGGCATCGAATCGGTAGGTCGAGAACAGAATGCAGAAGGGGGCTCTCCAGCGGTGTGGGCTGCTGGAGAGCCCCCTTCTTTAGTGTCTAACGGATCAAGTTG
>DIXP01000101.1 GCA_002436065.1 Chloroflexi bacterium UBA6077
CAACTTGATCCGTTAGACACTATAGCGGCGTTTGCCCCTTTTAGAGAGGGTGAATCAAGGGATATCAACCGGCGATCCAGTCTTCAGAAGAATGGAGGAAGAAAGGACCATGCGGACCAAGCTGTTCGTCGTCGCAGCGGTTGTGGCCATGGCGGCCGTAGTGCTGTCTGCCGCGGCCGGGTGCAGTCGTGGGGGCGAGGCTGACAACTATCCCAACAAGCCCATCACCTATCTCACGGTGTGGGATCCAGGAGGACAATCCGATCGTACCGCCAGGATGCAGCAACCATTGTTGGAGAAGGCACTCGGGCAGAAGATCGTGATGGACTACAAGGTCGGCGGTGGTGGCGCCGTCGGATGGTCCGAGTTCGTCCGTTCCAAGGCGGATGGCTACTCCATGGTAGGCACCAATCTACCGACCATCGTGACGCAACCCATGATGGAGGACGTCGGGTACAAGACTGAGCAATTCTTGCCCCTCGTCGACTTCCAGTATTCCCCTCTGGTATTTGCTGTTAAGAATGACAGCCCTTACAAAGACATGAAGGGCTTTGTCGACGCCGCGAAGGCGAACCCCGGCAAGCTGAGCATCGGTGGTGTGGCGCTCTGGAGCATCACTCACATCATGGCTCTCGAGATGCAGAAGCAGTATGGCATCCAGATCCAGTTCGTGCCTCACACGGGGACGGCCCCTCTGATTACCAACTGGCTGGGCGGCCACGTGGATTCGGCTATCATCTACACCGACGACCTGCTCCGCCAGAAGGATCAGGGCCGGGCGCTCATGATAGTAGAGGATACCAAGTTCCCTGGCCTCGAGCAGTACCCTGTCGCCAAGGAAGTGGGCTTCAACTTCTCCTTTGGCGTATCTCGGGGCATAGCCCTGCAGGCTGGAGCACCGGATTACGCCGCGAAGAAGCTGGAGAAAGCCTTCCTCGACATCGCCAAGGATCCTGAGATCATCGCGCAGATGACGAAAGAGGGCTTCCTGTCCAGGGCCATGGGCAGCACGGAGTTCAAGAAGGAAATTGAGGCCCAGACCAAGATGTACGCGGATTACCTGAAAGACGCCGATATCAAGAAGGCCGATCCAACCAAGAAGTAGTCTTCCACGCTGATCCCACCGCTCTCTAGAGCCTGTTATGAACTGTCCCGGGCGCCTTACGACCGGGTCAGAAACAGGCTTCTTGATGGAACGCCGACTTTGGCCCGAGAGTAAGCCAAACGGCCAAGGTTCATAACAGGCTCTAGAGGCAACGCGCGCTAGGACCCTGACGCCAGCGGAGCCAGACACCGGAGCCCTTCTGGTCCCTCTGGGCGCTGCTCATCGGGGCAAACAAAGGAGCCGCGGGGAAACCTGCGGCTCCCCCTACCCCCACTCGCTACTCGCTCCCCGTGTCTTCCACCGAAGGGTGCTGTCTCCCGTGCCGATCGATCGCATTGGATGGTTCGGGGAACAGTCCAAACCGACAGCCACGGTGACGGCTACGGCAACAGCTACGGAGACGCCGACATTTTAAGAAGTCGTGAAGGCGAGATCAGAATGCCGTCATGAGCGAAGGAATTGAACCTTGACAGCTTTCTGGCATTTCCTTCACAAGCCCTTAATAGCCTTGATGCTAACATCTCCCTGTGCTGGCACTGGCGCTTCCAGCTACAATCTCGTTCCCAACCAGGAGGCGACGCAAGCTGGCATCTCGACCAGAGCCGCTGGAGAGGCAGCTCTCATCCCAGTGGGAGCCGCCACAGCTGCTGCCGCTTCGACCGCGAGGGCGACTGGGAACCAGGGGAGCAATACGGGGAGTACTCATCCCGTCTCGGCGAGCCATGTGCAGTCCCTGGCCCAGAGCGATGGGGTGATCACCCTGGGCAACCCCATAACCGTGAGCGGATCGGGCGCAACGGTCACCGGCAGCACCGTCAACATCACGGCAGCCGGCAGCTACAGCATCAGCGGCAACTTGAGCGACGGACAGATAGTGGTGGACACGAAGGATAAGGACCCGGTGACCCTCGTTCTGAACGGAGCGAGCATTACCAGTTCCACCAGCGCCTCCATCTACGTCAAGGACGCGGAAGCGGTGGTTATCGTCCTGGCGGAGGGAAGCGAAAACTACGTGGCGGATGGAACCGCCTACACAGGCCAGGGCCCCGAGACGGGCGAACCCGATGCGGCCATCTTCAGCAAGGCCGACCTTTCCATCGAGGGCAGCGGCTCTCTGGCTGTCCACGCCAACTACAACGACGCGATCGCGAGCAAGGATGGGCTCGAGATCACCGCGGGCAACATCACGGTGGATGCCCCGTCCGACGGCATCAGGGGGAGGGACTACTTCCTCGTCAAGGGCGGAGGCACGGAGTTCGCTAGGCTGAAAGCCCCACCATCTGGTACGATATTGTCCACTTCGTCCACACGCTCACCTGTTTCCGTTGGCAGCTCGACCTTCTGGAGCGCCAGGTCGAGCTGCGGTCACCCTGGTCACCACCGGTAGGGAACCGAAGGCTCGCGTTCTTAGCCGAGCACCCGTGGGTGCTCGGGCTCACAACGAGAGAAGCGGGAGGTAAAGGTAGTGCAACCGAGCGACTCCGAGGACCGCACCACGCTCGTCGTCGGCTACTACGCGTCGCTATCGATGAGCGTCTTGATCCTGATCTCCTTCGCCATCGCCATCCTCACCCCGCCGATCTCGGGGGAGCTTTGCCAGGAGGGCTGCGTCTCCTACCCCTATCTCGACATAGCCGATCGCTTTCCCCGCGACTACTACTGGATGTTCCCGGCGATGCTCGCTACCCTACTTTACGTGCTGTTCGTGGTCAGCCTGCATACCCTCGCGCGGCCGCCCAGGAGGGTCTTCAGCCTGCTGGGCGTGGTCTTTGCCGCGATGGCGGCAGCCGTTCTCGTGGGTGATTACTTCGTGCAGGTCGCGGTGATCCAGCCCAGCATCGTCGGGGGCGAAGCCGATGGCATCTCGCTGCTCACCCAGTACAACCCGCACGGCCTCTTCATCGCCCTGGAGGAGCTGGGTTACCTGCTGATCAGCCTCTCCCTACTGTGCCTGGCTCCTGCCCTCGCGGGGACAAACCGCCTGGAGTGCATCGTCCGCTGGCTCTTTGTCGCCGGATGGGCCATCAATGTCATCGCGCTCGCCTGGATCTCCCTCACCCGCGGACTGGACCGCGGGTATCTCTTCGAGATAGTCGCGATCACCGTCGTCTGGCTGGTCCTGATCGCCAGCGGGTTCTTGATGGCGGCTAGCTTTCGCAGGTCGTTGGCGTGATGCCCTGTCGTCGACGAGCCATCGCCAGGAGTGGGGCCGCCGGTTAGGCACCAAAACCTTCATGAAACACTACGATGCCATGAGTCCTGTTTTCCCCGAATGGCAAGGCAAGAAAGTACTCCTGGGGAACACCTTCAAGAATCAAGTCCGGGAGATTCCTGAAGCCGAACCGTATGGCTGACAATTGACTGTGAATGTAAATTTGGGGAGAGAGTCGAGGTCGTCGCCCGGGTGGGGGTCATCCGCCTCGTGTACTCGTGACGCCACGAACCTTCCTGGGCGCTGCTATCCACACGGCCGCTATGCTGATTATGGCCGCCATCGCGGCTAGTCCCAGGGCGGGGAGGTAACTCCCCGTGCTGTCGAAGATGTATCCTCCCATCAAGGCCCCTGTGGCGCTTCCCAGACCGTTAGCGGTCGTCACCACGCCGAATATCGATCCCAGCCGCTTTCCAGCGAACATATCCGAGGTCACCGCGGGGGTCAGCGGCACCGACGTACCGTATCCAATGGCGAGCATGACTGCGTACAAGAAGATCAGCATCGACATTCCAGGCAAACGGCTGGCGACCAGCAGCAATATCGACATGGCAACGCAGGTCAGACCGATGGTCCAAGTCTTCTCGCGTCCCAGCCGGTCTGATATCCACCCTGAGCCGATCTTCGACCCGATGCTTAGTAACCCAATCAGCCCCACGATGCTCGCTGCCAGCATGCTGTCGTACCCACTATCGACCATGTAGGCTATCTGGTGGACGAACACGGTCTGGGTGGCTATCTGCAGGAAGGCCACCATCACCAGGATTGCCCAGTAGCGCGGTGTACGCAGCGCTAGCGCAACTGTCCACTGCCGGTTCGCCCACTCCGTGTCCACAACCCGGAAACGCTTCTCTCGAACGATTGACCCTGATGCATCAACGCGCGCGCCCCCGTCCTTCTCCAGACCGAAGTCCTCAGGCCTACCACGCAGGCCGAAGAATGCTGCCGGCACCACGATGAACACAACGATTCCAGCCATCACCTGGTAGGCGACTCGCCAGCCATAGTTGGTGATCACCCACTGGGCAAAGGGGATCATCACCACGATCCCCACGCCGACCCCAGCCGAGACTACCCCGAGGGCGAACCCCAATCTAGTCGAGAACCAGCGGGTGGTCGATGTGACAGATGGCACCCATCCGGTGAAGGCGAGTCCCACGGCCGCCACGATGCCGAACAGCAAATAGAACTGCCACAACTCGCTGATCTGGCTGCACGCTACTAGACCTGCAGCCAGAACGATGCCACCAACGGAAGCTACCCTACCGGGTCCGTACCGGTCGCTAAGAGCCCCTGCACCTACTCCAGCGAGGCCAGTGACGATGACGAACAGGGAGAAGACGCCCGCCGCCGACGCCCTGCTCCATCCAAACTCCTGGATGAGCGCGACGAAGTACACGGAGAACGACTGCCAGGCAGTGCTCGAGACGCCGAACGAGAAGAAGCTGGCGGCGACGACGAACCAGCCGTAGAAGAAGGGAAGCCTCGCCTGCCAGGGCATCGGGCGAGTCGCGAGAGCATCCTGGGGCCGGCTGTCCGGTTCGGAGGGAGACAAGACTTTCACCTCGATAATATACCCCTGAGTAGCACCCATGTCTACCTTCTCCCGCTCCTGGTCGCAGCAGTAGCGCCAGCCATGCAGTGGGTTGGATGGGTGTGGCTTCAGCCCTTGCCGACTCAATACTCGCAGCACGGGGAGCGATGCGGCTGGCCTACCACTTCGAGGGCACAGCGCCGACCAGGTTCTTCGAGCCGCCGGAGCGCCTCTCCAGGCAGTATCGCAACCCAATTGCACTCGCTCAGGAATGGCAAAGCATGCTGGATGAGGGCAAGTGTGCTCCTCGGACAGGTCTGGCACGCAGTTTGACCGAAGTTTACCCTCAGTTGCGTCGATCTACCATGTGAGAGGGGAGTTGCTTTGGGAAAAACAGATCGGAAGGGTGGAAGGGCGAGGCGTGAGTCACAGGTCGCGCCTACCGGTCGTGAGAGATCGGTCATTGGACAAGATTCAGGTGGATCGAGCCCTGGTAGAGAGGTTGAGGGCAGGTCCGCTTCCTGTGACACGGTGGGCATCGAGAAGCTGTCGGAAGATGCCAGCCGCCGCACAGCGGAGCTGGAAGCGCTGTTCGCCTCCGTGGCCGATGGCCTGCTGGTGATGGATCCGCAGGGCCGAGTCCTTCGCATGAACCCCACGGGCGAACGGATGTTGAACCTCTCTCCAGAGGATCGGCAGTCGCCACTGGAGTCCCGGATCAAGAACGTGTTGCACATCGAGACCGCGGACGGCCGCCCCTACCCGATCGAGGAGCACCCGGGCTTTCGCGCCCTGCGTGGTGAGATCGTGCGCAACGTGATTATGAAGGTGCACCCGCCCCACGGCAGAGTCTTCTGGGTATCGGTGAGCGCGGCGCCCGTCAAGGCAGAAGGCGGTGCCTTCTTGGGAGCTGTCATGAGCTTCACCGATATCACCGCCTTGCATGACCTCCAGGAGGGGCGGGAGGACATGCTTCGTGCCATCTCGCACGACCTGCGAAACCCCCTCACCGCGATCATGGGTCTGTCATCTCTCCTCTGGAAAAGCCTCGACAAGAAGGAGCTTCAGGCAGATGCAGAGGCTGCGGAGTCCATCACCAGGAACGCCAGGCGCATGAACTCGATGATACAGGACTTGGTTGATTCGGTGCGGCTGGACGCCGGAGTTTTCGAGCTCCATAGGGAGAGAACAGAGGTAAGCGCGCTGCTATCCGGGCTGGACGAAGTGGTCGGGACAGCCGATTATCAGAGCAGGCTGCGGATAGAGTGTCCGGAGGGGCTGCCGCCGATCAACGCCGACCGGGAGCGGCTTGAGCGCGCCATCCTCAACCTGGTGAGCAATGGGCTGAAATACTCCCCAACGGACTGCCCGGTGTGGGTGAAGGTCAAACGGCGGGACGGGAAGCTCACCATATCCGTGGTCGACCAGGGGGCCGGCATCAACTCAGAGGATAGGAAGCACCTCTTCGAACGGTTCTATCGAACGGCCACCGGCAGGAAAGCTGGAGGCCTGGGCCTGGGCCTCTTCATCGTCAAGCAGATAGTGGAGGCCCACGGCGGGCAACTGCGGGTCGATAGTGAGGTGGGAAAGGGTAGCACCTTCAGCATCGAGATTCCCATCGACCCGCATACGTAAGCCATGGGCGGATCAGAGACCCGCCCAGCCATTCACAGAGGCCAGCGCAACATCGCCCGATAACGCCATCTGCCAATTCGCCGAGCGCACTCCTCGACCAGCGCATCCAGGTTCGCCTCGACCGGCGCACGTCGGGCAGCTACCCGCACAGCCTCGGGAACCGCTACCCGAAACCCCGTTCGTCTGGCGAAAGCGGCCGGAGAGAGACTCCCGATCCGCTTGACGGTCCAGACCGGCTCCTCGCCGTCCAGAGGCACCACGAACTGGGAATGGGAGCTGGCGATGTCCAGCGGCTCCACCACCGGGTCCTCGACGACGAAGGCGTACCTGCCGATCCTCCGTTCTTTGAGATATCCCAGCAGCTCCTCGGTATTGAATGGGGGTATCTGGCCGGGATCGTTCAGGGAGGAGACCCCAAGCTGAACCGTGACGTCTTTGGCCTTCACCTCTCGGACCAACCGTACCAGCGACGGATCGTCGATCCAGAAGAAACAGGCTGTCGGCGCCGGAGTGCGAGGAGCGACCTCCGGATCGAAGGCGGGCGTGACCACGGCGTCGGAGAGGCTGCTCCCCTTGGCGTTGTACGGGAATATCAGATGAAACGGAACGGCACCCTTCCACACCTTCTTCAGCCTGTTTGGATCGCGGAGATAGCGATAGGCGGGATGTACAGCTTCCCAGTCCACGTGCCTGACGATCTCCTCCGGCGGCTCCAGCAGAGGGATCTTGGAGCCGGGGGGACGGCCCGACTTGAGGATCCAGAACTTCTGGAAGCCGCTCGCCGCATCCACCCGACCGCAAACCCCGGAGACGCCCCACCCGTGAAAAGCCACCGGATCGTCGTCCAGCAACATCTTGGCGATGGGGCGCAGGTGGCGCCGATCCCTGAAGGAGAGAACAGGGACGGTCTTCACCACCCCGTCAGACAGAGGGATAGACTCGCTTCTGGAGCCCGGAGGCAGCACTACGCCGCCGGCGCGCTCCCCACTGGAGATGGTGTCCGGCTGCGGCGAGCGCTGGACGTCGGGCGCGTTCGCCAGGTTGATGAAGTCGGCATCGGTGAGCAGTCGATTCATCTCCATCGCCGCCGCCAGGCTCCTCTCCACCAACTCCTCGGTGCAGGGGATGCCCAGCTTGCCGGCTACCCACTCCACGTTAGCGCGGCCCGAGAGGGGACCGATCCTCACGTCTGCCTCTCGGTCGAACCATCGCTGATCCACTGCCGAGTAGGGCAGGCCGGCCTCGATGCCGAGCTTCCTTGCCTTCAGCATCGCCGCGGCGTGGATGCCCGAGGCCGTCACGCCCACCTTCCGCCCGATGCCTGGTGTGTTCACGGCGATCGGAACGTCGAAGATGGTCGAGCCAAGCCGGCTGAGGGCCGGGATCCCCCTGAGGTCCTGGTGTCGGGGATCGCCCGCGATCTTGAGGTTGAGCAGTAAGCTCTCGATAGGAATGTTCCCTGCTCGCTCGCCTACGCCGAGCACCGTCGTGTGGACCCGCGCGGCGCTGGCCTCGATGGCCGTCAGGGCATTGGGGACAGCCAGCCCGAGGTCGTTGTGGCCGTGCCAGTCGATCTCGACGTCGCCAAACCCTCTCAGCACCTGCTCCTTGAAGAAGCCTATGAGAGTGGCCACGGAGTGGTGTGTGGCTACCCCGCTGGTGTCGGCGATACACACCCTTTGGCCACCGCGTTCCAGACCAACTCTAAAGAGCTGCCGTATGACGTCCGGCTCGGTCTCGGTGGTGTGCTCCGTGGAGATAGTGGCTTTCAGCCCCTCACTCACCGCCAGAGTCACGGAATGCTCGAGCCAACGGATCATCTCCTCCAGCGCCCAACCCTCCACCCATCGCCTGAGGGGGCTGGAGCCGACGAAGACGATCACTTCGATGGGGCGTCCAGCCCGCTGGGCCAGCTCCGCGGCGGCCTGAACGTCGGCCTCCTGGGTCCTGGCGAGGCAGACGGGTTGAACTTGCTCCGGAAGCTCCCTGGCGAGTCGGACTGCATCATCGAGGCGGGTCCCCCGTCCGACGGGGATTCCCACGTCGACGGCGTCGACGCCCACCTCCAGCAGTGCATGAAGGAAGCGAAGCTTCTCGTCGAGGGTCGGATGTTTGATCTCAACATCCTGTAGGCCGTCCCGCAGGGAGGTATCGAGCAGTTGGATGGATCGAGCAGAGAAGTCGTAGTTGCCCCAGGGGTAGGCTGCCGTCGTGACCTCGGGGTTGGGAGGCACCGGCGAGGTTCCTTTTCCCTCAACAGGGTTCAGGGGCGCCTCATCGGAGTCGTGAGGTACGTGAGCAGGAGGAGGCATCTGATTACTCATCGCCACAATCAGCCTCTCCAAAGTGTAAAGGATGCCACCGGCCCCGGGTCTTCCAAGCTGCCCGCGTTCTGTTCGCGGTCCATGTCGCCGGTCGGGTGTAGACTACCACAAATATTGTGCGTGCCGCCGGGACATTTGTCAAGCTATTTATAGTGATAAACAGCTAAACAGAGACAGGTTTCGAAGGCGTCCACGAGGGTTCCGACGTGAATGGCGAACGCAGATGAATCGATCTGGTCGTCTGTCGTGGGTGAGGGGGTACAAGCCTAAGCTGCACTGCTCGGCAATGGGAGTAGCCGCGATGGTCAGAAGCGGCCTCGAGGAGTGATCTCCAGAAGCTGCTCCGTTCCAGCCGGGCAGGCTGGAACGGAGCACGCATTTCGCATCTCTCGCTGGTATCAGGCGAGGTCGAACCGATCCAGGTTCATCACCTTGGTCCACGCAGCCACGAAGTCATTCACGAACTTCTCTCCTGAGTCCTCACATCCGTAGACTTCCGCGATAGCCCGGAGCTGGGAGTTCGAACCGAAGATGAGGTCGACTCGGGTGGCGGTCCATTTGAGTTCGTCCGTCGCGCGATCGCGACCCTCGAACAGGTCGCCCGCTTCCGATGCCGCCTTCCACGCCGTGCGCATGTTGAGCAGGTTCACGAAGAAGTCGTTCGTCAGCGTCCCGGGTTGCTGTGTGAAGACGCCGTGTTGGGTCTGGCCGAAATTGGTGTTCAGGACTCGCAGGCCGCCGATGAGAACCGTCATCTCAGGTGCCGTCAACGTCAGCAGTTGCGCCCGATCGACCAGCAGCTCCTCGGCCGATACAGAGAACTTGGTCTTGAGGTAGTTGCGGAACCCATCCGAGATCGGCTCGAGCACCGCAAAGGACTCCGCATCGGTCTGCGCCTCCGAAGCATCCATGCGCCCCGGCGTGAAGGGAACCATCACGTCGTATCCGGCTTTCTTCGCCGCCGCTTCGACGGCCGCGCACCCGCCCAGAACGATCAGGTCTGCAAGCGAGACCTTCTTCCCACCGGACTGCGAGCTGTTGAACTCATTCTGGGTCGCTTCGAGCGCCTGCAGGACCTTCGCCAGTTTAGCCGGCTGGTTGACTTCCCAATCCTTCTGCGGCGCAAGCCGAATGCGTCCGCCATTCGCGCCGCCGCGCTTGTCGGAGCCGCGGAACGTGGACGCGGAAGCCCAGGCGGTCGAGACCAGTTCCGAGATCGACAGGCCCGAGGCAAGGATCTTGGTCTTGAGGTCTGCGATGTCCTGCGCATCGATCAGCTCATGATCGCGTGCAGGAATGGGGTCTTGCCAGATCAGCTCCTCCGCCGGGACCTCCGGGCCGAGATAGCGCGAGCGGGGTCCCATATCGCGGTGCGTCAGCTTGAACCACGCCCGGGCGAAGGCATCCGCGAACTCCTCCGGGTTCTGCTGGTACCGGCGCGCGATCGGCTCCAGGATCGGGTCGAAGCGCAGCGAGAGGTCCGCCGTGGTCATCATCGGCCGGTGCCTCTTCGACGGGTCGTGCGCGTCAACCACCATGTCCTCTGGGGCCACGTCCTTGGCCAGCCACTGATTCGCGCCGGCAGGGCTCTTAACCAGCTCCCACTCGTACTTGAACAGCACCTTCAGATAGCCCATGTCCCATTTGGTCGGTCTCGGCTTCCAGGCGCCTTCGATGCCGCTGGTGATCGTGTCGCCGGCCTTGCCGCTGCCGAAGCGGCTCTTCCAGCCGAGGCCCATCTCCTCGATGGGGGCGGCTTCAGGCTCGGGGCCCACTAGTGCTGCATCGCCTGCGCCGTGGCACTTGCCGAACGTGTGCCCGCCCGCGACGAGCGCGACGGTCTCTTCTGCGCTCATCGCCATGCGCGCGAAGGTCTCTAGAACGTCATGGCCGGAGGCGACGGGATCAGGTTTGCCGTTCGGCCCCTCCGGGTTCACGTAGATCAGGCCCATCTGAACGGCGGCGAGTGGATTCTCGAGGTCCCGTTCACCGGAGTAGCGCTTGTCGCCAAGCCACTCGGCTTCAGAGCCCCAGTAAATGTCCTCTTCCGGCTCCCAGACGTCTTTCCGCCCACCGGCGAATCCGAAGGTCTTGAATCCCATGGACTCAAGCGCGCAGTTTCCGGCGAGGATCATGAGGTCGGCCCAGGAGATCTTGCTGCCGTATTTCTGCTTGATCGGCCAGAGCAGCCGGCGCGCCTTGTCGAGGTTTGCGTTGTCGGGCCAGCTGTTGAGAGGCGCCAAGCGTTGGTTGCCCGACCCTGCGCCCCCACGGCCATCGCCCATGCGGTAGGTGCCGGCGCTGTGCCACGCCATCCGGATGAAGAGCCCTCCGTAGTGACCGTAATCGGCGGGCCACCAATCCTGCGAGTCGGTCATCAGCGCATAGAGGTCCTCTTTCACGGCCTTCAGGTCGAGCTTCTTGAACTCCTCCGCGTAGTCGAAATCCTCGCCCATCGGATCGCTCATGGCGGAGTGCTGGTGGAGTACCTTGAGGTTCGGCTGGTTCGGCCACCAGTCTCGGTTCGATGTGCCTCTGCCGGCTGCGTGTTCGTGGGTCATGCCTGTTACCGGGGACTTGCCTTCGCTGCTCATCTGTTCCCTCCTTTCACGTTTTGCCTTTCTTCGCGCGGGCTTGACACTTCTGGCAACGCCCTCGCAACTCAACGTAGACCCAGTCCACGCTGCCCATCTCGGCCAATTCACGCGGCACTGGGAAGCGATCCAACACATCACTGTAGACGTCGCCAATCATGCCGCACTCGCAGCAGACAAAATGATGATGCCGATCCGCGTTTGCATCGAACCGAGCTCTGTCCTGCATTGAGCCCACTCGAGTGATAGCTCCCATATCTTCCAGCGTTCTCAGCGTGCGGTACACCGTGTCCAGCGATATAGTGGGGATGCGCTGCCGAACTCGATCGTAGATGGTTTCGGCGTCGGGGTGCTCCTGGGTCGCAAGAAGTTCTCGCAGGATCTCTATCCGCTGATGGGTTGCCTTGACGCCCTGTCGGCGGCACGCATCGACGAACTCAGCTACGCGGCGTTCTATCTCCGAGTTGTCCAAGGTGGCCTCCCGATGTAATCGTAATGATTACGACCTAGGAAATATACTGTAGATGGCGGGGCGTATGCAAGGGGTTTCTTGAAAAAAGGGGACACCATACCAATTTCGAAGACAGCGCCACCGAGGATAGGGTTGAGGGTTGGATAATAGGGGACACCATACTAATTCCGATCCCCTTTCGGCCTCCGTCCCCGTTTGTCTGGTTTGAGGGGGCGCGCCAGGGTGCCCTCCAGGGTCTCAACGAACTCCTCGCTGCCCAACACACGCCCTGTCCGCTCGTGGCGGCGAAGGGCCTCGGCTAGCGCCTCATCCTCCTGACCCGCCAGGTACTCCGCCCAGTTGCCTATCCACTCCCGCATCGAGGCGACCTCGACCAGGGGATCCTCCCGACCCGATAGGTGGCCGCGGGCGCTGGACCATGGCCACTCTTCCGCGGTGGCGACCAGTCCTGCCCGCACCGGGTTCCGCTCCACGTAGCGCACTGCCGCCAGCAGATGAGCCTCCTCCAGAACCACCGACGCGAAGCGGCCTTGCCACAGGTGTCCGGTCCAGCCTTCCCGAGAGTTCACCCGCAGTGTGTAGCGCCGATGCGCCTCCCCGATGGCGTGGCGGAGGCCGTCCTCGCTCTCGGGAACGGCCACGAGATGCACATGGTTAGGCATCAGGCAATAGGCCCACAGCGCGACGCCACACCGCCGGCACCACTCGCTCATCAGATCGAGGTATATAGTGTACCCCGAAAACTGGACAGGCCGAATTGTTAGGATAGCTGTGCCGAGGAGTGGTAGGAGGAATGGTCGAAGTGGGACAGTACCGACGGCACAGTGCGGAGTTCAAGGCCAAGGTGGCGCTGGAGGCGATCAAGGGGCAGCGGACGATGAACGAGATCGCTGGGGAGTATGGGGTGCATCCTGGGCAGATAGCCCAGTGGAGGAGGCAGGTGCTGGATGAGTTGCCAGGGCTGTTCTCCTCAAAGAGGTCCAGGGAGGCGAGGACCGAGGAGGAGCTGAAGGCCAGCCTGTACCAGCAGATCGGTCAGCTCAAGGTGGAGCTGGACTGGTTGAAAAAAAAAGCTGGAGTTGCCGACTGAGACCAAGCGGGGCCTGATCGAGCCCGAGCACGAGAGCCTGAGTGTGGTGCGGCAGTGCGAGTTGGTGGGGCTGTCGCGGTCGAGCCTGTACTATCAGCCGAGAGGGGTCAGTGACGAGAACCTCCTGCTGATGAGGCTGATCGACGAGCAGTACACTCGGACCCCGTTCTACGGGATCAGAAGGATGACGGCCTGGCTGAAAGGGCAGGGCCACGAGGTGAACCACAAGCGGGTGGATCGGCTGATGGAGGCCATGGGGTTAGAGACCATCTACCCCAAGCCTCGCACCAGCCAGCCCTCGCCCGATCACCGTGTCTACCCCTATCTGCTACGGGATGTAAAAGTAGATAAGCCTGATCAGGTCTGGAGCACGGACATCACCTATATACGCATGGCCAGGGGCTTCGTATACCTGGTGGCCGTTCTGGATTGGTTCAGTCGGTACGTCCTGTCCTGGGAGCTATCGGTGAGCCTGGATGTGGGCTTCTGCCTGGATGCGCTGGACAGGGCCTTGGGGAGAGGTAGGCCAGAGGTGTTCAACAGCGACCAGGGCTGCCAGTTCACCAGCCGGCAGTTCACGGAGAGACTCTTGGCCAGGGACATCAGGATCAGTATGGACGGGAGGGGCAGGGCCCTGGACAACGTGTTCGTGGAGAGGTTGTGGCGGACGGTGAAGCAGGAGGAGGTCTACCTCAAGGACTACGAGACGGTGCCCGCGGCTGCCGCTAACCTCAGGGCCTACTTCCAGTTCTACAACCGTGAGCGGCTGCACCAGTCCCTCGGCTACAGGATGCCGGAAGCGGTATACCGAGGTTCGGTTGCCTAGCCGAGGATTGACCGAGGCCGAGGGCCGTGCGTTTTCTAGGCATAGGGGGACTCGGAGTGTCAGGGAGACACGGCTGGTGGGAGAGAGGGAGAGCCCGAAGGCTCCCCCAGGCGACACTCGTCACCCCCATCCGGTTATCCCTCGATGGGGCGGTCGCCACCGTAGCCCATCTCCGTTTCGCCGGACGGGTTAGAGGCTACGACAGCAACCCCATCTTCGTCAACGAGAGCATGAGACCGACACGGAAGAGAGCATCGGCAATGCCGGCAGAGAGAATACCCGGCTCAGGATCCTAACAAATAGTCGCCCGAAATCTGTCTTGACAATGGGGTACACCATAGTAGGCGCGGTAGTCGTCGTCGGAGAAGAAGGTTTGCTGGCGCCGGTTTCCCCGCTGGGTGATGTGGTGCGGGTAGCCCGGGGCCACGATTCGTGCAATGCGTGCCATGGCGATCAGCCTACGGCATGGTTCAGGGACGGCATGACAGTGTTGGGGATGGAGGGGTGGGATTGGGGCATGAAAAGAGCCTTGGCTGATGATGACCGGGATCAACGGCATCACCAGCCAAGGAGGAAGCTGTGGGCTCCCCACGACAGGATATCACTTTGGAGCAGCGGATAGGGATTGGCCTGACAGTAGCAGCGAACCCGGGAGTCTACG
>DIXP01000058.1 GCA_002436065.1 Chloroflexi bacterium UBA6077
CAACTTGATCCGTTAGACACTAATGAGCATAGGCTTGTCCTTACCTGACGGGGATAGGATGCGGGGAAGGCTGGGCGTGCTGAAGCGTCACGGGCACGCGGCTGCGCTCCTGGGTATCCTGCTCGCCGGGCTCATGCTGCGCTGGTGGCTTATCCCGCGGGGTGGCTTCATCGCCGACATCGTGTTGTTCAAGATGTGGGCCGAGCAGCTTGCGAGCATGCCGCTGGCCGATTTCTACCGGTTGGCGAACCCATCCACGGACTACCTGCCCGGCTACCTGTACCTGCTGGCGGCGACGGAGCGGCTGAGGAGTCAGGTTGACGGGCCGGTGTCCATGCTGGAACCGTTTTTCTTCTGGATCAAGATGGCTCCGATACTCGCGGACCTATTGCTGGGATTGCTCGTCTACCAGATTGCAGGGCGTCTGGTCACCCAGCGTCGTGCCCTGATCGCCTCGGCGCTGTTGGTGCTCAACCCTGGGGTCGTCTTCACCAGCGCGGTGTGGGGACAGGTCGACTCCGTCGGCATGGTGCTGACGATGGCGTCTCTGTGGGCCCTGTTGGGAGGAAGACCGGCGCTGGCTGCCCTGTTGGGAGGAGCGGCGTTCTTGACCAAGCCCCAATACACCCTGCTGCTGGCGGTGGCAGGCGTTGCCTACTACAGCTCCGAGATCCGCCGCCTCCCGGATTTCCGCTCTGAGTTGGCTCGACTATCGGTGGCCAGGTGGGCTGTCCGGAACCTGGTCTTGCCCGGAGGAGCGCTGCTGGTTACGCTGCAACTGCTTCTCTTGCCTTTCTCGGTGACCCTCTGGCCGGGCCTCAGCGTCGCCTGGACCCTCCGATCGAGGCTTGTTGCCGCAGGCACCAAGTTCCCGGTCGGCAGCGCTGATGCATTCAACCTTTGGGGAACCCCGATCGCCGGCCCCTGGGTGCCCGACTCAACAATGGGCTGGCTATCGCTCAGCCATCAGATGTGGGGCTACCTGTTTCTCGGTGTGGCCGTCGCGCTGTGTGCGCTGCTGGCATGGACGGCCGGGGATGACTGGGGTATAGTCTTGTGGGCCTGCTTCGCCGCATCGCTCGCGTTCTTCGTGCTCCCCACGCGCATCCATGAGAGGTATCTGTTTTCGGCGATCCCGCCTATCGCCATCCTGGCTGTCCGTTATCGCTGGGCCGTGCCATTCTTCGTTGCGGTCTCCAGCCTTCACCTGGCGAACATCTGGTACGTCTATGAGCTGCACAGGACTCGATACGAGAGCGCAAATCCGTTCTTCGCCTCGGTGGCGTCCCTGTTCAGCGTCCTGCTCCTGATTCTATGCATAGGCATCGTCGCGAAGCTAATCGTCGTGAAACGGCGACATCTGTGCGCGAGTAACCTGCCTGGGGGTTTCTCACCTTGATTGGTTCTTCACCGTCCACCATTCTCTGCCCGAAGTCGACTCCAAGCCCGCGAAATGGTTCCTGGCCTGCGCGTCTGTGCTCCGTGGGCTACATCGCGAGTGCGCTGTCTTTCGCTGTCTTCGTGCAGGTTACCCTGTACGGCCGCGCGGCTTTGAACGAGGCTGGCATTCGGGCCGTCCTCGTGCCGCTAGGGCTGATCCTTGTCTCGCTGCTGTGGCTTGCCATCGCGGTCAAGGCGATCAAGGGGATGCCTCCTGCCCTGCTTGCTCTCAGCTTTCTCCCCTTCCTTGGGACCCTGCCGATCACCCTGGGCGTCCTGGCTTCGGAGCAGTTCGCCTGGGAGTATTGGATAGACCGAAGCCTCAAGATTGAACTCCTCCTGGGGCTCCCAACCCTGGTTCTGCTACTGCAGGCCGGGTTGTGGCTTGCTGCGCGCCGCGAGTTGACCTGGCGGCGCACCTGGCCGCCGCTCGCGATCCTGGGCGTTGCCTTCGGGCTTCGTTGGGGAGGCATGGGTTGGGGGCTGCCCTTCGCCTTCCAGCCCGAGGAGAGCAGCATCTACGTTCGATGGGCGATGGAAGTGGCCCTGCACGACCAGTGGAACCCCCAATACTTCCAGAACCCATCCCTCCTCATCTACCTCTTCGGCGTGCAGTTCATGGGGCTCTTCGCGGTTGCCCGAGTGCTGCAGATGGGGCAGGACCCGGGTGACCTGTACATGATGTTCAGGGGCGAGCAGGATCTCTTCTACGGGTTGGCCCGGCTCGACAGTGTGCTGTTCGGCGTGGCCACGGTGTTCGTCGTGTACCTGCTGGCTCGCCGCCTTTGGGGAGAGCGAGCGGGCCTGATCGCTGCGGCGCTCCTGGCGGTGAACTTCCTGCACGTGCGCAACTCCCAGTACGCCGTCAACGATGTGCCGTCCACCTTCTTCCTGCTGTTGTCGTTCTACTACGCGGTCAGGGTCTCTGAGAAGGGATCGTTGCGGCACTACCTCCTCGCGGGCTTGATGGCGGGATTGGCGGCCTCGACCAAGTACAACGCGGGGATGGTTGTGGTGTCGATAGCAGCCGCCCACTGGCTGCTGCATGGGAACCTGAGGAGGATGTTGCAGCCGCGCTCGCTCTCAAGGCTGCTCCTTTCTGCCATCGCCTCCATAATCGGGTTCGTCGCCGGCACACCGTTTTCGGTCCTCGATTTCCCTGGCTTCAATGGGGGATTCTTGTCGCAACTCGACCTGGGAGGTACCGCGTGGTCCGGCCAGGCGAGTGACCCCACTGCCGTGCAGTTCCTGGCGGGCGTGGTTCACGGCTCCGGCGCAGTGGCCGCGGCCATGGCTCTCGTCGGAGCCGTGGTGCTGCTGGGCAGAAACAGGGGACAGGGCATCCTCATGCTATCCTTTCCGATCTGCTACTTCGGGTTCATGTCGGCCATGGACCTCTTCTTTGTCCGCTGGGTAGTACCCGTGATGCCCTTCGTGGCCCTCTGGGCTGCCTACGCCTTCATTCGATTGGTCGAACTGGTCCCCTCGCGCGCCGGAGGGGTCGTGGCGGTGATTCTGGCCGCGCTGATGCTACTGCAGCCCGCGCTGTACTCGGCGAGGCTGGACTGGCTCTACACGCAGCAAGACACGAGGTGGGAGGCCAACATCTGGGCCGAGCGCAACATACCTCATGGCAGCAAGGTGGCCGTGGAGGCTTTCTCACTGCTGGATCTGGAGTCGCTGACTTTTCGCGCGACCCTCCAGCAACGAGAGATCGAGCTGTTCTGGCGGGCAACTATGCACGACCTGGAGTTCTACCGCAGCGGCGGTTTCCAGTACCTGGCCGTGAGCAGCTACAACTACGGCAGGGCCTTCGAGCGCCCGGACAAGTACCAGGATAGGATCGACTTCTACCAGCAGTTGGACCGTGAGCTAGAGTTGGTGGCCCAGTTCGCTCCGCGAACCGACGGCGAGACCCCGCCCTTCGCCCTGGACGACCTGGATACCCCCTTCTGGCACCTCTTCGACTACGATCGACCCGGCCCCACGGTGAAGGTCTACCGGTTGGATGGCTAACCCATGGGGTTGAAGCGGGCGCTCGCGATCCTCTTCCTGGCAGCGTTCGTCCCCTTTGCCCGCTCGCTGCTGTTCGGCGCCGTAATCCTGGATGACGACATCTTCCTCCAGAGCCTTCCTGCATGGGAATGGCTGTCACGTAGCCTCCATTCCGGCGAGAGCATACTCTGGTGCCCGGAGATGATGGGCGGCTTTCCCATCGCCTTCACACAGTATCCTTTCCTCTACCCGCCAGATCTGCTTCTGGCGTGGATTCTTCCTCCGGTTCATGCTTACTCATGGTCCATGGTCCTCCACATTTTTGCCGCTGGCCTCCTGACCTACCTCTACTGTCGGGTGGTGGGGCTTGGCGCGAGCACATCCCTGCTGGCGGCCCTCGCCTACCAACTGAGCACTGAGGTAGTCGCCGGGAGCAGCGGGTTCGCCGCCCACAGCGCCTTCGCCCTCCCGGGCATGCTTCTGGGTATAGAGTTGATATCGCGCAGGGGATGGCGGTACGGGCCTGTCCTGTCGCTCGTGGTGGCCGCGGCCCTATTGGGTGGACACGCGCAGCTGGTGCTGTTCAGCCTCGAGGCAGCACTGCTGTACGGCCTGTTCAGGATGGTCACGAGGATGGGTCGAACGCAGGGGGCCATGCACCTCGCGCTGATCTGCGGCTTCGCGGTGCTGCTTGGAGTTGCCATCGCCGCTGTCCGGCTGCTGCCGACCTGGGAGGTGGTGGGCTTCTCGACCCGATCCATGGGGCTGCCGGAGGCGGCGGCGGGTCTTGGAGCCCTCACAATCCAGGGTCTGGTGGCGGGCAGCTTCATGCCTCTCACTCGATTGGAGACGTTGCCGTGGGGAGCACCCGGCTATCTTGGACCCGCGGCTGTTGTTCTCACACTGCTAGGCCTTCGGTTTCTGGCATCACAGCCCCTTGGCCGTTTCTTCCTGGGCCTTGGGGCCCTCTCGGCGCTGCTCTCTCTGGGTGACGCCACCCCTCTGCACCTGCTGACTCGATTGCCGCTCCTGTCCCTCTTCCGCGAGCCCTCACGGCTGTCCCTCATCACCACCTTCTGCCTGGCTGCCTTGAGCGCCATGTCGCTGGATGGCTTTTGCCGCCGGGCGAAGGGTGACGAGCGCTGGCTAGGTGTGGGGACCACTGGGGGCCTGGTGATAGCCGTCCTGGTTGCATTCGGACTGCTGTGCGTCGCGGCCCTGTTCCAGTTCGGGGTCGGGCCGGCCGCTGAGACGCTGCGCGATTGGGTCCAGCAGCGCTCCCTGGATCTGCTCAACCCGATGCGACCCAGGATGGCTCTGGCACTCCTGGGGCTGCCCCTAACCCTTGGATGGCTGGCCCTGGCGGCTCGCGGGAGTCTCTCCCAGCCCAGGCTGGAGGCTCTGCTCCTCATCACGGTGGCGTCGATTCTGGTTCCGCTGGTTGCGATACTCAACCCTACCGTCTCACCAGAGGTCATTGCACAGACGCCCGAAGTGGTGCGGTATCTGAATGGAGATACAGGCCAGTATCGCGTCTTCAGCCACAGGCCGGGCATGCGCCTTTACAACCACGTGCACTACTATGGCCCAGGCCCGGAAGCTCGTGCCACCGACGACCTTCGCTACCGCTTCCATGCGGCCATGCTGGCCCCCGTCCTCAACCTGAGATGGGGGATCCCGTCAGCGGACGGGTACGAGCAGCTCCATTCCCGGTTTCAGGAGGAGTTGCTTCGCTACATCGACAGCGAGCGGACCTCGCCCTGGATCGACATGCCCGGCAAGTGGGCGCATCTAACGATGGAGCAGCGGCTTCGTGTTCTGCGCATGATGGGGGTGCGGTACATCTTGAGCGGGACGGACCTCTCTTCGGAGACCAAGTCGCTGAGCCTCGTTTACCAGACTGAAGTTGCCCCTGGGCCGGCCAGCCGTGCCGCCCCAGCCGTCTTCCTGTTGGAGAGTCGCGACCCCTTGCCCAGGTTCCACCTGGTTACATCGGCCCAGGTCTTCGCAGACGATACGGAGGCACTGGATGCCGTGGCTTTGGGACAGGTGGATCCAGGGGAAACCGTCTTGCTCGTTGAGGTGGTGCGCGGGCAGGAAGGCGATGGCTCTCCTGTGTCCGACCGCCCCTCTCCTGGCTCGGTGGAGCTTCTGTCGTCCCACAACACGGAGGTGATCCTGCGGATTACCAACGATCGGCCCGTCTACCTGGTGAGCAGCGACGTGCACTGGCAGGGGTGGAGGGCTCTCCTGGACGAGCAGGAGACACCCATCCTTCGTGCAAATGTGGGCGGACGGGCGATATGGATACCGGAGAGCGGCAGCCACATCGTTAGGTTCGATTACCGGCCGAGAAGCCTCGAAATGGGGGGCATCGCGTCGGTAGTGGCTGGGGGTATCTGGCTGGGCTGGTTTGGGCTGGCCCTGGTCCAGACGCAGTCCAGACACAAGAAGGGTTGAATCTGGAACGGGACCGGGGCGTGAGGCTGAACCTAAGACCTAGTTAATTCTGATTTGGCTCCCTTGACGTGGGGTCAAGACCAGTTGCCCATAAGGGGGCATGTACGCTTTCCAGTCAAAGTGGCATTGAGGCATCTTGACGTGTCTCATGGAGCTTGATCTCTCCGTTGGCTCGGCCATCGCTGAAGAAGGTTGAGTTCCAGGGTTTTTCGAGGGATTCTGGCAAGCACGAGCCAGAACACAGCTTCTCACTGTATACTCCACGCGTTCTTGTGCCATTAGTCGTGCACCTCATTGTGCAACAAGGAGGCGGTCCTGCAATCCATGGGAGACTCAGTCGTGCCTACAGAGCAAGCCATGTCTATCACCAGACCGCTCTTGTTGGCTGGGCTGATGCTAGTCCTGTCATGTTCAGTCTCTGTGGCGACTACCGTCTTCACGATGGGTAGGGCCATTCCTCAAGACGCTACCAAGGAATGGGTAGCAGTTCTTGTTGCCACATCCGCCGTGATGACTGCATGGCAGGTGGTGTACTTGCGCAGATTGTCCACAACTGGAACCCGCCGAATGACTTGCTCGCTCACTGCAGCTTTAGTCTTGACCGGGCTTGTGCTAGTTTTTCCGTTGGTGACCAGTGTTGGCGTCTACGTGTCGGACGAATTCCATCACGCGTACACGAACGACCCATTCATACGACTCACTGCAGTCGAGGCGATGGTCGTATACCTCTACGTGGTTTTTGTGCTGGAAGAAGCGATCCTGGGCTGGGCAAGAAGTGATCGAACGGTTCTGCGGTGCCTCCTCGAGCGACTCCAGCGTAGTCATGAGCCGATCACAATCGCGACAACGCTTGTCATAGGAGCTTGCATTGGGTCTTCTTACGTGACGGTGGTGGGTGACGATTACGCCAGGTATTGGACAATAGCCGATGCTTTGCAGGAAGGGCTAGGCTATCCAGTATCGCATGTCGAGCAGGGGTACAGCGCTGGGGGCATGGCTGCTTATCTCATTGACCTGCCGGGACTGCCGTTGGCTATGCTGGCTTCATTCGCTCTGTTGGGCCACTCCGCGCTAGCGGCAATGATGCCAGCCCTACTTGCGGCCTCCTGTTTCACGGCCCTCGCTTATCTCGCGTGCAAGAGGCTCACTCATCAGCTACCGCTAAGCTATACGGCGGCAGTGGTCCTGTCGACCTTCCCCTTGCTTTCCTTCTACGTATTGCGCGCTGCCGAGCCAGACGGGATGTTCACCGCTCTACTAATGGCTTTGGCATACTTGGCTGTTAGATGCACCGACGATGCTAGAAGCTATCCCGCGTGGGCAGCCCTAGGGGTGGTAGCCGGATTAACGGCCCTAACTCGACCCGAAGGAATAATGTATGGGGCAATGTCCTTGCTGAGCATAGCAATCTGGTTCCGTAGTAACCGAGGATTGCACCTTGCTTTGACGATATTCGCAAGCATGTTACTTGCTTTCTCTGCCACAATGCTTGCGAATATCGGGGTTGTTTGGCCGAACAGCTTCAATGGCACTGTCGGAGTGCAGCATGTTCTAGCTAACCTTGATGGTTTCACTTACTGGGGGTTTCCTAGATACGCAGAGGCTCTGGGATCGACTGAGCATATTCTGGTCTGCGTTGGCATTACTCTGACAGTGCTTTACATAGTAGGCACACTAGAATTGTTTCGTAAAAGGCCCTACTTGGTCTTCCTAGCCTTACTTCCAGTCGCTAATCTAGTATCGTTTCTGCTCGTAAGCCCTGCGTTAACAAGGCCGCAGCTTCCGCACGACTATTTTCGGCGCGCATCATATGGACTTCCTTATGCAATGTTGGTCATTTCTTATGCAATAGTCAATCTCCTGGCCTACTGTCGCAGAATGAAGGGCGCTAAACTGTTGGGTGGGGCACTTCTGGTATCCTCAATAATATTAGTGTTTCATCAAGGAAGGCTTGCGGAGCGACCAGAAGCGCTATTTGAGGGCGGTTCGCAGATCCTAACGTCTGGAATCTATGTGCTCGCGACTGATCTACTGGCGCATCCTTACGACATCCCTACACTTCCGTATGTGCACACTGGCGGGTTCCTAATGGTGAGTGATTCCTTTGACTATCTGACCTTCAGGGATGGTCTTAGCAGTTGCTTTTCGCCATTTGACTTGCATGGGAGTCTGAGGGCAATGAACTATTCACGCCTGTCCATGTTTGCTTTCCTCTTCGGGCTAGCTCACGCGATCTTGGGGCAGATCCGCTTCGCGTCGAAATGCGGTTACCAGTCACCGTCGAGATCGGGGAGATCGGCACACGAGTCGGCGTCCGAATGCGACTAGGCCGCTCAGCCCTCGTTCTCTTCCTCGCTGCCGCCATCCCCTTCGCGAGGCAACTAACACTCGGCTTTGGTCTCCTCGAGGATGACGTCTTTCTACAGAGCCTTCCTGCCTGGGAGTGGTGTGCCAGGGCACTGAGGACTGGTGAGAGCATTCTGTGGTCACCGGAGGTCATCGGTGGCTTCCCCATCGCCTTCACTCAGTATCCGTTCCTGTATCCGCCCAACCTGCTGCTTCTCTGGACGATGCCTGCCGCTCAGGCCTATGCATGGTCGCTCGTCTTGCACCTGTTCTTGGCGGGTTTGCTCACATACGCGTATTGCCGTCTGGTCGGAATAGGCGTGAGGCCTTCCCTGATCGCAGCCATATCCTTCGAGTTGAGCAGCGAGATTGCTGCGGGCGGGGCCGGTTTCACGGCGCGCAGCGCGTTCGTATATCCAGGGATGATCCTGGGAGTTGAATTGGTGCTGCGGCGGGGTCTCAGTCACGGGTTGGTTGTTGCCCTGGTGGTGGCGGCTGGTCTCTTGGGAGGTCATTTTCAGCATGTTCTGATAGCCCTGCTGTCTGGCGGCGCCTATGCCCTCTTCCAGCTAGCCTGCGCGGTACGCTCCAAGGGAGGTAGTGCGACCCTCTGGATGGCGGGCACGTTGGCGGTGTCGTGCATGTTGGGTGCGGCGGGAGCGGCCGTGCGGTTGCTCCCCACTTGGATGGTCACGGAGCTGTCGACTCGAGCGAATCCAATGCCTGCGAGCGTCGCAAAGATGGGTGCCTTGTCGCTACACAGTCTATTGGTGGGAAACCTGCTGCCGCTGAGTCGGTTACAGGACTTCTCCTGGAGTTCTCCAGACTACGTGGGTCCCGTGGCGGTCGTACTGGTCTTCCTGGGTATTCGGGTTGTCGTTGCACAACCGCTGGGACGTTTCTTCCTCGGGATGGCCGTGGCCACAATCCTGCTGTCCTTGGGTGATGCCACTCCCCTGCATCTGCTTGCCCGACTACCTCTCTTGTCGAGCTTTACGGAACCATCGCGGTTCGGCCTTTCCACCGCCTTCGCCCTCTGCTTGCTTGCCGGGATCGCGTTGGATGGGTACTGGATCGGCGCCAAAGGCGGCGGAAGCCCCCGGCGCATCGGGTATCGCGGGTTGATGGGGCTGACGGCTGGACTGGTGGCGGCCGCCTATCTCTGCTCCGGGCTTTTCTTTCAGTTTGGCTCGGGTCCAGAGGCGGAGGGCTTCAAGGTCTGGGTGGCGGAACAGGGACTGGATGCTCTCAATCCGCTTCGTCCCCGGATGGGGTTGGCCGTGGTGGGGCTGCTGTCAACGGTTCTGGTTCTCACACTGGCCAGCATGGGTAACTTTTCTCGGGGGCAGACCGAGAAAATGCTCTTGATCATTGTCGCGGCGGTGCTGGTGCCCCTAACGGCCATACTCAATCCAGGCATCGACTCTGGAGTGCTGGGAACAGTCCCGCGGACAGTCGGTCTTCTCAGGGCTACCGATGGGGAGTATCGAGTGCACAGCCAGGTGCCTGGCATAAGAATATCCAACCACTTCCTTGCCCACGGACCTGGACCCGAAGAGGGCTTCAATGACGATCTTCGCTACAGGTTTCAATCGGAGATGCTGGCCCCCAGCATGAATCTTCAGTGGGGGGTGCCATCGGCCGATGGGTATGAGGGTCTGCATTCCATGCATCAGGAAGTGCTGTTGAGGTTCCTTCTGAGCGAACGGATGTCGGGCTGGCTCCCCACGTCCGACAGGTGGGCACACCTCTCCTTGGGAGAGCGGGTTCGGGTGCTGAGCCTCCTGAATGTGCGCTATCTCTTGAGCGCCGTGGATCTGACGCCGGAGGTGCCGGATCTTCGATTGGTCGCCAGTGTCGTCGTGGAACCCGGTCCCAACAGCAGCGCTTCCCCGGTTGTGTACCTGCATGAGAACCCGAGCTTCATGCCCAGGTACTACCTGGTCCCCCGCAGCCTTGGATACATGGACGATATGGATGCGATGCACGCTGTGGCCGTTGGGACGGTGAACCCCGCCGCGACCGTCCTGTTGCCTGCTAATCAGATGGAGAGCGCTGGTGATCGAGGATCAGGGTACACCCCCGAGGGCCATCTGACGCAGCAGCACATTGACATAACGGATGCCCGCAACGCGTATTTGCGCTTGGTGGTCTCCAACGATGCCCCTGCCTACCTGGTCACCAGCGACTCCTACTGGCCTGGCTGGAGAGCCTTCGTGGATGGGCGAGAGGTCGAGGTCCTCAGGGCCAACGTGAGCGGCAGGGCGGTGTGGATTAACGAGCCTGGGACTCACGTCGTCCAGTTTCGATTTGAGCCTCCCGGGTTCGATCTCGGGCTGGCAATATCGATGGCGGCGGCGGTGAGTTGGGCAATCTGGCTGGGGCTGACGTTCTCTCGGCGAAAAATGGTCTCTATGGTGTAGTTCGTAGCGGCCCGAATGCCTCTGGTGGTATGAGACAGGATCTTCCTCCAGGTGGCGTCCAGAACGCTTCTAGAATGCCCCCTTTCTGTCGCCCAGAGTAGCTGACGCTGAAGGAGCGGGATCCAGCGGGCAGGCGAACCGTCCCTGTCTTTGTCCAGGTTGCCCAGTTATCGCCATCGTTCGTCACCACGGACTTGCCGTCAATGGTGAGTTTGGTCTGGCCTGTCGATCTCAGACCAAATTCGTATTCGCCGTCCATTGGGGCGATCAGGACTCCCTCCCACTTCCTGGGGCAAAGGTTCTTTGCACCGGATGCTTAGAGAGCCAGCCCACAAGGGAGAGACTTACGCCTAGCGTTGGACCTGGGAGAAACAAATAAGGAACCGAAAACAGGTGCGAGTACTGATACAACGCCCAGAGTCGGAATGGCTGAAGCTTCCCGATGGGACAACTCCCGCCATCGTTCCGGCAGCCCTGTGGAACACGGTTCAGAGTCAGTTGGACACCAACCAGGGCGAGAACACCCGAAACCAGGAAAGGCCCTATCTCTTGCGGGGGTTAGTGGTGTGTTCAATCTGCGGGCGCAAGATGCGGACTAGCCCTGAGGGGGACCGGAGGACCTACCGCTGTTCGTCCAGGGAGACCCCGAGCGGCCCATGTGGCGGCAAGCGGGTGAACGCTGAACTCTTGGAGTCCTTCACTTGGGAACGGGTAGCCGAAGTACTGTCCGACCCCACAATCATTCTTGATGACTACAACCGGCGTCGAGAGGCTGGCCCAAGTCAACTGCTCCAGGCCGACCGGAATGCGGCAGAGAAGGAACTCGCCAAGGTGGAAAGCCGGCAGCAGCGCTTGATCCGGTTGTACGCTGAGAGTGATGAGTTGGCGCTGGAGGCCGTCAAGCAGGAATTGGCAGCGGCGGACCAGGAGCGGCGACGACTTCGGGCGACCATCGCTGCGTTGGATGAGCAGACGGCGCGTCAGGAGTCCGCGGGAACTGCGTGGGATGAGTTGCTCCAATACTGCGACGAGGTAGCCGGGCAGATCGAGGGCTTCGGCTTCGAGCAGAAGCGGCGGGCACTGGAGCGTTGGGGGGTCGAGGTACGGGCATCGGGTCGAGACTGGCGCATCCGGTTCGTGATCCCTGGTTGGGAGTCGGAGCCTTTCGAGTTCAAGGCCAGAGGATAGGAAATCGCGAATGAGCCACTATGTTGTGTCTATATGCGATAACCACCATTAACCATAGAGGGGGAACTGGCTCCCGAAGAGCTCGTTCCACCAGCCCAACGCTCCCCTGATGTTGCCTTGGTACTCCGCTGATGTGGCCTTCTGCGCCCTATCGGCTGCGGTTCTGAGTCTCGACAGCGCATCTGATTGGTTAGAGATCGAAGAACAAGGCTCGATTGAACCGGAGATACCCATCGGGTCCACAAGGGTGGGAAGGCATTCGATTGCCAGGTTCTCCAGGATGTTTCTGACGTCTATCGGGTAGATGATCGCATTCTCGTCACTTGCGTACTTAGTAACGTACATCTCCAGGTAGAAGGACTGAATTGGTGCGCTATTGAAGAATTTCCAAGCCTTAATGAGCCTAATCAGGGGCTTTACTCTTCCTTGGCGTCGTTCGTCTACCACCCTAACGTATTCGTTGTGGAGAGGAGGGCTGGTCTCTAACCATCCCCCCTTGCTGTCTGCAATTTCATACAGCGGGATCGCGGTGGGGGGGCATTCTGTGAGAGGCGTTCTGTTCATGTCATGTCGGCCGTTGGGTCCTCCCGTGTTACCAACGGATCGTCGATGCGTGGTGTCCAGGGTTACTGCCCATAGCGGCAATGCAGCGTACCAAATGACTGCTTTGGACTCGAGAACAAACGGGAAGCGCTGGAGCGGTTGGGGTTGACGGTCCGGGCGTCTGGTGGTCGTTAGTCTATACGCTTCGTGCTCCCTGGCTGGGAGTGTGAGCCGTTCGAGTTCGAGGGCAGGGCGGCCTAAGCATGCAGGGCTGGCAAAGCAGCCTCGATCGGGAGGGGTCGAAAGTCCTCTCCCTGTTTCGTTCTCCAACGGCTCGCTACCTACCATGATGCTATAATTTCCACAACCTCAGGCCGACCGCCATATGCATGCCGTATCCATAGGCACTAAGCTCTAACTGGCTTCAATGGGAGGACAGGTGGATGGGCTTCCGTGACCTTTTCAAGCGGCCCCCTAAGGTCGAAGGCGGAATCGGATTCTTCCAACTCACCGACTGGTGGCTGACCACATTCTCACCTGAAGAACGGAAGGTAGTCGAGGAAAGGTACCATCCCCTTGGAGTCTCTAATCCTCGGCCTCTCACCCAGGGGAAAATCTACTCCTCTACCCAGAGTCCCGCTGGGTTACTTTGGGGCCTCGCTTCCTGGTTCAGGAGCCCGAGCAATCGTTCAATCCAGCAGCGCATTCTTGCCAAGGCGCGAGAACTGGCGGAGGCTGGACAGAACCCTATCGACATTCACTTCACCTACCAGGGTCTAATCCAGTCCTTCTACAAGGACCGAGATGCCGACCCGACTGCACTCGATGTAGCGATCGAAGTCTGTTTGGCACAGATAGAGATTGCCCCACAGGTAGTGAAGGCCTTCAAACGCGAGCACGAGCGACCAAAGGAGGGGCCAACCTACAGAGACCTTGGGATTGACGTGGACGAACCGCCCGACCAAGATACCTGGCTGTCCTCACTCCCCGAAGAGAAGCAGCGGGAGTATTTGGGAGCCCGGTACGAGGATTGGAAGTCGGGCAAATTCCGGTTCAATGCCCCAAGGCCTTTCCAGTTACCGCGTCACGTAGGGTTTGAACAACTCGCAATCATCCGCGAGAAGCAACAGAACTATGCGGACGCTATCCGAGTCTCACAGTTGGCGATGAAGCAAGGGTGGGCTGGGGACTGGGAAAGTAGGCTTGCTAGATGCGAGAAGAAGCTCGCCAAGAAGTCTCCTAAGAGAACCAAACATGCCGACTTGCTGCC
>DIXP01000042.1 GCA_002436065.1 Chloroflexi bacterium UBA6077
CGGCGGGTCGCCTTGACCGCTTTGAAGCTGCGTCATTTGGTGGTAATCCCCTCTCTGGCGGAGGCACTCCCGGCGTAGACCAGAACTTGTGCGCATCTTGCGATCCACTTGATCCGTTAGACACTAAGTAGCGGGCCGTCGACGTTCTACTCGAAGAGCTTGACCATCATGTTGCCAGATTCCATCAGGACCGCTCGTGTCCTCCCTATAGTCGATTGGGCGAGGACAGTGCTGAAGCACGCCACGGGGGCCATAACGCACCATGAAGCTGCAATGCCAACCCGCTTCATGGTCAGTCTCCCGATCCCATCGCAATAGCGTTTGGCTGCGGTGCGACCAGCGTCAATTCTACAGTCACAAAGAAGAAGACGCCATGGGTCCGTTCGAAATCGAACCTGCCACAATCGATCCGCAGCTTGTGAATGCAGGGCCGCCCTCCATACCGATGCATGACTTGATGCCTATCAGTTGACGTCTGATGCCTATCGGTGGCTGTTTGACTGTGGCGGCCTTCGGGGTGGCGTCGGTCTCTACTTCGGAACTGGGTGTCGGGGGTTCGAATCCCTCCTGGCGTACCCAGGACAGCGCAAGATGCGGGGTCTGGAGTCAGTCCAGGCCCCTTATTTTTCTGCCTTGTTACCTGCTCGCTCTTGGTCCCATCCACGTGCCACTGTCGTTACCCCTATCCGATTCCCTAGCTGTTCCAAAGGGCGCTTCCATGTCTGCTTCGGTAAGTCTTGCATGATGTGGGCGGGTACGTTGTAGTTGATGGCATCCATCTTGATGTATTACCTGAGATAGAGTCCGTGAGGATGTGAGCTACTGACGCAGCGGTGCGCAGTGCCGCAATCGGGTGAGCGTGGGAGGATGTGATGCTGGGTTTGCTGGAGACGATGCTGGGCGGGATGGCTGCTGGCGTGGGATTTGCCCTGGGTGTGGGAGCGACTGCGGCGGGCGCCGCACGGATGAGACCCCTGGTCAAGCGGGCGATCAAGGGAGGCATGGTGGCCACCGACAGGATGAGGGAGATGACTGCCGAGATGGGCGAGACCCTCCAGGACCTCTACGCCGAGGCCAAGGCGGAGCGCGAGGCCGAGGCGAGGGGAACGGCGGCAGCCGAGCAGGAGTCCGAGGCGACGCGTCAGGCTGTATGACGGGAGGTCGGCTGGCAATGGTAGAAGAGAGAAACCTAACGGTTGTAAGCTTCGTTCCCGGGCGGATCAGGGTTCGGGCCGATCGGTCGCTTCGATCATCGGACTCCATGCGCGCTCTGCAAGAGCTGTTGGCGGGTTTGGGCGGGGTCCGGGAGGTCCAGGTCAATCCGACGACAGGCAGCCTCCTGATGTCCTACGACCCCGAGACCCTGGACATGGCGGAACTGCTGCTGGCAGTCCAGAATGCCAATGTGAAGGTAGTTGTCCCCGGCCTGGATCAGCAGGCGAGCGTGGAGGAGGGCGTCTCCGGTGTGGCGCGGAGCATCAACGACTGCTTCTCACAGGTGGATCGCGCCGTCTCCCGGGCGACAGGCGGCAGGCTGGACGCCAAGGCGGTGGCACCGCTGGCTCTTGGCGCCGTCGCGGTACGGCAGTTGCTGATTCAGGGGGCGGGACTCTCCGCCATCCCGTGGTACGTCCTGCTGTGGTACTCCTTCGAGATGTTCACGAAGTACAACGTGGGCAAAAGGACAAAGCCATCCGGTACAGTGGATGTCCAGCAGGACTTGGGGCCGGCGGGGGTGTAGCGGCCGGATACCCGTAAACACTACATCGTTGGAACGGATGAGGTGCCCCTCGCTTCAGGATTGGGAATCCGGTCGCCAGCGTGTCCAAATGGAGGTATTCACGATGGATGAGTTGATAGAGTTTGTGGTGCCAGGTGGATGGGGGCTTGCGCTTGGGGTGGGTGTGGGAGCGGTGCTGCTGATGCGACGCTCCTTCCGGCCCCTGGCGAAGGGCGCCATCAAGGGATATCTGGTTGCCACCGAGGGGGCCCAGCGGGCGGCCGCGAGCGCGAAAGAGGGGTTCGAGGACCTGTATTCCGAGGCCAAGGCCGAGCGGGAGGCTGAGCCTCAGCCTCAGAGCACCGACATCGGGCCTGCGACCGTGTAGAGGTTAGACATAGGATTGGGGATGATATCTCCGCGCGGGTGGAGATGCATCGGATGAGAGGAGGATGCCGTATACGCCGAAAGGGGATGCTGCCGGCGGGCTTCCTACTGCTTTTGGCGTATACGCCCCACCTCAAGGGTCGCAGACGCGACCGTGTGACGCTCGATCACGGTAAGGAGGTTACCCAGGTCGAAGGGCTTTGGGAGAAAGGCCGAGGCGCTCTCCAGACCCTTGGGCGATTGGCTTCCCGCTGTGAGCACTACCACCGGTGCCCGCGGGCCCTCTTGCCGTTGGTAGGCATCTAGAAATGCCTGGCCATCCATCACAGGCATCCGCAAGTCCAGGAGGATAAGGTCGGGGCTCATCTTTTCAAGGGTTTCCAGCGCTGCCTTTCCATTGGGTGCGCAGGTTACCTTGTATCCCTCCTCAGTGAGAGCCCAGGAAACGAACTCCAGGATACTCTCTTCGTCATCCACCACCAGGATGTGAGGCGTCGCCATATTATTCTACCTCTGAGTGTGTTGTGCGGTCGTCGAGACCTGTGGGCAGGTTGACCACGAAGCGAGCTCCGCCTGCTGGAGGGGATTCGACGACGATCGAGCCGCCGTGAAGGGCAACGATCTGATTGCTGACGTACAGGCCTATGCCTAAGCCACCCATGTGCCTGTCGGTGTGAGCCTGGTAGAAACGGTCGAAGATGTGTGGATGATGCTCTTCGGGAATGCCAACTCCGTGATCACTGACGGAGATGCTGGCCCGGCCAGGGCCAGACATGGCTACCACTACCTCGACAAGTCCCCCGTTGGGACTGTACCGAAGGGCGTTGTCCAGGAGGTTGGAGATGACCTGCTCCATCCGAAGCGGGTCTGCCAGGGCCATCAACGAGTCTGGAGCGGTCAGCCTCAGGGTGTGCAAGCTGGCTCCCATCTGCATTGCTTCCACCACGCCTCGCACCAAGGGGACCAGGTCGATCTCTGTCGTTCGGAGGGATAGCCAGCCACTCTCGATGCGCGAGAGGTCCAGCAGTTGCTCCACCAGACGCGAGAGTTTGACTGTCTGGTCGTGCATGACCCGAACAGCCTGCCTGAGCTTCGCCGGATCGTCCTGAGCGTACTTGTCGCTCAGGCGGAGCAGCAGCTGGGAGAATCCCCGAAGGCTGGTCAGGGGTGTCCTCAGCTCATGGGATGCCACAGAGATGAACTTCTCCCGAGCCTGGATCGCCTGCCGCACCTCCACATGGGCCGCAACGCAGATCAGCAACTCCCTGTCCGAGAAGGGCTTGGCCAGGGAGTCATCGGCCCAGATCTCCAGGCATTCGGCTTGTGGCTCCTCTCCTGGGTCGGAGGATAGCAGTATCACTCGTGTCGGGCTGGTGCGGCAGTTGGACCTCAAGATTTTGAGCAGCTCAGCGGCATCCAGATGGGGTGTGGTGGTATTGATCAGCATTACGTCAGGCGGCTGCTCGCAGGCTGCCTCCAGGGCCGCCGGTCCATCGCCCACGGCCTCCACAGTCCAACGACTGCTCAGCAGCCTTTGGAGGTAGTCGCGCTCGCCGACGTTGTCGTCGACCACGAGGATGCGTGCGTCGTAGCATCCCAGGCCGACACGCGGCGTGGGCGCGGCCTCCTCTGACCTCCGAGATGGTTTATCGGTCCAACTGCCCATTAGGCAGGCTCCTTCTCGATCCAGCAGGTAGCATGTCCTCAGTGTAGCGGAAACAGGGTTCCTGATGCATCATGCGGCACCAATCTGAATCATTGCTCCACAGTAACGGCCACGGTGTGCCTCTGGGCGGGCTGGCGGCTTTCCCATGGCCGGCTGTAGCTTAGACCGATAGCCACGTTACCGGGGTTGACTGCCTCGAAGGTCCAGACCTCCTCTCCCCCCGCTCCGGCAATGGGCGGCCGGTTGGGGTTCTGGGGCTGCGCCCGGTATGTTGAACCCACCAGCTTCACCACGCTCTCGTAGGGAGGCCAGGTGATCTGCCACTTATACCCCGTGGTTGGGTTGGACTTCAGCACCACCTCGAATCTGTCGCCGGTCTGCACCCTCTTCTGTTCCGGCGGGGCTTGTAGATACTCGCCGGGCAGCATCGCGTACCAGAAGTTGGTCCCGAAGCCCTCTGGGTCGACCCCGACCCATTGGCGCTCGATGGTTGGCGTGGTGCCGGTGCACCTCCAGGAGTAGACGGTGTCATGCCCTGTCGCCACGGCAGGGATGAAGTCGGAGTCAGGGTTTGCCTGGCAGTATTGCGCCATCCCATCGTTGGGCGTCTGGCTGGTGTTCATCTTCCAGCAGGGGAGGTTGGCGCCGGGGAGGCAGGCGAGAGGCTGGCTCCGGAAGCATCGCCAGGAACCGAATTGGCTGACATAGTCGGCCTGCTCGTCATACAGCGTGACGAAGCTGTCGACATTGGCATCTGGGATCTTGGGACCAACGTAGCGGCTGTCCGGTTGGTCGATGGTGCCTACGGCTGTGCAGTAGGCAAAGGGGTCGGAAAAGGTCTGCTGGCCCGCGCCAGCTTCCCAGGGAAAGCGCTCGTCGTTGGCCCGGGCTTGCACCCCCTGGGGGCCATTGATCCAGGTGCGAGAGCCATTGGTGAAAGCTGTCCAGTTGTCGGCCTTGCGCCAGGCCATCAATCCGTTGCTAGTCTGCTGGAGGGAGTCGCCGTTCGCTCCCCAGTGCTCGTTCTCTAGAGGTTGGCCGACCACGTCAGGCACCTGGTCGGCGAGGGTCTTGAACCCGAGCTTGAACTCGATCTGCTGTTGGGCCAACGCCAGGCCGGCAAGGGTGAACATGGCTGTTATAGCCAGGGAGAGCACGAGAATGGTGCGCTTCATCGTTGAACCTCCTTCGCATCTTCTACTCCATTATACACAGATGCACGAGACGGCGAAGGCCCATTTGTCGTACTATCGAGTGCGGAACTGGCGGTTGAATCTTGCAAGGGGGTGATGCGATGGGAGCCTTTGTTCGAGCCATGCTGCTGGTAGTGGTCACGTCGTTGGTGACCGCCTATGTGGTCCTTGCCTTCTATCCGCGCGTTGCCGAAGTGGTTTTTCCAGCCTTGGCCACGGTGGCGCCGACCGAGATTGCCGGACCGGCTGCCATGCCCACCGCCGCGTCCACTGCCACGAGCCTCCCCGCCACGGCGCCACAACCGGCGGCCCTGCTTCCCGCGCCCACCCTCGTGCCTTTTGTTCCTCTGACCTACGAGGAGGAGGTTGTTACCCGCGTGTATCGAGAGTCAGGCCCGGGGGTGGTTAATATCACCACCACGGCCTTCGGATACGACTACTTCCTGCAACCTGTGCCGCAACAGGGCACAGGGTCGGGCTTCATGATCGACAAGCAGGGGAACATCCTCACGAACAACCACGTTGTGGAGCAGGCCGACGAATTGGAGGTGACCCTGGCGGACAAGACCAAGGTCCCTGCCGAGGTGGTGGGCCGCGACCCCAGCAACGACCTGGCGGTGATCAGGATCGACGTACCCCAGGAGAAGCTGTACCCAGTCAAGTTAGGGGATTCCGGTGTGCTACAGGTGGGGCAGATGGCGATCGCGATTGGGAACCCGTTCGGATTGGAACGGACCGTGACGACAGGTGTGGTCAGTTCTCTCGGGCGGACCCTCAGGGCAGAGAACGGTCGCATGATGGCGGGCATCATCCAGACGGACGCGGCCATCAACCCTGGGAACTCGGGCGGACCGCTCCTGAACTCCCGAGGCGAGGTGATAGGGATCAACACCGCCATCTTCAGCCCAAGCGGAGGTTCTGTGGGGGTGGGTTTCGCGATTCCGGTGAACACAGCCAGGCGGCTGGCGCCGGAGTTGATCGCCAAAGGGAGGGCCTCTCACGCCTGGATCGGCGTATCCGGCGTGGACCTATCGCCTCAGATGGCCAAGGCGCTCAACATCCCCAACACCGAGGGGATCCTGGTTGCCCAGGTGGTGAGGGGCGGTCCGGGCGAGAGGGCAGGGCTGAAGGCGGGGACCCGGGTGGTTCGCGTTGGCAACCAGCGGGTCCCGGTGGGTGGAGACATTATCACCGCCGTTGATGACAGGCCCATCAAGGTGATGGATGACCTGACTCTCTACCTGGATGGCGAGCGTCGGCCGGGTGACGTGGTGAGGCTGAGCATCTTGCGGGACGAGAGGGTCCAGACGCTGCAGATTGCCCTGGGGGAGCGACCGGCGGACGGGTAGGGCTCATTTTTCAACGGCGGCTCGCCAATTGCATCGTTTTCCGTCTACTGGGAGAGCCGGACGGCAGAATGGCCGAGTATAGCCGGAATGCGGATGATGCCTTTCGCAGCGACCGTGGCTCAGGTGAGGTAGGTTATACGCCATGATCAAACACGAGTACTTCCCTTTATCGAGCATCCTTTACTACCGGATCGGTGGGACGGCTCGCTACCTGCTGGAGGCCCAGAGTAGGGACGACATCCAGGAGGCGGTCGACTTCGTGCGGGCCAACGGCATCGAGCGGGTGTTGGTGGTCGGGCTGGGGTCCAACCTGCTGTTTCCGGATGATCCGTACGACGGCGCCGTGCTCAGGATTACCGCTGGGAAGACGCCACAGATCGTAGAGGCGGAAGAGGGGTTGGTGGAGAGTTTCGCGGGGGAGACGCTGGACGAGGTCATAAACTTCGGGTTCTCCCACGGCTACGCCGGGCTGGAGTGGGCCGGAGGCCTGCCTGGCACGGTTGGGGCGGCTGTCCGCGGGAATGTGGGAGCGTTCGGCGGAGAGGTGAAGGACCGGCTGTGCTCGGCGGAGGTGCTGGAGATGACCGAGAGTGGGCCGGTCACGCGCTTCCTGGATAACCGGGAATTGGGTTTTTCCTACCGAAACAGCGTGGTGAAGGGGAGCCGGAAGATGGTGGTGGTGTCGGCCGGCTTCGAGTTGGAGAGGGCGAGCCAGGCTCAGTTGGAGATAGCGAAGGAGAGCTACCAGTCCAACATCGAGTATCGGGAGAAGAACCACCCGTTGGAGTATCCCACCTGCGGATCCGTCTTCAAGAACATAACCGGGAAGGACGAGGTGGAGAGGGTGTTGGCGGTGTGGCCCGATGCGCGTGAGATGGTCCAGGGCAGGTGGCACGGCAAGCTGTCCATGGGGTATGCCATCAACCGCTTTGGGCTGCGAGGCCACCAGATCGGCGGGGCCCAGATCTCGACCAAGCACAGCAACTTCATCGTCAACCTTGGGGATGCGCGCTTCTCGGATGTCCATGGCTTGATTCAGAAGGTCAAGGAGGAGTTCACCCGCGCTTTTGGTTTTGCCCCTGAGGCCGAGGTGGAGATCGTGGAGTGCAAGGGGTAGCATCTCGGCCGCCATGTGGGGTTACCCCACATGGCGGCCGAGAGTTCACCGCTCGACCTTGTCCAGGTCGGCGGAGTTGTCCTTTGAGAGGTTAAGGCGGTAGAAGGTGTCGGTCCGTGGCAGTTCCATGCGGAAGTCGGATAGGTAGTCGATCTCCACCTGGGCGCTCTGGAGGTTGGCCTCCAGCATGTGGCCTCCGGCCTTGCCGTCCCCTGTGAGGAAGTGGAAGTGGTAACCCGGGAGATTGACGCCCTCCATGTAGTCGGGTAGGCGGAAACCGACCAGCGTGCCTCTGGTGTTGTGGAACTCGAAGGTCGGTTGCTGGGCGGTCACCTGCACCAGCTTAGGGTAGGGCTTCACCTGGCTGGGCACGCTTCTGGCCTTGACATAACTGAACTCCCCTTCGATCTTGAAGGCGTAGGGGAGGTTCTTGGTGGGCAAGAGCCCGTCCAGGTAGGAGTACAACCGGCTCCAGGCGACCGGACCTTCCTGAGACAGGCTTACGTCTGGCTCGAAAAAGGTGACGGCCGCGAACGGGGTCTTCTCGGTGTCCTCCACTAGAGAGGCGGTACCATCGGACTTGATCCTGTACACCTTCCCGCCCAACACAATCATCTCGCCGTCCAGAGTGTCGAAGGTGCCGAGACCAAGGTTGCCTTGCTGCTTCAGTTCGCCCACGGTGAGAGTCCCGTCGTAGTTGCCCTCCATCAGGGCGTTGAGCGTGGCATATTGGAAGACTGATCCCTGCTTGCCCTGTGGCTCAGCGGCCCTCTCCCAGGGGAACCTCTCCTCATTCGTGCGCTTCCTCAGCCCCTCGGGGCCCAGGATCCAGGTGGACTGGCCATCGGTGAAGCGGGTCAGGTTATCGGCCTTGTTCCAGACCAGCAGGCCGCGGCTGGTCTGTTGCAGCGCGTCGCCGTTGGATTGGGCTTGCTCGGCCTCCTGCGGCTCACCGACGATCTCGGGAATCTGGTCGGCCAGGAGCCTGAAGCCCAACTGGAACTCCGGCCTCGCCTGGGCCAGCGCCACTCCGGATGATGCCAGGAAGAGGGCCATCATGGTGGCCATGGCTAGGAAGAGATGGATTGCGCGTGTTGTGGTGCTGTGTCTTCTCATTGCCTGAATTGCGTCTCCTTTAGTAGCGAGTCTGATACTACGTGGGGGAGCTGAGGCGTAGTCGCTGTGCGTGTGGGGCAGCGGGGCGCCCCACACGCACAGCGACTACCTTACGGTTGGTACCCGGTAGGGATCTTGCCGCTGAGCAGCCCTTCGGTGGCTTCTTTGACCTTGGCTTTGAGCGACGCAGGGACTCTGTCTTCCCAGTCGTGGAAGGGCGCCAGTCCAACCCCGCCATTTCGCAAATTGGAGGTGACGACGCCGGCCGCGGCTGTGTGGCCGTTGACTGCCTTGAGGTAGCTGTACACCGCCACATCCACATTCTTCATGGCGCTGGTTAGCAGCGATGTCCTGGCCTCGGGGAGGGTGAGGTACTGGTCCATGTCCACCCCTATCGCCATCACGCCCTTCTCCTTGGCTCCCAGGAGGGCGCCGTTGCCGGTGGTACCACCCAGCCCAAACACCACGTCGGCCTGCTGGTCAATTAGCTTGATCGCTGCCGCCTTGCCCTCGTCGGGTCTGTCGAAATGGCCGAGATAACTGTTGATGGCTTTGACGTTTGAGCGGGCGAACAGCGCCCCATTCTGGTAGCCGGTGATGAACCTGACCACAGGGGGGATCTCCATGGATCCCACGGAGGCAACCACTCCGGTCTGGGTCATCCCTCCCGCGACGACACCGGCCAGGAACCCCACTTCGTCTTCCTGGAATAGAAGAGAGGTGACGTTCTTGAGCCCGCCATCGGTGTAGCAGTCCTTCTTGCTCTCGTCGCAGGGGGTGGCGCCTTTGGTTGGGGTGTAGGCAACGTCGATGATCGCGAACCGGGTGTTGGGATACTGGACGGCCTTGGCCGCCGTGACGTCTGCCATTAGGTAACCGACACTGACCACGACGTCGCACTTGTCGGCGACCAGCTTATCGACGTTCTTGGCTAGGTCTTCTGATTGAGTCGCTTCGATCACCTGGGTTTCGAAGCCGAACTCCTGGGCGGCCTTCTGTACCCCCTCCCAGGCAGCCTGGTTGAAGGACTTGTCGTTGATGCCTCCCTGGTCGGTGACCAGTCCGACCCTCGACTTGACGGGTGTGGTGGCCACAGCCTTCATAGGTGCGGCGGTGGCAGTGCTGGTTGGGTTGGTGGAAGGGGCGCTGGTGGGCTCCGGAGGCTTCGTGGCTAGCGCGGTCGCGGTGGATGGAACCGAAGCGGTGGCCTTGGGAGGAGCCGCCGTGGGAGCGGCAGCGGGTGTCGAGCAGGCGACCAGGAGCAGGGCTACTCCGGCCATCGCCGATAGGGTCATGGTCTTGACTGCGATGGACTTCATGGTGTCAAAGCCTCCTGATGACTGGGTTCGCATGGGACGGTGACTGAGGGTAGCCGCTTCGGAGGACCGGACGATGCCATCCCGGAGCGGCACACGGAGACGGGAAATCGATGGTGAGTCTAGGATTTGCCGGAAGGGTTGTCAAGGAAGGGGTGGGGGGCCCACTTGCCTCTTCATTCGCAGGTTCTTCTTCTGTGATGGCTCGCATCCTTCAGTCAGTCCAGTGGTGTCGATGAAATCTCGATGCCCCATACAAGTGGCATCATGCACTTCGCCCAACAGGTGAAGACTGGGAGGGGTATCTGCGGACCAGGGGAGTGGACAGGGCACTGTTTCCTGGGATACCATGCCGCACGATCATCAACAGCAATGATTTGACGTATGGGGGTAGCAGAGCTGTGGCTGGAAGCGATCGTTCGTTGAGGACTGGAGACAGGATCCGGGCTCTGGCTGTCACCATGGTGGCGGCCTGCGTCCTCGTGGCCTGTCAGGGTCAGCAGGTGGGCTCCTCGTCGGCGGGGGGTGGGAACAGCGTGAAGATTGGGGTCAACGTCGAGTTGACAGGCAGCATCCCCGTCGTTGGCGAGTCGAGCAAGAAGGCGGCGGAGCTGGCCGCGAAGGAGATCAACGACGCCGGAGGCATCGACATCGGTGGGAAGAAGTATACGATTCAGCTCGCGGTAGAGGACAATGAGGACAAAGCCGAATCGGCTGCCGCCGTGGCCCAGAAGCTGGCCTCCGCTCAGGTGGTGGCGATGGTGGGCCCAAACGCCAGCCGCAACGCCATACCGGCGGGTGAGGTGGCCGAGTCCAGCAAGATGGTGATGGTGAGCCCCTGGTCTACCAACCCCAAGGCCACACTCGACTCCAAGACCGGCCAGCCGAAGAAGTACGTTTTTCGGACGGCCTTCATCGACGACTTCCAGGGCGTGGTGATTGCCAAGTTCGCCCTGAACCAGCTCAACACCAAGAAACCTGCCGTGCTGTACGACGTGGCGTCGGAGTACAACAAGGGCATCGCCGAGGTGTACCGGAAGACGATGGAGTCTGGAGGCACGGCTCTGGCATCCTTCGAGACATACACCAAGGGTGATAAGGACTTCACTGCCCAGTTGACCAAGATCAAGAACTCAGGGGCGGATAGTCTCTTTCTCCCCAACTACTACAGCGAGGTACCGCTGCAGGTGCAGCAGGCCCGCAAGCTTGGCTTCCAGGGGAGCATCCTGGGGAGCGACTCCTGGATGAACGAGGAGTTGGTGAAGCTGTGCGGTGGGGAGTGTGAAGGGCTCTACTTCACGGCCCACTATGCAGCGGATGCGGCGACGCCGAAGGCACAGGCGTTCATCAAAGCCTATCAGGCCGCTAACGGCAACAAGATGCCCGACGATGTGGCGGCCCTCACCTACGACACCTTTGGACTGCTGTCCGAGGCGTTGAAGGCGGCGGGGAAGGTGGATCGCCAGGCGGTGCGGGACGCGCTGTCCGGCATCAGCGCCTTCGAGGGCGTGACCGGCAACATGCAGTTCAAGGGCACCGGCGATCCCATCAAGAGCGCCGTGGTGCTCCAGATCAAGAACGGCAAGTTCTCCTACTTCCAGATGGCGAATCCGTAGAGGCTCCCCGTGGAGTATTGGTTCCAGCAGTTCCTGAATGCCCTCCAGGTGGGCAGCGTGTATGCGTTGATCGCCCTGGGATACACCATGGTCTACGGGATCCTGGTGATGATCAACTTTGCCCACGGCGACGTCTTCATGGTGAGCGGGTATCTTGCGTTCTTCGTCTCCAGCCTGCTGTTGGGCGTGGCCGCGGGGAGCCCTCCGCTCCTGATCTTCGTGGTCACCCTGCTCGCGGCCATGTTCGGCACCGCCCTGCTTTCGGTGGCCATCGAGAGGCTGGCCTACAAGCCGCTGAGGAACGCCCCCAGGGTCTCGGCGGTGATCACCGCCCTGGGGGTAGGGCTTTTCCTCGAGAACTTCATGGTGGCCTTCTCGCCGGTGGGGCCGGCGCCCCGGGTTATTCCCGCCCTCATCCCCGCGGCCAACCACACCGTGATGGGGGTGACCTTTTCTACTCTTCAGGTGGCCATCATTGCCGTCTCCGCCCTGGTGATGCTGCTGCTGGACCTGCTGGTCCGCCGCTCCCTGCTGGGTATCGCCATGAGGGCGATCGCCTGGGAGAAGAGCGTGGTGCCGCTGATGGGGGTGCCGTTGGACCGGGTGATCTCCCTGACCTTCGCCCTGGGTGCGGCTATCGCGGCCGTCGGCGGCACCCTCTACGGGATGGCCTACACCCTGGACCCATATATGGGTATCCGCATAGGTTGGTGGGCCTTCATCTCAGCGGTCGTTGGTGGGATCGGCAACGTGCGTGGAGCGATGCTGGGAGGCTTCATACTCGGTTTCGTGGAGATCTTCACGCCGGTCATCCTGCCCGCATCCAGCTACCGGGATCTGGTGGCGTTTTGCCTACTGCTCGTGCTGCTGATCTTTCGTCCCACGGGGATCCTGGGGCGAGCGGTCGGCCAGAAGGTGTAGACGTGGATCGATGGCGCCAACCGATGGTGATAAGCGTCCTCTTCCTGCTGGCCCTGCTGCTTCCTCAGAGCGGGCTGATCGACCCCTACGTCGAATTGGTGCTGAAGTACATTGGCATCAACATCATTCTCACAATCAGCCTGAACCTGGTCAACGGCTACATGGGGGAGTTCTCCGTGGGCCATGCTGGCTTCATGGCCGTCGGGGCCTACTCCGCCTCCCTGCTCACAGTCTGGTTGATACCCCGGGAGTTGGGATTCCTGCTGTTCCCCGCGGCCGTCGTTGCGGGAGGGGTGGCCGCCGCACTGGCGGGGCTGCTGTTGGCCTTTCCCTCATTCCGCACGAGGGGGGACTACCTGGCCATAGTCACGCTGGCCTTCAACATGATCATCAAGAGCATCATCGAGAACGTGGATGCGGTGGGTGGCCCCCGAGGATTCATGGGGATGGAGAAGCTCACCAGCCTCGCGTGGGTGCTGGTGTGGGTGTTGGTTGCGCTGTACATGGCGCGCAACTTCGTGTACTCCAGCTTCGGCCGAGGCATCCTGTCGCTCCGCGAGGATGAGATGGCCGCCGGGTTGGTAAGTGTGAACACCCGCCAGGTGAAGATGCTCACCTTCACCTTCTCGGCCTTCCTCGCGGGCATCGCCGGGGGATTGTTCGCCCACGAGCTGCAGTTCATCAATCCAGGCTCCTTCACGATCCTGAAGTCCACGGACATGCTGGTGATGGTCTACCTGGGAGGCATAGCGAGCCTGGGGGGCTCCATACTGGGGGCAGTGGTCTTCACCGTGGTGCTGGAAGGGCTGCGGGGGTTGCTGGGGATGGCCGGCATCTCGCAGGAGTGGCGCTTGGTGGTTGCCCCGCTTCTGCTGGTGCTGATCATGTTGCGCCGCCCTCAAGGGATCATGGGGTTGCGAGAGTTCCCTTTTCTTGTGCCCCGGGAGGAGCGGCTCGACCGGTTGCCGGCAGTTCGTAAGGCCGTGGCCAAGCCGGCTGAAGGGGGCAAGACGTGAGCCTTCTTTGCGTCGAGCAGCTCACCCACTGGTTCGGCGGCCTCAGGGCAGTCTCCGACGTCAATCTGGAGTTGGAGGCGGGGGAGCTGGTAGCCCTTATTGGACCGAATGGGGCGGGCAAGACCACCGTCTTCAATCTGATTACCGGTGTGTACCGGCCGACGGAGGGACGAGTCCGGTTCAAGGACAGGGAGATGGTTGGCCTTCCAGTGCACGAGATCGTTGGGGCGGGGATAGCCAGGACCTTCCAGAACATCAGGCTGTTTCGGGAGTTGAGTGTGCTGGACAATGTGCGCATGGCCCACTACGGCTCGGTGGGCTGTTCTCCCCTGGAGGCCATCCTTCGACTGCCACGCTTCCGCCGGGAGGAGGCCCGCGTAAGGAGGGAGGCTCTGGAGCTGCTGGAATTCTTCGGACTCGCCGATCTGGCCGGCGCCACCTCGAAGAGCCTACCATACGGCCGCCAGCGCAGACTTGAGATCGCGCGCGCCCTGGCTGGGAAGCCCGAGCTGCTGCTGCTGGACGAGCCGGCGGCTGGGATGAACCCCGCCGAAGTGGAGCAGCTCATGGAGTTGGTTTGCTGGATCCGCGAGCAGTTCCATCTCACGATCCTGCTGATCGAGCACCAGATGCGCATGGTGATGGGGATTGCCGAACGGATCAAGGTGCTGGATTTCGGCCAGACCATCGCCGAAGGGACTCCGGAGCAGATTCGGAGCGATCCCAGGGTCATCAGGGCATACCTTGGGGAGGACGAGGAGTGAGGCAGGGAGGACCGTATAATCCTGGGCAAGGGACCTCTTCCCTCTCCGAGGGGGCGATGCAGCCGCAAGCGGAGGCGCATGGGGAGAGGCCGCTGCTGCTGGTCGAGGATCTCCACGTCGCTTACGGCGCGATAAGGGCGCTGCACGGGGTATCGTTGGAGGTGCGAGAGGGCGAGATCGTGAGCCTGGTGGGCGCCAATGGGGCAGGCAAGTCGACCCTGTTGAGGGCCATTTCCGGGATGATCCCCTGGGAGAGTGGAAGGATCTGTTTCCGCTCGAAGGACCTCGCCGGGCATCCCGCCCACCGTATCGTGGAGATGGGCATAGCGCACGTTCCAGAGGGGAGGGGGATCTTCGCCAACCTAACCGTGCTGGAGAACCTGAAGCTGGCCACCTGGAGCCGGAAGGACCGCGGCAACCTGCCTCGGGACTATCAGTCGGTGTTCGACCTCTTTCCCCGTCTGGCCGAGCGAAAGGGTCAGGCCTCCGGCACCCTGTCCGGTGGGGAGCAGCAGATGCTTGCGGTGGCCCGTGCCCTTATGACGCGTGGCCGGTTGCTACTGCTGGACGAGCCTTCCATGGGGCTGGCGCCGGTGCTGGTGAAGGAGATCTTCCGGATCCTCAAGGAGATCAGCCATTCGGGGACGACCATACTGCTAGTGGAGCAGAACGCCAGGCAGGCGCTGAAGCTCGCGGACAGGGGATACCTGCTGGAGACAGGGCGGGTGGTTCGCAGCGGCCCTTCCGCCGAGCTGCTGGCCGACCCAGCTGTGTCCGCCGCCTACCTGGGCGGGGGATAGGATCGACATTAGTCCTCTGATACTGCCCCAGGCGCATTGCTTCTGTGGTTCCTCTCTCGTCACGAAGCTCTTCCCCTACCCCGGTGCTTTCGGCTCGCTCTGAAGCGCCGCCGGGGTTCCTCCACCGAGTCCTCCCGCCGCCTCTGCTCTTCCTTTGAACCTAGCAGCCTGGGAACCCACTGGGTGTTCTCATTGCTCCGCAGGAGTATCAGCGACAGGGAGTTGAGTGGCCATGTTAACAGTGCCCCCAGGGGTCCCAGAACCCAGACCCAGAAGATCGCTGAGACGATGGCTACGAGGGCTGGAACCTTCAGAAACTCTGCCATGGCCTGTCGAGCCATCCACATCAGGAAGGTAGTCACGACCAACATGCCCAACCCCGCGGCTGCGGCAGGGCCTATGCCGTACTGGAGATAAGCCTGGAGGATGGCGGGCACCGCAGCCACCAGCATACCTACGCTGGGGACGTACCCCAGAACGAAGGTCAGGAGCCCCCAGAGAGGAGCGAAGTCGATGCCAAGGATGGTGAACCACACGGTCACGCCGATACCCGAGAGCAGGAGGGATGCCGTCAGGTATAGCATTCCTCTACGGGTTTCTTGGGCGAATCCCCTCAACCCTGCGAGTGCTGAGCCCTCCTGCACTGCTTCTTCTTGCCGTTGGGACGGCAGAGTGAGCGCACGTGGCAACAGGACTATCGCCAGGAACGCCGCGGCCAAAATTTGGGACGTCGCAACGACGGAGTCGGCCAACAGGTCCGCCGCGGACTCGGATAGCAACCCCTGCCCCAGTGGCTCGAAGGCTTCGATGGTCTCGACAGAGACGCCGCTGGCGATCAAGCCGGCCTTCCATGCGTCCGACTGCTCCGCCAATCGCTCCTGGTACAAGGGCAGCCGCTCCCTCAACTGGTCCGCTGAAGCCTTGAGAATGGCCCCGGCAATCAGCCCGAACAGGACGGTACCCGCCAAGAGCAGGGCAAGAGCTGTCCACGCTGCAAGATTCCTGGCCTTCAAGTGGTCGACCGCCGGGGCACAGAGCATGGCTACAACGAGGGCCACGAGCACAGGCGCTAGTATTGGTGCAGCGATCTTCAAGCAGCCGATGGTTGCCACGATGGCAGCTGTCCCCGTGACGTACCGCTGCTGAGGGTAGGTCTTCTTAGTGGCGGACTCTAAGTGCAGTTGTCCTGCTCGTTTCTCACTCCCAGCAGAGCGGCTCAACCAAACATCTGTGGCTGAGGTGCCAGTCGACCGCGGGAGAGTCTCTGTCGACAGCCACGACTACTTGGCAACCAGCGTGCCGTTCCCGCGGCGCTGACGGCATCGTTCATTGCCGAGTGGAGATAAGGTCACAGTTCATGCGGCGATAGGCAGGGGCGCGATGCCGCGAATTACGTGTCTAGGGGAGAGGGGAGGAGCTTGTTGGCTCAGGCCGGGCCAGTCCTACCAATCTCCCTTGCGGGTCTTGATCTCTGCTAGCAGAAAGGGACTTCGCCCGCGCCGCTTGCCCCGCTCGAAGAGGTGGCTGTTATCGGGCTTGCTCCGGATATCATCATGGAGTGCACCGGCGTCGGACAGGTCATCATGGATTCGATACTCGGTATCGGGCCGGGAGGCATTGAACGGATCCTGACATGGCTTCTTCGGCGACGCCAACTAACGACTGCGCCGTCTGGTCTTCTACCATTACCCGAATTCACACGCGGGGTATTACCCAGGCGCCAAGTCGATCGGGATGTTTCTTGGCGTTCCAGCCAGCGCGGCTACTATACGGCACGGATCCTCTTGCAGAACGGATTCAGAGCCAAGACTGTTGACTTGGCATGGTCCGTGCTCGCGTGATGCTGCTGGATGCCCTCCTCCGGGACCGATCACAGCGTGGTGAGGGGTCCAGCCACACGTTAGCCTCAACCAATGCGAAGGAAGGTGCAAGATGCCACACATAGTGCGGAAGGTTGTGGGCGTGAAGGCCATTAAAGGCAGGCGCGAGGCCACCGAGAAGGAGAAAGAAGAGAAAGAGAAAGAAGCGAAGGAGACCAAGGAAAAGGAAGGCCAGTCCAGCAAGACATGAGGCCGCAGGCCCGGAATTGGCCGGGCCAACGGCAGAGAGGCAACGCGGGTGGGACAGAAATCGCTCTCTGTTCCACCCACTCACGTCGCTGCAGTTCTCCTACCACATGCTTGGAACAAGGAGATGCAACAGAAATGCGGCGGGTTGAAGTCGACGGGTTGGCTGAGATCATGGAGAAGTTGGATGGGGAGATCAACTCCATTCAACGAGAACCGGTCAGGACGGGAGCATGCAGATGCTCCCGAAAGACCAGCCCTGAGAGCGGATACAGTCGAGTCCCAATCGGCTAGTGTGATGAATTTTACGCGGCCTTCTTCAACACTGCTGCCTTGGCCGTTTTGTACTCCTCCTCGGTGATAATCCCCTCCCGCTGGAGCCTCGACAGTCTCTCCAGTTCGTCGGCAACGCTCGTGGGCGTTACGGGATACTCGGTCGGAGCCGGCGCAGGCTGTGCAAAAGCACCGGCCACTTCAGGAGGGCGTGCAATCAGGTAAACCAATACGCCCAGCCAGGGGAACACGAGGATCGCCACAACCCAGAGCGCCTTGGCCCATCCCGAGAGATCACGACGGGAGAACACGTCCACCAGCGCAAAGATCCACAACAGAGTCAAGGGAACGATCACAAAGAACAACCACAGAAAATCCCAGAAAGTCACCAGTGCACCTCGTAATGCCGTGGGCCGTCCACAAGTGGGCGGGTACGATTATTAGGTGGGGCAGATGGACAATCGTCTCGGGCCCTTCCCGGCGGTCGCTCCCTGCCCCCTCGCCCCCTACGGGCTCTCCGGCAGAAATGCAACTCTCATGCCCGTGTTGGCTCCGATGCTGGTGATGGTGGTATTCCGGAACCTCAAGGAGATCGACAATTCGGGAACGACAATATTGCTGGTGGAGCAGAACGCCAAGCAGACGCTGAAGATAGATGGTCCGCTCCTCCCTGATGCCCACGAAGAAAAGTTGGCATGGTGGATGCAGGTCAGCGCCATCGTTCCTGAGGTGTAACTGGCATCTACTGAGAGGAAAGGAGTCGACCCTTTGGCTATCCAGAGCGCGGAAGACCTATTCATGATGATGCTCAGCAACGTTCGGTCTCGCGAGGAGAGATCCCTGCAGATCATGCAGGAGATGTCGAGTCATGCTCAGGACCCGGACGTGAAGAAGGTGCTGGACACCAGGGCCTTCTTGACCAAGGAGAGCATCAGCAACCTTGACGAGTGCTTCAGGTTGCTGGGAAAGCAGCCCATGCCTCAGACCCACACACGGATGGAAGAGGTCCTCGTCGAGGACTTCCGTAGGGAGTTGAACGAGATCCAGAGTCCTGGCCTGCGAACCCTGTACGTTCTTCACAAGATCAGGGAACTGGTCCACCTGCAAACGGCTGCCTATGGTGGTCTGATTGCCATGGCTGAGTTCACGGGCAACATATCGGTATCGGCACTTCTGGAGACCAATCTTGCCAGCCGCAAGGTGTTCATCGATCGAACCAGAGAACTGCTGAGGGCAATCGGAGAGGCTGCAATTAGCGGGAAGATGAGAAAGGCCGCATAGTCCGGCTGTCCGAAGCTCGCCCTGGGATTCAGCGGTCCGCCCTGCGGGCGAATACAAGGCTGGAGAAGCTGTTGCACCTCAGGCTCTCTTCTCAGCTTGAGACTGGGGCCGGACTCACGGCGCGGAAATGGGTCCGTCAATGAATAAGAAAGGGAGTTGGCACGGACTTGGAAAGGCAGACAACTCGACCCGTAGGGGTCACTATCATTAGCATTCTCCTCGGGATTCATGGGGTTCTGGCGCTGTTTGCTGGTCTGGGAGCATTTGGACCCTACCCAGGTGGATTCCTGGGTTTTGCCCTGCAGTTGGCCTACGCTGCAGTGCTGCTTATTCTGGCGTATGCCATGTGGACGCTGCAGGGATGGGCGTGGTTGGTGACCCTCACTTTTCTGTGGCTAGACGTGGTTTTCACCGTCCTCGCTCTGTTCGCCGCACCAGGGTTCTGGATTCTCTGGCTGTTTCTGATCTTAGAGGGGGCCGTAATCGCGTACCTCGTGCAGCCCAGTGTCAGTAGCCGTTTCACTCAATAGTAAGGGAAGAGAGCAGCAAGGGGCGGCCAAAGCTAGCCGAGAACGGTCCTGTGGAGAGCTGTTCCCGGTGCAGGTGGTCCGACTAGTGCGATATCGACTCCGTGCCTTGATAATGACAAGGAATAGGTCTGCGAGTCGATTGGACAAAATGGGTCTCCTGGAGGTCAACGGAAATGCAAGAAGATGTGCGGTCCAACCAGCCTTCGTGGCTGTGGGTGGTTGCCGGTGTAATTAGCATTCTGTTCGGGCTGGCTGCCCTCTTCTGGCCTGGGATTACGCTGGTGGTGTTGGTGTGGCTGTTCGGATTCTATGTCCTGGTCTACGGCATCGTCGAGTTGATTGCGATGTTCAGGGCTATTAGCGCCGGTACCACCTGGTGGACTCACCTGTTGATCGGTCTGGTCAGCATCGGGGTAGGACTCTATGTCCTCTTCTTCCCAGGGGTCTCGGCTGTAGTCCTGCTGTTCACCATTGCGTTCTGGGCAATCGCTATAGGCGTGGTGGAGATCGTTGTCGGCATCAGCCGCGGCAACTTCCTGACCGTGGTGATTGGAGTCATCAGCATTCTCTTCGGCCTGCTACTGCTGTCCAACCCATTGGCAGGTGCGCTTGCCTACATATGGGTAGTTGGGGCATTGGCGATCGTGCGCGGCATCCTGCTGATCGTGCAGGCTTTCAGGCCCACTGCCGGCCGCCCAGCGGCGAGCTAGCAGGGTTCGCCGGGGCCTGGTATGAGGTTGCACCGGCCCTAGCGCAGCTGCCACGGAGACAACTGTGATAGACGCATTCACACGGGACTGGTGGACAATGGCAGTGCAGGGTGTGGGCGCCCTGGCCATTGGCATCCTCATTCTGTTCTGGCCCGGAATCACACTGCAAGTTCTGCTCGTTCTGATCGGCGGGTTGCTTCTGCTCAATGGACTGTTGGCGTTGGTAGATGCTTGGAGGAGATCCGACCAGGGAGAACAATGGTGGCCGCGTGCTCTCGAAGGAGCCGCCGGCGTAGTGGCAGCCGTGATCACCTTCTTCTGGACCGCCCTGACTGCCGTCGTGCTGCTGTACGTTCTCTCTTTCTGGGCTCTCGCCATCGGGATCCTGACGTTGGTCGCGGGCATACAGCTTAGGAGCGTCATCTCGGGATGGTGGATCATGGTACTTGTGGGAGCCCTGTCGATCATTTTGGGCATCTTGCTGCTGCTCAACCCTGCTGCCGGGGCGCTCGCCTTCATTCTACTGATTGGTGGATATTTCGCCATCATCGGGGTCCTGTTGATCATCGTCGCGCTGATGCTCCGGAGTAGGGCAGCAGCCCCAGGGTGACCTAAGATGCGGAAGGAATTGAGGTGGTAACCCATGTTTCGTCGCAGGATGGGCCAGGGCTCGGCTGCTGGCCCTGAGCAACAACCGGGTGTTGGGCCGAATGTCTACAAGATGCGAGAGAAGCTGCTCTCTATCGGAGATGACTCCTATATCGAGAATGGGCAGGGAGAGCGCCCCTTCTACGTGGACGGCAAGGCGCTGCGTCTTCGAAACACCCTGATCCTGAAGGATTCCCAGGGGAACGAACTGTACAGCATTCAGGAGAGGATGCTGCGGGTCAAGGACACGATGGAGATCGAGCACGATGGTCAGACAGCGGCGACGATCAAGAAGGCAATTATCTCCCCCCTCCGCCAGCGCTACACTGTAAGCATACCTGGAGGTGAGGACCTGACCATTCAAGGCAACATCCTGGATCACGAGTATGCCATAGAGCATGGCAGGGGGAATCCGGCGGCTCAGGTATCGAAGAAGTGGTTCAGAATCCGCGACACCTACGGAGTCGAGGTCTCGCCTGGTGAAGATGCCGCGCTTATTTTGGCGATCGTGGCGGCCATGGACATAATGTCCCGATAGGTAGGGTGCGGGGAAGGGCGACCGCGCATGGAGGCCTCGCGCGCCGTTCTAGAGGTGGCTATCTCGGGCTTCGAACGTATGTGTCCCGTCAAGTGTGTAAG
>DIXP01000022.1 GCA_002436065.1 Chloroflexi bacterium UBA6077
TCTCGGCTGTCCGCTCGTGCCGCTCAGCCCTTATGTGCTGGCTCACCTCCAGCTCCATCAGGGCTTGGCCCATCACCCTGACTCCCTCTCGCAGAAAGTCAGCGTCTCCCTCCATCTCGGCCTTGCGCAACAGCTCCAGTAATGCCATCCTGTACTCGTCGGCCATCGTGTTGTCCTCCTCTTCGGTGATCTCGTCAATCCCGATGAAGACCACACGGTGGCCGTCTCTGTCAACAGCCTCCTCTACTTACACACTCCAGGGGACTATACCGCTTCGGGCCTTGGGAGCCGATCCCAATGTGATCGTCTCCGACCTGTGGGCGGCCTACCCTGAAGCCCTGCGGAAGGTGTGGCCTCGGGCCGAGCGCCAACTGTGCTGGTTCCATGTTCAGCAATGGGTCACTCGCCAATTGGCCAAGCTGCTAAAGGACTACGCTCAGGCCCTGTCTGAAGAGCAGCGCAAGAGGCTGAGTAAGCTCCGCTTCCGGCTGCTGGCGAGCCCTGACAAGCAGCGGCTCTTCTCCAAGAAGGCCAAGGCCGAACTAGCCGAAGCCTGGCAGCTGATCGCGGGCACTATCGTCGAGGAGGCCATCAAGCTGCGCAACGACCTCAGGAGGATCGTGAACGAAAGCACCACCCGTACCGAGGCGCGGGGCCGTTTCGACCAGCTGCGAAGTTCTTGGCCGGAGCAGTTCCGGCCATGGCAGTGGCGGCTAGGCGAGCCGCTGCCTGAACCTAGCGCGGATGAGACCGACGGAGTCGAAGGGCTACATCGCTACCTGGAAGGAATCATGGCTTTCTTCGTCCGCCACTTCGAGATGATGATCACCTATCTCGGTCGCCCGGGAGTACCGCGCACCAACAACGACTCCGAACGGGCCAACCGCCGCTATCGAGCCATCGCTCGCCCCCGTTACGGTTGGGGCTCCCATTCCGGCCTGAATGCCTTCCTCATCACCCTTCAGGGCTTCGACTCTAGCTGACTTTACTCACTTTGGGACGGTCTCTGTGTCGATGCAGTCGGCCCCGCGGCCACACTTCTTGAAGGCACTGCCCTTTACATACCTAGCACTGGTATGTATAGTGCTGCTATGTACACCCGGGTTCGAGACCATTATCGCCGCGCGGAGGGTGAAATCATGGAGATCAACAAGGATCTGATAGCCGCTTCCTCTACCCCGATCGTCCTGGCGATCCTGGCCGAAGGGGACAGCTACGGCTATGCGATCCTCCAGCGAGTTAGGGAGTTATCCGGAGGGCGCATGGAGTGGACAGACGGGATGCTCTACCCGGTTCTGCACCGGCTCGAGCGGCTCGGCCACGTCGAGGCGCGGTGGGAAGTCGCGGAGAGCGGTCGCCGTCGCAAGTACTACCGGGTCACGTCCCGGGGCCGGGCTCAGTTCGCGGAGGAACGCAGGCAGTGGGAAGTGGTGGACGCTACGCTACGGGGGATCTGGCCGGCGCTCTCCCTTTCCTTCCCGGCCAGCCACCCGGCGGCAGCCGTGCTGCTGCCACAGGGAGCCTGAGCGATGGCAACTTCAGGTGAAGCGGTGTCGCTTGAGCAGCAGATCGACCGGTGGCGGAGCTACCTCCGCCGCCGGCAGGCGATCCACTCGGTGGATGTAGCGGAGTTGGAAGACCATCTGCGCGAGCAGATGGCTGCCCTGGTCGACGCGGGGCTCGCCCCGGATGAAGCGTTCCTCGTGGCGGTGAAGCGCATGGGCAACCTCGACGCCCTCTCGCGGGAGTTCGCGCTCGAGCACTCGGAACGGCTCTGGAAGCAGCTCGTCGTTGCCCCCTCGGATTCCGAGGAGCCACAAGCGCGGGCTCGAACGGATGCCATCGTCGCCTTCTTTCTTGCGGTGGCGGCGGCCGTGCTCATCAAGCTGCCGGCGCTCTTCGGGATCCAGTTGGACCAGAACGCCGGCTTCTACGCCCGCAATCTGAGTCTCTTCGTGCTGCCGCTCCTGGCCGGCTATTTCGCCTGGAAACGGCGGCTCGACACCAGCACTATCCGCTGGCTGGCCGTGGCGTTCGTTGCGGCGGGTGTATTCGCCAACGTCTATCCCTTCGCCCCGGGTGGCTACTCCGAGGCGCTCACGGCGCTGCACCTGCCGATCGCGCTCTGGCTGGCGGTGGGCATCGCGTACGCCGGCGGCCGCTGGAGCCAGGTGGGCGGCCGCATGGACTTCATTCGATTCTCGGGCGAGCTGCTCATCTACTACACCCTGATCGCCCTCGGCGGCGGCGTCCTCATGGCGTTCATGGCGATGATCTTCCAGGCCATCGGGATCGATGTCGAGCCCTTCTTCGAGTCGTGGCTGCTGCCGTGCGGAGCGGTCGGGGCCGTCGTGGTCGCCTCCTGGCTGGTGGAGGCCAAGCAAAGCGTGATCGAGAACATGGCGCCCGTCTTGACGCGTCTCTTCACACCCCTTTTCGCCGCCCTGCTGGTCACCTTTCTGGGGGCCATGCTGTGGACCGGGCGCGGAGTCGGCATCGAACGCGACGTGCTCATAGCCTTCGACCTGCTCCTGGTGGTGGTCCTTGGCCTTCTGCTCTATTCCGTCTCCGCCCGGGACCATCAATCGCCCCCTGGCGCCTTCGATGTGGTGCAGGTCATTCTGGTGGTGAGTGCGTTATTGGCCGACGCGGTGGCGCTGTGGGCCATCGCCGCGCGCATCACCGAGTTCGGCTTCAGCCCGAACCGCGTGGCCGCCCTGGGTGAGAACGTAATCCTTCTGGTCAATCTGGCGTGGTCCGCCCTGCTCTACATCCGCTTTCTTAGAGGGCGCGGGTCGTTCACGGACCTCGAACGGTGGCAGACGGACTACTTGCCGGTCTATGCCGTGTGGGCGGCGATCGTCGTGATCGTTTTTCCCCCGCTGTTCGGATACATCTGACAGGATGCCGCATTGGGCCGATTCGGTTGGGCCGGCCGAGATAACGAGCGTCTACATCGGCGGGGGCACTTCAACGCTGGCGCTGGACAGCGTCGCCCGTGTGCTGGTGCGTGTGCGTGAACGGTTCCGCCTGACAGGTGACATCTGCATCGAGACCAACCCCGCCGACGTCGACGATGAGACCGTGCGGCGGCTACACGATATGGGTGTTGAGCTTGTCTCGGTTGGCGTGCAATCGTTCCAACCCGAGAAGCTCGCCCTGCTGGGACGCGACTACACGCCCCTCGTCGCCGAGCGCGCCCTGGCGTTGCTTGCGGGGAGCGATTTCGCATCGGTCAATGTTGATATCATGTTTGCCCTGCCGGGCCAGAACCGCCTCCGCCGTGACATCGTTGCTTGACTCTCCAAGCGCCCTCGCAATCTCCGCTCGTACCAGGCGCCTTTGCCCCACTACCAGATCCTCGATCTGGGACGATCCCACCGCCTCTGCCCGCAACAAGAGCCTGGCTATTGCCTTGATGTTGGCGGTGGCAGCTGTACCTTGAAAAGCTGAGCGACGGCTTTCAAGGTTGTGGCTCCTGGATTGGGCCACCTGCCGCTAGGATGGGCTTCATCCCCAGGGACACGCACCACGGAAAGCCTCAGTACGACGAGAAAAGTAGTGGTTTTCCCTACCTAGAGTTCTTGGCCGAACTGTCGAACACTTATGTGTACCTTGGAAAGGGGGGATGAGGGATGCGTATCACCATCGATCCGGTGACTCGTATTGAGGGGCACCTCTCCATTTCGCTGGATGTAGAGGATGGCAGGGTCAAGGCGGCCTACTCCGCTGGCACGATGTTTCGAGGATTCGAGAAGATACTCGAAGGGCGGGACCCTCTGGACGCGATCCAGATCACCCAGCGGATCTGTGGCGTTTGTCCCGTGGACCACGGTGTGGCCTCCTCCCTGTGTCTGGAGGCCGCCCTGGGCGTCACCCCTCCAGAGAACGGTCGTCTGCTTCGCAACCTGGTTCTCGGGGCAAGCTTCGTTCAATCCCACATCCTCCACTTCTACCAACTGGCCGCGCTCGACTTCGTGGACGTGGCGGCGGTGCTGACATATACCGGCAACGACCAGCAGCTACTATCGTTGCGCGACTGGGCTAAGGCCGAGGCCGAGAGCCGGAAGGAAAACGCGGTAGCCCCATTCCTGCCGCGATACAGCGGCGACTACGTGACGGACCCGGACACCAACCTGGGGGCGATAAAGCACTATCTGCAGGCCCTGCAGATGCACAGGCTGGCCATGGAGATGCTGGCTATCTTCGGCGGCAAGTCACCGCATCTCAGCGGCCTGGTGCCAGGCGGCGTGTCGATGGTGCCAACCATCGACGCCGTCGAGTCCTTCCGGTCGCGGCTGAAGGAGATACGGGCCTTCATCACAAGCGCGTATCTGCCGGACCTGCTCGCCGTTGCCCAGGCATACCCGGAGTACTTCGAGATAGGGCAGGGGCCAGGGAGCCTGCTCGCCTACGGGGCCTTTCCGGAGGACTCGGCGGGCCAGAAGCGGCTGCTGGGAGGCGGACTGTACCGCGATGGCTCGGTGGCGCCCCTCGACGCGAGTAAGATCAGGGAGGACACGAAGTTCTCCTGGGCAGGTGACACTTCTGGGTTGCATCCATCGGGGGGGCGCACCTCCCCTACACCTCACAAGCCCGATGCCTACTCCTGGGTGAAGGCACCCCGCTACGACGGCTCGGTTGTGGAGGTCGGCCCGCTGGCCCGCGTCATGATCACCCACGCCGGTGGCGCCAACCCGGCCCTGTCCAGCCTCCTGAAGGCCAGTCTCCAGCAGCTGGGAAGGTCGCCGGACGCCATGGTCTCGATGTTGGGGCGCCACCTGGCGCGGGCAGTGGAGTGCAAGGTCATCGCCGATTGCTGCGAAGCCTGGCTCGATCAGCTGCAGATCGGCAACCCGGCCTCCTCCCGGGACTACACGATTCCGGCGTCCGCCAGCGGCGTTGGCCTCAGCGAAGCAGCGCGGGGCGCCCTGGGCCACTGGATCAAGGTCTCCAACCGCGTCATCGGCCACTACGAGTGCGTGGTCCCGACGACCTGGAACTGCTCCCCACGGGACGATCGGGGACAGCCCGGCGCAGTGGAACAGGCCCTCGAAGGCGTGAGCGTCGGCGACCGGAGCAACCCCATCGAGGCGGTGCGGGTGGTGCGCTCATTCGATCCCTGCCTGGCGTGTGCGGTCCACTGACCGGTCGACCAATGTGGATGCGATACGTAGTGCAGGGCGCTCTGCCCTGCCGTCCACGAGCCCTGCCCTGCCGTCGACCCCAGGGGCAAACGTGGGTGTAGACCACGAGGTGGCAGGGCACAGGGCCCTGCACTACACCTTTCGAGACCGGTTAGGTCGACCACTAGCCAGCCAAACAGACGTGCGGAGGTCGGTATGTACAGAGTCTCTCGTCGACAGTTCCTTGGGATGGCGGGGTCACTCGTGGGCGCGCTCGGCTGGGGCGGCTGCGGCGACATCGCATGGGCCGCAAAGAGCGCCGACGTCGGCAGCGGGCCACCGCGCACCGGGCCTGCATCGGTGCCCGCGGTTGCGGAGGCCCTGCAGACGCTGGCAAGCGGCACCGCTCCGCTTCTCTGGCTCCACGGGCAATCCTGCAGCGGCTGCTCGGTGTCCTTCTTGAACGCTGCCTACCCCGATGTGGCCGCCGTTCTCACCCAGTACGTCTCCGTTGGCTACCACAGCACCATCTCGGCGGCATCGGGAACCGTGGCCGCGGAGGCCGTGAATCGCACCATAGCCGCCGGCGGCTACACCCTGGTGGTGGAGGGGGCGGTGCCCCACGGTATGCCCGCGGCCTGCGAGACGATGGGCGAGGAGTTCGGGAGCCTGCTCACCAGGGCCGCCAGGTCGGCAAAGGCCATCGTGGCGGTGGGCACCTGCGCGGCCTTCGGAGGGATACCCGCGGCGCCTCCCAACCCCACCGGGGCGGTGAGCGTGTCCAAGTTCCTGGGCTCGTCGAGAGGCTCGACGCCGCTAATCAACCTTCCGGGGTGTCCCATCCATCCCGATTGGTTGATCGGAACCGTGGTGCATCTGCTCAAGGCAGGCGTCCCGAAGTTGACCGAGCACGGCTGTCCGCAGCTGTTTTACGGCGAAACGATTCATGCGCGATGCCCCGAGTTCTACAACTACAACATGGACAAATTCGCTCGCTTCTTCGGCGACAGCGGCTGCCTCTTCAAGCTCGGCTGCATGGGCATTCGCACCAACGCCGACTGCTCCATCAGGCGCTGGAACACGAAGACCAGTTGGTGCGTGGAGGCGGGCGCTCCCTGTATTGGCTGCGCTCAGCCCGAATTCGCCCAGGATCGCGATTTCGCATTCTATCGGGTTCGTGAGCAGTCCTAATACGCTGACACAGTAGAGGCGATCCGTACTGTCATGCTGAGCGGGGAGCGAAGCATCTCCCGGTACAGGAGGCGCGGCTTCAATTGACGAGGAGATCCTTCGCTCGACGCTGTTCAGAAACTTCAAACGGCTAGCTGCTCTTGTGGTACCAGGCGGAAGCCAAGGGCGAGTGCCCTCTTGGTCAGTCTTGCGATGACACGCTGGTGGTATCGTCGTTCATATTCGTCTGCGCCGACCTCTTGGAAGGGGACGCGGTTCTTGAGCATGGCATAGACGGTACGGGCGATCTTGTGGGCCGTTGCGACAATGGCCTGTTCCACGCCGATGTGGGCGGCCAAGCGGCGGAAGAAAGCGCCAAAGGCAGTATTGCTACGTGTAACCGATTGGGCAGCTGTTCAGAAACTTCAAGTTTCTGTGCTTCGCACAGGGTTCCCGGAACCCTGGGTTACTCAGGATGACAGGGGTAAGGGCAGGATGGCACACGTAATGAGCGACATGCGAGCCATCTCGACAGCTTTGGGTATGGTTTGTCGTGTGCGTGGGCGCCGCCGCGAGTGGGAGGTAGGTTGATGGACAGCTTGAAGCTATCCCTTGGAGTCAAGTTCGCCAGCGTCATTCTTCTGGCGCTGCTGGTAGTGTTGAGCGTGAGCTTCTTCCTCCAGTACCGGGCCAACTCGAGCAACCTGCAGCAGCTGTCTGAGGCGAACGCCCTGGCCAAATTCGATAGCCTTCACCTCAGCATGGCGGACTCCCTCGAGAAGGGTAACATGGAGCTGTTCCAGCAGATGCTGCAGCGCTCGGCCAAAGAGAAGGGCGTGCAGGGGATCCGGCTCCTGCAGGCAGATGGCAAAGCGGCCTACGCGAGCGAAGCTAGCCAGTTGCAGTGGATCGTTTCGCCGGAGCTGTTAGGCCGTGTGCGCTCCAGCAAGGACCCTGTCCTGGTCCAGGATACGGACCACGTGGACATCTATAAGGCAGATCCCGTGACTCCGGATTGCATCCGCTGCCACCGCTCCTGGAAGGCAAATGACGTCGGGGCGATCCTCCAGTTGCGGTACTCCAGGACCGATGTGATCCAGGCCGAGCAGCAGTTGGTTCAGGCGAGTCTACTGGCGCTGCTGGCAACGCTCATGGTGCTGGCTCTGGTGTCGATACTCGCGATTCGACGCATGGTGATCGTGCCAATCCAGGCCATGTCGTCGGCGATGCTCACATTGAGCCAGGGAGTACTCAAGAGGCGAGCGGCGGGAACGGGGAAGGATCGAACGGCTCGCCGCAAGGACGAGATAGGGGATGCGGCCCGGGCCCTCGATCAGACCGAGCTGTACCTCCAGGAGATGGCCACCGTTGCTGAGCAGTTGGCCGAGGGGGACCTCACCGTCTCCATTCGACCCCGCTCAGGACAGGATGCCCTTGGCAGCGCCTTCACTCAGATGATCGCGAGCTTGCGGGAATCGATCGGGGAGGTTGCCGCCAGGGCGAGGCAGTTGAACTCGGCCTCCGATCAGCTGGGCCAGGCTGCAACTCAATCGAGTCAGGCCACTCAACAGATAGCCAGCACGGTCCAACAGATGGCGCAGGGCGCGGTGGCCACCTCCAGCAACGCCTACGATGCCTCGACTGCGGTGGAGCAGCTGAGTCGAGCGATAGACCAGATCGCCGAAGGGGCTCAGGAGCAGACCCGAGTCATGCAGAGCACGTCGGCAGTGGCGAGCAGCATCTCCCAGGCTACCGAGCAGGCGCACCGGGCTACAGAGAAGTTAGGGCAGGCGGCCGAGGCGGTTGACTTAGCGGCCCAGAGGGGAGCCAGCGTAGTGAGCAAGACCGGCGAGGGGATGCTAGCGATCAAGGCCGCCGTGAACGCCTCCGCCATCAAGATTCGCGATCTGGGTGCGCAGTCAACCCAGATCGGCCAGATCGTGAATACGATCGACGACATAGCCGAGCAGACCAACCTATTGGCACTGAATGCGGCGATAGAGGCAGCGCGGGCAGGGGAGCATGGGCGGGGCTTCGCGGTCGTTGCGGACGAGGTGCGGAAGCTGGCGGAGCGATCGTCTCGGGCGACCAAGGAGATCGCGGCCCTGATCTCCACCATTCAGAAGGGAACCGGGGAAGCCGTGCGGGCGATGGAGGCAGGGGATCGGGAAGTGGAGAATGGGGCGCAACTGGCCGGCGAGGCCGGAGCGGCTCTGCAGGCAATCACGCAAGCTATCCAGGCCTCCGAGGTCCAGGTGCAGGAGATCCAGGCGATCATGAGCCATCTGGACAGCGTCAAGCTGGAGCTGGTGAAGTCGGTGGACGCAGTGTCGGACGTGGTCGCGCATCACCTGGCATCGACGCAGGAGATGACCGCGCAGGCCAGCGGAGTGAAGCAGGCCGCCGAATCGGTTGCCTCGGTGTCCGAGCAGAACTCAGCGGCGACTGAAGAGGTCTCGGCCTCGACGGAGGAGATGCTGGCGCAGGCGGGGGAGATGGACTCCTCGGCACAGTCGCTGGCGCAGATGGCGGATGCCCTGCAGGAGGTCGTTGCTCGCTTCAAGGTGGAGGAAGAGGCATCGACCAGCGGAGTGGCGCTCAAACGCCGCGGGGCGGACTGGGATGAGTGCCCGGCGGGAGCTGCCGGTTCCGGGGCAACCATGCTAGGCGGTAGAGAGGCCAGCTAACAACCAGTAGCAGGCAGATAGAGACATGGTCCCACCATCGCGCAGAGTCACCGGCTCCTAATCCGGTGCGCCGCACTGCTCGCAGAACTGCGCGGCACCAGCCGGAGGCGTCGGCGATCAGCGATTGCCAGATTGCGGGCTCGGTCGTCGGCACGGCCGCGACTGTCGGCGGCGCAACCGCTCCGGTCCGGCTGAACGTGCCGGTGACGCCGCCGCGGCCGCCGGCGTTGTAGCTGCCCTGAAGGTTGATCGCGAACTTCGCCCAGGTCGCGCTCTTCGGCACGTCGAGGCTCACCGAGAACGGCTAGTTCATCGGATCGGTCGCCATACCGTCTTTCGGCGCCTTGCGGGTCTGGTAGCTCTGCGCCTTGACGCCCTCGGCCTCGGCCGTGACGGTGAGGTCGGCGCTCCAGCCGTTCTTCGCCTGAGCAGATCCCGAGACCACGAGCTTGTCGCCAACCAGCTTACCGCGGGGTGGATCGCCGACGATCGGGGACAGGGCGGAGAGGCTTCTCCATGCGCGTGTCGCCGGTGGGGGTGGCAAGTGCTCGCTCGAAGCCCGTCAGGGCGTCGATCAGCCCGTTGGCCTCGAAGACCCGTCTCCACCGTACCTGCTTGATTGGGGCAAGGACGCCGGCCTCTACCAGGCGCTCCACAGCGAGATTCGTTGCCTGCGTGCTCCGGCCTATGAGGTTCTTCGCCGTTGCGACCGTGATGACTGGGACAGCGGGGAGGACCGAGAGGAGCAGGTTGGTTGCGGAGTTGCGCCGCACGGAGGCCGCCTGCTGCCTCCACCGGGCCACCAGCTCGTCGATCTGGGCGCCGAACAGCTCGGCGTCCTTCGACGCCCGGGCCGTCGCGGCGGCGAATAGCTGGATCCACTGGGCGATCCCTACACCCGCCTCCAGGTCGGTTGGCTCTCCAACGTATCGAGCGGCGGTGAGGCCGTCCACGTAGTCACGGGAGCGGGTGGCCAGGATCAGCGAGATCGGCGGGACGTAATGTGGGGCCAGCCCCCGGCGTCGCAGCACTACGTGGATTAGCACCCGTCCCACACGTCCGTTTCCGTCGCTAAACGGGTGGATCGTCTCGAATTGGGCGTGCGCCAGAGCCGCCTGCACCAACGGTGTGTGCCTCTCCGAACTGATGTATTCCACGAAGTCCTGGAGCAAGCCGGGCACCTCCTCCGGCGGAGGAGGAACGAAGGCGGCGCCACAGGGATTCGTATCGTTACCGCCGATCCAGTTTTGTGCAGTGCGAACTACTCCGCCCAGGTGGGCGTACTGCGTGCGTAGCATGAGCCGGCGGTGGGCCTCGCACAGCTCCTCGACGGTGATCTGGGGCTTGCCGGTTAGCTCCTCCACGGCGTATCGCATGGCCTCTATGTTGCCGAGCACCGCCTCCGCCGCAACGTCCCTGGTCGGCTCGCCGAGCGCACGGGCAGCCTCTGCCTGTATCAGGCGCCGCTGCCCCACCACCAACTCCTCGATCCGGGAGGATCCCACGGCCTCCGCTCGCAACAGGAGCCGGGCTATCCCCTCCATGTCGGCGACGTTGGGTCTCGCCTCGTTCAGTCGCCGAATGGCGGCTTCCGCCTCGGCGAGGTCTGCTGCCGCGTCGTCGGACAGCAGCACGCCACGGTGGACCGAGAGAGGGTCGGGGATATATGCCTCGTAGCGGCATGGCTCGCGGTATTTCTTTGGGACACCGAGCCCGGTGTCCTGCGGCTGCCACACGCGGGAGACGAGACGCGACAACCTTGAACTCCCACCGCGAAATTTCAAGGTTATTATACTATCGGCAAGCAACCTGGAAAAGGTGAAGGTGTCCAGTTGCGTTCCCGTCGACATGGCGGGCGGTGTCGTGCTAGAGTATACCTATACCCCTATAGGTATCCCCAGGCGAGATGATGCGCGGAGGTTAGGTGATATGCGCCAGTGCATGGATATCCCAAATATTCAATCGAGAATCAGGAAGATCGAAGGGCAGCTCAGGGCCATCTCGGAGATGGTGGAAAAGGATGTCCCTTGCGAGGACATCCTGATTCAGGTCAATGCCGCCAAGGGTGCGTTGCACAAGGTCGGCCAGTTGGTGCTGGAGGGCCACTTGAGCCACTGTGTTCGCGATGGTATCGAGCATGGCGATGCGGACAAGACCATTGCCGACTTTTCGAAAGCCATCGAGCATTTCTCCAGGATGGGGTAGTAGTTGGAGTGGCAGGGTTAAAAGGGTCCTTCGTGGATGAAGAAAGGCGTACGGCCCTGTTCCTTCTGCTGTCTGCCCTATCGCTGCTCGTCAGCTTTCTCGGCGTCGGAGAGCTGCCGGTGGATGCTGCCTGGCTTGCGGTGCTCCTCTGCGGAATCCCCATCATAAAGGGGGCTGTGGAAGGGCTGATCCGCGAATTCGATATAAGGGCGGACGTTCTGGTTTCCATCGCTTTGATTGCCTCGGTGATTATCGGCGAGACCTTCGCCGCGGGCGAGATCGCCTTCATTATGGTGATCGGTGCCCTGCTGGAGGAGAGAACCGTTGCCAAGGCCCGCGCTGGTATCGAGAAGCTGGTGCATCTCACTCCTCGAACGGCGAGGGTCGTGCGGGATGGGGTGGAATGCCTTGTCCCCGCCGAGCAGGTAAAGGTTGGCGATACCCTTCGTGTGCTCGCGGGAGAGACCATCGCGGTGGATGGTGTGATCACCAGCGGACAGACGTCCATAGACCAGGCGGTGATGACGGGGGAATCCTTGCCGGTGGACAAGGGTGCGGGTGATGAGGTCTCCAGCGGTACCGTCAACCAATTCGGTACCTTCGAAATGAAGGCCACGAAGGTTGGCGAGGACAGCTCCCTTCAGAGAATGGTCCGGTTGGTGGAATCGGCTGATGCCGGCAAGGCCAAGATCGTCAGGATTGCGGACAGATGGGCAACCTGGATTGTGGTGATCGCTCTAAGCTCCGCCGCCGTCACATGGCTGGTCACGGGCGAGATCATACGGGCTGTGACCGTGCTGGTTGTGTTCTGTCCCTGCGCTCTGGTGCTTGCGACGCCTACCGCGATTATGGCCGGTATCGGCAATGCGACACGATATGGGATCCTGATTCGGGAGGGCGATGCTCTTGAACGGCTGGCAAAAGTCAGGAGCATTGCCTTCGATAAAACGGGTACGCTTACCTACGGAAAGCCTTCCGTAGTGGCCGTCGAAAGCTTTGAGCAGGGCATATCCCCCGAAAGGCTGCTCTCGTTGACAGCCTCCGCGGAATTGCGTTCGGAGCATCCATTGGGGAAGGCTATAGTGGCTCATTCCAGGTCGGTTTCTAAGGCATCCCTGTCGGAACCGAAAGATTTCAGGATGCTAGCGGGCCGTGGCGTTCGTGGGGTCGTGGATAACCATACCGTTTTGGCCGGAAATCTGGATCTACTGTTTGACAGCTCCGTATCGGTGCCGCAAGAGATAACGAATAAGACCACGGAGTGTAAGGACGATGGTTGCACCGTCATATACGTTGCCGTGGATGGCCGTGCGACGGGCTTCATTGCCCTTTCGGATACGCTGCGGCCGGACGCCGTCGATATGGTGAGAGGCATCGAGAGAACCGGCGTGAGAAGCATCTTGCTTACGGGGGATCACCCTCAGGCAGCTTCCCATATCGCGAAGTCCGTGGGAATCACCCGAATCCACTCGGATTGCCTACCGAGCGAGAAAATGCTCCTTATCGAGGCGTATCAAGATAATGGGGACATGGTTTGCATGGTAGGCGACGGAGTCAACGACGCGCCGGCGCTGAAGAAGGCGTTTGTGGGCATAGCGATGGGGGGTATCGGCAGCGATATCGCCGTGGACGCAGCGGATATCGCTTTTGTCAGCGACGACATAAAGTATATTCCGCATCTACTGGGTCTGTCTCAAAGGACGATGAATACGATCAAGCTGAATCTGACGCTCTCAATGGCTCTCAATTTTCTCGCCGTTGTTCTGGCTATGGCGGGTGTGCTGAATCCTGTCGCGGGGGCGCTAGTGCATAACGTTGGCTCGGTTGCGGTAGTTGCGAATTCATCTCTGTTGTTGAATTGGAAGAAGAGCTAGGACGGTGCCTCACTCTCGGATTCCATTGGCTGCTTGCCATGGTCAATTGGGCCATTACAGGCAAGCGCCAGATTACGCTCGAAGCAGCCAAAGGGCGCGGCGACCGCAGCATGAGCCGCGACGCCGGCCCCTTCTACGGGAGATCTGGCACTTGACCTACCTTCTCAAAGACAAGGGGCGAGAAGATATGCATAGGTTTCTAAGAAACCTGTGGGGCCGGCTCCGTTTCTACGCCGCGTTCGTGTGGCGCTTTGTGGTGCTGCGACGCTCGGAACCGCTCATCTATGGCGTGGCGGTCACGGACCGGTGCAACCTTGCCTGCCGCGGCTGTCACGTTTCCAATACCGGCCGTCCCGATATGACCTGGGATCAACTGGCCACCGCGATGCGGGACGCGTGGAACCGTGGGTTCCGCGAACTGTACTTCAGCGGCGGGGAACCCATGCTGTGGCGCGACGAAGGCCGCACACTCAAGGACGCGATCGCCGAGGCGAAACGGATTGGATTCTTTCACGTGCATGTGTACACCAATGGCCTGCTTGGACTCGAAGCCTCGGCCGATCTCGTCTGGGTCAGTATGGACGGGCTGCCTGGCACCTTTGATTTGCGGCGCGGCAATCACTTCCATCAAGTCGAACAGGCCGTTCGCACGGGTTTGCATCCAAGGGTTGCCGTCATCTACACGATCGACCGCAACACTGCGGAGGGCGTCGAGCCATTTCTACGGTGGGTAGATGAGACGAGATTCCCTGTCATCGGTGTCATGTTCTACTTCCACACGCCCTACTACGGGCGCGACGAGCTGTTTCTGAGCGCCGATGAGCGCGCGCCGATCGTTGACCGGCTCCTCGACTACATCAGGGATGGGCTACCGATCCTCAATTCGCGGGCCGGCCTGCTGGCGCTCAAGTCCGGCGACTGGCCGAGGCGCCTGCCAATAGCGTGGGTTGCGGACGTTGACGGCGAGTCGGCGTGCTGTCGTGCTTCCGATGAGGTGTGCACGGATTGCGGCTATGCGGCCTGCATCGAGCTAGCGGAGTTTCAACGGCTGCGTCCGAGCGCCGTGCTTGGCATGCTGAGGTACTGGTGATGGGCCCAGACTACCGGCTATCGCGCCTGATCACGCACTCAATTCGCCGCCACCTTGTGGGGTCCGAACAGCGCTGGGTTTTCGAGCGCCCCCCACAGGACTGGGCGCCGCCACCCATCGAGCGCACTTCGCTGTATCTGCACGTGCCCTTCTGTCGCCACTCCTGTCCCTATTGCCCCTACACAAAGGTGCAATATCGCGAGTCGCTGGTGGAACCCTTCACCCTCGCGGCGATCGCCGAGGTGGACTGGTGGGCCGATGCAGTTGGGCCGGCCGAGATAACGAGTGTATACATCGGCGGAGGCACTCCGACGCTGGCGCTGGACAGTGTCGCCCGTGTGCTGATGCGGGTGCGGGAACGGTTCCGCCTGACAGGCGACATCTGCATCGAGACCAACCCCGCCGACGTGGACGATGAGACCGTGCGGCGACTGCATGATATGGGCGTTGAGCTTGTCTCGGTTGGCGTGCAATCGTTCCAACAGGAGAAGCTCGCCATGCTCGGACGCGACTACGCGCCCGACATCGCGGAGCGCGCCCTGGCGTTGCTTGCGGGGAGCGATTTCGCATCGGTCAATGCGGATATCATGTTTGCCCTGCCGTGCCAGGCCGCCGCCGACGTGATTGCCGACCTGGCCCGAGCAGCGCAGCTCGGCGCGGACCAACTCACGACCTACCCGCTCTTCACCTTCCCCTACACCGCGGTCGGCAAGTACCTGCGCCTGGCGGCGGTGCGCATGCCAGATCTGCGTATGCGCCAGGCGCACTACCGGGCCATCAGCGGGTGGTGCGCCCAACAGGGCTTCGAGCGCGTTTCGGTGTGGGGCTTCAAGCGCGGCACCGTCCCGCGATACTCCTCGGTCACCAGGGACGGCTACATAGGGGTTGGCCCAGGCGCCGGATCGCATCTATCCGACGGGTTCGTGCTCAACACATTCGATCTCAGCAGTTGGACCGGCGCGATGCGCGATGGGCGCGGGGCGACCGCCCTGCGCATGCCGTTCGCCGGTGAGATGTCTGGCTGGTGGTGGTTGTACTGGCGCTTCTACGACACGCGCATTCCGCTGGACGACCTCGATGCGGCTCTTGGCAACGACGCCCCCAAGGCCCGCCGATGGCTGAGAGTCGTGGAACAGGCTGGGTTTGCGGTTCGCAACGGCGGGCGTCTAGAACTCACTGAGCGGGGCGCGTTCTGGCTTCATCTCGCGCAGAACTACTTTGCACTGAACTATGTGAACACTTTGTGGACCCAGGCGCGTCGGGAGCCGTGGCCGCGGGCGGTAGCGATCTGAACCGGGACTCTGGCTAACCCTGCGCTGCCGCTCGTGGCGTGAGGACCCCGATCGAACGAGAAGTAGTGCGGCAGCTTGTCCCCTGCCGCTCGGCCTCGACCAAACAATAGACGCGCTACCAGTCGCCAGCTGGGCAACACAAGTCGCGCGGGGAAGAGAGGCCCCTGCGTGATCTTTACGCCGCTCGCCTCATCTTTCCCTGCACGGCCCTTTACATACCTAGCACTGGCATGTATAGTGCTGCTATGCACACTCGGGTTCGAGTTCATTATTGCCGCGCGGAGGGTGAAATCATGGAGATCAACAAGGATCTGATAGCCGCTTCCTCGACCCCGATCGTCCTGGCGATCCTGGCCGAAGGGGACAGCTACGGCTATGCGATCCTCCAGCGAGTTCGGGAGTTGTCCGGAGGGCGCATGGAGTGGACGGACGGGATGCTCTACCCGGTTCTGCACCGGCTCGAGCGGCTCGGCCACGTCGAGGCGCGGTGGGAAGTTGCGGAGAGCGGTCGCCGTCGCAAGTACTACCGGATCACGTCCCGGGGCCTGGCTCAGTTCGCGGACGAACGCAGGCAGTGGGAAGCGGTGGACGCCACGCTGCGGGGGGTCTGGCCGGCGCTCTCCCTTTCCGTCCCGCCCGGCTACCCGGCGGCGGCCATGCCGCTGCCACAGGGAGCCTGAGCGATGGCAACTGCAGGTGATGCGGTATCGCTTGAGCAGCAGATCGACCGATGGCGGAGCTACCTACGCCGGCGGCAGGCGATCCACTCGGTGGATGTAGCGGAGCTGGAAGACCATCTGCGCGAGCAGATAGCGGTCCTGGTCGACGCGGGGCTCGCCCAGGATGAAGCGTTCCTGGTGGCGGTGAAGCGCATGGGCAACCTCGACGTCCTCTCGCGGGAGTTCGCGCGAGAGCACTCGGAACGGCTCTGGAAGCAGCTCGTCGTTGCCCCCTCGGATTCCGGCGACTCACAAGCGCAGGCCCGAACGGATGCCATCGTCGCCTTCTGCCTTGCGGTGGCGGCGGCCGTGCTCATCAAGCTGCCGGCGCTCTTCGGGATCCAGTTGGACCAGGACACCGGCTTCTACGCTCGCAATCTCAGTCTCTTCGTGCTGCCCCTCCTGACCGGCTATTTCGCCTGGAAACGGCGCATCGACACCAGCACTATCCGCTGGCTGGCCGTGGCCTTCGTCGCGGCGGCTGTATTCGCCAACGTCTATCCCTTCGCCCCGGGCGGCTACACCGAGCCGCTCACGGCGCTGCACCTGCCGATCGCGCTCTGGCTGGCGGTGGGCATCGCGTACGCCGGCGGCCGCTGGAGACAGGTGGGCGGCCGCATGGACTTCATTCGCTTCTCGGGTGAGCTGTTCATCTACTACACCCTGATCGCCCTCGGCGGCGGCGTCCTCATGGCGTTCATGGCGATGATCTTCCAGGCCATCGGGATCGATGTCGAGCCCTTCTTCGAGTCGTGGCTGCTGCCGTGTGGAGCGGTCGGGGCCGTCGTGGTCGCCTCCTGGCTGGTGGAGGCCAAGCAAAGCGTGATCGAGAACATGGCGCCCGTGTTGACGCGCCTCTTCACACCCCTTTTCGCCGCCCTGCTGGTCACCTTTCTGGGGGCCATGCTGTGGACCGGGCGCGGAGTCGGCATCGAACGCGACGTGCTCATAGCCTTCGACCTGCTCCTGGTGGTGGTCCTTGGCCTTCTGCTCTATTCCGTCTCCGCCCGGGACCACCAATCGCCCCCTGGCGCCTTCGATGTGTTGCAGGTCGTTCTGGTGGTGAGCGCGCTATTGGCCGACGCGGTAGCGCTGTGGGCCATCGCCGCGCGCATCACCGAGTTCGGCTTCAGCCCGAACCGCGTGGCCGCCCTGGGTGAGAACGTAATCCTTCTGGTCAATCTGGCGTGGTCCGCCCTGCTCTACATCCGCTTTCTGAGGGGGCGCGGGTCGTTCGCGGACCTCGAACGGTGGCAGACGGACTACCTGCCGGTCTATGCCCTGTGGGCGGCGATCGTCGTGATCGTCTTTCCACCGCTGTTCGGATACATCTGACAGGGTGCCGCATTGGGCCGGTGAGGTCGGTCTCCGTGGCAAGTTCATCCATTCCTCGTAGCCTGGCTGCAACTGCAGGCTGATCCGCTCGCTCTCGCCATAGGCTACCATCACGGTAGTGTTTCCCTTTGCGGGTGACCGGCGTGACCAACATCGAAGGAGGGCAAAATGGAGTCCAAGTGTGCGAACTGCTCGATGCGGGAGAAGGCGGAGAAGAACCCACGAACATTTCTGGCTAGGCTCTGGCGCTTCCATACGCGGTTTTGCCCGGGGTGGAAGGCTTACCAGCGTGAGTTGGCGAAGGAGAAGTCCTAGCTGGGGATGAAATGATTCAGCTATGCTGCCAACGTCGGCAATATCGAGAGGGTGTGGGATTTGGCCGTTGAGTTGACCAGATCCAAGAAGAGTGGTCGGTTATTCCTATAGAGACAGCGAAAAGGAGAGGCGTCATGGCTATCGCAATCCCTGAGGCGGAGCCGCAGGTGAACCGGCGACAGGTGACCCAGTTTCTCGGGCTGACCTTCGCTCTAACCTGGTTGCTGGACCTGTTCCTGTGGCGTGTGGTGGGCTACGGCAACCCGACCATGGGGCTGCTGCTCCAACTCCAGATGCTGCTGCCTGCCTTCAGCGCCATGGCGCTGGGGCTGTTCGCCTTCCAGAACGGGCGCCGCAGCCCTCTGAGCTTGAGGGGGCCGTCGCGCGTCTTCGTCCTCTACTTCCTGGCCTACACCCTGATCTACCTGGCCCTCACGGTCGGGGCGATCCTCTTGCCTGAGCAGTTGCCTCTCTTCAGCCTGATCGGCCTGTCTCTGACCGTTCTCGGCCTGCTGTTGGTGCTGGCGCTGCGGGGCTTCCGCGGGCGAGGAGCTCTCTCCCCCATCGGGGTTCTAGGCGCGAAGCCTCGTTACTGGTTGCTCTTCGGCCTCGGTTTCATACTGTTCTACAGTAGCCAGACCCTGCTGAACTACCTGTTCAATCTGGGCCATGCCGTGGACGTCGTCCCCATCGCCCAGCAGGCGATGATGCCGCCGGACAGCTTCCTGGTGGTCGCCATCATCCAGTCGGTGTTGGTGAGCCCCCTCCTTGCCGTGCTGATCGCCTTTGGAGAGGAGTACGGCTGGCGCGGCTACCTCCAGGGCGAGTTGGTGAAGATGGGGAAGGTGCGGGGCATCCTGCTGCTCGGCATCATCTGGGGGGTATGGCATGCGCCGGTCATCGCCATGGGCTACAACTACCCCGGTTACCCCGTGGCCGGTATCTTCGTGATGACCGGATACACCGTGATGCTCGCCTTCGTCCTTGGCTACGCCGTGCTGAAGACCGGCAGCGTTTGGCTGGCGGCCTATCTTCACGCCCTGAACAATCAGGTCTACGCCACCCTGGTGGTGCTGGTCTACGCGCCCAACGATCCGGTCTTCTCCTTCGGCGGGGGGCTGTACGGCATCGCTAGCATGGCGGTGATCGTGCTGCTGATCCTGCGAGATCCGGTGTGGCGGGATGGAGACTATCGAGATCAACGTCGCGGCGTACGCGGTGTGTGCCTCTCCGACAAGGTATCACCGCTTGGGCAACTGTCATCAGACGCGTAGACCGCTGGACTATCACCCCCAGCACGAACTGTCGCCACGTCCTCAGGTTTCGGGGATCGGGCCCTTTCCACTGCCTCTACCAAGGCATCTCGACACCCGTTTCCTCCGGCTAGACCTGGGGGCTTGCCAAGCCTGCTGGGGGCTGGTGATCGAGCCTATTCTCGCCAGACCCTGATTCTAGCTTTCTCCTCGATTCCCTGAGGCAGCTCAATGGCGAGAAGGCCGGGGAATTCGCGGGCGGCATCCCATTCCTTCTGTTTCGCATCGAGAAAAGCGCTGGCGCGAGCATCCGCCAGCATCACCACGACGTCGAAGGGTTCCCCCGCATTCCCGTCGCCACCAAAGGTCACCGGGACCTGCCACTGCCCCTCACCTTTGATGGCGTGCACGCCTGTGCCGGAGTTCGTGGATTGAGGGAACCATCGCCCGTTCGGCGCGTGCACCACAACCCAGATCTGATCGGTTGTCTCCGGGCTGAAGCTACCTGCAAGCCGCAGCGATTGAGGCACCTTGGTGTCGTTGGCAATACCGACGATCGACAGCTGACCTGGCAGCCGGACGTTGGACATAACCGGTGGCAGACCCCACATGTCCGATGTCCGAACCACGTTGACGCGACGTATCTCGCTGACCCCTAGCGGCATCCTGGTGAACCCGGGATAGCCTGAACCGTGCAGCTTGTCTTCCTCACATCGTTGTTTCAGATCGTCAACAATGGACTGGCTAGCCTGGTCACCGGCCGATGCCAGCATAATCTGAAAGGGCCGCCCGGCGTCGGTCGGAACGCCCACACCGATCCGCATCTCCCATTTCCCCTCTCGCTTGACGAGCCGGCCCTTACCCTGGCAGGCATCCAGTATCTGGGCATGGAGTGCGCCACCCTGGTCGGCGACGAACACCCAGAGGTCGTCCTTGAAATCGGCCGGATAGTCGCCGACCAGGGTAATGATCTGGGCTACCTTGTCCCCATCCTTCACATTCATTTGCCAATTGGTGGCTGGACTGGGGGCAGCTTTCGTGGCGGCTGCAGTGGGAGGGACAGCCGTAACGGTCGGTGGGTTAGAGGCAGGGAGTGAAATCGAGATAGGCGGCGTGGCTGCAGCCGGGGGGACAGCCGTTGCGATTGACGGACTGGAGGTAGCTACTGATGCAATTACGACTGGTGTGGGCACTGGCGTTTTCGGGGCGGTGGAGAATAGTGTGGGAACCAATCCCAGATTCATGCCCAGGCCGAGTGACAGGATGATAACCCCAACGGTACCGGACACTATGCGTCCGGCTCTGTCTAAATTCTTCCACTTGACACTGGCCACCGCAGTTAGTGCCAGGAAGGCCAGACCAGCCACAACGAGTATCTTGTCCACAGATGCATCAAAAATCTCCGCCAAGTCCATCTTTGGCTGCTCCTTCTACAACGAACTGAACGGAGTGTCCAGCCCGCCATGCATCCTAGCTGGGACCTCTCGCAAAACACTCGCAAGGGTTTACTCTCACCACCACCAGCACACAACGTAGGTGGGGTAGCTGGGCGGGATCGTGACTCCACGCGTCTCTTTCAGCCACCGAATGTGCTCGGCTTCGTTCGCAGGTTTCTTGTTGCTCATCTGGAGAAGCAGCCCTCGTGGAGAGTCCGCGACGACCAATAGTCTATCACGTCTGATTGCACCAAGATGTAGTCTCCTATGCCTCCCCAAGACTGCGCTTGAAGAACTGCCGTCTCTCCTCGCTGATTCCTATAGGTCATCAGGTCCTCGAAGAGAATACGGCGATGCGTACCTACCTTGCAGTGAAATTAGCGGTGGCGACCGGTTTCCTCTCGCAGCACAAAGTCGCGGGGACAAAGATCAGGTACGGGGACTTTTTAGAGAGGTGTCTGTTTGTTCGGAGAATGCGGCCGATCGGTCGATCGAAAGCACCACGGGCGACAGGAAGCCGAGCAGAGAGACGAGTCCTCCGGCGATGCCGACCGAGACGAACAGCCACCGGACGCCGATCGCATCGCCCAGTGGCGTCGCGATCGCGAGGCCGACCGGTGCTGCCAGCCCCATTATCGTGCCGAGCAGGGAGAGTACACGGCCCTGAAGCTCGTTCGGGACGGTCGTCTGCAGGATGGTCGTGAACGGCGCCTGGCCCATGATGAAGACGATGCTGCTTACGGTCCACCAGAAGACGGCAAGCCAGAACATGTCGCCCGGGGCCAGCGCGGCGAAGGCGAGGGTGAAGCAGGAGAGCGCGAAGCCCGCCAGCACCCACACGATTCGCCGTTTGGGCGCGATCGCCGCGACGGCGACGCCCCCGACGATCATGCCCACACCTCCCAGGCTTTCGATGATCGCGACGTGCTGCGGCCCGCCGCCGAAGTGCTCCTTGACCAGGAGCGGCATCAAGGTGAAGGAGGGCATTATGACTAGTATCACCGCACCCATGAGCGCGTAGAGCCGCCTTAGCGCGGGGTTGCGCCAAACGGTCAGAACGCCTTCGGTGAACTCCTGCCAGAGGCCGCGCCGCTGGTGCGGCAGCAGGCGTCGCTGCGGAATCGGGTAGACGATGAGCGGCAAGACGCCGATGACGGCCGTCACTACGTCGATGCTGAGCGCCGTACCGGTCGGCATGATGCTGATCGCCAGTGCGCCGAGCGGCGCGGCCGCGACCGTCATGATGCCGTAGAGGGTCTGGTTGAGCCCCGCGGCGCGAGGCAGGAAGCTTTGCGGCACGAGCATGGCGGTGCTTGCGGCGGCGGCCGGCTGCTGGAATGCCTGCATGGCGCTGCGGACGAACATCATCGTGTAGATGTGCCAGAGCTCGACGCGATCAGACGCGAAGAGCGCGATCAGGACCAGCATGCACAGGGCGTTGATCATGTCGGCGGTGATCATAATGAAGCGGCGGCTGTATCGGTCGGCCCAGATACCGCCCAGCGGACCGAGCAGCGCCTGCGGCAGCAGCGCCGCCAAACCGGCGGTCGCGAGCGCTGAGACGCTCCCTGTCGTATCCGTGATCCACCACAACAGCACGAACTGCGTCATGGCTGAGCCGATCAGGGAGGATGCCTGGCCGCCGAAGATTGCCCAGAAGCGAACGCGCCAGCGCGGTCCGGGGTCGTCGCCGGCCGCCGGCATCTCGGGTTGTGTAGGGGAAAGGGTCAATTCGTCACTCATGGAAGGGTATTGAAAGATACCGATCATATGGTATCTTTATTGCGTGACAAAGTCCAGCTTTCATGAGAGGCCGAAGTGTCGACCAGCGCCTACCGTCGGAAGAAGGAACCAGAGCAGGTGAGGCGAGCGCTTCTGGACTGCGCCGAAAGGATCGCCGTAGAGGAAGGTTTGGCCGGCGTAACCGTCCAGGCCGTTGCCGATGCGGCCGGTGTGACCAAGGGCGGTCTCTTTCACCACTTCCCGAGCAAGCAGGCGCTGCTCGAGGGGATCTTCGCGGACATGATGGAGACCCTCGACAACGAGATCGAGGCGCACATGGCTCGAGACCGGAACCCCTACGGCCGCTTCACCCGCGCCTATGTGGCAGCGATGCTCTCGAAGGAAGGGCTTGGGAGCCGCTCGCCCCGCGCCGTGCTGTCGGTTGCCATGATGGGAGAGAGGTCGCTGGACGCCCTATGGGATGACTGGCTGGCGTCCCGGCTCGCCCGACACAAGAAGACTGACGATGACCCAATGCTCGAGATTGTCCGGTTCGCCGCCGACGGCGCATGGATGGCCTACGTCGGTGCCGAAGCGGTGCCTGAACTGGGCTCACTGCGCGACCGTCTCTTCGGACTCACGTTGGGCAAGTAGATGAAACCGATCATCATCAAGGGAGCCCAAGAGAACAAGCGGTGCCTTCGCTTCGCAAGGCATTGGGTCTTGCGCTACCAATTCCCGGAGGGCGACGGCGACACGTCACAGGGTTAGCGTCCTCTATATTGTCAAGTATTGGGTTGTCCGAACGGTTGGGGGTTGCCGGGAAAGGCGCTATAATCAGTGGCAAGCCTCAGGGACCTCCCGGGGAGGAGAGGCAGCATCCGGATGGGTGGCTAAGAGCGGAGGCTGGTATGACGGCGCAAAGGAAGTGTCGATACTGCCTGTACTGGCATTCCCGCTTGCCAGGCGGCGTCGAGCCCAAGGACGAAACCATAGGCGAGTGTAGGTTCAACCCGCCGGTGTCCCTGGCCGCAGGCGACATAAGAAGGGCATCGGAGAAACGGGGCTTTTGGCCGGAGACCCACGGCAAGGACTGGTGCGGGCAATTCAGCCTCCATCGCTGGCCTCAGCGGGGCGGTGGCTTCATGAAACCCCCACCGCTGAATTAGCAGATGACATGATAGCTCCCTATTAGGAGCGGATTGGTGAACCGCTAGACCTATCAGATGAGGAGGATGTAGCAGTCGTGCGAGTCAAGATCACTACCCTTGCCGAGAACAGCGCCACCATCCAGGGCACCCTCGCGGAGCATGGGCTTTCCATGCTGCTGCAACTGGACGATCTGTGGGTGTTGCTGGACACGGGCTTCAGCGATACCGCCGTCCACAACGCCCATGCCCTCAAGATAGATCTCTCGCGGGTAAGCCACATCGTGATGAGCCATGGCCACAGGGACCATTCCGGCGGGCTGCTGTCGGTTTTGGCGGAAACGGGCGAGGTGACGGTGCACGGACACGTGGGCATCTGGAAGCCCCGCTACGGGGTCCCGCAGAATCAGAAGCCCAAGTATGCCGGTCTCCCATACGTGAGGGAGATGCTGGAGTCGCTGGGGGCTACCTTCGATCTCTCCGACGGCCCGGTGCAGCTTTCGCCCCAGGTCATGACCACGGGGCCGGTGCCTCGGAACACCCCCTTCGAGACGCTGGATGCTCGCCTCAAGGTGAGGGTCGGCCAGGGATGGGTACAGGACCAGATCGAGGATGACCAGTCGCTCCTGGTGAAGACGCCTCGAGGGCTGGTGGTGATGCTGGGCTGCGCCCACAGTGGCATCGTCAACACCCTCTACCGTGCCCAGGAGGTGTCGGGCGAGAAGCGGATTTACGCCGTCCTGGGCGGCACCCACCTGAAGTCAGCGTCCAGGGAGCAGTTGGAGAAGACGGTTGACGTCCTCAAGCAGTTGGACATCCAGAAGATCGGTGTCTCCCACTGCACCGGCATGGTGGCCTCCGCCGTCCTGGCCCAGGAGTTTGGCGATCGCTTCTTCTTCAACAACGTGGGCACCGTCACTGATTGGGAGTTCTGAGCTATCCAAGCCTAATGCGACACCCCCTTCCTGGCACGGGAAGGGGGTGTTTTTCTGTCCCCAGGTCCGCCTTTTGGCGGACTGAACCTCATCTTGATGGCTGATCCATTTCTCCCTACGCATCGCTATGCTCAGCAGTGGTAGTTGATCCGTTTCGGTCGGATAGACCGGCCGGCGTGTTGGCGGTGGAGTCAGCGAAAGGGCTGGTCCCTGACGTGCCATCCACCGAGGGTGTTGAACAGCCGCACAGATGGTGCTGATGCTGGTTGAGGTCCGCGCAACCGACGTTGGTGGTAATCGGGTTGCGGACGGAGAGTGAAAGGAGCGTTTCCGGTGGGAATCCATGCTGCTAGTTACCTACCTCTACCCCATTGGTTGGTTAGAGACGGGGCATTGAGAGCGCGCCTGCTGCTGGCGATGGCCGTGCTGCTGCTGGCGCTTCTGCCCTCGACTGCCTACGCCGCCGAGCCACGGTCGGGCGATTCGGTGATCGTGGGACCAAACGAGGTGATCGCGGACGATCTGTATGCCTTTGGCTCGACTATCGAGATCCAGGGCACCGTACGCGGTGACGTAATAGCCTTCGGGAATTCCGTGATCGTGAGCGGCACGGTGACCGGCGACCTGATTGCCGCTGGAGCGACCGTTACCGTCTCGGGCCGAGTCGACGGAAGCATCAGGGCAGCCGGTGCGACCGTCATCGTCAACGGTGCGGTGGGCGAGGACGTGGTAGCTGCCGGCCGGAGTCTCAACATAGGCCGGACCAGCACCATAGGCCGGGATCTGTTGATGGCTTCGGAATCGGCCCTGGTGGAGGGCACGGTGGGAAGGAAGCTGACGGGTGGTGTCGGCAACCTCACCCTGGCCGGGGCCGTGAACGGCGACGTCCAGGTCGACGTCTCCAACCTATCGCTCACCAGCACGGCGGTTGTAGGAGGCAACCTCACCTACACCAGCGACAACGAGGCGAGCATAGCTCAGGGGGCAGAGGTCCGGGGCAGCGTCGAGAGACGAGCGCCCGAGCGACAGCAGAGGGAGCGCGCCGAGAACAGGGCCGCCCCGATAATCGGTTGGTTCCAGTCGCTGATAGGGCTGTTCCTGACAGGGCTGCTGTTCGTGCTGCTGCTACCTGGGTTCAGCCGCCGCACTGCGGATACACTGCGCGCCTCGCCATGGGCTAGTCTGGGGTTGGGGTTCCTGCTGTTCCTGCTGGTGCCGCCGGTGGCGTTCATCCTCTTCGTGATTGGGCTATTCCTGGGGGGCTGGTGGATCGGGTTGATCCTGCTGTTCCTGTACGCTGTCGCCCTGCTGCTCGGCTTCGTCATCGCGGGGCTGTGCACCGGACAGTGGGTGGTGGAGCGTGTCGGCCGGCCGAATGTGCCGATCCTGGTGTCGCTGGCGATCGGTCTGGCCATACTGTTGCTGCTCGCCGTGGTGCCCTTCCTGGGTCCGATTGTGGTGGCCATCGCCACCTTCTTCGGCCTCGGTGCGCTGTTCCTAGCCCTCTGGCGAGCGCGGCGGTCTCCGGAGGTGGCAGCTACCCAGGAAAGCTGACTCAGCCATGACCTGTCATTCTGAGAGGCCCGCAGGCCAGGGCGAATCTCCTGTTGACGGTGGAACTGGAGATTCTTCGGCGCTGCGGGCCTCTCAGAATGACAGGTGTGGGCGGCGCCTCGGAATGACAGGGGATGGCGCGGTGCTAGAGATGCTCCTTGATCTTCTCGGCTGCCTGACGGTTCATCCCCTGGACCGCTAGAAGCTCCTCCATGGAGGCGGCCCGGATCGCCTTCACAGAGCCGAAGTGTTTCACCAGGGCCTGCTTGCGCTTGGGCCCGATGCCGGGCACCTGGTCCAGGGCGGAGCCGAAGCTGCGTTTGCTTCGCACATTTCTGTGATAGGTGATGGCGAAGCGGTGGGCCTCGTCCCGTACCCTCTGCACCATGTAGAGGGCCTGGGATGTGCGTGGGAGCATCAACCCCTCCGACCGGCCGGGTAGGAATATCTCCTCGTTCTCCTTGGCCAGCCCCACCGTGGGTATCTGGTCCAGACCCAGATCCCCCAGCACATCCAGTGCAGCGTTTAGTTGCCCCTTGCCGCCGTCAACTATCACGAGGTCCGGTAGCACCGTCCAGGAGGAGTGCTGAGTGCTGGGTGCTGAGTCCTCAAGGGCTCCCTCTCCCGCCGGAGTGGGAGAGGCGTGAACGTGCCAGGGGGCACGTTCACGGGGTGAGGGATCGTTCTCAGGGCGAGGGTTTACCTGGGAGCCTACCAAGAGGTTCCCCTCACCCTGACCCTCTCCTGCGGGGAGAGGGAACTCCACGCCCTCCGCGTCTCCGCGTCTCCGCGCCTCCGCGTCCAGGTTCTCTCCGTCCTCATCCTCATCGCTGACCGCTGAAGGCTGATCGCTGACCGCTCGTTTGAACCGCCGGCGGAGCACCTCCTGCATCATGGCGTAGTCGTTAGCACCCTCCACCGTCTTGATCTTGAAGCGGCGGTAGTCGGAGTTCTTGGCCTGGCCCTCCTCGAACACCACCATGCTGCCCACTGCCGAGGTGCCCTGGATGTTGGAGATGTCGAAGCACTCGATCCGGTGGGGCGTCGAGGGCAGCTGCAACGCCTCCCGCAGCTCCACGAGAGCCCCTGTGGTCCTCTGCGTGTCGTTCAACCAGCGCAGCTTTTGCATCTCAAGCTGCTGGGTAGAGTTCTCCACGGCCATCTGGACTAACTGGCGCTTCTGGCCCCGCCTGGGCACCACCAGACTGACCCTGCTGCCCCGCTTCTCGGTCAGCCACTGGCTGAGGGTATCCATCTCATCGGTTTCCTCTTGAAGCAGGATCTGGGGAGGGACGTAGGCCGCGGCATCGTAGAACTGCTCCAGGAAGGAGGCCAGCACTGGCCCGGTCGCCTCGTCCTCGGTGCCCTCCAGCAGGAAATGCTCGCTCCCCACCAGCTTGCCGTTGCGGACGAAGAAGAGCTGGGCGCAGGCGTGGCCGTTGCTGCAGGCGAGACCCACGACGTCGCGGTCGACCTTGTCTTCCTCTGAGGTGATCTTCTGCCGCTCCACGCTCTTCTCCAGCGACCGTATGCGGTCACGCAGGCGGGCAGCCTGTTCGAACTGTAGCTCCTCGGCGGCTCGCTCCATCGCCTGCCGCATCTCCTCGATGATGCCCTCCTGCTTGCCCTCCAGAAACAGCACCACCTGCTCGATGGCCTGGCGGTACTCATGATGGTCCGCGACCCCGATGCAGGGGGCCGTGCAGCGGTGGATGTGGTAGGAGAGACAGGCCCGCGGGTCCTTCCCGGTGATGGTCCGCTGGCAAGTGCGGAATGGGAATATCCGGTTCAGGGTATCTATCGTGTGGCGCACCGACCTGGCATCCGTGTAGGGCCCGAAGTAGCGGGAGCCGTCCCTTGTGATCTTACGAGTGAAGTAGACCCTGGGCCATTCCTCCTGGACGGTGACCTTGATGAAAGGGTAGCTCTTGTCGTCCCGCAGCCTCACGTTGTAGCGCGGGTGGTACTCCTTGATCAGGTTGCACTCCAGGATCAGGGCCTCCACCGGCGAGGCGGTGACGGTGACGTCCAGGTCGACCGCCTTCTCGACCATCCGGCGAGTCTTGGGCGAAAGTAGATCCGGCGACTGCATGTAGGATCGGACCCGGTTCCTTAGGGACTGGGCCTTCCCTACGTAGATCACATCGCCGGCGCCGTCCCGGAAGCAGTAGACTCCTGGCCTATCCGGCAGGCTATCGACCTTCAGTTCGAGTTCAGCGGAAGCCACTTGAGACACCTGGAGATTTGGAGCTTTTGACCATCTTTAACAGATTCTAACCCTCGTCGCCAATGCGGGCAAGTGCCGGGGGTAGGTTCAAATGGCACGGGAAGTGCTTCACCCCTCTTACCATCTTCAAACAGCAGAATCTGACCGAGGGTAGCACTTCGATGAACTATACCCTAGCGCGCATCTTTGCCACGGTGCTCGTGGCCTCCTCCTTGTGGTTTGGGGCACAGTCCTGCACGCTCCTCACCGACACTGCCGAGAGACTGAGCGGCCAGCTCATTGCCCCGCCTACTACGGAGAACGTAGCGGCGCAGCTTCCACTGTCGCTCCCCTCCGAGCCCATCCAACAGGGGCCAACCCTGCAGGAGTTCTCCAATTCTATTCGAGTGGTCGCGGAGCAGGTGAGGCCTGCGGTAGTGCAGATCACCACTCGCTCGGTACCTACCGACCTCCCCGGTGAGGCCGAAGCCGATACAGGGGTAGGTTCCGGCGTCATCTACGATCCGGCGGGCTACGTCCTGACCAACAACCATGTGGTCGCGGGGGGCGAAGCCCTGCTCGTGGCACTCCCGGACGGGAGGACCTTCGAGGGTAGCCTGGTGGGCGGCGATCCCCAGACCGACCTGGCGGTGCTGAAGATCCAGGGGGACAACCTGCCTGTGGCGAGGTTGGGCGACTCCGACCAGATGAAGGTAGGCGACTGGGTAGTTGCTATCGGTAACGCCCTGGGGCTGCCGGGCGGCCCAACGGTTACGGTGGGCGTGGTGAGCGCGTTGAACAGGACCGTCCAGGAACCCGGAGACACCGATACGAGCCCGAGCGGGCCGTTCCTTTACGACATGATCCAGACCGACGCTTCCATCAATCCCGGGAACAGCGGCGGCGCCCTGGTGAACCTGAACGGCGAGGTGGTGGGTATCAACACCATGATCGCGGGGGCGGCTGGACCGGGCATTCAGGCCCAGGGTATTGGCTTCGCCATCTCCGTGAACGGGGCCAAGCCGATCGCCCAGCAGTTGGTGTCCAGTGGCCAAGTGGTTCATCCCTTCCTCGGGATCAGGTACACCGCTCTCACCCCCTCATCCGCGAGGCAGTTGGGGATCCAAGGGGTGCAGAACGGCATCGTGGTGATGAAGGTGGTGCCGGGCTCCCCCGCAGAGCGGGCCGGCGTGAAGGATCTGGACGTCATCGTGAAGGTGGGCAACCAGCCGATCGAGCAGGAGGGCACCCTTGGGCGGGTGCTCAGCACCCACAAGCCGGGTGATGTCATTTCCCTGGAGATCCAGCGAGGGGGCAAGACCGAGCAAATCCGCGTCACCCTCGGAGAGCGGCCGCCCGACAGCTAAGCCGATCCTCGGCCCTGAAGGGCCGGGCTAATCCTCGGGTCGTGGTTAGCCCGGCCCTTCAGGGCTGAGACGGAAACTACCTCTGTCCCAGCAGCTCCAGCGCCTTCAAGAGCTGCGGGTCTCCGCTGGAATGCACCTGGTCCGGTGTCATCTCGCTGAGCAGGCGTGGGGTCATCAGCTTGGCGTCCGCCGGCAGGTCGATCTTGACGTCAGGGACGATGCCCTGCTTCCAGATCTGTCGGCCGTTGGGGGTCAACCACTCGCTGGTGCCCAGCAACAGGGCGGAGCCGTCGCTCAGCCGGAAGGTGGAGAGCACTGTGCCGGTGCCGAAGGTGGTCTCGCCTACCACCTGGCCACGCTGATGGTCCTGGATCGCCCCGGCGAGGATCTCAGCCGCGCTGGCCGTTCCCTGATTCACCAGGACCACTATCGGGATGTCTGTTGCTTGGCCCCCTGCGTTGACTGAGAGACCCCTCTGGTTGCCATCGGCGTCGCGCTCCATCAGTACGTAGCCGTTGGGGATGAACTGGCTGGTTACCTCGATGCACTGGTCCAACAGTCCGCCCGTGTTGCTCCGGACGTCCACCACCAGGGCCTTGGCTCCCGCCGCCTTCAACTGCGTCAGGGCACTAGCCATATCCTTGCTGGCGTTGGCGTTGAACTGGCTGAGCCGCAGGTGGCCGATGTCTGTCCCTGGAACCATCGTCCAGGTGACCGGCAGGACCTGTATCTTGCCTCGAGTAATGGCGATCTCAGTGACGGAGTTCTCCCCATCGTGAATCACCTTTAGGGTGACCTGCGTTCCCTCGGGGCCTCGGACCATTCGCACCACCCTGTCCAGGGTCATGCCTACCACCGATTGGCCGTCTACCTCAACCAGGATATCTCCGGCCTTGACGCCCGCCTTCTCCGCGGGGGAATCGTCCATCGGGGCGACGATGACCGGGTAGCCGTCTTTCAGGTTCAACTCAGCCCCGACACCAAAGAATTGCCCTGAGATGTCGCTGCTCTGGTAGGCCGTTTCCTCTGGGTTCATGAACCGGGTGTGGCCCGTGTCTCCAAGGGTCTGAAGCATGCCCTCTATGGCACCATAGGTCATTTCCTTGGGATCGATGGCGGAGCGATCGACGAAGTGGCGCTGGGCAAGGTCCCATGCCTGCCAAAAGATGCTGAACTGTTCCGACAGGTCGGAGGGCTCAACGTGCTGAGAACCGGGGAGTACGGAGCTCCTCTCCACCGCTACCCCGGCGGTGAACCCGCTCCCGAGCATGATCAGGGCAGCTATGAAGGCGAGGAGCCATTGGGGACCGCGAGACATAACGACCTCCTGACAAGGAGTATAACCTATAGTCGAGGCACGGCAAAACCGCCACGGAGCGACCTGCTCACCGACACAAATCGGTATGACGGTAGTTGCACTGGTGCGAGTGTACCGAGCGCATCAACCATACCATTACAATACCACAGTCGTCGGCGAGGAATGCCGACGACTGTGGGCGAAGCGGAGTTGCTTTCTCGATAGAGGCCAACTACCTTTCGGCCTGGCTCTTGCGGAGGGTTGTGGTGATTTCCAGCCGTGGGACTTGACGATGCCTTCCACCAGATGGCTGGTCTGGGCATAGTCCCATTTGTGAGGGGGAACGGGCGCCGACGCGTCTGTCACCAGGACAGCCAGCCTCCATCTATGACCATTGTCTGGCCGGTCATGAAGCTGGAGGCTTCGGAAGCCAGATATACTACGGCTCCTGTGATGTCTTGGGGCGCCCCCAGTCGTCTGAGGGGAATCCGGTCAAGCACCCGTTTTCGGAAGGCCGGCTCGTCCAGAACCCTGGAGCTGATGGCGCTGTACGTGAATACCGGCGCAACCGCATTGACGTTGATCCTGTAGGGAGCCCACTCGCAGGCTAGCCCTCGGGTCATGTTTACGATCCCGGCCTTGCTGGAGCAGTAGGGAATCCGCTCCTCCATCGCTACCAGTCCGAAGTGAGAGGCAAAGGTAACGATCTTGCCGCCGGTACCCTGCTTGATGAATGTCCTGGCCGCCGCTGCTGCGCAGAAGAATGCGCCCTTCAGGTTGACATCCAGAACCCGGTCCCACTCGGACTCGCTTAGCTCCACAGAGGGCTTGACCATGGCGATCCCGACGGTGTTGACCATCACGTCGATCTTGCCGAACTTGTCGACAGCGTAGTCCACCAGCCTCTGGCTCTGCTCAGGTCGGGAGATGTCCAAGCTCGTTGCGAAGGCGCGATGCCCCGTAGCCCGGATCTTCTCGGCGGTTGCCTCCGCCACCGCCGGATTGATGTCTGCCACTACCAGGTCGGCCCCAGCGTCGGCCAGCCCGCGGGCAGTGACGTCTCCCAGCCCGCCGACGCCAGCTACAACGGCCACCTTGCCGTCCAGTCTCAAGCTGGAGAATCCCCAGCTGTCTTCTTCCTTCTCCATTTCTCCTCCAAGGCCATTCAAAATATTCGATGAGTGGGGGGACTAAGCCTAGGAAAGCCTCAAGTTTTCGAAGTGTCGGATCACCTCATCGTTGAGCAGATTGGGCTTCTCATACTGAAGGAAGTGCCCAGCCTGGGGGACGCTAGCGAAGCTGTAGTTGGAGAAGTAATCTCCTAGCCTGTCAGCCCATTCAACCTTGATGACTGGGTCACTCTCTCCCCACAACACCCGTGTTGGTGCTTGGATCTTGGGAGGCTGCGAGGCTTTTCCCTCTATCATAGCCATACGTTCAGCATCCGCAGCGGTGTACCAGTCGAACCCGCCCTGGAGGTTCCCAGGCTTCAGGTAGTTATCGACCCAGTTCTCTAGATCGTCCTCGAAAGCTCGGGGGTCGTGGGAAAGGTGGCTCAGGAAGTGGCCGAAATATAGCCTGACGTTGTCGCGGCTGGCCCCCACCAGCTTGGCCGCCCACGGCTGCTGGTGGAACCACATGTACCAGATCTCCTTCAGATGACCGGATTGACTCCATCTATCTCCGATGCCGGGGTATGGGCAGTTGAACAGCAACAGACCGCTCACCAGGTGGGGATACTTGATCGCGAATGTCTGAGTCACCCAGGAGCCCATATCGTGTGTGACTATGCCGACGCGCTCAAGCCCGAGGGCATCGACAAGTGCCTTGAGGTCTTCGGCCCTTACATGCTTGCTATACCCCGTGCTCGCAGGAACGGCGGGTTTGTCGCTGTCGCCAAAGCCTCGTTGGTCAGGAACGATGATGTCGAAATGTTCGCTCAGCGGTAGGATGTTCTTGTGCCACACGTACCAGAAGCCGGGCCAGCCGTGTAGTAGGACGATCGGCGAACCGGCGCCATGCCGAACGTAGTGGATCCGGATGCCATTAGCCTCGACGTACTGATGATTCCAGTCCTCCGACATGCCTGCACCCTCCGTTATCGTGTCTGGTCCAGAACCGACCTGGCGGAACGGACCGAGTCTGAAGTCGCGAGTCGTACCCCTCCAAGAGCCGGTATAGCAGCCTTGCAGCGTCCTACTCTATCCTGAGTGCGCCCAATCTCGCCTTCGCGGGCGTCAAGAGCCGCCGTAACCCATGAAGATCCGCGGCAGCAGCAGCGGGATCTCCGGGAAGCGAACCATCAGGATAGTGCAGGCCACTATCACCAGCAGGAACGGGAAAGCGCCCCGGGTAACCCTCTCCAGGGAGAGGCCGCTCAATTTCATCGCCACGAAGAGGTTCACGCCTAAGGGCGGAGATAGGAATCCGACCTCGCTCGTGAGCACGAAGATGATCCCGAAGTGGACCGGATCAACGCCCAACTGCTTCACCAGCGGTAACAGCACCGGAGTCAGGATGACGATGGTAGAGAGCGTTTCCATGAACATGCCCAGGAAGAAGAGCACGATCACGATCATCATCAGTACGATGAAAGGGTCGGTGGAGAGGGCGGTCATCATTAGGGTCACTTTGGTGGGCACCTGGTAGAGGGAGAGGAAGCGGCCGAACAGTAGGGAGACTCCCACCACAGCGGTTGTCGTGGCGGTGGTGATGTTCGTGAGCTTTACGGCCTCCACGAACTTCGCCCAGCCAAGGTTGCGGTTGATCACTGTGGCGACGAAGAGGGCGTAGAAAACCGCGACCACAGAGGCTTCCACCGGCGTGAAGATTCCTCCGTAGATGCCGCCTAGGATGATGACAGGGGTAGCCATGGCCCAGACGTTCTTGAGAGTCAATCGAGCCATCTCCCCGCAGGTGTAACGCTCTTCCGCTCCCTTGAGTCCCGTGTGGCGGGCGATGAGGTAGGCCATCAGCATCAGGGCGCCGCCCACCACGAAACCCGGCAGGAAGCCGGCCATGAACAGCGTGGCGATGGAGACGTTGCCCACCACCCCATAGATGATCATCGGGTTGCTCGGGGGGATCAGGATGCCTAAGGTTCCGCCCGAGGCCGAGACCCCGGCGGCATACTCGCGCGAGTAACCGCGCTTGATCATTGAGGGGATCATCAGACTCCCCATGGCGGCGACAGTAGCCGGGCCGGAGCCGACGATAGCGGCGAAAAACATGCATCCGGCGATGGTGATTATGGCCAGGCCGCCCCGCATCCGCCCAATAAAGAGGGACACCGTCTCAACGATCTGGGCTGCGATGCCACCCCGCTCCATGATGGACCCGGCGAAGATGAAGCACGGCACCGCGATGAGTGGGAACATATCCAGTATTCTGAGCAGGTCCATGGGGACCATGAGGAGCGGAATGCTGGTCTGGGTGAGCACGAACAGGGTGGCTATCCCAAGAGAGGCGAAGATGGGGGTACCCAGGAGTAGGGCACCGAGTAGGATTAGCCAGATAGTGGTCTCTACTGACATCTACAGGTTCTCCTCAATGCCGAACTCACCCCGCCATTGACCTCGCAGCCGCCGATATATCACCTGGAGGATTCTGATGGTTTGGGCCACGAAGCCGATGGGAAGAACAATGAATATCCAGCGCATATCCCAACCCAGGGTGGCCGATCGCATGGGATGCTGCTCCATGGACCCCAGTAGCAGGAACCCCTGAACGATGACGTAGAAGTTGAACGCCAACCATACCAGGTCACCCAATGTCAGCACGTACCGCCGGGCAGCTATGGGTAGGAGGTTCAATTGGGCGGTTACTCGGATGTGCCCGTCGTACTTGGCGGCCAGACTGGTGCCAATGTAGACCATCCACAGGAAGGCGTAGCGAGACATCTCCTCGGACCAGGCCAGCGACTTGCCGAAGATGTAGCGAAGTATCACCTGAAGCAAAAGCAGGATGCACATGAACATCAGGAAGGAACCGGCCAGAATCTCTTCGGAGTTGTCGATGAACGACAAGAACCTTTTCACTGAGTGACACCACCTCCCTAGAAGAGTTCCGCAGGCCGCGCGGTAGTGAGATTGGAGCAGCTGTCCGCCGGGTGTGGACAGGTAGACATTCGTGGACCCCGGAGAGCAAGCGGTCCTAGCCCTGCTCTCCGGGGGAGACTCGCACGGGGCTGCTACTTCTTGGGTAGCTCCTTGCCCAGGATCTTCATTGCCTTCTCGGGCATCTCGGTTCCGCCGATGTCCTTGTAGAAATCGGGCCAGATCGACATGGCTCGCTTCTGCCACTCGTCCTCGTCGGTAGGAGGTCCAGAGTTGATCATCCCCTTGTCGGTGAGTGTCTTAACAGCCTTGGTTTCCAGTTCCTGGACGAACTCGCGCTCGGCTATGGCCGCCTCCCGGCCCGCCTTGATGATCGCATCGCGGATCTCCGGCTTCTGGCTCTGGAGCCACTTCTCCTGCACCACTAGTGGGCCTATCCACATCTTGTAGTGGATCTCCGTGATGTACTTCTGCACCTCGTAGAACTTGGAGCTGGCGTTGGTGACGTGGGGGTTCTCCTGTCCGTCCACCACCTTCTGCTGGAGGGCGTTGAATGTCTCGTCCCAGGCGATAGGCACGGGATCCACTCCCCACGATTTGAAAGCGCCAATTTGGAGCGGGTTCGCGGGAACCCGGATCTTCAGACCTTGGAGATCGTTGAGGGTCTTGACCTCGCGCTTTGAGTTGGTAAGCACACGGAAGCCCTGTTCGAACCAGGCGATGCTTCGCAGGCCACCTTGATCGATCATCTTCTGGTTCAAGTCGTCCGACAGCCCGTCGAAGACCTTGTAGGCCTCCTGACGCGACTTGAACATGTAGGGGAGATCGTACAGCCCCACCGATGGGATGAACACGGTGGCGTTGTTCACGGCCAGGGAAGCGATCTCGATCACACCGGCCTGGACATCCTGGACCGCGCGCTGCTCACTGCCCAGCTGGCCCGCCGGGAAGATCTGTACCTCTACCTGCCCGTTGGAGTATTTCTCCACCAGTTCCTTGAACTTCAATGAAAACCAGTGATGCGGATCGTCCGCAGCCGGGGCGGCTCCGTGAGTGTAGCGCATGGTGATCTTGTTTCCGGCTGGCTGCGGCTGGGCCGCTGAGGCTGCCTTATCTGCGGGGGCAGCAGTCTTTGAAGCCTCTGCGGGTTTGGTCGGGGCGGGAGTCGACACTGCCGGTTGCGAGCACGCAGCGGCGGCGGCCAAGGTGAGAATCGCTGCCAGGACTCCCAGTGTCGTTGCAAGGGTTTTCGTTCGCAAGTTGGTTCCTCCTCATGAAGTGCTCGTGGTTTGCCAAGATATGGTTGAAACAGACATACACGTGCACAATCGTGCTGCGGATGGGACTAACAGGCCTTCCTCTCTCAACCTCACGGGCGACACGCCTTCAACATCGAGGCCACCCTACTATGCCACGCCAGTTTCTCAGGCAAACCGATTTCTGGTCGCACCGTCTGCAAGAGAGCTCGATCCGAATGAGAGGTCAGGACAAACGACTCGATGGTTGTAGTGAAACGCGCCAACTTCGATGGCGGCAATGCATCATCACTCCCGTGATGTGCTCTGAACTCCGGTGCCTCGGGGATCACTCTTCCCTGCGGAACCAGACCTGGTGGATGTGCGGTTTGGCGTGAAGCAGTCACCTCCGCGATCGAGACTCGCTGTTCCCGGTCCCTGGAGCCTCGCTCCCTCAGTCGCCGGTTCCAGATCGTCGATTACCAGTAGCACCAGCTTCGAGTGGTTGGGGATGCACGTCTTCAGGGCGCTGCCTGCGCAGCTGCCTAAGCCGCCCTTGGCGCACCAGCTTTGAGGGACAAGGCCCTTCTCGCCGCCGCCACTATATCGTCGGGCGTGAGCCCAAAACGTTCGACCAGATAGGAAAGCTCGCCGGTCGCCCCGAAGGTGTCCTGAATGCCGACCCTGACCACAGGGGTGGGAAGAGTCCCCGAGAGCAACTCTGTCACGGCGCCTCCCAGCCCCCCGCAAATGTTGTGATTCTCTACGGTGACGACAGCACCTGTGTCCCGTGCTGCGTTCAACAGCGCGTCGCGGTCCAGCGGCTTCAAAGTCGAGGCGTTCAGAACGCGGGCGGATACCCCTTCGGCGTCTAGCTTCTCGACGGCGTCCATGGTGTATGCTGCCATGACCCCAGAGGTCACAAAGGTCAGATCCCTGCCATCTCTCAGCAGGCGAATCGAGCCCATCTTGAACTGATAGCCTTCGCTCCCCAGCAGCATCGGAAGCACTTTGGGCATGCGTAGGTAGACTGGGCCAACAAACTCGGCCACGGCAGCGATCGCCTGCCGCAGTTCCAATATGTCGCACGGCTCCACGATAGTCATGCCCGGGATCGCGCGAACTATCGCTACGTCCTCCAAGGACTGGTGGGTCGCCCCGTTCAGCGCGGCTGTCAGTCCGGCCTGTCCGCCCACTACCTTCACGTTCAACTGGTTGAAGGCAACGGAAATGGTCAACTGATCGCAGGCGCGCCGAGATGAGAAGACGCCAAAGGTGTGGGCGAAGGGCACCTTCCCGCAGGAGGCCAGCCCGGCAGAAAAGCCGATCATGTTCTGCTCGGCTACCCCCATTTGAAACGACCGCTCCGGGAGTTCCAGTGCCATGGCCCCGGAGCCAACACTGCGCATCAGGTCCGCGTCAACAGTGACGATCCTCGAGTCCCTCTTAGCGAGATCCAAGAGAACTTCCGAGTACACTGGTTGGGTAGCTACCATGGTCAGCATCATTCGTTCTCCCTTCCAAGCACCTCTGCCAGTGCCTTCTCTGCCTCCTCGGCCGAGATCGACCGATGGTGCCACTCCTTCCGGTTCTCCATGAAGGAGACGCCGCGGCCTTTCACGGTCCGGGCGATGATGCAGACCGGCTTGCCCTCGGCGGACGGCTCCCGCAGCGCGGGGAGCAGCTGCTCGATGGAGTGGCCGTCCACGTCCCGCACCTCCCAGCCGAACGCGCGCCACTTGTCGGCCAGCGGCTCCAGCGGCATGATTCGCTCGGCCTCGTCCGTCCAGCCGTCCAGTTGGAGACCGTTCCTGTCCACGATTGCCGTCAGGTTGTCCAGCTGGTACTTGGAGGCCGACATCGCCGACTCCCAGACCTGGCCACTGTCCAACTCGCCATCACTGAGCAGAGCGAATACGTGGTAGTCCTTCCTGTCCAGCTTGCCCGCGGCCGCCATTCCGACGGCGACAGAGATCCCCTGTCCAAGACAGCCGGCCGAGAGATCCACCCCCGGCACCTTGAATCGGTCCACGTGCTTGGTCAGCCTCCCGCCCGGTTGGTCGAGCTCGTCCAGCCACTCCATCGGAAAGAAGCCCTTCTCGGCAAGGACCGGATAGAGGGCGGGGCCCACGTGCCCCTTGGAGGCCACGAACCTGTCGCGGTCCGGCCACTGGGGGTTCGTGGGGTCCACCCGCATCACGCCGAAGTAGAGCGTCGTGAGAACCTCAATCGCGGAAAGGCACCCACCCAGGTGTCCGCTACCGACCCGCGCCAGGCTCCTGATACTCCTGGCCCGCACCTCTCTCGCCAACTCCTCCAGAGAGGGTCCGGCTGCCGTGGATCTCGTCATCTGTTGCCTCCTGTGCTCCACTCTTCTGTTCCCTTCCGTGCCACGCGTGCTGGGCATCGGGGTTCTGCTCGTCCAGCCACACCATTGAGTTGCGGGAGTCTTGCCTCCGCCAGACGCCGTAGCGGTAACGGTCAGCGCGGTAAACGATGTAGGCTGTCTCTTGTGGCTCGTTCTTTGGCGAGTAGGTCACCCGCTCAACTGTGAGTACGGGCGATCGTCTAGGGATCTCAAGTAGTTCTGCCTCCCAGCGCTTGGCGACAGTGGAGCCTATAGAGTCCCTGGCGGCTGAGAGGCTTACCCCGTACTTCTCAAGAATTGCGTAGAGCGTACCGCCCGCGAGGTCCTCGCCCATAAGCAGGCTGCCGATGTGCTCGGGGTAGTAGGTGGTTTCTATGCAGACAGGCTCTCCATCGGCGTATCGGACCCGGACCACGTGCACAATGGTAGTGCCCGGTGAAACCTGCAAACGCGACGCTACCTCGGGAGACGCGGGAATGCAGCCTGCTTCGATCAGCCTTCCGCTTGGCTCCAGTCCCAGGCTTCTGGCCATTCGGGAGAAGCCCAGCAACTCGGAAAGTTCCTCCCTGATTGGCTGGGCAGCGACGAAGGTTCCTTTGGCTACCTTCCGATACACGAGCCCATCCGAAACCAAAGCGCGAATGGCCTGCCGGATAGTACTCGTGCTAACTCGGTATTGCGCCCTCATATCCTGCTCTGTGGGAAGGCGATCCCCGGGCTTCAGGGAGCGGATCTGGTCGCGAAGAAGCTGTTCAATTTGAACGTGGAGCGGCAGTCGTGAATTGGTGTCTAACATGGGATCCTCATGGCGGGTGATTGCCTAGTACTCGACCAAAGTGATTATGCCAGCTGCTGCCATGGTCAACGCGGCGAGAGGGGTCTACCTGTAACAGGCGAACCTTCGCTAATCGCTCGGGACGACACCGGGCCGGGTGCTCGGGATGACAGGTGTCAAAGCCGGTTTGGTCGAGTGCTAGGGACTCGGACCATGGTCCATAACGCACTCTGGCATTAGACGATTATACGTATAATCGTCTAATGCCAGAGTATATATGTGGATCCTGGGCCTGTCAATAGGGCTCTCTGAGATCTGTGCATAACTCCCGGTAGCCTGGTTCACGCACACGTCGGTTGTCCCAATGCCGAGCTGAATTGGGACCGCCCGATGGTCGAGCCGAATAGTCAGGGCGCGGCCCAGCAGCGGAACCGCCGAGTTATGCACAGATCTCAAGGAGTTCAGTCGTGAGAGCGCATCTTTGGGGGTGTCCCGGGACGAATCGGAGCGGAGCCGGAGGTATCGGTGTGATGCCGCAGTTCAATCTTCCCGTGGCGTACGTTCCGCGGATTTATCCCGCGATGCACGATTGGCTGAAGGCGGGTGGGGCAAAGTGGTGGGGCAAAGTGGTGGGGAGCACCGCCAACGTGGCGGTCATCACGGGATCGAGCCGGACATCGAAATGCAGCTGACCCTCGGCATGCATGCCCCAAAGAGCTGCATGTGGTGGTGCTGAAAGGGGCGCGCGGCAGCTTGATATCAGCAATTGGTCTCTGGCATCAATCTGAAAGCTGATTGCTGAGCGCTGACTGCTATCTAATGGATACCGTACCCCAGAGGGAAAGGCATACCAACACTATGGCCAACGCCAGGGAATACCATTGGATCAGTGCGTGCTCCCAGGCTCTCATACCCACGACTCCCACCAGAACTCGCGCCTGCATTCCTGGTTCCGCTGCTGCGCTATTCCCACTGCAGATTCCTTGCCCGATAAAACGCCTTCCACTCCCGATGGGCGGATTTCGCAACAGCCGTTTGCCTGGACTTACATCTTTCATTATCGGAAGAAACGCCCTCGCGCAACAGGCCCGATGTGGCGTCCTCGCGTTACGGCCCAGTTACGAGTGGGTCGGACAAGACCCTGGCAAGGGCCATGCTACAATAGCCTCGCTGGTCTGAAATCGACTTCGGGATCGCCCAGAGGTGTCTTATGCCTACCTTGCGTGAGTTGCTGCGAAATCTATCCGATGTTAGCGTTTCTGGTGACCAGGAAACATCGGTTGGGGGTATCGCGTACGATTCCCGCCTGGTCAAGCCGGGCGACCTCTTCGTCGCCTTGCTTGGCTACCACACCGATGGGGCGGTCTTCATCCCCGATGCCCTCCGACGGGGAGCTGTGGCCGTGGCTACCCAAGCTCCAGACGTCACCGTGGCAGATGGGATACCGCACCTCCTAGTCAAAGACACCCGACAGGCTCTCACAGAGCTGGCTGCTTCCTTCTATAGGTATCCAGGTCGGCAGATAAGGGTTGTGGGCGTGACGGGGACGGATGGCAAGACCACCACAACCTACCTGGTCAGCGCTGCCCTGGAGGCCATGGGGTTCAAGACAGGCTTCATCACCACGGCCGACGTCAAGGTTGGGGACCAGATCTGGAGGAACGACACCCAGCACACTACTCCGGAGCCGGTTGAGATCCAGGGATTGCTGCGGCGGATGGTCGACGAAGGTATGGACTACGCCGTGGTGGAGTCCAGTTCGCACGCCCTGGCCCTGAACCGGTTGCTCCACTGCGAGTTCGACGCTGCGGTCTTCACCAACCTGAGTCCGGAGCATCTCAACTTCCACGGCTCCATGGAGGGCTACCTGCGAGACAAGATGAAGTTGTTCTCCCTGCTGGACCAGGCGATGGACAAGGGAGTAGATAAGGTAGCGGTGCTGAACGCGGACGATCCCCACTCCCACGAGATCGCCGCGGCCACTCGCTCCAGGGTGATTTGGTATGGGATCGATGGGGGTGGGGTGAAGGCGGTCAACGTCCAGCTCCTCCCCAACGGCTCGTGCTTCACCCTCCTGACTCCCCACGGCGTGATGGATGTAGAAACCCGCGTGACGGGGAGATTCAATGTGTACAACTGGCTTGCGGCGGCAAGCGTGGCTCTGGGGCATGGGGCTAGCCTGGACCAAATCCAGAGGGCGATGCTGTCCGTGGACTCGGTGCCCGGCCGGATGCAGAGGATCGACGAGGGGCAACCCTTCTCCGTCGTGGTGGACTTCGCCCACACCCCCCAGGCGCTCGAGACGGTACTGGGGACCCTGAGACCGATAACCCAGGGCAGGCTATTCGTGCTGTTCGGCATGGCCGGAGAGCGCGACCCGAGCAACCGTCCAGAGCAGGGACGAGTGGCCGCCCGCATGGCGGACTTCGCCCTGTTCACCGTCGACGACCCGCGCTTCGAGGATCCGATGGAGATCGCCGAGCAGGTGGCGGAAGGGGCCAGATCGCTCGGCTGGCGGGAGGGCGTCGACTATCTCAAGGTTCCCGACCGGGAGGAGGCCATTAGGGAGGCGTTCCGGCGCGCCAGACCTGGGGATACGGTCCTGTTGGCCGGCAAGGGCCACGAGACCCGGCAGGTGATCGGCGATCAGTTGCTCCCCTGGAACGACGGCGAGGCTGCCCGGCGGATCCTCCGGGAGATGCGGGGGGCAGGCTTTCTCAAAGGCAGTTGAAAGAAGTAGGTGAGGAGAGAGGATCGGTCCATAGAGATCGCTGATTGGGTCAAGCATCGTGAGGAAGCCCTGTGGGAGGCGCTGGGCCGTGTCAAGTCAAATGATAATGTTACCGAGAGGGGCGATTCTGGAGCAGTTCCGTCAAATGATAATGTTACCGAGCCGGCGCTCTCCTTGCCGGCGCTCTCCTTTCTTGGTTTGTAGTGGAACTGAAGATGCAGATAGTTTGCTGCCTGGACAGAGGACAGGGCTACGCTGGCGAGCGACCCGAGCGCTGATCCAGGGCCGCATACCCAAGGTGGTGGTGGTGGGGTGGGAATGCACCACCCCGCCTATCCCCCCGACCTCGGCCAATCGGTGCGGTCCTATACTTGGCAATCCTATACTTGGGGAGCGGCCTGGAAAGCGATAAACGCTCTGGATGGCTTTGCAGGCAAGTAGCCTCGCAACCAGCCTCTAGGCAACCACAACCCTTTGTTGGAGACCCGATACCAGGATCTGTTCATCCCATAGCCCCTCGATGGTCTCGTGGATCTCCCGTCGCAGCTTGCGAGGATTGGTTCTGGCATACAGGCAGGAGAGCCTCTCCCGCTGCTCCTGCGATAGGACCCCTCTCTCCAGCACCCTCTGATATGGGGTCTTGGCCTCATCCCACTTCCGCTTGATCCGGTTCTGGCCCACCACCTCCTTGCTGACAAGGCGCATGACCGGCTGGAACAGGTTGTAGTACAGCCACATCTTCTCGTAGAGGGCGTTGACGGCGACCAGTTGGGAACAGCTGTCCATTCTCCGGTAGCCGAGGTAGGATCTGACCAGGGTGTAGTTCTTCTGCTCCACGAACCGGTTGTCGTTCTTGTGGTAGGGTCGGCTGCGAGACAGACTCAGGCCGACGATCTCCTCCCCAAAGAAGCGGATCAGGTGGCCGTTCAGGAACTCGGGGCCGTTGTCGGGGTGCAGATGCAGGATTGGGAAGGGCACCCTCTCCAAGATGCGCCCAAAGCCCCCCTCCATCGCCCGCTGGCCTCGACCCAGCACCCCCACTCGCTCGCTCCATCCAGTCGCCACGTCCACCATTTGCAGGGTATGGACATACTCCCCTGCCGCGCTCTCTCCGCAGTGGTGCACCAGGTCCACCTCGAAGTGGCCTGGCTCCTGTGTCTGCCAAGCTATTCTCCCCATCGGGATCTCCCGAGCGACTCGATTGGCCTGCTCAGGCCCCCTGCGTGGCAGCCTCGGAGTGTCCTGTCGCAGCTTGGTCAGCAGCCGCAGCACCGTGCTCTCGCTGATCTGGGCTAGCTTCGTCTCTATCTCCGCGTTCAGCTGCAACTCGCCAAACCTGGCCAGCTGCTGAGCCATACAGAGCAGGCTAGGGGTCAGCCGCTCGGCACAGATGTAGTCCTCGCTCTCCCAAATCACCCTGATCACATCCTCCACCTCGGGGCCATATACCCAACCTCGTTGCTTGCCACGCGGCCGCCGTTCCAGGCTCCCTTCGCTCAGCAGACGGATCAAGCTCTTGCGGTGCAGCCCAGTCATCTCCTCCATATCCTTTAGCAACTCGCCCCGCCCCTTCCGATCGGCTGCTCGATACCGCTTTACCATCCGCTTCAGGTACTTCCTTCGCTCGTCTATGGTCATCTCATCGTCAGCCGGCATCGTCCCCCCGAGTAACATTATCTTTTGAGGGAACTGTACAGGCCTCGGTAACATTTTACGTGAGGGAATACGGGGCCTTGACGAGGGAAAGGTTGCAAGGTATTCTTTCGTGAAATCAGACATGTGAGAGGACAGCACGTGAGATCGCAGACGCGCTCAACTGAAGGTGGTGAGCAGCTAGCAGAGAGGGGATACCGGCTGATCAAGCAGGCCATTATCCGGTGTGAACTGCTCCCCGGCAGGCAGGTAACCGAAGTACAGCTAGTAGATTTGTGTGACCTCGGTAGGGCTGCGGTGCGCAGCGCGTTGAAGCGATTGTATCAGGAAGGGCTGGTCCAGCCTGTTGCCCGCCGGGGGTACTTGGTTGCGCCGGTTACCATGAAACAGGTAAACGATCTCATCGACATCCGCTTGCTGCTAGAACCCTCCGCAGCGAGATCGGCTTGCGGGCGTATTGGTGCCTCGGATCTGAAACGGCTGGAAGAGCTGAGCCAGGTTGACTACCAGATTGAAGACGAAGAGAGCATCGCGGCCTTCTTGAGTGCGAACACCGAGTTCCACGTATTGATCGCGCGTGCTTCGAACAACCCCAGGTTGGTTCAAATACTCGCAGGTCTGCTTGAAGAGATGCAGCGGTATTTCCATCTGGGGTTACGGCTGCGAAATCGTGCTATGGAGATGCACAACGAGCACGACGAATTGGTGAAAGCTCTTATGGCCGGAAACGCGGATTTGGCAGAGCGAGCCTGCTTCAATCAGATACTGGCAAGTCGAAAGATGGTGGTCGATGCGCTGATGTCGAGCCCAAGTATTCAGGAAATCAACCTGGCATTCGCGGCCGATGGGTTTGGGCATGCCAATCCACTTCTCTTGGTGCCAACGCGATAGCGTCGTAGTCCAGCATTGTCCGTTTCGCGATCATTTCCTGGTATTCCGGTTGTGGGGCCAACGCGAGCGATTCCAGGAGCCGCATCAATGTGCTGTCGTTTTCGATCCGGCACTTCAAGTTTCCATCCTCGAAGGTGGCAACCCTTCATCCAGATCTGGATGATTACGTAGCTCGTGCTCCGGATGTGAGCAACTCCCCTCCTTGATTTAGCCACTCACGCCCGGATCTGTGATGTCTCACGATCCATCCCTCGGTCATGCAATAGAAGTATCACCTCTAAGAAGGAGCGTGCGGATATGCACAACAGAGCGAAAGAGATTATTGCGGGTAACGTCAACGCTACGGCACTCCTGATTAGGGACATCGAAAACGACGTTCCTAGCGCGAGGGAAATACTCAAAGAGCTGTATCCCTATACCGGAAAAGCGTACGTTATAGGGATCACAGGGGCCCCCGGCGTGGGCAAAAGCACGTTAATTGACCAGATGGTGCACCATCTCCGGGAGCTTGGCAAGACAGTAGGTGTAGTTGCCGTTGATCCAAGTAGCCCATTCGGTGGCGGAGCGATACTTGGGGATCGCATCAGGATGCAACGCCATGATATGGACAGAGGCGTCTTCATAAAGTCACTCGGGACGCGCGGGCACTTCGGAGGGCTGACCAAGTCTACCAGAAGCGCTGTTCAAGTCCTGGATGCAATGGGTAAAGACTACATAATAGTGGAGACTGTTGGGGTTGGGCAGGACGAAGTAGACGTATTCAAGTGTGCTCATACGACGATCGTAGTCACCGTTCCAGGATTGGGCGACAGAATTCAGGCAGTCAAGGCTGGGTTGATCGAGGTTGGGAACATTTTCGTTGTCAACAAGGGGGATGAAAGAGATACGGAGGCAACTGTAGGAGATCTTACTCTGATGGCCAACCTGAGCGAGAACGCGGCGAATAGCGATGGTTGGAAGCCTCCCATTGTCAGGACACAAGCCGTGAACGGTAAGGGCATAGAGGAGCTATTCGCTGAAATAGAACGGCATAGGAGTTTTCTCGAGCAGGGTAATGCCGAGTTCAGACTTCAGAAGAGAAGAGGCAGAGTCCGTGACGAGCTGATTGAGATGGTGAAGAACAACATCTTGCAGGAAGTTATGAGCAGCCTCACAGAAACGCCTAACTTTGAAGGGGCCGTCGAGGCAATCCTAAATGCTGAACTCGATCCATATTCGGCTTGCGATGGCTTGGTCCAAGCGTATATACCGATGATCGCAGACCAATTGAGGCGCAAGGCTTCGCAGAAAACCGACGAGCTTCGCGGAATTTCGCTCCTCGCCAATGATCTCCATCGGTGAAGGAAAGGACCTCTTGGCAAGCCATCGCAGAGAGTCTATAATAACATGCTATCTGCACCCATGTGACATCTCAATATCCGCAGCTAACACTTCGAGATCTCATCCGAGCCTTTTGTTCTGCTTTTCATCGGTATAGGCCTGTCTAGGCAACAACCGCACCGTAGGTATAGGTATCAGTACGGAGGCGCCTATGTGAATTGGATACCACACCAGGTATTGGGCAGGTCAGTTCCTCGCGCATGCACAACTTGGCGAGCCGACGACAACTTATTGGGAGTAGGAGAACATGTGGCAAAAACGTGGGTACGTTCTAGTGGTAGGGTGCCTTATGGCCGTAATGATGGTAGCCTGCGGCCAGACTTCCCAGACACCCTCATCCGGCCAGACATCATCCAGTCCAACCGCATCTAGCAAAACCGCATCTAGCCAGACATCATCTGGCCCAACCTCAACTACCCAAACCTCATCCGGCCAACAAGGAAAGACAGTTTCAATAATAGTCCCGTTCAACCCGGGTGGCTCATCGGATCTCGGAGCGAGAATGCTGGCTCCTGCCATGGAGAAAGCTCTGGGCAGGCCGGTCGTCGTGGAGAACAAGGCTGGGGCATCGGGGCAGATGGGCGTGAACGAGGCTGCCCAGTCCAAGCCGGATGGTACCACCATTGGGCAGATCATCCTGCCTACCATCATCAACACCTATATGGATGAGAGCCGTGCTGCCACGTACAATCGCTCGTCCTTCGCAGTACTGGGCATGCAGTGGGACGAACCAGTCGGAGTCGTAGTCAAGGCTGACAGCAAGTACAAGACCCTGAAGGACTTCGTCGATGATGCCAAGGCGAATCCCGGCAATATCCTGGCTGGGCACCCCGGCAAGTTCACCACCATACAGCTCGGCGGTCTTCAATTCGTCAAGTCGGCTGGAATAGACGTTCAGATGGTCGACTTCGCCGGGTCCGGTCCCGGACTGGTCGGTCTACTCGGTGGCCAGGTCAACGTGTTCTTCGCCGGTGCCAGCGACGCAGCGGCCATGGTCAAGTCCGGAGAGATCAGACCCCTGGCATGGTCCTCGAAGTACCAGTTTGGCTCTGACGTTCCCATCTACAAGGACCTCGGGTATGATGTCAGCGTGATGATGCGGACGGGCTACGGTGTTCCCACTGCCACCCCGAAGGATGTCGTGGACGCCTTGCGCGCAGCGATGAAGACGGCGTCAGAGGATGCCTCCTATAAGGAGCAGATGAAGACAGCCCAGTTCCAGGCCAACTACGCGAGCGCGGACGACTTCGCGACCATGTGGGCGGAGCAGGAGAAGACAGTCGCTCCCATCCTGGAATCGCAGGGAGTCAAGCTCAAGAAGTAACTTGGGAGCCGCATCGAGGGATTAGAAAGCGATGTGCTCCCACAGCCCTCTGTCGCTGGATGCATTCTGACCGGAGTCCGGCGACAGAGGGCCGGTTTCGACTCTTGGTGGGGCCAGGTATAGGCAAGAACTGAGGTGCATCATGACCATGAATCGTCCCTATCAAATCGCTTCCATCGTGATTATCCTCTTCTCGGCGTATTGGGGCCGCGAATCGTTGAATCTGCAGTATATGACCCCGTTGGGCCCCGGCCCCGGCTTCTTCCCCTTGTGGCTATCCGTCATGACTGTCGCGTTGGCCGCGGTGATGTTCTACCAGGCGACTTTCAAGCGGTCGGGTCCGATGCCAGATGACTTCTTCGCCTCGAAGATGGGATATCTGAGGATAGCCGGGATGATCTTGGCCATCCTGGCCTGCGTTCTCTTCATGGAAGTCATCGGTTTCCGGTTGATGATGCTGGTGTTCTACATCTTCCTTCTGAGCATCCTTGGGCGGCAGAAACCTCTGATGACCCTCATTGTGGCCCTCGCTGGCAGTTGGGGTGTCTACCACGTGTTTGTGGAGTTGCTCAAAGTCCCACTCCCGATCGGGATCTTCGATATCTAGCTTGGGGGGCTATCAGTTGGATACAAATACGCTGCAACTCCTGATGAACGGTTTCGGTACGGTGCTGCAACCGACTAACCTGTTCTTTGCGTTGATAGGATGCCTCCTCGGCACCCTCATCGGTGTGCTTCCCGGCATCGGCCCTGCCGCTGCGACCGCCGTACTGATCCCCATAACGTTCGGGCTCGACGCAACGCCGGCTATCATCATGCTCAGTGCCATTTTCTATGGAGCTATGTACGGTGGGACGATCACCTCGGTGTTGATAAACACCCCAGGTGAAGCTGCCTCGGCCATCACCTGCATAGAGGGCTATGAGATGGCCAAGAACGGAAGGGCGGGGGCAGCACTCAGCATCGCGGCCATCGGTTCCTTTATAGGAGGTACCGTGGCTATCGGTGGCCTGGTCTTGCTGGCAGGGCCTCTGACTGCTCTTGCCATCTCCTTCGGGCCTCCCGAGTTCTTCGCCCTCATGCTGGTGGGACTCTCCCTGGTCACTGGTCTCGCCAGCAAGTCTATCGTGAGGGCTCTGCTGGCGGCGCTCTTTGGCCTGATGATCGCCATGGTCGGTACCGATCCTGTGCTGGGGGCTGCCAGGTTCAATTTCGGCCGGCCGGAACTGCTGGATGGCTTCGATTTCGTTCCCGTCGTGATGGGGCTTTTCGGATTGAGCGAGATCTTCGTCAACGCCGAGTCGAGGGAGCGCCAGGTCTTCAAGACAAACCTACGGTCTCTCTTTGTGATAAGCGGAGCGGATCTCAAGGCTTCTGCCCTTCCTATCCTCCGGGGTAGCGTAATCGGTTTCGTCCTCGGCCTGATCCCCGGCGCGAGCGCAGTGGTCTCCACCTTCATGAGCTATGCCGCGGAGAAGAAGTTCTCCAAGCATCCGGAGAAGTTCGGCACGGGGTTGATCGAGGGCGTGGCTGGACCGGAAACGGCCAACAACGCCTTCGCAAATGCCTCCTTGATCCCCCTCTTCACTCTCGGTATCCCTGGCTCGCCCATCATCGCCATACTGATGGGCGCCTTCATGATGAACGGTCTCATACCAGGGCCTCTCCTGTTCAAGGAGCACGCGGACTTCGTGTGGGCGATTATCGCCAGCCTATACGTCGGCAACGTGATACTTCTCGTCCTTAACCTGCCACTCATCCCTTTGTGGGTGTCTCTGCTCAGGGTGCCCTACTCGCTGCTCTTCGCGATAATTCTCGGCTTCTGCGTTCTAGGCTCTTACAGCCTTCGGGGCAGCACCTTCGACGTAGTGACCATGCTGGGCTTCGGCGTGATAGGTTACATCATGAAGAAACTGGACTTCCCCATCGCTCCTATCTGCCTTACGCTGATCCTGGGACCAATGCTGGAACACAGTCTCCGGCAGTCGCTGGAAATGTCGAAGGGGAGTTTTGCCATCTTCCTTAACAGGCCGGTTTCGCTGGTTTTGATCGCCATTGCCGCGCTTATCGTGGTCAGCGCGACCTTCCGGATGTTCGGAAAGGTTCAGGGCGAGGACTTCGAGATGTAGACAACACGCTGGCCTCTCAGGGGACACCCTGAGAGGCCAGCGTGTTGTCTGAAGTGGGCTAGGAACGAGCCGAGGAAGCGACGAGAGCCTTTATCGACTCGACCATCTCGTCCATCCGCGACCCGACATTGAACACCTCGACGACACCCAGCGTCTTCAGTTCGGGAATGTCGGCAGGAGGGATTAGCCCTCCCAGGATTACTGGAATGTTCAGGTTGGCCTTCTTCAACTCTTCCATTAGCTCGGGTATGAAGGTCATATGTGCGTCGACCATGGAGCTTACGCCAATGACATCCACGGCTTCCTGCTCGGCGACCCGAACAACGCGCTCAGGCGTCTGGTGCAGCCCTGTGTAAATGACCTCCATGCCGGCATCTTTCAACGCCATGCTGACCACGAGAGCACCTCGGTCATGCCCGTCCAGGCCGAGCTTACATATTAGCACTCTGATTATCGGACTCATGATGCCCCCTAAAATATCTTGGTCTGGGTGTACTCGCCCCACACTTCTTTCAGAGCGTTGGTCACCTCACCTACCGTCGCGTAGGAGTCCGCAGCTTCTATCATCGCCGGCATCAGGTTCGTCTCATTCGAGGTCGGCTGTCCGGCGAGTGCCTTCAGCTCTTCCATCGCACGTTTGACCCTGCTGTTGTCGCGCTTGCGCTTCACCTCGGCGACCGCCGCTATCCTCTCTTTCTCCATGCTGGGGCGAGCCCTGTACACGAATGGTGGCGGCGGATTATCCTCGGTCGTCGCGAAGTTGGCGCCGACCCTGATCTTCTTGCCGGCTTCGAAGTCCTTCTGCCACAGGTAAGCGTCCTCAATCAGCTTGCGCTTGAAGTACCCATTCTCGACACACTTGAGGGCTCCGCCCTGCTTCTCTATCGTGGCGATCTCTTCGTTGATCCGCTCCTCCATCTCCGCGGTCAGCCACTCCACGAAGTAGGAGCCAGCCAGCGGGTCGACGGTGTCGAGCATGTCAGTCTCTTTGGTGATCACGTACTTGAGCCGGCTGGCTGTCATCAATGCGTCGGTAGATGGTATGCCGAACTGCTCGTCATAGGTCCTGAGGGTTAGGCGGTCGAGCCCCGCCAGCGTCGCCGCAACCGCTGCAATCGCCGTGCGACCGATATTGTTGAGATACTGGTTCTTCTGCAGGGAATGGCCGCCCTGTGAAGCCCCGATATGTGCCCGCAAGGACTCCGGCTTCTTCGCGCCGTAGCGTTCCTTCATCGCACGGGCGTATAGCCGCCTTAGTGCCCGGTGCTTGGCGATCTCTTCGAAGAAGGTGTAGTGGTCGCACTGTGTGCTCAGCTCTATGCACGGAGCGATATCGTCGATGTCCAGTCCTCTAGCGATCGCCGCGTCCAGATAGCAGTAGAGGTCTGCCATCATGAAGGCGGCCTCGTGGATGTTGGTTGCCTGTGCCTCTGAGAAATGGAGGCCGGTCACTGAAAGGGTCAGGTACTTGGGGAGTAGTTTGCGGCAATAGCTGACCACGTCTATGGTCAGCCTGATTGACGGCTCCACGGGGAAGATATAGTTCCCCCGTACCGTGTACTCCTTTAGGATGTCGTTGTGGCAGTGCCCCGTAATGTTCGATAGATCAGCCCCGGTCTTCTGTGCCAGCAGAATGAGATTGGCGGTCTCAAACGCTACCACCGCGTTCGGGACGTGGCTGAGATTGATCTGATTGAGGTTAATGCCGTCGAGTGCGACTTCCCAGTCCCGCTGGGTCACCATAGACACTCCCATCCGCCCAACCTCGCCGTGGGCGAGCCGGGAATCCGGATCCAGCCCCAACTGGGTCGGAAGGTCATAGGCGATATAGATGGTTTCGACCCCGGTCTGCACAGCTTCCCGCCATAGCTTATTGGAGTCCTCCGGCAAGCCATAGCCCGAGTACATGGAGTGGTCCCAGGGTTGTCTCCGATACTTGCAGGGCGAATCGCTTCGGGTGTAGGGGAACTCGCCCGGCATGCCGAGGTCTCTCTGGTAGTCGAACCCCTTCTCTTCGAGATCGAGGGGTGTGTATACCCGCTTTACTGGAATACCCGACTCAGTGGTGAATTCGTTTTCTGGTTTTCTCTCTTTGGCAAAGTCACCCTGATGTCGCTGTTCCCAGTCCCGTACCAGATCCCGTATTTCTTCAGTCATTTCTCGGTAACCTGCCCTTCGCCGCCGTTATGGCATATGATGTCAGTCCAAGATTCGTCTGCATTACTTGTTGGGGAGCACTGCATTTTCTCACCAGGCGGTGTGTTTGTTAATACCACTGCGGAGCGCGAGCCGGGGGCGTACTGTCAAGCAGTACACCGTTGTTTTATCGATGGTACCTCTAGGCAACCATCAGCTCTGCTATCTGGCGCACATCGCCTATGGTCTCGAGGTTGGTCACGGACTCGATAATCTGGGCAATTCTGGCCGGCTGAAATGGCCTGGCCGAGAACTGAGCGCACTGCCGGAACTTCTCGGCAATCTCATCCATTGTCATAGGGTTCTTGGGATGCCCTTTGGCGTACTCCACGTACCTGGTGTAGCTTCGGCCATCCACTGTCTTTATCTCGACCCGGCAAGGGGCGATCATCTGCGGGATCTTATCCAGTTCCGGATCGGTAATCACCTTCACCTTCTCCGCAAGCGCAAGGACGTCGTTGTCTCTTATACGTTCTTCGGTGAAGTCGTCGATGAAGACTCTTCCTCTTCGAGCAGCTACAGCCACACAATATGGGGTGCTGAACTGCGCATCTACCGTGCTGCTTAAGTGAGGATCGGTCAGGGTGACCTTGGAGGTGTTGGTGTTAGCGTATATGTTGATCCTGGCGATCGTGTTGGGATCGATATGGTTCTCTTTGATGAGATCCAGGACCCCAAGTATCGGCATGTGGATGTACTTGCAGCAGGGATACGGCTTGACGCTGTCGTTGGTGACCTCGTAGGGATTTCCCAGATTCTCGATCAGGTGGCGGTGGTACTTGCCCTGCCCGTATAGCCGGATGAACCCGAAGGTGCCGTCGAAGATGTCTTTCACGCCTGTGAAGCCATTCTCCGCCAGGACCGTTGAAAGAACCCCCGACTGCGCTCCCAATCCTTGTTGCAACTTTACGGTCGACGCGCCATCGGTGGCGGCTTGCAGGCTGCCGCTGCAGGTGCTGAAGGCGATGCCCAGGGCGTTGTTCAATCGTTCCTCGTCGAAATTCATGAACTTGCTTGCCATAGCAACAACGCCAAAGGGAGCGAAGGTCTCGGCAAGCCAGCCCGAGTAGGTCGTGATCGCCGAGCGTATCCTGCAGGTCAGGTCGGCTCCCAGGGCGATGCCGAGTATAACCTCCTTGCCGCTGACCGGCCTTTCGGCGTGTTCGGCCAGAACCAGGGATGCGGGAACGAATGTGGCCGACAGATGCCCGCCCCCAGCTTCGTGAACGTCGTCCAGATCCCTTGCCCTCGCCATAGCGGAGTTAACCAGTGCTGCGTGATGAGCGGGGACCTTTCCTCCAAATACCGCGATGGTGCACTCTTTCTGCCCGCCCCAACCAACTACCATGTTCGTCAGGGTTTTCACTTCGTCCACGCCGCTTCCGGCGAGAGTCGTCCCGAGGGTGTCCAGAAAGAGCTTCTTAATCACTTTCACCGTATGCGATGGTAGATCCTCATAAGTGGCGCCCATCACATGTCGTGTGATCCTCTGGGTCAGATCATCCATCAATCAGTAATCCTCCATATTGCGCACTGGTTGGGAGGGAAGCGGAAGGGGCCCGGCTCACTCCGCAGGTGGCATGAACCCCTTCCGATAGCCTGTGGGTTCTCCTCGCAGGATTCCCAGCTCGTCAACCGCCTCTATTTCTTCTTGGACTGCTCGATCAGTGGCTTCACCAGCGCATCCATGCTGGTCCAGTAAGCGTCGAACTCCGCCTGGTCGGTGTACCGGACGTTGGCGCCCACTTCCTTCATCTTGTTGGTGTAATCACTACTGGTCGCCGCCTTCTTGATCGCCGCCCTGAGGGCTTCCTGCACCGCCGCCGGCGTTCCACCGGTTGTGGCCAGGCCGCCAACGGAAGCCATATTGATCTTGTAGCCCTGGGCCTCCAGGGTCTTGACTCCCGGGGCGAACGGGCTCTCCTGGGAGTCCATGACCGCGAGAATGCGCATGTCGCCGCCCTTGAGCTGGGCGATGAAGTTGGGCAGGCTGCTCACGCAGAAGTCCACCTGGCCGCCGAGGGTGGCCGTGATGATGGGTGCTGCACCGTCCATATTGACCACGGCCAACTGAGTGCCCGTTTCCTTCTGAAATAGCGACAGCGAGAAGTCGCCCACGCTCAGTACCCCGGTCGTGGCGGCCTTGACCTTGGACGGGTTGGCCTTGGCCGCGTCGACAAGGTCCTTGACCGACTGGAACGGGCTTTCCTTTCGGACCGCGATGACCTGAGGGTCGACCGTCAACTGAGCCAGGGAAACGAGGTCCTTCCTACCGAACGCAGCCTTCCGGTCTGCATCCAGGTACATGGAGGGCACGGTGGGCAGGGTGATGTCGCCCAGGGTGTACCCATCGGGCTTGGCAGTGGCGAGTTCGGTCACGCCTACCTGGGCGCCGCCGCCCGGCCTGTTCACGACTTCGACCGTGGTGCCGATCTCCTTCTGAAGCACCAGGCTGAGGGTCCGGAGGCTGGTATCCGTGTTTCCGCCCGGGTTGTAAGGAACGATCATGGTGATCGTCTTACCCTTGGTGGGGAAGTCCACCTTCTTTTCGGCTGCAGCCGCAGGCGCGCTGGTCGCGGCCGCGGGAGCGGCGGCCTTAGGGGCGCTCGTAGCTGCGGGAGCGGCCGCCGCGGGGGCACTCGTAGCCGCGGGAGGGGTAGCCTGGCTGGAGCACGCGGTCGCCATGGCCAGCGCCAGGACTCCCATGGCGATTGGAGTTGTGATCCTTAGGAATTTGCTCACTTCAGTAGTCACTCCTAATGGTATCGATGCTAACCCAAGATAGATCAATGGCACACGAGCTCGGTGGTAGCCACCTGGTTCAGGCTTCGAGGGGCGTTCAGCCTTTCGTGGCAGCGGTCAGCTCTGCAGGCCGTGAACCAGGGCTGTCTACTGCCGGCCTGCTTCCTACCTCACTGTCTGGTAACCCGTTATAGCCCTCCTTTCCGATGTCAAATTCTCATTCGCTGTCGGACCGTGCATCCGAGACCCCTGTAGGCAGGAAGTTGAGGGCCGAGGAGATTAGGGAAACTGCCGCTAGCAGCAGCATCACGGCCGAGATAGGCGTTGAGACCAGTACTGAAAAGTCCCCCTGAGACATCTGTAGGGAATTCCGGAGTGCCTTCTCGATCATGGGGCCGAGTATCAGGGTCAGCATGAGAGGGGCGAGGGGGAAGTCCAGCTTTGTCATGACGTAGCCAAGGAGGCCGAATACCACCATCAGGCCGACATCGAAGGTGCTGTTACCATAGCTCCATGCCCCCACGAGCATGAACGCAAGGATAATTGCCATCAGCAGGGCATGAGGGAGTTCCAGCAGCTTTACCCATAATCCGATCAGCGGCAGGTTGAGTACCAGCAGGATCAGGTTGCCGGTGTAGAGACTGGCGATAACCGCCCAGACGATATCCGGGTGTTCCCTGAACAGAAACGGCCCGGGAATGAGGCCATTCATCATGAAAGCACCCATCAGGATCGCGATGCTGGGGGTGGTGGGGATACCGAGGGTAAGTAGAGGCACGAGCGCCGCGTTAACGAAGGAGTTATTCGCGGTTTCCGGCGCAGCTACACCCTCGATAGCGCCGTTGCCGAACTCTTCCGGATGCTTTGACACTTTGCGCTCGACGGTATACGCCAGAAAGGTCGAGAGACTGGGAATCATGCCGGGGACGAGGCCCAGGAAGAAACCGATCACGGTTCCACGGACTATGGGCCACCCTGACCGCTTGAGGTCGTTCCCTCGAGGGATCAACGAGTCCATCTTGGCGGACAGGATCTTCTGCCCCGTCTCCTCGAGGCTTTCCAGCACCTCGCCCAGGCCGAATAGGCCCATGCACACCGGCACAAAGGCAACGCCACTCAGCAACTCCTTCTCACCGAAGGTGAAGCGGGGGATTGCCTGAGTGGGTTCCATGCCGATGACCGCCAGTAGCAGGCCGATAACCCCGGATATCAACGCCTTGGTCAGGGACTTCCCCGCCAGCGCCATGATCATGGACAGGCCGAAGATCATCAACGCGAACTGCTCGGCAGGCCCGAACTGCAAAGCCATCCGGGCAAGCGGAGGGGCAGCCACCACGAGTCCCAGGATCGAAACCGTACCGCCAAGGAAAGAGCCTATGGCGGCGATACTCAGGGCTACCCCTCCTCGACCCTGCTTGGCCATCGGATGGCCATCGAAACAGGTGACTACCGAGGCGGGCTCTCCCGGCACGCTCATGAGCACGCTGGTGATGGTGCCGCCGTACTGGGATCCATAGTAGATAGCCGCCAGCATGATGATGGCTCCGGTAGGAGGCAGTTGAAAGGTCAGCGGGATCAACATGGCCATGGCCGCGGTAGGCCCTATGCCCGGCAGCACACCCACCAGGGTACCGATGAAGGAGCCCATGAATGCGAACAACAGGTTGTCCGGGGATAGAGCCGTCGCGAACCCGCTCAATAGATTCTGTAGAGAGTCCAAACCACTCCTCCCCTTACTTAGAGTCCCAAGCCCTGAAGCAGCTCGATAGATGCGGTAGGAAGGTACACGCCCAGCCACGACTCAAAGGAGTAAGCGATACCGAAACTGCCCGCGATAGGAATAGCCAGGATCATCAGCAGGTTTCGCTCACCGAACAATCTCTGGGTGAACAACAGGAAACCAAGCATCGCCAGACGATATCCAATCTGATCCAACGCAGCGGTGAACACCATCAAGGCGGCTGTGAGAGCGAGTATCTGCACTCTGCCTGGACCTTTCGGCAATAGGGCGAATTTGGCGGGCTCAGTCGATCTGGGTAGGGTCTGCGCAATCCACGTGATGGACAATGCGGCCAGGATTACCCCCAACCACAGAGGGAAGAACCCAGGACCAGGGCCAATCGGTGTGTAGTAATCGAGGTAGATGCTTTCGCGAACGACGTACAGAGATACAACCAGTAAGCATAGACCTGCGATCAGGGAAGCTCTTCGCATGTGTATCCCCCGGTGATTGGTATAGCTTTGGAACGCGCGGAGCCGGGAAAGAGGGCTTACTTTCGCCAGCTAGCTGCTGCTTCCTTCACCGCCATGTAGTTCTCTTCGGGAATGGCGCGAGCGCTCGTGCATCCGTTGCCGAGGATAAACCGCCTTCCTCCAGTCTGATTCAACGCATCGAGAACCTCGCTCTTAATCGCTTCGGCTGGCCCGTCGAGGAGTGTCTTCTTGTGGTCCAGTCCGCCCCACACCGCTTTATTGGTCTTTGTGATTACCTCAGAGATGCTGGGGTTGCGCGGTGAGGTGGACTCGTAGTTGATGATGTCCATCGGCAGGTCGCTCATCAGGTCGAGGAATATGTTCTCCCTGCAGATATGCATGACGTTCATGGTAGCCCCTGCATCCTTGGCGGCATTCAGAACTGCGAGGTCGAACGGCTTGCCGAACTTCGCGTAGGCTTCCTCTGAGATTACGTCTGCCGACCAGACGCTGGTTGTCAGGAAGATGCCGTCCGCCCCGGCGCGAACAGCCGCTCGAACGTAGTCTGCCAGCACGTCGGTGATTACCGTCAGCCCTTGCAGCACCGCATCGGCGTCCTCGTCAATCAGTCGCAGGAGGTTCTTGTACTCGCTCTCGGTTCTCACCACTCCCCCCGAGAGCCGGCCCGCCACGGATATGGGGTTGAACACGGTGGTGACGAACGGCACCTGCCCCTTCAAGGCTTCGTTCAGCTCTTTCACGACATCGAGGTGCTGCCCGAAGACCCCAATTGTGGGATCGAGGCGCTCCAGCTTGGTAAAGTCGGCTGCTTGGTGAACGGTATACCTCACCTGCTCGGGCACCGTGTCGGAGTGGAAGGTGTACTCGCATCCCCAGGCCTCGGCATAGTAGCTTGGCCTTAGGGCGACCTTGACGAAGTCCCAGTCGTACTTTTCCTGCCAGGTGAGGAGATATGGGGCGATCGCCGCAGTGTCTCCTTCGATCGCGTTATTGTGGTTGTAGAAGCACGTTGGCACCCTGTCTACGTCTGCGCCGGCGATGGCAGCCGCCATTCGCTCCCTCTTGGTCATGGCTTCCATGGGTTCTACTCCTTCAAGGTTGATGATGGCCCTCCGAACTGTGCCCATTTGCACCCCGAGGGCTTAGGACATGAGTGGGAATTCCGCAGAACGAGCGAAACATATGGGGTAATGAGATTTTACTGGACGACGGCTAGTATGTTATGCTTCGCGCCAATTCATGTCAAGAGACCGGCGCTTTTCTCTGATACGCAGTATGGTCAGTGGCGGTTTAGCCAGGCTCGGAGTGCGACCGGCAACTCTACTCAGGCAAGCCGGATAGAAGATCCTGAGTATTTCTGGTCGCTGTTCAGCGTGCAAGGCCAGCAGCAGGCGGTTAGTCGGGTGCATTCCAGCCCAGTGGCAGCACCACCCCGATTATCATCGCGAATTGAACCTTGCGAAGAAGCCTTCTAGAAGGTCGCTCTGTAGCTGGCCTGCGCATCTCAATTGAAGTCCAGAGAGGGCGGTGCTGCGTGGCTTGGACATCATCTCGAAGGTTTAGGACTTGAACTATAAAATGTTAATGATATAGTGGTGACATTCTAGTGTTCGTCGGAATCGTGCGCCCGGCAGATAGGGGGAGGGTTGTACGGAGCCGATAGCCATTNNCAAGGTTGCGCGAGTTAATGGACTGGGAACCCGAGCGCATCCTAGTGAGGGTCAATGGCAATATCCAAAAAAACCTGAAGGGCGAGGAACTACTGTGTTAGATGAAGAGAAGACAGGGGCCTATATTGCCATTTTGGAGGAGGAGCTGTGCCTCGCCATGGGTTGTACGGAGCCGATAGCCATTGCGTACTGCGCTGCAAGGTTGCGCGAGTTAATGGACTGCGAACCCGAGCGCATCCTGGTGAGGGTCAGTGACAATATCCAAAAGAACCTGAAGAGCGTTATCGTTCCAAACACCGGCGGGATGCGCGGCATCAGGGCTGCGACTGCCGCGGGCTACGTTGCGGGTGACTCGAGACGCGATCTCCAGGTAATCGCATCCATCTCGGACGATCAGCTGGCTGATATCAGGTCATTTCTGGACCGCGTTCCCATTGAAATAGGCCCTCTCCAGACACAGTGCATGTTGGATATTCGCATCTCGGCGGTTCGCGGCAGTGACAAAGCTGTGGTGCACATCGCCAACAATCACAGCAACGTCGTTTACATGGAGAAAAACGGCGAGGTGCTTTTCGAAAGACCCTATTCGGAATCTCCAGAAGATAACCTGCAAGACAAGAGCGTGCTGAATGTTGCCGACATCGTGACGTTCGCTGATACGGTGGATATTGCGCGAGTCGAAAAGCAGATTGAACGTCAGATTTCCCTCAACTCCGTCCTTGCTGAGGAAGGACTGAGAGGTGATTGGGGTGCAAGCATCGGCAAACTCCTGCTGAATGGCAATGAGGGTAATATCGAGATCGAGGCCATGGCTTATGCGGCAGCGAGCTCGGATGCTCGCATGAGCGGTTGTGGGCTACCCGCCGTTATTCTGTCGGGCTCGGGTAATCAGGGCATTACGGCGACAATGCCTGTCGTGCGTTACGCGAAGCGCATCGGCGCGCCGCAGGAGCAACTGTATCGCGCAATGCTGGTTTCTGATCTGGTGACTATTCACCAGAAGACGGGGATCGGCAGGTTGTCGGCCTACTGCGGCGCTATCAGCGCGGGCGTGGGGGCAGGCGCAGGCATTGCCTATCTACTGGGGGGTGGTTATGACGCGGTCTCCCATACCATCATCAATGGGGTGGCCATCCTTTCTGGGACGGTTTGCGATGGTGCAAAGCCCTCCTGTGCGGCAAAGATTGCCTTCGCGGTGGGAGCCGGCATTTTCGGCTACCACATGTACCGCAATGGCAGGCAGTTCCGCGCTGGAGACGGTATTGTGGCCAATGGTGTGGAGAAGACCATCGCCAAGGTGGGAACTCTGGCCAGAGAGGGCATGAAGCAGACGGACTCCATCATCCTCAGCATCATGTTACAGGAATAGGACAGACGTACATCAGAAACGAATACTGCCAACAGGAAAGCCCTATGCACCTTGGATGAAGAGAACTCATTCCCGGAAAGCTGATATAACAGCATGAGGTATGAAAGCATGGCACGGATCGCTGAGGACATCTTGGAGGCAATTGGCGGGACCCCTCTCGTGAAACTCAGGAGGATAGGGGCTGAGACCGGAGCACGCATCCTCGTCAAGATCGAGTCCATGAACCCAGGAGGCAGCATCAAAAGCCGCACCGCCTGGTGGATGATCGAGCAGGCCGAGCGGTCAGGCAAGCTGCGGCCAGACTCCATCATCGTCGAGCCCACCAGCGGCAATCAGGGGATCGGCATCGCAATGGTGGCGGCGGTGAAGGGGTACAGGGTTCGGATCATCATGCCCGAGTGCATGAGCAAGGAGCGGCAGGCCTTGATAAGGGCCTACGGCGCCGAGGTGGTGCTAACGCCCTCTGGTGACAACATCGGCGAGACGATAGATGCCTGCTTGAGCACGGCGCGTAAGATGGCTGCGGAGGACCCCCGAGTCTTCGTCCCCCAACAGTTCGAGAACCCCAACAACCCAGATGTCCACCGGAGGAGTACCGGCCGGGAGATCCTTGAGGCTGTCGACGGCCAGATAGACGCGTTCGTTGCCGGGATCGGCACCGGCGGAACGATCACGGGGGTAGGCGAGATCCTGAGGGATGCGAACCCTCAGGTAAGGATTGTGGCCGCGGAGCCTACCAATGCGGCGATTCTCCAGGGGTGCTGCATAGGTATTCATCACCAGGAGGGCATAGGGGATGGGCTCATCCCTGCCATCCTGAACCGTGAGATCATCACCGATCTCATCACAGTATCGGATGAGGATGCCATCACCACCACCCGTCGGCTTGCTAGGGAGGAAGGGATTCTCGCCGGAGTCTCATCGGGAACCAACGCCTGGGCGGCAGTGGAGATGGCGAAGCGACTTGGCCCTGGCTCGACGATAGTGACGGTGCTGGCTGACACCGGAGAGCGGTACCTGAGCACTAACCTGTTTTCTCAACTGGTGACTGACAGCACTCTAGAGACTCGACTGCCAGATGAGGCATTCTAGCCTTCGGGAGGATCGGGTTAACAATGAAATATCCTCGGTCTTCGAGATAACAGGTTCCTTCTAGAACTCAGACCTGCCAGCGATCCTACCAGCCCAGCCTACTCTCTTCACCCTACAGAATTAGATGCGTCGGCCCTGATGAGGGGCTCGTGTCAGTAGCTTGGTGATGCCTCCAGATGCTACAATCCCATGCTAATCATTACCCATCACTCATTACCGTCGGGGAGGCGCCGCCATGAAGTTAGCCGGCAGGATGGAACGCTTGGGCATGGAAACGGCCTTCACTGTATTGGCCCAGGCCCGGGCGCTGGAAGCTCAGGGGAAAGATATCATCCACCTGGAGATCGGCGAGCCGGACTTCGATACCCCCGCTCCCATCGTGCGCGCCGCCGAGGAGGCGTTGCGCCAGGGATATACCCACTACGGCCCCTCCCAGGGTCTGCCGGAGCTACGCCAGCTCATTGCTGCCGACCTGACTGCCAGCCGCGGCCTGGAGGTGAATCCCGACCGGGTGGTCGTCACCCCGGGTGCCAAGCCGGTCATGTTCTACACCATCCTCGCGGTGGCCGAGGAGGGGGACGAGGTGATCTACCCCGACCCGGGCTTCCCCATCTACAGGTCGATGATCGACTTCGTGGGTGCCAAGGCTGTTCCGTTGGTGCTGCGGGAGGAGAACGACTTCAGCATAGATATGGAGGAGTTGCGATCCAAGATCACCCCCAGGACCACACTCCTGATCCTGAACTCACCTCACAATCCTACGGGCGGGATCGTTCCGCCAGAGCAGCTTGAGGAGATCGCCAAGCTGGCGGTAGAGCATGACCTGTGGGTGCTCTCAGACGAGGTCTACTGGCGCATCCTGTACGAGGGGAAGCACGTCAGCATTGCCAGCTTCCCAGGCATGGCCGAGCGCACCATCCTCCTGGATGGACACTCCAAGACCTATGCCATGACCGGCTGGCGGCTGGGCTTTGCCGTTGCCCCCGAATCGCTTGTCTCCCACTTCACCAAGCTGGTCAACAACAGTGCGTCTTGCACTGCTACCTTCGTCCAGCGGGCCGCCCTGGCTTGCACGGAGTCCGAGGAGGATGTGCTGAACATGGTAAAGGAGTTCACCGACCGCCGGAAGGTGGTGGTGGAAGGGCTGAACGCCATCGAGGGGCTCACCTGTCGAAAGCCGATGGGGGCCTTCTATGCCTTCCCCAATGTTACCGGGGTGGGTATGAGTAGCGATAAGTTCGCCCACTACCTGCTGCATGAGGCGGGGGTAGCTACCCTTTCCGGCACCGCCTTCGGCGCGGCCGGCGATGGCTACATACGGATCTCGTACGCAAACTCTCTCCCCAATCTCCAGGAGGCCATCCGCCGCATCCAGCGAGCCGTGGAGCAGGTCAGACAGAAGTAGAGTCCTCTCCTCGTCTCGAGCAGAGTAGACTGCTTAGCGATTCATTCATTGTTAGAACGGCGTCGCCGGTGCGATATGTTGGAGTGTACTGTTATGAAAAGCGCGACTCTTCCAGTGTGCATATGCCTGCTTTTCCTCTGTTCTGCCTGCACTGCGAATACAGCTTCTTCCCCAGGCTCTTCTCCAACTTCTACTGCCGTCGTCACGGCCGGCGGTGCTGGTTCGGGCAAGGAAGTAAGCATCGGAGCTGCGAACACTCCGACTCCTGCGGCAACAGCAGCAGGCACTGGCATCAACCTACCCGTCCAAACCCCTGGATCCGTCCAAACCCCTGCATCGGCGCAAACTCCGAGCCCCGTCCAAACCCCGGGACCTGGCCCAACCTCGGCACCCGCCCAAACCCCTCAATCGGGGCAAACCCCTGTGGCCACGGCCGCGTCCAAGAGCAAACTGTACGCTCCCAGCATTTTTGTGATCCAGGCCGAGGGCAAGGGGCGGAAAGAGTTGGCGCCGGGCTATTTCCAGGACTATGAAGCCGACCTCTACCTTCACAAGATAGATGCCAACGACAATCGCGCCGTGACGGGGAGCTATCAGGGCAATTTCTGGATGAAAGTCACCCTCAACGCCGACGAATTCATCAAGGAAATGCTCAAGAATGCACCCCTCCAGATGGATTTCAGCGGGGGCGGTGAGGCGATTTGCGATAACCTGGGCATGTCTTTGAACACCACGGATGACAAGGCCTGGGTGGACTATTCCATTCTGGACGACAAGGGCAATCCGCTGCCGCTGACGCGGGATACCCCTGTCGGCAAAGGCAGTTTCGTCGCCGTGACAAAGGAAGTCTACCTAAAGGCCAAGGCACGCGGTGCGCAGGGCGAGAAACTCGATTATGAGTCTGATGCCGGCGCCGGCGACCTGACCGATGTCAACTACGTCATCCATGTGCAACCCGATTCCATGGAATCGGGAACACAGCGCAAGGTTGTGATCCAGTTGAACGTTGCGGGTAGCGATTCCATTACTATGAACGGCACGATGAGGCGTTTGCCGGGCTATCGTGAGGACGTGTCGGACTATTTGAATTCGAAAGAATACCAGCAGGCAGCCCAAAAACACACGAGCGAGTGACCCCAGCTACAGGGCCTTTTAGTTCTACGTCTGGCCCTCACCCCGACCCTCTCCCAGAGGGAGAAGTCAGAATCGCCTCTCCCTCTGGGAGAGGCCGCCCGAAGGGCGGGTGAGGGCGGCGCTAGGAGCAGAGAAGCAGGAGAACTAAAAGGCCCTGCCCGTGCTCGCGGCTTCTGGGACAGGGAAGAGGACTCCATGCTATCATGGCACTAATTTGAGTACGCGCGCTTCAACCCCATCCACCCTTTCCGGAAAGGCAGGACGGGGGACTTTCGGCTCTCCATAGGGCAGATCTACATCGTTGCACCAGGAGCATTGCGCTATGGCACCCAGTATCACCGCCTTCTTCCCCGCATACAACGACGCAGGCACCATCCCCAGCATGGTTATTGCCGCCGACATGACCCTCCGATCCCTGACGGACGACTACGAGATCGTCGTGGTGAACGACGGTAGTAGGGATTACACGCCCGACGTACTGGAGGAGTTGACACGGAGCTACCCCCGGCTGCGAGTGGTGCATCATGTCAAGAACAGGGGATACGGGGGCGCCCTGCGCAGCGGTTTCGCCAATGCTACCAAGGAGTTGGTGTTCTACACCGACGGTGACGCCCAGTACGATCCGCGAGAGATGGTTCTCCTCCTGGAGGCGATGGCGCCTGGAATAGATGTGGTGAATGGCTACAAGGTCAAGCGATCGGATCCTCTCCACAGGGTCGTGATCGGCAAACTGTACCACTGGACGGTTAGGACCGCGTTTGGCCTGGCAGTGCGGGATGTGGACTGCGATTTCCGGCTGATCCGGCGGAGGGTCTTCGATAAGGTGAGGCTGGAGCGGGACAGCGGTGTCATCTGTGTTGAGATGATGAAGAAGATCCAGGATGCGGGCTTCAAGATCGCACAGGTTCCGGTCAACCACTATCACCGAGCCTACGGTCGATCCCAGTTCTTCAACTTCGGCCGGGTCTTCCGTGTGGGGGTGGACCTCATTCGGTTGTGGCAGGAGCTGGTTCTGCACAAGGGGCAGTCCCAGACCCAGACCGATGGCGTGGCGGCAGTCCAAGAGCAGCGATGAGCCAGCGGGAGGATTGCTCCGATTTCTACAAGGGTCGCGCCGTCCTGATCACTGGTGGCCTCGGTTTCCTGGGCAGCAATCTGGCCAGGCGCTTGGTTGAACTGGGCGCTGATGTGCTCCTGGTGGACTCCCTCGTCCCCGACTACGGCGGAAACCTCTTCAACGTCGCGGATATCCAGGATAGGCTGCGCGTCAACATCGCCGACATCCGCGACGAGAACAGTATGGACTACCTGGTCCGATGGCAGGAGGTGATCTTCAACCTGGCCGGACAGGTAAGCCACATCGACGGCCAGCGCGATCCCTACACGGACCTGGACATCAACTGCCGGGCCCAGCTCTCTTTCCTTGAAGCTTGCCGCAGGTTCAACCCTAAGGCCAAGGTGGTCTACGCCAGCACGCGTCAGATTTACGGCAGGCCGCTTTACCTGCCCGTGGACGAGATGCATCCCAAACGTCCAACGGATGTGAATGGCATCAACAAGATGGCCGGCGAGTGGTACCACATCCTGTATAACAACGTCCACGGTATCAGGGCCACCTCCCTCCGGCTGACCAACAGCTACGGTCCTCGCCAGCTAATGAAGCACAACCGGCAGGGCTTCATCCCCTGGTTCGTCCGCCAAGCGTTGGATGGGGAGGAGATCTCCCTGTTTGGCGATGGCAGCCAGCTGCGGGACTTCACCTACGTGGACGATGCGGTGGAGGCATTCCTCATGGCAGGCGCGAGTCCCGCCGCCGACGGGCAGTTCTTCAACGTTGGAGGGATGGGCCCGACCAGCCTGAAGCAGTTCCTGGAGACCCTGCTGGACGTAGTAGGCTCGGGCAGCTACCGGCTGGTTCCATTCCCGCCGGAGAAGCGCTCCATCGACATAGGGAGCTTCTACACGGACTACTCCAAGATCCGGAGCGCCCTGGGCTGGGAGCCTCGGGTCCCCATCGCCGAGGGGCTGCGCCAAATGGTGGAGTACTACCGGCAGCATAGGGAGCACTACTGGTAGGCAAGTAAATCCCCTCTCCCACCGCGGTGGGAGAGGGAGTGATGGACGGGTGGACAGATGCGTATCGACTTCAACGACCTGAAGCCCCAGCACCGGCAGCTGCGAGAGGAGATCCGGGCTGCCACCGAGCAGGTGTTGGACGACGGCTGGTTCATCCTCGGGAAGCAGGGCGAGGCGTTCGAGCGGGAGTTCGCGGACTACTGCGGGGTGCGCCACTGCGTAGGGGTGGGCTCGGGCACCGAGGCGATACATCTTGCCCTCCTGGCCTGCGGGGTGCAGCCTGGGGATGAGGTGATCACCGCTTCCCTTACCGCCGTGCCTACCGCCTCCGCGATCTCCTTTGCTGGTGCCACGCCGGTCTTCGCGGATATAGACCCGCGCACCTTCACCATGGACCCCGCCGACCTGGAATCCAGGATCACTCCGAGGACCAAAGCGATCCTGCCGGTCCACATCTATGGACAGGTAGCGGAGATGGATCCGATCCTGGAGGTGGGACGCCGCCACGGCATCCCGGTCGTCGAGGACGCCTGCCAGGCCCATGGTGCGGAGCACGGTGGACGTAGAGCCGGCTCTCTCGGGGTGATGGCGGCCTTCAGCTTCTATCCCACCAAGAACCTCGGAGCCTGCGGCGATGGCGGGGCGGTCACCACCGACGATCCTGTGTTGGCTGATAGGCTGAACCTCCTCCGCAACTACGGGCAGAGGAAGCGCTACTACCACGAGAGCAAGGGCTTCAATAGCCGCTTGGACGAAGTTCAGGCGGCGATCCTTCGGGTGAAGCTCCGATACCTGAATGGCTGGAACGAGACGCGGCGAGCCAAGGCGAGGCTGTACGACTCCCTGTTGAAGGGGGTGACGCCGCCCCATGAGGCGGGTTACGCCCGCCATGCCTACCATCTCTATGTGGTGCGCAGTTCTCGTAGGGACGAGCTTCAACACTACCTGGCCGAGCAGGGCATCGGCACCCTGATCCATTACCCTGTGCCCGTCCATCTCCAGGAGGCGTACCGTGATCTGGGGCTGTCTCGCGGCTGCCTTCCGGTGACGGAGCGGTGCGCCGATGAGATCCTCTCCCTGCCCCTCTATCCGGAACTGCTCGACGAGCAGATCACGGAGGTGGCCGAGGCGATCAACAGATTAACCTCTGAGGGGTAGGCGTTCCTTGTCATTCTGGATGGCCCGCAGCCCAGGTGTCATTCTGAGCAGGCCACCCCGTCTTTGTCATCCTGAGGCGCCGCAGCGCCGAAGGATCTCCGGGTCCACGTCAACAGGAGATTCTTCGTGGCCTGCGGGCCACTCAGAATGACACCCAAGAGGCGGCCTGCTCAGAATGACTGGCATGGGCTGCGGCCTGCTCAGAATGACAAAAGGGGGACGGCCTGCTCAGAATGACTGGGAAGAGACTAGTGCACAGCCATGGATAAAGAGCAGTACGAAATCCTCTACCGAGTTGAAGAGAGCCACTGGTGGTACCTGGGGATGCGGAAAATCGTGGACTCCCTGCTGAACCAGTACCTGGATCCCGCCAGGGCGGTGCGCATCCTGGATGCGGGGTGCGGAACCGGTGGCACGATGCAGCACCTCCGCCGGTTTGGGCCGGTCTTCGGCGTCGACATGGCCGAGGACGCTCTGGATCGTTGTTGCTGTCGGGACTTCTCCTGCCTGGCTCGTGGCTCTGTCGAACAGCTTCCATTCATAGACAGCTCATTCGACCTCCTGGTCTCCTTCGATGTTATCTACCACCGCGCCGTGAGGGACGACGCTCTCGCCCTGAAGGAGTTCCACAGGGTCCTCAGCCCAGGGGGGCTGATAGTGCTGAGAGTGCCGGCCTACAACTGGCTTCGAGGAGCCCACGATGTAGCGGTCCACACCGGTCGGCGGTATTCGCGGGGGGAGTTGGGGCGCAAACTCCGTGACGCGGGATTCCAGCTTCGGAAACTCACCTACGTCAATACCCTGCTCTTCCCATTGGCGGCTATGAAGCGGTTGGTGGAGGGCACTCGCCACTTCCTTCGCCCGGACCTCGATCTACCTCACCCACTCTTGAACCGGGCGCTGTTGGGTGTTCTCAACCTGGAGTCCTACCTGCTGCCGGCTGTCTCCTTCCCATGGGGGCTGTCGGTCGTGGCGGTGGCCGAGAAAGCCGTCAGCGATCAGCCATCAGCGGCCGGTGATCCATGAACAGACTGAGAGCCATCATCGCGGTGGTCGCTGTCGTGCTCGTCTCTCTTCTCGCCAGTACCTTTGCTCTAGAAAGGCCGACGTCCGAGGGGATGAAACTGGAGAGAGCCCGGGAGACCATGGGCCCCGCCGGCTCTGTGTACTTGAGCGACATTCCCTGGGAATGGGCCACCACCGGATGGGTGGCTTTGGCCGACGACAACCTGCCCAAGCTCGACGTTTCCTTCGTGAACGGCGTCCTCTCCATCGACGGAAAGGGCTACGAGAAGGGTCTCGGCACCTTCCCTCTCTCGGAGGTGGCCTACGCCCTCGACGGTAGTTACAACCTCTTCCAAGCCGAGGTCGGGCTCGATGGGTCCGTCGCCCAGGAGAAGGGGAGTGTCGTCTTCAAGGTCTTTCTGGATGGGGTGGTGGCCTTCGATAGTGGCGTGCTCCGCTCGGGAATGCAGCCCAAGGCTGTGGCGCTCCCTCTCGATGGCGTCAACCGTTTGAAGCTGGTGGTCGAGGACGCCGGGGATGGCTCCGCCCTAGACTATGCCAACTGGGCCGATGCTCGGCTCACTCCAGCCAACGGGAAAGCGGCGCCCAGCGGCTTGAGCCAGTCCCTGAGGCTTGCTAGAGAGGAGAGAAAGCGTGGCAGGGACCAGGACAGAGCGGCCCTCCAGCAGCGCTACTTGATGAGTCGGGCGGATCTTGAGAAGGCGTTCCAGGGGCATCTCCCAGGCAATGAGACGTCAGCCCTCTTCGATCAGGAACGCCGCGGCATTGTGCTGGCCAACGATAGGCTGGCCCTGACTCTCGGGTACGGCGGGAGCAGGCACGGCCTCCTGGACGTGATCAACCTGGAGACGGGGAGGGTGGTGGCCTTCGACACGACCCCGTCTCTGACGACGGTGGACTTGAGCACCATAGCCCTGTCCAGACACACGGTCCCGATGGAGCAGGAGGGCTACAGCTTCCAGCGGGTGGATGACCCCGCTCTGGGATCCGGCATGGAGATCACGGCCGATTTCCTCTTGGCCGAGGCCGACGCGGTAGTCTCTCTCCGGTTGGCCCTTTACGATGCGACCAGCTACTTCACCTATCGTCTCGAACTGCGGGATGAGGACAGCCGGGCGGCCGTAAACATGTTCTCCTTCTTCGACCATCAGATGGGTGGTGGTTTCCAGATTGGAGATGATGCCTGGTACATCACCGACTACAGCATGATCCGTCGCGCCGAAGTAGCCGACGACTCCATATTCCGGCGGGAGTTGGTGGGGCTGGGGAAGCCGCTGTTGCTTTACAGTAAGTCCCTCTCGCGCGGGCTGCTGATGGCCGTCATCGACCGTGTGTCCGATCCGGCCGTCTTCAGCTTGAAGGTAGATGAGGGACATGTATCGGGCATGCTGGGTTTCGAGCATCTGGTGCCTGAAGATGAACGGGACCGGCGCGTCCAGACCTCTCCCAGGTTATTTGTCCAGGTGACCCCCTGTGAGAGCCTGGAGATGGCTACCGAACGGTTCCGAGATGCGATGGCGATCCTGTATCCCCATCCACCCATACCCGACTGGGTCAAGTACCAGTGGGGCAGCTGGTACGCCTTCTACATGGACTACGATGAGGAGATGATCAAGGAGCAGATCGACTACATCGCCGAGAAGCTGGCCGACCTCGGTTCATGGAGCATCCTATTGGATGCCGGCTGGTACGTTGCGGAGGGAAGAGACGGCTCCGATTGGGTGGTAGATGAGGAGAAGTTCCCAAGCGGCCTCCGGGCGCTGGTGGACTATGCCCACTCACGAGACGTCAAGGTTGTTCTCTATTTCTCAGCCCCTTACCTGGACGATCGAGACCGCGAGGGCAACTGGTTGGGTTTGCGCGGCTTCATCGAGAAGCACCCGGATTGGGTCATCCGACTCCAGGCCGACAACACCGGCGCGAGCTACGTCTACGACCTCACCAATCCCGAGGTGATGACCCATATACGCGAGCTGATCTCGGGCTTCTTCCAGACGTACGATGTGGACGGCATCAAGATCGATGGCCTGGGCCAGGCGGAGGGTGAGCAGTTGGTGTCGGAGGAACGGGATACCTTCGGTGACGTCAACAGGATACGGATGTTCACCATGCGCATTTACCGTTTGATATACGAGGAGGCGGCGAAGGCGCAGAAGGATATCTACATCGAGAGCGGATGGGCCACGCCGAACTTTGCCAACTCCCTCGCACACACCTTCCGGTACGCCGACGAGTACCCCGCCTTCGAGCACCGCTATCCGGCGCTGGGCCTCCTGGAGCATATCGACTACGCGGGCATACAGAAGCGGATGCTGGGGCAGAGGCCCAACATGGGTATGGTGTGGGGCGGCCCTGAGTCTCAATCCATGGTCCGCACCTGGTTCCAGGCCGCGCTGGCCATGGGTGCTCAGATGACATTGAGCACCGACCTCACCCATATCTCTTCCCGCGATCTGAGCGCGCTGCGCGCCGTACTTGCGCATTACAACGCCTTCCAGGGCGAGACCCGTTTCGTCGGGATGCCCCTGGCGGACTCCTTCGCCACCACCAGCAACGGCATCAGCTACCTCGGCGTCCTCAACCGCGAACCGGATGCCAAACGGGTCGCCCTGAAGCTCGCCGACTACGGGCTGGATGAGCAGCAGCAGTATCTACTGTTCGATGTGGCCGCGAACCGATCGTCCAGAGTGCGTGAGGGCTTCACCGCCAACCTGGAGGGCGGCAGCTTTCGGTTGTTCCTGCTGCTCAAGGACCCAGGGGTAGTGTGGACCAACAGCTCCTTCCGTGAGGAGTCCACCCCAGACTCGCTCAAGGTGTGGCTGGACGGCCCCGAATCCCTCCCCGGCGCTCTCGAGATCTACGTCCCCTCCCCCTCCAGTGTCCGCCTGGACGGCGAGGAGTTGCAGCAAGCGGCGAAGTTGAGTGCTGGTGAGGGTTACCTGTATTCCGCCGATACCGGCATACTCCGGTTGCGATATCGACACGATCGCCCTCATACCCTGGAAGTGAGCTACTGATGGCTCAGCACCCGTCACTCATTACTCGTATTCCCTGGAGACTGCTCATCTCTGCCTTCTGGACCGTGGTGGCCATCGGCTTCATGCTGGCGTGCGTCCTAATCCTGTTCTGGAATGGCCTGGATGGGGGACTGGTCTACTCCCGCGCCGATACCGTCACCTACTACTTCCCAATAGCCAACCGATTGGCCGACGTGCTGCGTGAAGGCCACCTGCTGCTCTGGACCCGAACGATCTTTGGAGGCTTCCCTCTTTTTGCTGATGGCGAGGCGGGGATGCTGTATCCTCCCAACCTGATCGCCTACCTGCTCCTTCCGGAGGAAAGCGCGATCCTCTGGCTGAGGGTGGCCCGCTTCTTCATGGCGGCGCTGTTCACATACTGCTATCTGGTATCCCTGCGCCTCAGTCGCTTCGCCGCCGTAGCCGGTGCCCTCACCTACGCATTCGGCAGCTTCACCGTGACCCAGATGCACCACACCAACGTGGGCAACACCGCCATCTGGCTCCCTCTGACCCTCTGCATGGTGGAGTTGGCGTTGCGGAGCGTCAGGAGGATGAGATGGGTCTACGCCACATTCGCCGGTGTCTCGGTGGGTATACAGGCCCTCGGTCTCCACATCCAGCCGCTGCTGATGAGCGGCCTCTTCCTGGCCGTCTACCTGCCCTTCCGGGTGTTGCTCTGCCCGATTGCCTGGCCGGTGAAAGGGAAAACGGGGGCGACACGACCTTCCCGACTCAAGCTGCGATTGGCAACTGCGCTGGGCGCCCTCGTTTCCCTCCCCGGAAGAGCGTTGGCCCCCTACACTGAGAGGCTCCGGCAGGGTTTCGTCGCGTGGAACTCGCGACCGTGGGAATGGCCGGGGGGGGACTGGCCCTTCGCGCATCGAGCCAGAGACGGCGAATCTCTGGACTCGTTGTCGCCACCCGGTCCAAGGATGTTGGAAGGAGCCAGGAAGACTGGATCGCGCAAGCTGGTGGACCGGTGGATCGTCCAAGGGAGACAGTGGGTGTGGCGTCTCGCCTTCCACCTAAGGGATGATCTACCGCACCTCCTGGTGTGGGCTCGCCGCTGGGGTGCGGGCTTCCTGGTTAAGGGCTTCCACCGAACCGTTCTGGCCCTGCTTCTTGTGGGGATGATACCGGCCATCGCCTTCGGCCTGTCGGCCGTACAGGTGATTCCGCTGGTGGAGCTTGGGATGTTCTCCTTCCGCGGCGCGGGGGTGAACATCCAGTTCGCAACGACCTACTCGCTGCCGATGCATAACCTGGTTAACCTGCTGTTTCCCTACTTCTTCCGCTACACCAATCGCTTCTACTGGTCGCTTTGGTCGGAGTGGGAGACGACGCTCTATGTGGGTATTGTTGGGTTAGCGCTGGCTGGTGTGGCCCTCATCTTCGTGCGGAACCGGATGGTGCTGTTCTTTGGGGCGGCAACCGTGGCAAGTACTCTGCTGGCCATGGGGAGCTACTCCCCATACCCCCTGTACGACATGCTCTGGTCGCTGCCGGGCTTCTCCTCACTTAGGGTTCCGGGGCGATTCAGCATGCTTGTCACCTTCTGCCTCGCCGTCCTGGCGGCCTACGGGCTGGACTGGCTGTGCCGCACCCTTCGGTCGGTGAGGGCAGACTTGCCCGCGAGCAGGTGGAAGCGCCTCTCCAGATCCATGAGCGTCAACGGGTTCGGGCTCTACCTGCTTGCCCTGTTGGTGGCGATGGCCTTGGTAGTCTGGTGGATGATGGGGCTGCGGCTGTGGATCGAGAAGGAGCCCTGGGCCGTCAAGCAGTGGATAGAGCAGGGCTACCTCGCTCTCCGAAGCGCTAGGCCCTGGCTCACCTCGGACATGGTGCTGTCATTCCTCAACTATACGCTGGATCCCACCAACGAGAAGACCGCCATATCGTTGGCCCTCATGCTGGGTACCTTCCTGTTGCTGTTCTGCTGGTTCGCCTACCGCCGCCTCTGGAGGGTCTGGGCCTCCCTGGTGGTCGTGCTGGTGGCCGTGGACCTGCTTCTCTTCTCCCTCGACTTCCACCCCTCGGTGCCCATGAGTCAACTGGCGAATCCCGACGCCACGGCCCAGTGGCTCATGGCCCAGAACAGCGACGGCTTGACGCGGATCTACACTTCCAGGGACGTGCGGAAGACCGAGGCCAACAAGCTGTTGCCCTTCCAGGTAGCCGACATCACCGGCTACAGCTCCCTGCAGACCACGCGGCACCTGAACTACATGTCGGTGCTCAACGAGTACGACAAGCCGCTGCTGGATCTGGCCAACATCCGCTTCGTGATAGTGCCCAAGCGGTTGACTGCCCTGCCATCCTTCGAGTACACCTCCTACCATCCCCAGAAGCCACTGGCCGACGGGCCGCGCTCCAACCGCGGAGCCCATGTGACCTTCTACCTCAACCCTCCCCGAAAAGCCGATGAGGTTAACTTCATCGCCAATCTACGCGACGCCGTGGATATCCCACAGGGGGCGGAGGTAGCCGACATCGTGGTCACGGACACCCAGGGTGAGCGGGTCACCCTGAAGGTGAGGGCTGGGATAGACACGGGTGAGTGGGCCTGGGACAGGCCGGACGTCACCCCCCTGATGGGCCATAAGAAGGCGCGCGTGGCCGATAAGCAGTGGGTAACCGATAAGGAGGGCAGGAGATACGAAGCCAATCTCTACCACGGGGAGTTGAAGCTGGACAAGACGAGGACCGTGGCCAGTGTGGAGTACCACTACAACTATCCCAGGGGGGCCGGGCGGCTTTATGGGATGATGCTGTGGGAGAACCCCAACACCGCGCACCAGATCGTGGGTAGGGACAGGTTCGTACCTCGCTATGAGGACGACGAGGTGCAGATCCTGGAGAACCCCTCCAGGTTGCCCAGGGCCTTCCTGGTACCGACTGCTCGGATCGTGAACCGATACGACATGATGGATACCATGGCCAACGGGGATTTCGATCCCGAGAAGGTGGTCCTCCTCGAGACAGCCGACCCCACGAGGCGGAACCCTTTGCCGGACGCCGGCATTGTCGAGCGGAAGAGGGTTGAGGACTGGTTGAGTGGCAATTCCGACCAGCGGCCGGGCAGTGCGGAGATCATCAGCTACGACTCGACCGAGGTTGAGATCAGGACCAAGAGCACTCGTAATGCTGTGCTGTTCATGTCTGACAGCCACTACCCAGGGTGGAAGGCGCAGGTTGATGGGCAGGAAGAGCAGGTGTACAGGGCCAACTACCTCTTCCGAGCCGTTCTGGTGCCGGCCGGCGAACACCGGGTCCGCTTCGTCTTCGAGCCTGAGAGCTTTGCCATAGGCGCCGACATCTCGCGCTTCACCCTGTCCACACTACTCATCTTCTGGGGCGTCATGCTCGTCGGCGTACCGCTGTCCGTCTGGACATGGCGCCGCCGGCAAGAGGCTTTGAGGTGAATCATCAATTGACCATTAAGACACGTACTCTACTCCTTCTAGCTCTGACTCTTCTCTCGATCTTGCTCTCCTCCTGCGCCGGCAAACCTTCGCCCTACACGGTGATGGGACCCTATCTGAAGGCGTGGGAGGAGCAGCGATACGGCGACATGTACGACCTCCTCTCCAGCCAGGCCCAGGCGGGGATCTTGCGTGAGCGCTTCGTACAGCGCTACACGGCCATCAGCGAGGGAAGCACCATACTTTCAGTGAAGACCGCTTTCACGGTGGATGAACAGCTGGCCAAGGCGGAGACGGCTACCGTCCTGCCCTTCAACGTCGTGATGGCTACCACCAGGGTGGGGGAGATACGGGAGGACAACCAGTTGCCGGTGGTTTACGAGGGGGAGCAGTGGAGGGTGAACTGGAGTCCCTCCCTGATCTTCAGGGATCTCACCGGTGACAATCGGGTCCTCTTCGAGCCCGAGGAGCCGTTGCGAGGCTCCATCTTCGATCGAAAGGGGCGCCCCCTCGCTACCAAGGGAAAGGTGGTGTCCGTGGGCGTGGTGCCAGGGCAGATCGAGGACGAGGCGAAGCTGCTGGCAGCCCTGGAGGAGCAGTTGAAGATCACCCCCGCGGGGGCGAAGCGGGCCTACCAGGATGCCCAGCCCGACTGGTTCGTTCCCCTGGTCGATCTGGCGACAACGGAGGCAGCGGTCCTGCGTCCGAAACTGGAGCCGATTCCGGGGATCCTCCTGCGAGAGAAGGCTGCCAGGGTCTACCCCGCGGGGATGACGGCCTGCCATGTGGTGGGGTACCTCAGCCCTATTACGGCCGAGGAGCTGAAGACCCTGGGCCCGAAGGGCTATGGGGAGGAGGACCTGATCGGTCGGGCGGGCATCGAGGGGTGGGGCGAGGAGGTGCTGGCCGGCGAGCGGGGCGGGAAGCTGAGCGTGGTCGATCCCCAGGGCGATCCGGTGAAGGTGATCGCCCACAAGCCCGCGAGGGACGGGAAGGACATCCACCTGACCCTGGATCTGGATCTCCAGAAGCTGGCAGAGGATGCCCTGGAGGCGCAGGGTGGGAGCGTGGTGATGCTGGACATCCAGACCAACGGTATCCTGGCGCTGGCCAGCTACCCTCGCTTCGACCCCAATAAGTTCGTCACCGGCTTCTCCAGCGCCGAGTGGAAGGCTCTGAACGAGGATAAACTCCACCCATTCCAGAATCGCCCCGTCGCGAGCGCCTACCCCATAGGGTCCGTCTTCAAGGTGGTTACCATGGCCGCCGGACTTGAGAAGGGCGGCTTCACCCCGAGCAGCTCCTTCGACTGCAACGGTCGCTGGGAGGTGCCGGGCAGTGGCAGGATCATGGGGGATTGGGTGCCGCAGGGGCACGGCCACCTGGATCTGTTCCAGGGGCTGGTGCAGTCCTGCAACATAGTGTTCTACGAGCTGGGCAAGAAGCTGGATTCCCTCGATCGGGGCATCCTGCCCAGCTTTGCCCGAGGCTTCGGCTTCGGCCAGGTCACGGGGCTGGTGGGGCTGGATGAGGTGGGTGGGTTGGTGCCCGACCCGGCCTGGAAGCAGGCTAACCAGAGCGACAGCTGGTATCTCGGGGACAGTGCCAACCTGGCCATCGGCCAGGGCTTCTTCCTCGCGACGCCGCTCCAGGTGGCCAACGCCTACGCCGCGATCGCTCGCGGTGGCGCGCTCCAAACGGCTGTTCTTGTGGCCAAGCAGGGTGACCAGAGTTTTCAGGCCCAGTCGAAGGGGAATCTGCCCCTCTCCGCGACCAATCTGGATGTGATCCGGCAGGCGATGCACGGCGTGGTCTCGGACCCGAATGGGACGGCGGTTTACGCCTTCCGCGGCTCCAACCTCTCGCTGGCGGCCAAGACCGGCTCGGCCGAGGCGGGAGGACCGGACTCCCACGCCTGGTTCGCCGCCTATGCCCCCTACGAGCATCCCGAGATCGCACTGGTGGTGATGGTGGAGGAGAAGGGCCACGGTGCCGAGGTAGCTGCCCCCGTGGCCCGGAAGATCCTGGATAAGAGGTAGCTCCTTCTACTTGCGGTAGCGGTTGTTGTAGAGGGCTGGGTCATGGAGTGCGCGACGGTTGGGGCAGGATGGGCGCGGGCACAGCATGCAGTTCTCGTAGCTCTCGGTGCCTGAAAAGTAGATGCCCGATGTCGTCTTGGTCGGCAGCATCAGCATGCTCTCTGTGAGGCGCACCCCCACCGTGAACTCCGTGTCGCCCAACAGTCGGAAGAGCGGTTGCTGCTCCTCAATAGGCCAGTCTGGCAAGGAGCCAGGGCCCATACGGTACACCTCTCCTGGCTGATATCTCTCCTGTAGGTAGTCCACGAAGGCATTTCTGGCGTTGCGTATAGCCATTTGGCAGATGTTGTCGGCCCAGAAGCGCTCGAGCAGGTCGCTATAGCCCTGTGTCCATCGATCCAACTCCAGACCGCAAGTGGCGACGTACGGGAAGACCCGGTTGGTGTTCTGGAGGTTGACCACCATCACCCGACTGTTGAACCTGACCCCATCCACCACCACATAGTCATCGCCGCGCTCGTCGATGAAGGCCACCCCACCCAGCGCTTTGGGCCTGCCTATCGACTCTGCTTCGCGCACGAGCTTCCGCAGTTCATCTGCCCTCGTGGAGTCTTCGGCTATGCGCAGCCGCTTGAGCAGCTCCCCCATCGGCAGTTGCGACGGGACGTTGTCAATTATCACAGCTTGCACGGTCGTCTCCCTGATGCTGATTTTGTGAGCCGGCTTGGGGGTTGAGGAGACTATTCGACGATCGAGAGCCCGCCGCCTCCCCTGTATTCTACTACTACTGTTCACAGGCCAGCCACCAACTCTGGAGGGTGCCCGACCCCATATTTGCCTCATAGGCATTGTAGATGGCACAATCTATCTCAGCAAGCCATCATCTCGTAGAGTAGGGTATTGAGCTGGAAGCCTTCGGACTGTTCGGGTTAGTACAACGCATATGCCTGGAAGGGCGATAGAAAAACAAATGGGGGACCGGAGACTGTCAGCACCAGATACTCAGCACTCGGGACCGGTTGCCAGCACCCGCTACCCGAAGGGGAAGCGCCACAGGCGATCGCCTCAGTTCGTTCATCCCAGCGAGGAGGAGTTCGCCCGCTTCCTGGACTTCTACAGGATCGAGTGGATCTACGAGCCCCAGTCATTCCCGCTCAAGTGGGATGGCGACCGGGTGACGGAGATGCTCACCCCCGACTTCTACCTGCCGGGTCTCGATCTCTACGTGGAACTGACCACGATGAAGCAGAGTCTGGTGACCAAGAAGAATCGCAAACTGCGGGAACTACGGGAGCTGTACCCCGGCACCAACATCCGGCTGCTCTACCGGAAGGACTACCAGAGCCTGCTGGCGAAGTACGGCTACCGAGCCATCACCCCCACTACCCTGGATAGCATCGACCACATACTGTTCAGCGCCGACGAGATCCAGAAGAGGGTGCGGGCGCTTGCGGCGGAGATCTCAAGGGACTATGCGGGCGAGGAGGTCCGGGTAGTTGGGATCCTGAAGGGGGTGGCCTTCTTCATGACCGACCTGACGAGGCGCATTGATCTCCCGGTCTCCACCGACTACATGTTCATCACGAAGTATCAGCGCAATGGCTCCGAATCCGAGGCCGTGCGAATCCTCAAGGACCTGGACCATTCTATTCAGGGTCGCCACGTGCTGCTGGTGGAGGACATCGTGGACACGGGGATCACCTTACGGTACATCCTCAGCTACCTGCGTGCCCGGAAGCCGGCCAGTCTGAAGGTGTGCACCCTGCTTGACCGCCGGGCCCGACGGCTGGTGGAGCAGCCGCTGGATTACGTTGGCTTCGAGGTCCCCGATGAGTATATGGTGGGCTACGGCTTGGACCATCGGGAGATGTATCGCAATCTGCCCTACCTCTGCGTCCTGAAGCCCGAGGCGTACAGGGGTTAGCTCCCGGCTCAGAATTCCACACCCTTCTGGGCAACTACTCCATTCTCGTACGCGTGCTTCACCATTCGCATCTCGGTAACCAGGTCTGCTGCCTCAACAACTTCTGGTGCGGCACCGCGCCCGGTGAGAACTAGGTGAACTTTCGGATGCTTCTCCTGAATAAGGGCAAGGATTTGTTCGTTGGTAATCAGCTTTGCTTTGACTGCCCCCAACACCTCGTCGAGAATCACCAAACGGTATTCCCCAGAACTCACCTTGGTCTTTGCCAACGCCAGGGCTTCCTGGGCCGCATGATGATGCTCCTCAGGAGTAGCGCGGTTCCACGGGCCCATAGTGAAACCGTGGCCGGTGGTCGTCCATTCGATGTAGGGTGTGAGCTGTTTGGCTGTCTCTTCCTCTCCAGTACACATTGTGCCCTTGATGAATTGAATGACTGCAACTTTGAACCGGTGCCCCACGGCTCTCATAACCATACCCAAAGCTGCCGTAGTCTTGCCCTTGCCATCACCAGTAAATACCAGAACCAATCCCTTGGTCTTTGGCGTAGCCTGCGCGGGTGTCACAGTTGCTCTCCTTGGCTAGCTAGAGCCAGAGTCGATAGCCCGAAGTGATCCATATAGAGTCGAGAGTAGATGGATGTGGACTTAGGCTATTGCACTCTCAGCCCTAAGCTGGGTTACCCTTTCGTTAGAGTATCCGAGGAGTTCAGTTAAGATCTCATTAGTATGTTCACCAAGCTGGGGTGGAGCGCTACGGATCGCCGTCCCTGCTTTGGCAAAGCGGTAGGGCATTTCTATGGCGTTTACTGGCCCGGTGTTGGGGTGAAACATCGTTTTCACCACTTCCCGTGCCATCACGTGAGGATTCTCTAGGGCACGGTCTATCGTATTCACCGGTCCTGCAGGAATGCCTGCTTCATCGAAGATCTTATCCCATTCATCTGCGGTTTTAGTGCAAAGCTGCGCGCTAATCATGGCGTTGACTCGATCCCGATTCGCCACCCGCTGGGCCATTGAATTGAAATCAGGGTCGTCAGCCATCTCGGGCGTAGCCAACAGCTCACAAAACTTGGGCCATTGGCGGTCGTTGACTTGGATGTGGATATATCGACCATCGCTGGTTGGATAGTTGGCGCTGGGGACCCGCAAGGGGTGTTCTGAACCTAAACAAGTTGGAATCTCTCCGGTAAAGAAGTAGATGCCGGCAAACATCGTCATCATCGCCAGGGTGCTGTCTAACATGCTCAATTCTATATACTGGCCTTGGCCGGTTTTTTCACGTCGGTACAGACTAGTAACTATGGAGAAGGCGCCTAACGATCCACTGAATATGTCGGTAACAGGAACTCCGCACTTCACGGGCTCGCCATCTCGGGGGCCCGTCACGCTCATGAGGCCTGACATTGCCTGAAGAATGGGATCGTAGGCTCTCCTATCGCGGTACGGCCCGCTCTCGCCGAATCCGGTTATAGAACAGTAGACTATCGATGGGTTGATTGCGGCGAGGGTTTGGTAGTCGACACCCAGCCTCTGGGGTACACCGGGACCGAAGTTGAGAACTACTACATCAGACTGTCTGGTGAGATCCCATACGGTCTGCTTACCGCCTTCCGTTTTCAGGTTGATCGCGATACTTCGCTTGCTCCGGTTGACAGAGAAGAAATATCCACTTTCCCCGTTTTTCATTGGAGGGGTTCCTCGTAACTCGTCGCCGACAAGATCCTCCACTTTGATGACGTTGGCTCCTAACTCGGCCAGCATCATCGTACAATAAGGGCCGGCCAGCACGCGGGTGAGGTCCAGAACTCGTATTCCAGATAGAGACATGACAGATAGACCTCTCGTCGATAGATATCACCTGAGGGTGGTAAGAACGCCTAATGGAGCCCGACATAGCCGCGACGCGGCGCTAAGCTCGTGTCACGTGCGCAGAAACAATCTACCTCTTCCAGTGTGTCGGTAGGCTTTCTAAGTAAACAGGGCCGCACGACGAGTCCCGCGCAGCCCTGTTTTGACCAACTGGCCGTTAGCGCCCCTTCCAGATAGGAGCACGCTTTTCCTGGAAGGCCTTTATACCCTCGATAGCGTCTTCACTCGCCTCTAGCTTGTGGAACATCAACTCGGCGATGTTATAAGCGTCATCAGACCTCAGATGGAGTGTTCGAAGAGTTACCTCCTTCATAGCCCGAAGCGCTAGTGGCGCATTGGCCAGCAGTTTATGGGCGTAAGCGAGCGATGCGGACATAGCTTCGCCATCTGGAACCACCTTGTTGACTAATGAGAGATCGTAGGCCTGTTGGGCCGTGATGAGATCACCGGTCAACAAGACCTCGAAAGCTTTATTGAGTGGGACGCTACGCGCGAGCATGGTAGGCCCACTGATGGAAGACAGACCTCGCTTCACCTGTGGCCATCCGAAAGTGGCCTTCTCGCTGGCGACTCTAATGTCGGAGTTTAGGGCGAGGGCACACCCCTGGGCGAGGCAGTAACCGTTTACAGCCGAGATCATTGGCTTATAGATGCTGTTCAGAAGACGGTAGAGATCCTGGTGGCTTGGACCCCCTGGAGTCTTATCCAACAGATCATGGCCGGAGCTGAAGGCCGGTCCTCGGCCCGTAATTATTGCCACCCATAGATCCGGATTGTTGTTGAATTCGGAGAGTGTCTCGTAGAGACGAGTCCGGAGCGCCGCGTTGAGAGCATTCCGCTTCTCAGGACGATTAAGAGTCAGAATCGCCAGGTGCCCATCAACTTCATACAGTAGCACGTCCTGTCCGCTGGTTGGCGTAGGAGTGGCTGTTGCAGCGTTGTTAGCCTCCATTGTTTTCCTCCATCATTATTTGCATCAATTTATATGATGCATGCGACAGACCTTCCCCAGGTCTCTCTAGATGTCTGTTTCAACTCTTTGTAGGTAGTGGGTACCTACTTACCGATGAACTCTGGTTCGCGCTTTTCGATGAAAGCGGCCATGCCCACCTTTTGGTCCTGAGTCGAGAAGCACAAAGCAAAGAGGTCGACTTCCACTTCACAAGCAGACTCAGTATCAAGGAACATCGATTTGTTCATTGACCGCTTGGCCCCGGCTATGGCGAAAGGCGCCATCTTCGCCACGGTTGTCGCCACCTTCATGGCCTCTTCTTGGAGCTGTTCGGCAGGAACCACGGCGCTGACCAGACCCAGCCGTAGGGCTTCTTCCGGGAATATGCGCCTTCCGGTCAGGATCATCTCCCTTGCGGCCCCCTGGCCCACGATTCGGTGGAGTCTCACTGTTGCACCCCATCCGGGCAGTATCCCAAGTCCTACCTCTGGCTGCCCGAAGCGAGACTTATCGCTGGCTATGCGGATGTCACAGGCGCACGCCAACTCACATCCCCCACCCAAGGCAACCCCGTTGATGGCAGCGATCACCGGCTTGTCTATCCATTCGATGAGCTGCAGGAGCTTGTGCCCTCTCCAGGAGAACTCCCTGGCATCAGTAGGCGCCATAGCACTCATCGACTTAATATCGGCTCCCGCAATGAACGCTCGCTCGCCTACACCGGTAAAGATCACCGCCCGCACTTCCGAATCTCTTGCAGCAGTCTGAAACGCTTCTATGAGATCGTCAATGATCGCCGGGTTAAGGGCGTTGTAGGCCTCGGGCCTATCGATGGTTATCCGGAGGACATGCTCGAGTTTCTCCAGCTTGATTTGCCCCGTTTTCATCTTCACCATCTCCTACGTTTCTTGTGTATATGACTTGGCAAATACGGTGGCGTTCCTCTTCTGCATTGCGTTAGCGAAGCAAGTTCTCCACGATGATGGCTGCTCCCTGGCCGCCCCCAACACACATGCTTGCCATACCCAGTTTGACCTTGCGTCGTGTCATTTCATGTAGCAGTGTTACGAAGATGCGGGCTCCGCTTGCTCCAACCGGATGGCCGAGGGCGATGGCCCCTCCATTAACGTTTACTCTGGCTGGATCCAGCCCCAATTGGCGGATACAGCCGATCGATTGGGCGGCAAAGGCCTCGTTCAGCTCGATCAACTCGATGTCGGACAGCTTGAGGTCCGTCTTGTCCAGCACTTTGCGAATCGCATTCACCGGCGCTAAACCCATTATGCGAGGCTCGATACCGGCCCAAGCGTATCCGATGATCTTTGCCCGGGGCTGGACGCCCAGCTCTTCGGCAGTCTCAGTGCTCATCATGACGACAGCAGCGGCACCGTCGTTGATCCCTGATGCATTGCCTGCGGTAACAGTGCCACCCGTCTTGAATGCAGGCCGTAACCTGCCTAGCTTCTCTGCGGTCGTCCCCGGGCGAGGGTGCTCGTCCTTATCCACAACCACAACCTGCCCCTTGGACTGAGGTACTTCGATTGGAACGATCTCCTCGTTGAATAGACCAAGTTCCATAGCCCTGGCAGCCTTGGCCTGGCTCTCTGCCGCGAAAGCGTCTTGCTCCTCACGCGTGATACTCATCATTTCCGCCACGTTCTCGGCGGTCACTCCCATGTGGATGTTCTCTATAGAGCACCACAGTGCCTCTTGAATCATGCTGTCTATGAGCTCACTGTGTCCAAGGCGATAACCGAACCTGGCGCGATTCAACACGTAGGGGGACCGAGACATGCTCTCTGTGCCGCCAGCCACCATGACTCTGGTATCTTCTTGGGCGATGCTCTGAGCGGCCATGCCTATCGCCCGAAGCCCTGAGCCGCATACAAGGTTGACCGTTGATGCCGTTGACTCGACGGGAATTCCTGCTTTGATGGCTATCTGGCGGGCTACGTTCATCCCAAGCCCGCTTTGCATGACTATGCCCATAAGCACATCATCTACCTGAGCCGGCTGAACTCCCGCCCTCTTCAACGCTTCGACCACGGCCGCAGTACCCAATTGCTGCGCCGACACCTCAGAGAGTGCCCCTCCCAGGGTGCCGACAGGGGTGCGAGCAGCACCCACTACTACAACATTAGTTTGCATCCACCGCTCCTTTCTATTGGTAATCGTGTTCAAAGAGAGTTGGCTATCTTAGAGTTTCAGCTTGCATTCGCGGTTGCTCTTTGGCTGCGACCTTTCCATGATTTCCATATAGGGAGCAGTATCGCTACAATAGAGAGCAGCATCATGGTGCCGGCGACTGGCCGGGTGAAGAACACAGTCCAATCGTTGTGGTGGGCAATCATGGATGTCATGAATGTGGATTCGGCTAGGGGGCCGAGGATCAGCCCAAGCACCATGGGCGCTATTGGGTAATCGACCCTCCGCATGAAGTAGCCGATGATCCCGAAGCCAGCCATAATCCAGACATCAGACATGTTGGTGCGCATGGCAAAGGCACCGAGGAAGCAGAACAGCAGGATGAAGGCAGCCATTATCGACTCTGGTATCTGCATTACCTTTACGAAGAACCGAATCGACAGCAGCCCGATGAACAACATGAGGATATTGGATACGAACTCTGCCGCGAAGATGGTGTACACCATCTCTTTGCTGGTAATGAAGATCTGAGGGCCCGGCTGAATGCCGTGGAGTAGGAAGGCTCCCAGAATCAGTGCCGAGGCGCCGCTTCCAGGGATGCCGAGAGTCAAGAGCGGGATCAAGGCTCCGCTGCTGGCGGCGTTGGCAGCGGCGTTGGGGGCAGCGAGTCCCTCGGGAACACCGGTTCCTAACAAAGCCCTGTTCTTGGAATACTGTTTCTCTACGCCGTACCCGATGAAGGCTGCTATCGTAGCGCCAGCACCTGGGACGATACCAATGACCGTACCGATGATTGAGGAGCGCAGCAACACATCCCACAGGCGAGCGATCTCTCGCACTCCTGGGATCTCTGCTGCCGCTTTACCTGTGGCAGTCCCGCTTTCGACGGGGAAGCGTTGCTCGAAACGGTCCAACACCTCACCCATGGCGTAGACCCCGATCATTACAGGCAGAAAGTCGATCCCGTCCCTCAGTATCGGCGAGCCAAAGGTGAACCTCTCGGCGGCGTACACAACGTCGATCCCAACCGTGGCTAACAACAGCCCTATCGAGAGGGAGATCAACGCACTCCGCATGGAACTGGTACCCAGCACAGTGACGCTCATGAGACCGAAGAAGATGATAGAGAAGTACTCCGGCGACGAGAAGCTGAGGGCTACTTTGGCGAACGGAGGTGACAGGAAGACAAGCACGCATGCGCCGAAGATGCCCCCGATCACAGCGCAGATAATGGCCAACCCGAGGGCCTTGCCAGCAAAGCCCTTTCGGGCCATGGGATATCCGTCCCATAGGCTCGGGACGTTCTGCGGATCACCAGGAATGTTGAACAGTATTGCGGTGATGGTTCCCCCAAACACGCCGGAGTGATAGCATGCCACCATTAGCAGGATGGCCGAGGTGGCATCCATTGTGTATGTGAAAGGCAGCATCAGGATGATGGCCATCAGGGTTGTGATTCCTGGCAAAGCCCCTGCCACGAAACCAATCACGAGGCCGACAATGATCAGACTTAGGTTGAAGGGGCTCACCGCGAGAAGGAAGCCAGCTCCCAGGTCCTGAAACAGTTCAAGCATGTCATTCCTCACATCATGCCAAGGAGCGAGTAGATCAGCTGGGTTATGCTCTGGAAAGGCTCAATGCCACGTGGTAGGGATATGTATACGAGTCTGCCGAAGAGGAGCAGCGAGATTACGGTCCCCGCTATGGAGATGAGCAATATGGTAATCGGTCTCCTGAGCCCGCCAAAGGTGATGAAGGCGAACAGAAAGAGAAAGGCGGCCAAGGCAAATCCAATCACTGGGGCCAAACCGACGAACGTGATAACCGAGACGACTCCTAGCGCCAAGAGTCTCAAGCTTCTCGGGGTCTGGCCCTCGGCCGCTGATCCAATGGCAACCAAGAGAACTGATCTGCGCTCCCTGATTGCGATGAGGAAATCGGTGACTGCGGTGACGATGAGGATCACCAGGATGACCGTGGGCCACCAGTCGGGGCCCAAACGACCCTCACGGGCAAAAGAGTGGATATCTTTGGTGAGCAGCAGGAAGTAAAGCCCAGCTAATACGACAACTGCTGGCCATACAACGGACCCATATCCGCGGAACCTCGAGTTTGGTTGGGACGGTGTCGCGGGACTCGATGAGGTTGGACCCTTACTCATCGCAACATTCCCTTCATGACTAGTCGCGGGAGCGAGACACTCACTGGGTGATGGAATGAGGGGGGCTGGTCTCGCTCCCACATCCCCTAGGCAATCATTTCTTTGTATTGAGACCGCTCTGCTCTATGACCGCGAGGACTTCGTTTTCATGTTTTGTCAGGTATGCTGGGAATGCATCCGGTCCCATCCAGCTCTTCTCATCCGAGTAGGTTTCCTTCAGATAGTCCTTCCACACCTGAGTGCTGCATGCCTTGTTCAGGGCGTCGCCGATCATCTTGATCCGGGTTGGGTCGGTGCCGGCCTTCGCGACGATGGATCGCCATTGTGGCAGATAGATGTCATAACCCAGCTCTTTGGAGCTAGGGCAGTCTGGGAATGCTGCGGCTCGCTCCTCGGAGAACATGATCACGGGCTTAAACTGACCACCGGTGAGGTATTGAGTTATGTCCCCACACTGCTCGATAAGAACATCTGCGTGGCCACCTAAGAGGGACGTGTATCGCTCACCGGGCTGTGGAAAGGGCACTCCCGTCATCTTGACGCCCTTTTTCTCGAAGAACAGCACTAGCAACTCGTCGACGGAGCCCGCACCAGTAATGGCAACGCGTATCTTGCCAGGATTGGCCTTGGCGGCGGTCTCGACATCCTTCCAGGACTTGTACGGACCGTCGGTCCTGACGAAGAAGGAGCTAAACTGCTGCATTATTCGGGCGATAGGGGCGAAATCCTTGTGGGTGAAGGGCGCCTGGCCGAAGGCAACGGTGGCGACCTGATCTGCCATGTAGGCCTCAAAGGCGTAGCCATCGGCTGGTGCAGCGAGCATCTTCACGGTACCAGTGCTGCCCGCAGCTCCTGCTACGTTGATGACAGGCAGAGGGACCCCCAACTCCTTCTCTGCCAACGGGGACAACTTCCTGGCCATTTGGTCGGCCCCACCGCCCGCTCCCCAGGGCACGATGAAGTCTATAGGCCGAGTGGGATACTTCTCAGTCGTTGCCGGGGCCGGTGCTGCTTGTTTCGCGGGGACAGAAGTGGGGGCGGAAGCCGCGGGTGCGCTACATGCGGTAACTCCGAAGAGGCACAAAATCACCGCTAAGGGACTAATTACCCTGGCGATTGCTCGGATTTCGACCGTACGCATGATCCAGTCTCCTTCCAACTATGTCTAGAAGAGCTAAACCTGGATACTCCGCCGTGAATGCCAATCCTTATAGCTATATGCAAGGGTTCTCAATCTCCTCTTGCTTTCATCCTCTCCTTTCTAGTTGTGCCGACACCGATATCCGAGGCATCGGAAGCGCCCACTCCTTGATCAACGACTAATAAGATCTTCCTGAAAAGAAGAACCGGCCTTGGACTTAGCAATAGCTAATCAATGCGATAGGACTGGCGGGGTTTCCCCAATTGCCTAAGCGTCTACGAGGTGGCGCTTCATGATGCGTAAAGCTGTGTCTGGAGCGATGCCAGCCAATAGACCCATGGCGTACATGATGTAGGACTGATCGATAACCATCTTTGGTCTTCTTGGACGCAAAGAAAAGGGATTCGCAGCATCGAACAACGCACTACACAAGACGCCTCGCGGATCGCTTCCTCGGGCGAAGATACCACCCGTGCCGATCAAATATTGGACAGTTGTCAGATCCTTTCCATACAGAAGGTTGACTGGCCCTTCTGATGTATAGACCATCTCCAACCGTCCCGAGTGGCGCTGCACTGCCACCTCAACTGCCGCCTTGGCCAGAGCTACATCAAGGGCGTAACCCTCCGTTGATTGTGGCACGGTCGATGTCTCGCGGGTCAACCTATCGATGGCCGTATGAATTTGTTCCGGTGAAGCCCCGCACTGGACGGCAATGGCATCGGCACCAACCGCCTCGAGTATCGAAACAGCGTTGTATCGGAGTCCTAGATCGCCCTCGACAGTGCGCTTGGCAAAGGGCTCGGGCAACCCTTTCGGTAACCATGAGGTGTCACTGGGGTGACCATGAGCTACAGAATGAACGTCGGTTGTAGCCCCGCCAACATCCACGACAACGAGATCGCCGAGCCCCTGTTCCTTAGGACTACCCTGGGCCAATAACGTTGCTGCCTGGAGTACCGCCATTGGGGTTGGCATCAGGATGTCGCCAATCAGGTCCCGCACGCGGTGTATGCCTTTGGCCTCGACGATGCGCCGCATGAAGACTTCGCGAATAGCTGCCCGCGCAGGTTCGACGTTGAGCCGACCGAGTTCCGGCATCACGTTCTCGGTTACCACGATTTCTTTGTTCTCAGCCTGGAGGAGGTCCTCTGCATCTTCACTGGCATCGCTGTTTCCGGCGTAAAGAATGGGACAGGTGAGGGTAGAGCCAGCCAACATGCGGGCATTGAAGAGAATGACCTCAGCATCACCACCATCTGTCCCGCCTGCCAGCAGAATAATCTCTGGGCGCAACTCCTCCAGCCAGGCGATATCGCGGCGTCGAAGATGGTAGGAAAAGGCGCGCAACACCTTTGCCCCCGCGCCCAAGGCGGCACGCTTAGCGGCTTCGGCAGTGAGTTCAGGCACCAGACCGATAGCCACCATCCGAAGTCCTCCTGCGGCGCTACTTGACGCCAGGAATCGGCACTCCTCGAGGTTGGTCAGCCCCAGTTCTTTGCGTACCTGATTGAGGGCTGACTGCAGACCGACCATCACGTTGGTATCGACCGTGGATGGTGATTGGACTCGCGCCAGAAGCTGCTCGGCCGAAACATCGACCGCGACGGCCTTTGTATAGGTACTGCCAAAATCGATCAATAGAGCGAGGCCCATTAGCTGAGACCTAAATCGCACTTCAAGTCGGCGATAGCGGTTTCGGGCTTCGTTCCCGGTGGGTAGATACGATCAAAACCCATATCTGAGAAGAGTTGCTCTGTCTTGGGCCATTCTTCAGGGTCAGTCACCAGTATCCCGCCGATGTAGAGAAGGATGTTGGCTAGCCCGGCCTCCCGGCACTTGGCGCGCAGGCCCTCGCAGTCGATACGTGCCATTCCGTACAGGGACGATACTAGGATTGCGTCGGCTGCCGTTTCCCTGGCTGCACTGATGAACTCGTTGGGCAGGACCAGGGCTCCGAGATATGCAACTCTGAATCCGGCGCGCTCGAAGGCCCAGCGTAATATCGAAATTCCAGCTACATGGGCATCGAGCCCGATAGTACCCAGGACAATGGTCGGCTGCCGCTTCGCATCCGCCATTCCAGTACTACCTTTCTGAGTTACCGCGTCATTCATAGCTCAACCATCCTTTCCAGGCTCAGTATGGTCGCTCCGCCGCCTCTTCTGAGAGTGGCCGAGATGCCCAGGTGGGAATCTGAATCACCCAGTCTAGATCTGCTGTGGTGTTTTCCCTTCGCTCCCTCTCCGCTATTCGGGACCGATGGTATTCGATCACTTCTGGCGGAAGCGGGACATTACCGTGATCCAGATATCGCACGGCGCCTCGTGCATCGCGGACGAGCTTGACCTGCGACCGGAGCGGCAACCAGGGCGAGAAGACGGTGTCTAATACTCCTGCCTCAACGGCGCGGCAGGCCCCGAGGGCAACATCTCCATCGCCGAGCTCCAGTACCTTTTCAAGGATTGCGCGCGCTTCCTTCTCGATCATTTCGCGTTCGAGACTCAGTTCCTCGCTCTCAGGGAGTCGCTGGCCTTTCAAGAGCCGCGCGATTTGAGCCGCTACTAGCATGGCCTCGCGATTGCCCTTACCTGTTACGGTAGTCCGGGCCTCGTCGGGAGACTTGATTTGACAGCCATTGCAGCCGGCCAGGGCAGCTACCGCAGTGTTCCAGGCAATCTGTCCAGCCATGGATATGGGCTCCCTCGGCCAATCGCCTACGTAGTTGTAGGCCCACGGGTACACATGCACGTTATGGAAACCAAACCGTTCGAAGTATTCCGGAGCAAGCTTGCTGACGACTTGGATGCCTGCGACGTCTTGAACCATGCCCATCCCCGTAGCGATGCCCAAATCCATATACTTGGTGCCCTGCGCTGCAGCCAGGAGACCTTGGATCACCCCTACCGCCACCTTGAAGCCAAGGGTATCCCAGCCAGACAGGTTAGCGAAGTCACGTCTAAGGATAGGAACGCCACGTTCGTTGAAGTATGCGGTAAGGCGATCTATGTACTGATGGTTGTAGATCATCAATTCCAGAGGATAGTCTCGAGAGTGTTGAATGACTTGCTCGATACTCTTTATCGTTCCACAGGTCCAGCCGCCTGCGAGCGCAATTTCCCAGGCTAGGCGCGCGTCCTCGTCATTGCCATCGGTGGATAGTGGAACTGTAGTGGACTCATTTAGTGCGCGAGCCCCTGCCACACCGTGTAGCACGATTGGGTACCCGTTTAAGTACGAAAAGCCATCGCGACGGCTGCGCTCTATGGCATCCTGTGATTTCGCGAACTGGCACTTACGGGAATAGGTGTCGGTGAAAACGTGCCAGCGGTCTGGTTTGAGATCCTCAGACTCATGGATATGATCGCTTACCTGCTCGACCAATGCGTGTCCGCAAGATGGAACGAGCTGTAGACGGTCCTCCTTCATTGCCTGTTCGTTGCGAAGAGATGCGAACTTCCACCATGGCTGTTCTCGCTGGCGGGCTACGCTTTCATCGAGCGTTGCCGGATCCATAAGTTCATCGCCTGTTGGCCATTGCCGGAGAACCTCGTGTCGGACAGTGAGGAAATAGTCCCAATCCCACTGGTCCATTCGCACATTAGTCGCCAGCGCCATAATGTGCCCTCCAATCAATCAATTACTTAGCTTGCGTGGTACAGCGCGTACTTTCACCCACTCCGGACCTAGAAGCGACTGAAGACAGATACAGCTTGATTGCCTGTCATGGAGCCCATGATTGCTGGTCTACTACCATCTGAGGCACCCGTTCAAGGTCTGGGACGGCTTGGAACTCCGGGTCCACGACAACTCCTCCTGGTGCTGAGATCAAGGGCCGTCGGAGAATCGATGTCTGGAGCTTCAAGAAACCGTTCATCTCTCCCGCAGTCTTGATTCCCAACCCTACAGCCGCTGAAGCCTCTTGGTGGCATCCGATTTCGCCAGACACGCCGTTACCCAGGACTACCGTGAGGCCCAAACGCTTTGCCAGGGCAACCTGTTCGCCCAGAAGCCGAACGCCTCCTGACTTCATGAGCTTGAACTTGACGAACTGGGCACAGCCGAGAGCCGCCGTACGCTCAACGTCTTCCGTCCCGAGAATCGATTCATCCAGCATTAGGGGAAGTGGTGAGATGCGCGACAGTGATACCTGAGACTCCCAATCACCTGCTGGGAAGGGCTGTTCGAATAGTTCTATAGCTTCGGGAGTCACCTTCTGCACGAATTCCCGAGCGTCATCGAAGGAATAACCCTGATTAGCATCGATCCGGATCAGTGTGCCTGGGGCTTGCCTGGCCAGTTCCTGGATTAAGGTAACGCGATGGATATCAAGGCTGACGTCGAAGCCTACCTTGACCTTGATGGTAGTGTACTTTCGCTCTATTTGGGTCCAGAAGCCTGACTCTAGCTCTGGTTCGTGCTCTGCAGATAGGAGGCCTACCAGGGGTACCAGGGCCGAAGGGACTACCTTTGGCTCGTCACCACTCGGGATACGTCGCGACACCAGTTCTAACGCGGTCATCAAAGGAGAAACGGGATATCCCCCGTGTGCGGCATAGGGGAGGATGCTCTCGATGGCAGTCTCTGGCGACATGCCGACTACTTTGGGACCGTGAGCGCACAGAAAATCCCATATGTCCTCGGCACTCTCGGGGACGTAGCCTTGACACGCTGTGACTTCGCCCCAGGCTGTGCGCCCATCTTCCGTACGCACTTGGATAAGAAACGTGTCGAAACTGTGGAAGGTGGCGAAGGACAAATGGTAGGGCTCTTTAAGGGGTTGCTTCATCCTGTAGAGGTCGACCGCAACGATTGGGTGTGTCTCCTCGCGCCTACGGTCGTAATGGGTGTGGAGATGGCCTTGCGAATTCGAATCCTTGTAGTTCTCTGTCAACACGTCACCTCACTGTACCTCTTCCCCGCCAAAGGGCCTGCGGGGATCAGCGGATAAATCAGTTGAATGCAGCATGTCAACAGCGCCGCTCAGCGCTGTAAGAACCTATCGACGACAAGTGTTTGACGACGATGCCATTATGAGAGCACAGACAGCAGGTAGTTGTCAATCCCCCAAATTTTCTCTTTTCGATGACTTGGATGATCGGCAGCGGCTCACTGTGCCTCCGATTTCGCGGCCAATTCGGCCGCGAAATCGGTCATCCCCTTTGATGGGTGCAGAAAGGGGCCTGGATTCGCCAGGCAATGGAGGGACTTCATCTCTTGACACACCCCCAGGCGTGTCCTATCATAATGCCCGGCGTAAACGACATATTGTTGTCGATAAGGCTGTCTGGCTGGATGACTCGCCATAGTACGAGTATGAGTTTCTGGTGGTCATCGGTGTCGTGATTGCCTGACGCCCAATCGATAAGGTAATAATTGAGAAGTACAGTTCCAAAGATCGGTGAGGATTATGCCTGAGCTTGGTGTAGACAACGACACTCGTTTAGAGATCATGCGTTTCATAGCAGAGATGGATAGTCCTATTGGTGCAGATGCTCTTGCAAGCCTGTTAAAAGATCGCGGAATAAGTCTCACTTCAACTGCCGTTCGTTACCATCTACGGATGTTGGATCAACAGGGTTTTACCTCGCGAATTGGCAAGCAAGGAAGAGTGATCACATCAAGAGGATGGGACGAATTACAGCGTTCTCGTGTTGATGCTCGGATGCAGCAAGGACTTGCAGTTTACGAGACGGCGGCACAGGTGGCGGCTCTGGGGTGGGCAAAGGGAAATGGGCATGTTGTCGGGGCGCTCACAATCTTCCCTACCGAAGAACTCTCCACAGTACTTCTGTATGCAGTCAAGAGCTGTCGGGCTGGTTTGTGCATAAGCGATAGAATGGCACTGCTGAAGAGTGGCGATAAGTTCGGCACGAAAGTGATACCTCCAGATAAGACGGGAATAGTAACTGTTGCTACAACCGGCATCGATGGTTTCCTGTTGTCTAACGGTGTCTTGTTTCGACCTACCTTCGGTGGCATTGTCGAAGTCATAGACTGGCATCCATATCGTTTCGTTGACATCGTGGATTTTGGTCGGGGAACTCGCGCTCCTGTGGATATACTGATCTCCTCCGGTAGCACACATTTGCTGGGAATCATAGAGAAAGGCAATGGTCTCTTGCTGGCAGACATACGGGAGATAATAGGTGCAGCCAGGGAGCATGTGCTACGCCTTTTGCGCGACATAGAGACGTATGGCCTGGGTGGCGTGCTGATGGTCGGACAGATCGGGCAGCCAGTGATGGGCGTTCCAGTGCAGCAGCATACGTTTGGGGTGGCAATGATTGCAGGTATCAATCCTACCGTTGCTGCTTTCGAGGCTGGTGTATCGGCAGAGTATTCGCTGAACCAGGGAATGATAGACTTTGCATCCCTTCGCTCAGTAGAGCAGTTGGCGCCTACCCTGTTCGATAGGAATCAGTTGGCAGTGGGTGGGCGACTGGTAATATGGGAGCAGACTGAGCAGGTATCTCTAGATAGGGGGCACCATCTCCGCCAAGAAAGTCGACACGATCTAGAGATACCTGCTTAGAACATGATCGCTTAGCATCTACGTACTCAAGCCTAGAGCTTACCGGGCGTGAGCGAGAGCAAGTGGCAAGCATCAACTTGGCGGTCGTGTCAATGCGCATCGTTGATCTATCAGCAGGGGGTGATGGTGACGATTCACTTGATGGGGTCCTGTGCTTGCCCAAGGAACTCACGTTCGTACTGGGTGAAGCGGGTGTAGTCGATCAGTTCGTACAGCTCCTTACGAGTCATCATACGATCGAGCCAGCCTGTCTGGGTACCGGTGCGCTTTAGATCAACGTAGAAGGCCTGCATTGCCCGCAGCGCCACTCTAACCGCAGACATGGGGTAGATGACCATCTTGTAGCCCATCTCCTGGAACTGCTGGGCCGTCAGATAGGGAGTCTTACCGAACTCGGTCATGTTGGCCAATAAGGGGGCTTTCACCGCCCGGGCATACGCCGCGAACTCCTCTGGCGACGCCATGGCCTCAGGGAATATGGCGTCGGCGCCTGCCTCGGCACAAGCTACACCCCGCTTAACAGCCTCGTCGAATCCCAGTGGCGCACGCGCGTCTATGCGAGCAATGATCACGAAGTCCGGATCACGCCGAGCTGCCACGGCCGCGCGGACCTTCCCGACCATCTCCTCGAGGGCAATGCATTCTTTCCCCTCGACGTGACCACAGCGCTTGGGCGTAACCTGATCCTCGATGTGCAGGCCGGCGAGCCCGGCCCGCTCGTATTCCCATACCGTGCGCATGACGTTCATCGCGTTGCCATAGCCGGTATCGGCGTCGGCAATCACCGGTAGTTGTACCGCGTTGCAGATGTTCTTGGCATTGAACGCCATCTCAGTGAGTGTCAAGAGACCGGTATCGGGCATGCCGGTCATGCTGTTTGACACGCCAGCGCCGGTCATGTACACCGCCTCGAAGCCAGCCTGTTGGATCAGCCTGGCAGACAGGGCATCGTAAGCCCCCGGCATGACAAGGATGGTGTCTCGCGCCAGCAGCTCACGCAATCGTCGGCTGGTATGCATAATGAATCCTCCCCTTGATAGTGTGCCGATCATCCGCCGCGACTCCTGACCAAGTCAGTGACGAGCCGGCATCTACCACCCTTCCTCAGCAGTAGCGGTAAGTGAAATATATTATATTCGTGGTTCCGTGCAGACCTCCTAGGAGGCCGTGTCTGCCGACCCTTGGCTCTGCTGTGTCTGACCGTCGCGTCTGTCTAGCAGTTGCGTGAAGCCTGCTTGGACCCTTCTTATTCCCTCTGATATCACAGCTTCTACCCGATCTGCATCCCTTTGCTCACACGCCTGTATCAGTGCGAGGTTGCGATTCATCGATTCCTCGCGCCATCCTGGCAGCAGCTGGAGCATTCTCCGATAGTGCTGAGTGGCGTTGAAGAGCTCTGAGATCAATTTGACCAACCGTTGACTCCCTGAGGCTCGATAGATGGTGAGCCGGAACTCCTTGTTCAGGTCCAGCCATTGCAGGTGCGATACATCAGGGTGTTTCATCTGTTGGAATAGCTGCTTCAGTTTGACCGCATCATCGTCGGTTAGGCGAGGCACAGCGAGCTGTATTGCGGCCGGCTCCAATATGGACCGAACCAGATACACATCTGCGACGTCCTGTTTGGAGAGGTCCGCTACTACTGCCCCCCGATAGGGCGCGATCCTCACCAAGCCGATCACGTCCAGCCGCTGCAGCGCCTCGCGTATGGGTATGATCGACGTCTTGTATTCGATGGCCAGGTCCTGTTGCTGAAGTCTCTGACCTGGTTGCAGCTTGCCCTTAACGATGGCATCGCTGAGTTGCTGGTAGATCGAGTCGGATATTGTCTTACCGGCGGTTCGGTCCGTTCGATGATTCATACCATCCTCGAGATCCTATGTGGAGATACCCTGATGGATTACACTCGCATGATGACTGTGCTCTTTACCATGAGTAAGTATCTCATCCACCTTCAGTTCTTGCCACTGGTCGAGACTTCGTTCGCTACGCGTCGCCCTCAAGCCCCAACAGCTGCCGCGGATTGTCGCAAGCCATTCGCCGTATAACGGCCTCGTCCATGCCCATCTCCAGAAGGGTTCCAATGAACATCCTCATGACTTCAGGCTCAGGAGGGTTCCATGCCTGAATTGAGTCTGTGGAGATGACACACTGTTCGGGGCCGACAGCCTCGATGGCCTCGACGATGCGCCGAGGATCGAGCCGGTTATGCATTGGCATCGTTGTGATGAAACAGTGCTCTACATAGCCGCCCATCTGTGCGATCTGCTTCTGTGCCTCGATGGGGGCTCCTACTGAGCCATTCAGAGGATGGTTAAGCAGGAACTTGAGGCCCTTCTCAGAGGCACGCTTGGCGAGGACGAGCGACTCCTCGATGGACAGGTGGCCCGACCCCACGATCATGTCGTGCCAGCTGCAGATCTCCAATATCTCCTCGACCTCTGGAAGTAACCGGCTTCGGTCGTCGAGAATGCGAATTCCCTGGATTTCTGTCGTGTCGAGTACCTTGAGGAACTTCTTCATTCTGGCAAGGAAGAGCTTTGCCTTGCTCAGGTCGTTCGCTGAACTCCATGTGGGCATCCACACGATCTTCCCCCCACTCTCTCCCGCAACGTCGCAGGCGAGGGGGTTGAGTCCTCCCACGGTCCAGTTGAGGGCCACCCCGCCATACACCTTCAGCGGTTTGACCAGTTCCCCCAGATTGTGCGCCAGGTCGGTGGTGGGGGAGATGTGCGATTTAAGGACAACTGCCGCCATTTTGGCTTCTGCTGCCAGCTGCAGCCAGCTGAGCACGCTCATCCGTGGTCGGTAATCCAGCGTGAACTCCGGGTAGCTGTGGGCGTGCAGATCAATGGCTCCATCCAGGAGTTGCCCTTCCGTCTGCTGCGTTGCCCAGTACTCCTCCGCTGTAATCATTACTGTGATATCCTCTCGTTGTTATGATGGTCCCATTACCGTCATCATGGTGCCGCTTCCGCGAGCTACTTTTTCTTCTGTATCCCAAGCATTGGGGTCAGCTCGGTGAAGACGGCGTCCATTTCATCCAACACCTTCCTGGCTAGCCTGTCGTTCGGACAGAACGTCTTCGAGGGCCATCAGCCCGAAGGCCATCGCGTGGACCCCCCCGGGGAGTCCGGCAACCGCCATGGTTTGGACCAACTCGGCTCTAGTTACGCCAAGATCCAAGGCGCTGTTGATGTGGTGCTTGATCCCCGGCCAGTGCTGAAAGCAGTCGACTCCTATGATGATCAGTTCCTGTACCTTTGGATCCAATACAGACCGATCATACACCGCTCGCCGGAAGTCGCGGTAGGCGTCTAATAGCTCCGGCGCATCCTGGACGATGACTTTGTGCCATTGACCGACGAAGCCTGTCTCCTCGCGAAACCGTTGAAGGGCTCCCTCAGCGGCTGAGTCCATCTCAGTTGACCTTCCTTCTTGTTAGTAACTTTTGCCCTGGCGCATGCCCGATTATTGGATGGGTTGACCCAGTAGCGAGAGCAATCCGTCCAGGCTGCGGACCCGCTCAATGCCGTCGATTTCGATGGCAATCCTCTCAGCGGCATAGCGGTCAATCGCTGTTGTTGCCAGCTCCATGAACTTCTCCAGCAGCGCATCCCTGGTCATGGGGCGCTCCGGTTCCCCCAAGGGCAGATCGACGGTGCTGCAGAGTCTCCGCCCGTCTGCCAGTCTGACCTCCATCGATACGTGCCTGCTGTCCTCTCCGAAGGACGGGTCGGCGACCAGGAGAACCTTCTTGGCGGTCGCCATGACCGCTTTGTCTCCAAGTCCGGCCATGTATCCGGAGAGACCTGCTCCCTTACCCGAGATCGTCAGCGCGACGGAGTAGGGGGTGCTGAGCTGCGCCGCGATGAAGGACTTGGGCTCCTGGTTCCCCGTTTGGGATGAGCACAGCGGGCTCACCGTGACGACGATCTCCGCCACCATGTCGGGTGGCAACGGTCCCGTCTCTGCCACGATCTCTCTGGCCGCGTCGATGGAGCTGTTGCAGAACCTGCAGGAGGCGTAGGGCTTGGTCCCCACCTCCAAGATCCTGAACTCCTCGCCCAGTCCCCGGTTCAGCCAACCCAGGTCCGGCTCATCGGACATAGCTCGACAGAAGCCGTGAGGGCCCTCCAGGATGGTCTCTGGGCCGGTGAAGCCAGCGGATGCCAGAAGCGCCGCGTAGATGCCACTCTGAGCACTACGTCCAGGGTGGAAACGCTCGATCATGGCGCCCTGAGCGAGAAACTCCACAAGTCCCGCTGCCTGAGTGCCGCCGATCCCCAGGGCGTTGGCGGTCTCTTCCAAACCCAGCGACATAGCCCTGGAGGCGGCGGCAGTCGCTGCGACGGCGCCCACCGTCGCCGTCGTGTGGAAGCCTCGCCGACGATGCGAGGGATTCACCGCGTAGGCGAGGCGGATCCCGACCTCGTATCCAGCCACGACGGCGACGAGTAACTCATCACCGCTCAGGTGATGCTTCTCGGCGATGGCCAAGGCTGTCGGAATGACGGCCGCGCCAGGGTGGAGATAGGTCCAGCGATGGGTGTCGCCCATCTCCACCCCGTGAGCCATGGATCCGTTGGCCAGGACCGCATTGGCTACGGGTACCTTCAGCCCTTCGCCGATCACCGTTGCCTCCTCAGTCCCGCCCATGGAGCGCACCAAGCCGGTCACCAGACGGCTGGACTCCATCTCGTGGCCGGCGATCGCGTTGCCAAGCAGGTCCAGGACCAACTCCTTGGTCCTCTCCACTACTTGCCCTGGGAGGTCCGAGTAGCGTAGTTGCGAGCAGAATTGCGCGACCTGCAGAGTTTCGTTGCTCACGACATCATCCCTCTCAACGGACGTTGCGTCCCGGACTCGCCTTCGGACCGTAGAACTTAGAGTGCCAGCGTCTTGGCCAGGATCCTGGTGTCACTCAGGCTGGGGAGGGACCCTAGAATGCCAAGGGCCTCATCTGTCTTCTTCCGACCCAGGATCGGCTCTGAGAGCGCACGGAATTTCGCTTCCAACTCGGCTGGCGTGGCCGCGTTCTCAGGGTCGCCCTTGGGCCACTCGACTCGGGCGGAGACGACGCTCCCGTCGGTGCGGGTGATATCGACCTGGCAAGGATAGCGGGTGGGCCACAGCCGCTCGGCCTCCTCGTCGACCTGCCAGCGGACCTTCTGAGCCAGAGCCAACACGGCCTGATCTCGTATACCCGTCTCGTTGTACTCCTCAAGGAAGGCGCGGCGCTTGACGATGGCCACCGCAGCGGCGAAGGGTGCGCTGAACTGGGCATCTACGACCGATGTGGGGTTGTACTTGCGCTCACGAGGTTCAGTTATCGAGCGCACCAGCGGGTACTCTGCCATGCCGACGACTACCTCGGCGACCTGCTCGGGCCGCAGATCTTCCCGCTGCACTATCTCCAGGGTAGCGTCGACGATGGGTGCGGCAAATCGGCAGCACGCGTGCACCTTGATGCTGTTCTCCAGCAGATCCCACTTCTCCCCGAGGCCACCCGTGATGCGCTCAGGATCGAAGTGGTGCTTGTAGGAGAATGCTGGAAGCCATCCTTCGTCACAAATCAGACTCTCGCTAGGGCCGCGATAGTTTTCTCGAGACAGATAGGCCGATATCACTCCCGCCATGGCCGCGTGGCCGGCGTGGTATCGCTTGTTCCAGGCCCCATTGGTCCGATGGGTTGTGAGTCCCGCAGACTGGCTGGCGCCCATGCCTATTGCGCTGACCATCTGCTCGACGCTAAGCCCCAGCAGAGTGCCTGCGGCAACTGCTGCGCCAATGCTCCCGCAGACTCCAGTGGGATGGAAGCCTTGCAGGTACATGTCCCCTAGATGAGCCTCACCCAGGCGGATCATGATCTCGTAGCCGAGGGCGACGGCATGGATCAGGTCGCGACCGCTCTTGCCCTCCATTTCGGCGGTGGCGAAGGCAGCGGGTACTATAGCGACACTGGGGTGCTGAGTGCCCTCGCGGTGGTCGTCGTCCAGCTCCAGGGCATGCCCCGTGGTGCCGTTGATCAGTGCCGCGAGGGGCGCGGAGGTCCTCTTGTCTCGGGCTATCGCGGTGCAGGAACCATCAACGGGGCCCCATTGGGTGGCGAGCTTGGCGATGATTTGAGAAGAAGTCGCGGTGGTGCCCCCTACGACGCAGCCCAGATGGTCGGTGATGTATACCTGCGTGGCGTCAACGACGCTGGCGGGCAGATCCTCATAGCGGGTGCGGACGATCCAATCGGCTATCGATCGCGTGAAGTCGTACATCCTAGCTTTCTCCCTAATCTTCAGTGTGCGTGCTTGACAGATAGCGGTGTATTACCAGACTCGCACCTCAAGCCCAATCCGGTCGTTCGTCCAATCAGAGGTGCTTTCTCGGCAACTCCCCGCAGTGGACACAGACTATTTCTGTTTAGCCAGTTCGATTAGCGGTTTCGCCCAGTCATCCATTTCTGACCAGTAGTTTCCGTACTGCGTCGAATCCATGTAGCTCAGCGCGAGACCCGCCGTATCGATCTTGCTCTTGAGTTCGTCTGTCTCCATGGCCTTCTTGATGGTGCTATTCAGGACATCCACTACCTCCTTGGGAGTACCGGCTGGTGCGGCTATGCCGTAGGTTGCGATGACTACGACTTTGAACCCCTGTGCCTCCATGGTCTTGACGCCCGGATAAAATTTGCTTTCCTCGGTATCCATGACCCCAAGGGGACGGACCGTACCTGCTTTGAAGTTCGACAGGAAATTCGAGGCCGAGGCAGAGACGGCGTCGACGTGGCCACCCAGAAGCGCGGTGACGGCCTGTCCTCCAGCATCGAAGTGAACATAGGCGAAGTCGACACCGGCTGCCCTCTGCAGCGCCAGGGCTCCCAGATGGGGTGAACCCATGAGCCCTGGAGTTGCGATTCCGATCTTCCCTGGGTTCGCCTTGGCGGCGTTCACCAGATCATTCAGGGTCTTGTACGGGCTGTCAGACTTAACTGCAATCGTGATGGGCTCGGAGGTGTACAGAGCCACCGGCTGGAAATCCTTGCGGCTGTAGGTAGCCTTGCGCTCGGGATCCAGATAGGTGGTCATAATCGTCGGGATGCTGACAATGCCCAGGTTGTAACCATCGGGCTTTGCCTTGGCCAGCTCGGCGGAGGCGACCTGCGTGGCTGCACCGGCTTTGTTGGCAACTTCGACTGGGACCTGTAGTTCCTTCTCCATCAGCGGGGCCAACAGTCGGGCTGCAATGTCGGAAGCGCCGCCTGCTGCAAATGGGACGGTTAGGATGATAGGCTGGCCTTTGGTTGGCCACTCCGCCTTCTTGGCCTGCGCGGAGGGCTGAGCTGCAGCCTTGGTTGGCTCGGCCGAAGTTTTGGCAGGCTCTGCAGCCTTGGTTGGTGCAGCAGCGGCCTTGGTGGGCGTTGGTGCAGTGGCCGCTGGTGCACATCCCGCGATCAACAGGACCACCGCAATGGACACAAACACCAGAGAGATAGATATGCGCTTCATCTTCAAATCCTTAACTCACTCCTGGAACGCTACAACGTGTTCGCTGAGACCGAAACCATAACATCAACTCTTGAAGCGATGGGACAACGTGATGGACAGCGCGGTAAGCGATGCGTCGAGGATTGCGGTGCGGAAATCACCCGGCCGATTACAGTCTCCGATCAGCACATAAGGAATACCAGCTTCCTCGATGACTGGTACGGATTCGCGGTTGGGCTTTACCCCGAGGGCAAGGACGAGGAAATCACCGGCGGGGATCTCTCGCTGGTTGCCCTTGACGGAGGCGATGATCGTGTTGCCATCAACCCTCTGGACCCGTGCTTCTGTTAGGAGGGTGACTTCCTTCTCTTGCAATCGGAGCAGAAGATCCGTCCGGTTGTTTCTCGGCATGTCTGGGGCGACGGTGGGCAGCATTTCCAGCACTGTGACGTGGCAGGAGTGTTCCACCAATAACTCGGCCACTTCCAGACCCACCGAGCCTCCGCCTACGATGGTCACAGAGGATCCTGGGGGAATGCGTTCAGGTCCAGCAAGGAGATCCCATGCAGTCATGGTCGGCACAGGTAGATCTTGAAACATAGGGGGCACAAGGGGATTGGCGCCGGTTGCCACCATCACCACGTCTGGGCCGAATTTCCGGAGGTTGTCCACCGTTACTGCCATTCCTACGCGGAGGGGAACGTCCAGCTTGCGGAGCTGCTGGTAGCGATAGGACCAGATACTTCGAATCTCCTGTTTATGGGGTGGTAATGCCGCCAGGCGAGATTGTCCCCCTACTTCTGATGACCTTTCCCATATCTCCACTGTATGGCCGCTGGCAGCTAGGAGTCGTGCGGCTTCCGCGCCTGCCACTCCTGCACCGAGGACGAGCACCCGCTCCTTGCTGCCTGAAGGGCGAAGCGAGCCTTCTGTGGCTCGGTCTTCTGGAGGATTGCAAGACTCCAACGACTCGAACTCAGTACCAACGAGTGGATTCTGGGCGCATGAAACATCCATCTCCCGTGTGAGTCGCTCGAAGCAGACGTTGCAGGAGATGCATTGCCTGATTGGTGTCTTCACCTCGCCGGTGGCTTTTCGAACCCAGTGAGCGTCTGCCCTGAGCGCACGGCCCAGCACAACGAAGTCTGCACTGCCGGCTTCGAGGACGGCCTCGGCATCAGCCGGCTCGATGATGCGCCCCGCCATTGCCACTGGGATCGATACAGCTCGCTTGATGGGTGCGGCGTAGGGTTCCAGGCAGCGTCTGGGCATGGAGGGCGGCTGAATACAGTAGCGAGATAGCGATGGGCTCTCGTTGCTGCCTCCAGATAGGTCTAATGCCGAGACCCCTTCCTGCTCCAGGGCCTGCGCCAGTTGGATCACCTCCTCCTGCGTATACCCATCGCCCTCGTATTCGGTAGCGCTGAGGCGCACGATCAGAGGCAGGTCGGGCAGATGGTGCCGGATTCCCCCTATGGTCTCCAGGAGGAACCGCATACGGTTCTCCAGGCAGCCTCCATAGCGGTCGGTTCGCCTGTTTATCCGCCGGGAGAAGAACTGCTGGAAGAGATAGCCGTTGGCAGCGTGGATCTGGACGGCGTCGTATCCTGCCCGCGAGAGCCGGATAGTTGCCGACAGGAAATCGCGCTGGATCTCTCGGATCTCATCTATCCCCAGTTCGCGCACGGGGTCACCGGTGTTGGGGTTGACCCAGGGAGAAGGGCCCACCGGCTCCATGTTCAGGACCGAGCGACGGAGGAGCCCTCCCCGATGGCCGATCTGCGCGACCGCCAGGGAGCCATTGGAGTGAATGGCCTCGACGAGGCGTGCAAGGCCCGGGATGAAGCGGTCGTGGAAGACACCCATGGAGTGATGGTGGTTGCGCGACTTCTCGGACATCACCATCGCCTCGGTGACGATCATGGCGACGCCACCTCGAGCACGTTCCGCATAATACAGCTTGTCCCGCTCAGTGGGGATGCCGTCGCTGGTGCCGAAGTTGGAGCCCATGGGACCCATGATGATTCGGTTCTTCAGTTGAAGTCTGCCAATCCGTCCAGGTTGCGCCAGAAGGGAAGCCACCGACTTCACCTCCGTTCTCTGTTGCAAGATGCTATGGATTGAGTACCAGGAGCTTTGCCAAAGCAGAGGCGTCCGGCGCCTCCTCGAGGGTGGACACGAACTGCTCGATGCTGTCCAGCTGATCCGCTGGAAGCACCCTTCCGGCGATCCGCCGGAACTTCTCCACGATCTGCTCGGTTGGAGGCAGATTGGGTGGGACTCCTCGGGCGAAGCGCACCTCGGCCCTGGTCTGAGAGCCATCGTGCCGGGTCAACGTCACTTCCGATCCTCGCTGGGGGTTAGGTGGGGATTCGAAACGATCGTCCGCCTCGACGCGCACCTTTCCAGCCAGTGCCAGAAGGTCGGGACGTTTGATCTTCTCCTCGGTGAACTGGTCCACGAAGACCTCACCTTCCGTGATCAGCGCTGCCACGCAGTACTGCATGTTCATCTGCGCGGCGATGACCGTACTGGGCTTGTACTCCCAGCCGGCATGCAGCCTCTGGAAGTCGGACGTGCGAATGACGATGGACTCTACCTCATCTGGCGATGTGGGTTGTAGTTTGAGTATTTCGCGCACCGCATCGAGTGTGGTGTGGCTGGCGCCGACGCTGGAGTAGAACTTGAACCCCACATTCAGGATCTCATAACGGGTGCCCAGTCCAGAGGTAAGCGCGTCCAGGTCGTACGCATCGGAGATGGTCTGGGGATACCTGCCAAATCCGTCGTCCAGGATGTCCGGTATGCCGGTGAAGCCATCGGCTGCCAACCTTCCCGCGAGGACGCCCGCTTCTGCGGCATGCCCGCAAAAGAGCCGCTTGACCATGGCTCCGTATTGAGCCGCCATCAGCCCCGCCGGCATGGTTCCTCCGATCCCCAGACAGTGGCGGGTGGCGTCCAAAGGAAGGTTGAGCAGTCGAGCAGCAGTGGCTGAAGCCCCAAGGACTCCCGCCGTCCCGGTTGGATGCCATCCCCTGTTGAATGCCGATACACCCTGGCACATTCCCACCCGGCACACCACTTCGTAACCAGCGGCCAGAGCGGTCAGCAGATCACGCCCGGTGACCCCAGACTCCTCATCCGCGAGCGCCAGCGCTACCGGGAGCGTTATTGGACCGGGATGCAACTTTCCGGCTAGGTGAAGATCGTCTATCTCGAAGCTGTGTACCATGGTGCCGTTGGCCAGGGCGGCATTGGCGGCGTTGGACGTCAACCGGCTTCCCCACACGGGACAGCTACCAGCCACCCTACCAGCATAGCCCGAGACTATCCGACCCCATGGGGTGATGGAGCCGTATATGCCGCTGCCCAGGGTGTCCAGAACGCAGAGTTTCAGACGGTCGATCACGGCGCTCGGCAGATGCTCGAAGCGGAGATTGCTGACGAACTCCGCTATCGCATCTGACCGGCCGCCAGCTTGTGCCGTTGGTGATGCATGGCTACTGTCGGCCAAGGTATAACCCTCCTCTTATTAACGTGAATAGCCTCTTGCCCGATGCTCCAGGGTCGTGTTCATGGCCACGGAATTCCTTTGTCTGCATCTGCTACGCCCTGCTACTCGCTTACCGACGAAGAGAACCTCCGGCTCATGACCAGGAAGCAGGCAGTCAACACAAGAAACACCAGGCAGATGGGTCTGGTGAAGAAGATGTCGAGTCCCCCAGCGGACATCTGCAGTGACCCTCGAAGGAACTTCTCGAGCATGGGACCAAGGATGAAGCCCAGCACCATGGGAGCAGTTGGCCAGTTTCTGCTTCTCATGGCATATCCGACCAGTCCGAACAGCACACAGCTCCATACGTCGAACATGCTGTTTCTAACGGAATAGGCACCGACGAAGCACACACCCAGGATGAAGGGACCCACAAAGCGGTAAGGGATGAGGGCCAGCCGCGCCCACAGCCCCACCAGCGGCAGGTTGAGCACAACCAGCGCTACGTTGCCGATGTACATGCTGGCGATGATGGTCCACGCCAAATCCGGGTTCTTCATGAACAGCAACGGCCCCGGCTGGAGGCCGTATATCATGAAGGCCGCCAACAGGATTGCCAGGGTAGGGGTAGTGGGAATGCCGAGAGCCATCAGCGGTACGAATCCGGCGACAGCCACGGCGTTGTTCCCCGCTTCTGGAGAAGCCACTCCCTCGATGCAACCCTTTCCGAACCGCTCCGGATACTTGGATACCCGCTTTTCGACGTCGTAGCAGAGGAAGGTGACCACCGCCGGGACCATGCCGGGTAGGAGACCAAGGGCCAGCCCCAACCCTGTGCCTCTTAGGGTGGCGACCGCCGCTTTCCTCAGCTCCTCCCCTTGAGGGATAAAGCGCCCAAGGGAGCCCTTGTACACGCTTGCGATCCCTGCCTGAGCGCTGATCAGCACTTCGGATATGCCAAACAGCCCCATGAAGACGGGTACGATGTCGAAGCCTCTCATCATCTCAACAGAACCGAAGGCGAGCCGCTGCCTGCCGCTCATGGGGTCGATGCCCGCGCTCGCCAAGAGCATGCCCAACAGTCCAACTATTACTCCCATGAGCAGGCTGCGGCCCGATAGGGACACCAGGGCAGTGAAGCTGAACAGCACGAGGCCAAAATACTCTGGCGGACCGAAGGCCAAGGCCATGTCAGCTAGTGGGGGTGCAGCGACCGAGAGCAGTATGATGCCCGCCGTTGCAGCAACAAAAGAGCCAATGGCCGCGACTGCCAGTGCCTCCCCAGCCCTTCCCTGCTTGGTCATTTCAAAGCCATCCAGGCAGGTGACGACTGAGGATGCCTCCCCTGGAACGCTTACCAGTATGCTGGTGGTGGAGCCGCCGTACATAGCTCCATAGTAGATGCCCGCGAGCATGACTATTGCCTCGGCCGGCTCCAGAAAAGCTGTCACGGGGAGTAGCATGGCCATGGTAGCCGCTGGCCCAAGTCCCGGGAGGACGCCGACAACAGTGCCCAAGAGCACGCCGACGAAGCAATACAAAAGGGTGGCAGGATTCAGAGCTCCGGCAAAACCCTGTAGTAGTCCGGTATCCATCAGCGCAGTATCCTCAATTCTGAAGCCCACTGAGGTTGGGGCAGAAGAAGCCCCCCGAGATCCGCAAACACGAATTGAAATGACAGGGCAAAGGCAATACCTATCAGGGTGCACTTGACCCAGGAGCTAACACCGAAGACGCGCAGGGTCAGTACGAAGAAGACCAAAGAGCCAATCGGATAGCTGATCAGGGGAATCACAGCTGGATAGAGAACGAGCAAGACCGACGTACGAGCGACGGGGCCAAATCGAGAAGAATCATCCGGCTTCTTTGCAGCTGTTGCTCGACCTCTCGACGAAACCAGATAGGCCAGTGCGCAGACCATCAGCGCGACGGAAATCGCAAAGAGATACCAGCCTGGACCCAAAGGCTCGGGCGTGACCAGCTCCTCTTGCGTTAGCCTCACCCCTTCCCAAGTGCCTGCAGCAGCGAGTCCGATTAGTAAGAGACCTTCCACGAGTGTTGCTGTACCCACCAAGTCCTCCTTGCCGATACAGACCAGGTGCAATGGGCGGAGCCGCCTCAACCCTAAAGGCGGCTCCGCCCTCACTGTCTGAAGACCCTACTTGACTGGCAGGGCCTTGACCATCGCCAACTCTTTCACCACGAAGTCCTTGTATTCGTCTCCCCCCATGAACTTGGGTAGCATTCCTTGCTTATCCCACTGTGCCGCCAGTGCTGGATCCGTCATCACCGCTTTCACCTTCTCTGCCCAGACATCCGACACCTGCTTTGGCATGTTCTTGGGACCGGTGAAGCCTATCCAGAACGAGGAGCTGACAGAAGGCCATCCCTGCTCGGCGGTCGTCGGTGTGTCCTTCAGTACTGTCACGCGCTGGTCGCCTGCCACCGCAATCGGCCTGGCCTTTCCGGTGGCTACAGCCGCCGCTGTCACCGGAGCGGATGCCACGGCGATGTCGGCGTGCCCTCCCGCGATGGCCGGCGCAATCTCGCCGCCGCCCGCGAAAGTGACCATCTTGACCTTCGAAATGTCGACACCTTTGGCGCCCAGGGCCGCTCTCAGCTGCGCCATGGTTACGTCTATTGGCGCGACGCCTCCCATCCAGGCGATCGTGACGCTGGCTGGGTCCTTGCGGATCGCTTCCTCGACATCGCCCAACGTCTTCCAGGGCTTTGCGGCGTTGACGTAGAAGGCGTTGGGTGCGATGGTGGCGAAGGCCAGGTAGCTTCTGTCCTGTACGTCGAAGGGCACATCTTTGCCCCATGCTGCCAGGACCGAGGAGCTAGCGCCGGAGTCCACGAGAACCGTGTAGCCGTCGGGCGCAGCCTGGAGCGCTTCGAGGGTTCCGGGGATTCCATTGCCGCCCTGCTTGTTGACGACGGTGATCGGGACCCCCATCTTCTCGGCCAGCGGGGTACATACCGCTCGGCCCATGGTGTCCTGCCCACCCCCAGCGGGCATGGGTACTATGGCAGTGATCGCCTTGGTGGGATACTTCTGTGCCGCAGGAGAAGCTCCGCACCCCGCGAGGCTCGCAACAAGAAATGTCGCCAACCCCATCCAAAGAATGATCCAGTGCTTAGGTCTTGCCGATTGTGAGTACCAGTTCATCGCCCCTCTCCTCTCTCAACTATGGGAAACGCCAAATGACGCCAGGCAACAAACATCGCCACGTTCTACACCGGGACCCTTGCCATTTTCGGCTGAGCAGTAAGGTGCTGGCAGGCACGGTGCTGATGCGAGAGCCTCTGCTGCCACTGAGACTCTACCGAGCCGGCCCCCAACCTTATCTCAGATTCCGATTGATAATGTGCATGGCCAACCTGCAGGGCAGAATTGAAGGTGTCCGATAGCTGCGTCGGTACAGCGCACCAACTCCACGTTTCTCGCGGGCCACTATATCGTGGCGAACGCTGAATGGCCTACTGCCACCAACTTCTCCAGAGGCTGGCTCCCTGACGGGGTCGATCCTGATGGTGAGACTACACGAGGGTGAACATGCGGCCGAAGAATATAATATATTCTTCGGATCTGTCAAGATGTTGGCTTGCCCAATATGGACGTTCGGAGTGACCTTGATGATGGCCGCACACCTCCGCGTCTTGAGGCCCGAGCTGTATCGTTTCTGAGGGAGATCCAGGGTTACTGAAGTCGAAGCCGGACGGAAGGGGTTAGTACGAAGTAGGAAAAACGTCCAGCCGCTTTGCCTGGATGCAAAGCGGCTGGACGTTCCGTTGCGGCGCTACTGCGCCTTGCCCGCCACGACCAGCGGACGTGCCCACTCCTCAGCCTCGGCCAACCACTTGTCGAAGTCCGATGGACCGAGATACCTGGGGATCATGCTGACGCTGGCGATCTTGTCCTTGTACTCTTGAGAGGCAACGGCCTTCTTGGCTGATTGCGCCAGTACGTCCACGATCTCGGGTGGAGTACCGGTTGGCGCTACGAAGCCATAGCTGGAGTAAGCGGTCGCCTTGTATCCTTGGGATTCCACGGTCGACACGCCCGGCAGGTACGGGCTCGCCTCATGGTCCATCACCCCAAGGAGTCGCAGCGCTCCCGTCTTGTGGTGGGGTGCGGTGTTACCCACGAGGTTGAACTGACCCTCCGCGTGGCCGCCGAGGACCGCGGTGTTCGCCTCATTACCGCCTGGGAAGTGTACGTAGGCGAACTTGATGCCCGCGGCCTGCTCGAAGGCTATGCCCCCCAGATGGAGAATGCTGAGCGGCCCATTGGTTGTCATCCTGATCTTCTCCGGTGCAGCCTTGGCCGCGTCGGCCAGGTCCTTCATGGACTTGAAAGGCTGCTCCGTGTTCACCGCTACCGACACGACGTCCTGGGAGAAGAGGGCGATCGGCTGAAAAGCCTTGCGAGTGTAGGTGGCTTTCATACTGGTGTCCAGGTAGGTCACCGTGGTGGTTGGCAGCAGGAATACCCCCAGGGTGTATCCGTCGGGCTTGGCGTTCGCCACCTCCGTCATTCCGATCATGCTGCTGGCCCCGGCCTTGTTGGTGATTGGCATCGAGATGCCCAGATCCTTTTCCATCAGGGATGCCAGGATCCTGGCGCTGGTGTCGGCCACGCCGCCAGCCGTCACGGGGACGATGACGTTGATGCTCCTTCCCTTGGCCGGAAAGTCGATACTCTTGGCTGCTGGAGCCGTGGTCGGCTCGGGCGCCTTGGTGGGCGCGGCCGTGGCCACGGCGGGTGCGGTGGTAGCAGCGGCAGCAGGAGCCTTGGTAGCCGCAGCTGCGGGAGCCTTAGTGGGAGTGGGCGCCGGCGCGGGGGTTGAGCAGGCGCCGGTTAGTAGGAGACCTCCTACCAGAAGAGACGCCAACAGCAGAACTGGCATGTTGCGCGGAGACATTGGCAACCTCCTCATCTCTACATTGAAGACAGAGCCCACGGAGCCAGCCACCACGCCGCGTACTCGACCAAGCTGGTTTCGACAGCTGTCATCCTGAGCGGTAGCTAAGGATCCCCTGTTACAGGTAGACGCCTCTTGCCAAGTTGATCATGACATCGCCTGGCAGGATCAGCTTGGCGGACCACATGCGGGATAGTCGTGATGTAGAAAGGTCAGCCGATGACGCCTTCTGCCCTCAGTCGGGCCACCTCCTCCTTCGTATAGCCGAGAAGCCCCTGGAGGACCTCCTCGGTGTGCTCGCCGAGCAGGGGAGGGGCGCTACGAATATTGGTCCCCGCCTCGGCGAAACGATATGGCATGTCCACAGCCTTCACAGGGCCGGCGATGGGGTGAAGGAACTGCTTCACCATCTCGCGCGCCAGCACCTGGGGGTCGGTCAGCGCCCTATCCATGCTGTTTACAGGGCCAGCCGGCAGGCCGGCCTCATCGAATATCTGGTCCCATTCCTCTGCTGTCCTGGTGGCCAGGCATCGTGCGATTAGGGCGTTCACCTCCTCGCGATGATCGACCCTGAGTTGGGTATTCGCGAACCGGGGGTCCGACGCAGCTTCGGGGGCCCCCAGAACCTCGCAGAACTTGGCCCACTGGCGGTCGTTGACCGTGATGTGGAGGTAGCGGCCATCCCTGGTGGGGTAGTTTGCGCTGGGGACGCGGGTCGGGTTCTCCGAGCCGAAGAGCGTGGGCACTTCGCCCGCGCACAGGTAGATGGCCGATTGGAAGGTAAGCATGGCCAGGGAGCTATCGAGCATCGCGAGGTCTATGTACTGCCCTCGACCCGTCATAGCTCGACGATAGAGGCTGGCGGCCACCGAGAAGGCCCCGAAGACCGCCGCCACCACATCGACAATCGCCGCGCCGCACTTGACCGGCTCGCCATCGCGCGGCCCGGTGATGCTCATCAGCCCCGACATGGCCTGGAGAATGGGGTCGTACGCCTTTCGATCCTTGTACGGCCCCGTGTCTCCGAAGCCCGTTATCGAACAGTAGACCAGCGAGGGGTTGATGGCGGAGAGGGTGCCGTAATCGACGCCTAGCCGCCGCGGAACCCCGGGCGCGAAGTTAACCAGCACCACGTCTGCCTTGGCGGCGAGGTCCCGGACTATGCTCTTCGCCCCGGGCGCCTTGAGGTTGATGGTGACGCTACGCTTGCTTCGGTTCACGGAGAAGAAGTAGCCGCTCTGGCCGTTGACGTAAGGGGCCCACGCCCTGGATTCGTCCCCGACGCCGGGCTCCTCGATCTTGATGACGTCGGCTCCCAACTCCGCCAGCATCATGGAGCAGTAGGGACCCGCCAGCACCCTGGTGAAATCCAGGACCGTCACCCCTGAGAAAGTCATTGCCTCCCCACCTCCCGATCAGTGAGACTAGTTTGACTAGCGTCCCTTCCAAACCGGCGCCCGCTTCTCCCCGAACGCGGCGATCCCCTCGACGGCGTCCTCAGTGGCCTCCAGCTTGTGGAACATCATCTCGGCCAGGTTGTACGCTTCGTCCGGCCGCATCTGCAGGGTTCGGAGGGTCGCCTCCTTCATCGCTCGGACGGCCAGGGGGGCGTTGGCGAGTATTCTGTTGGCGTAGTCCATCGCGGCGGGCATCACCTGGTCGTCGGGGACTATCTTGTTCAGCATTTGGAGATCCATAGCCTGCTGCGCCGTGAGCGAGTCGCCCAGCAGGAGCACCTCGAATGCCTTATTCAAGGGGACGGCTCTGGCCAGCATCGTCGGACCGCTGATGGAGGATATCCCGCGCTTCACCTGTGGCCAGCCGAAGGTAGCCTTCTCGCTCGCTACCCTGATGTCGCAGGTGAGGGCTATGCCGCACCCCTGGGCCAGGCAGAAGCCGTTGATGGCCGAGATCATCGGCTTGTAGATGGTGGTTAGAAGCCGGTAGAGGTCCTGATGACTCGGCCCTCCAGGGGTCTTATCCAGCAGGTCATGGCCGGCGCTGAAGGCCACGCCGCGGCCGGTGATGATGGTCATCCAGATGTCCGGATTGGTCTTGACCTCGGTCAGCGCGTCGTAGAGGGCGCCACGCAGGGCGGCGTTGAGGGCGTTGCGCTTCTGAGGGCGGTTCAGAGTGATGACGGCCAGGTGACCCTCGGTCTCATACAGTAGGACCTTCTCCTCGCTTGTTGCCGCGGTGTTAGGGTTGCTCATTGGAGCCTCCTGCATCTAATACTATTTGGCTTTGGTATGTCTTAGGCTGGTCCTTCCGCCAAATCTATATCGCTTTCCGAGGTAGTGAGCCCGATCACTTCAGTGTCGGGCTCATGCCCATGGCGAAGCTGCTACGGAATTGGTGGACAGACCAGTTAGGCCGGTTCTGTGGATCGCTGCTCAGTATTCGTAGAACCCCCTGCTGCTTTTCCTGCCCAACCAGCCAGCGGCCACCATCTTGACCAGCAGGGGGCAGGGGCGGTACTTGCCGTCACCGGTGCCCTGCTGGAGCACCCGCATGATGTCCAGGCACACGTCCAGGCCGATCAGGTCGGCCAGTTCCAGAGGGCCCATCGGGTGGTTGGATCCCAGCTTCATCACGGTGTCGATGGACTCCCGGGAGGCCACGCCCTCCATGAGGGTGTAGGCGGCTTCGTTGATCATCGGGATCAGCAACCGGTTGCAGACGAAGCCCGGGTAGTCCTCCACCACCACGGCGGTCTTTCCCATCGCCTGGGCCAGGGCCAGCACCTCGTGCTTGGTTTCGTCACCCGTTGCCACCCCGCTGATCACCTCGACCAGCTTCATCACGGGGACCGGGTTGAAGAAGTGCATGCCAATGACCTTCCCCGGACGCCGTGTGCAGGCGCCTAACCGGGTGATGGATATGGAGGAGGTGTTGGAGGCTAGGATCGCCGACGGCTGGCAGATCTCATCCAGCGTCCGGATCAACTCGGCCTTGGCCTCGTACTTTTCGATGATGGCCTCCACCACCAGGTCAACGCCCGCGACGTCCTCCATGGCCGTCGAAGGAGTGAGGCGAGCAAGGGTATCCGCGCGGACAGCCTCGTTTATCCGGCCCTTCTCCACGGACCTGTCCAGGTTGCGGCGGATCGTCTTCATTCCGGCTTCCAGCGGGCCAGGCGCCACCTCCACCACCCGCACCTCGTAGCCTGACTGGGCTGCTACCAGGGCGATGCCCGACCCCATGGTCCCGGCCCCAATGACGCCGATCTTGGCTACTGCCATGTGGACTCCATACCTCCCCTCTCATTGGTTGCTTGGTCAGACGGAAAGCGTGCTACCTGCCCTGGAACTCGGGCTGTCGTTTCTCGATGAAGGCGGCCATACCTGCCTTCTGGTCCAAGGTGGAGAAACAGAGCCCGAAGAGGTCCATCTCCACCTCGCAGGCCGCATCCGTATCCAGATACACCGACTTATTCATCGAGCGCTTGGCACCCGAGACGGCGAATGGACCCTGGGAGGCGATGCTGTTGGCCACCTTCATCGCCTCCTCGGCCAGCCCGTCCGCCGGCACCACAGCGTTCACCAACCCCACCCGCAGAGCCTCCTCCGGGTAGAGACGCTTGCCCGTGAAGATCATCTCTCGCGCGACTCCCTGGCCCACGATGCGAGCGAGCCGCACCGTCGCTCCCCAACCGGGGAGGATCCCCAATCCCACCTCGGGCTGGCCGAAGCGCGCCTTGTCGCTGGAGATCCGGATGTCGCAGGCGCAGGCGATCTCGCACCCGCCTCCCAAGGCGACCCCGTTGATGGCAGCGATCACCGGCTTCTGGAGATCCTCGATGGTTTTGCACAGCAGGTGGCCCTTCCCCGCGAAGCTCCTGGCCTCATGGGGAGCCTTATTGATCATCTCCTTGATGTCGGCCCCAGCGATGAAGGCTCGCTCCCCGGTACCGGTGATGATCACCGCCCGTACCTCGGCGTCGCTTCCCGCGGCGGAGAACGCCGCGATCAGTTCATCGAGGATCTGTGAGTTGAGGGCGTTGAATGCTTCGGGGCGGTCGATGGTGATTCGGAGGACATGCTCGATCTTCTCTACCTTGACTACATTGCCCAGGGACATCGTGTACCTCCTGCTTTTGGCGCCAGGGCCAGCAGCCCTGGCTACTGTTGATATTGATGCCCGGAAAGGGTTAGCGCCGGAAGTTCTCTACGATCATGGCCAAGCCCTGGCCCCCACCTACACAGAGGGAGGCAAGCCCGATCTTCACCCTTCGGCGAGCCATCTCGTGAAGTAGGGTCACCAGGATTCGAGCTCCGCTTGCCCCGATCGGGTGGCCGAGGGCGATCGCCCCGCCATTCACGTTTACGATGGACTGGTCCAATCCCAGTTGGCGGAGTACGGCCACCGACTGGGCGGCGAACGCCTCGTTAAGCTCCACCAGCTCTATCTGCTCCAGACTGAGGCCGGTCTTCTCCAGGACCTTGCGAACCGCCGGCACCGGGCCCATGCCCATCACACGCGGCTCGACCCCTGCCCAGCCGTATCCGACGATGCGAGCCATTGGCTCGATGCCCATCGCCTCGGCGGTCTTCGAGGACATCACCACCATGGCCGCCGCTCCGTCGTTGACCCCTGAGGAGTTTCCGGCGGTGACGGTACCGTCCTTCTTGAAGGCGGGTTTCAGCTTCGAAAGCTTCTCGGCGGTGGTCCCAGGACGTGGGTGCTCGTCCCGGTCCACCACCAGGGGATCTCCCTTGGCCTGGGGTGCCTGTACGGGGACGATCTCGCCCTTGAACAGCCCCTGCTCGATGGCCCTGGCGGCTTTAGCCTGGCTCTCCGCGGCGAACCGATCCTGCTCCTCCCGGGATATCCCCATCTCCGAGGCCACGTTCTCCGCTGTTATCCCCATGTGGTACCCCTCTATGGAGCAGCTCAGGCCCTCGTCGATCATGCTGTCCACCAACTCCGCGTGGCCCATTCGGTAGCCGAACCGCGCCCGGCGAAGGACATAAGGCGAACCCGACATGCTCTCCGCGCCGCCCGCCACCACGACGCGGGCATCCCCCAGCGCCACCTGCTGGGCGGCCAGCGCCACAGCCCTCAGTCCAGACCCGCACACCTGGTTGATGATCATGGCCGTGGCGCCGGCGGGTATGCCCGCTCGGATGGCCGCCTGGCGGGCAACGTTCATTCCTGCCCCGCCCTGCAGGACGTTGCCGAGGATCACCTCGTCCACCACGTCCGGAGCGACCCTGGCTCTCGCCATAGCCTCCGAAATCGCCGCGGTCCCGAGCTGCGGCGCGGAGAGGTCCTTGAGGCTCCCCGCGAGGGTTCCTACTGGCGTGCGCACGCCCCCTGCGATCACGACATCCAGCAACGCAAACACCTCCGCCCTTCCATGAAGTATTCAACCGTTTTGACGGTAATGACCACCAGACTACTACAGTAATATATTAACGATGTAGCAGGAACATCAAAACACAGGCCGCGGCTGCTGTCAAGGGGATCTCGGGGCAAATAGCCTCGAAAGTGCGGGGAGTGCTGCTTGACGGGCGAAGGAATCCTCCCCATACTACCGATCAGACACGTGAACTCTTTACGATATGCGGACCTGCTCGCTTGCGATTGATCTCCCAGGAGGCTCGATGCTTGTTTATGTGCCGATAGCTATCGTAGAATCGCTGGACATGGAGTGGTGGCGATGGAAGCTCACTCCCAAAGTGGTAGGTGGACTTGATGGCAGAAACCGTTGTAGACAACGACACGCGTCTGGAGATACTGCGGCTCGTGTCTGAGATTGATAGTCCCATCGGCGCCGACTCACTTGCGGTCAAGCTGGAGGACCGGGGCATAAATCTCACCCCCGATGCCGTTCGATATCACTTGAGGATGCTGGACCAACAGAAGCTGACCTATCGGATCGGCAAGAGGGGGAGGATGGTTACTCCTGAGGGATGGAGGGAACTGAGGCGTTCCAGGGTGGACACTCGCATCGGGTGGGGCCTCGCCCGTCAGGAAACCATGGCCCAGCAGGTGACCTTCGATCCCTACAGCCGACGGGGACAGGTGGCAGCTTCACTCACCATCTTCCCGATCGAGGAGCAGGAGGGGGTGCTCCGCCATGTCGCGAGGGTGGCCCGTGCCGGGCTCTGTCTGAGCGAGCGGATGGCTCTAGCGAACAGCGGCGACAGGGTCGGCTCGGTAACGATACCGCCAGGTAAGGCCGGGATCATCACCGTGAGCACCTCGACCATCACCGGCATCCTCGTGTCGCAGGGTTTCCTGGTGAGCACCACCTACGCGGGGATCGCGGAGATCGCCGACTGGCGGCCCTATCGCTTCGTGGATGTGCTTCGATATGGCCAGGGTTCCATGGACTCGGTGGAGAACCTCATCCGGCCGGGAAGCACCCGGGTGGGCCATACAGCCGAGCGGGGCAGGGGGTTGGTGATCGCGGATGTCCGCGAGCTGGTGGGCGTGGCGCGGGAGCGTGCTCGCGATCTGCTGAAGCAGTTGAGGGGTTGCGGCATCGGCGGGGTATTGATGGTTGGACAGGTTGGGCAACCGGTGCTGGGGGTCCCGGTCAGGGACCACACCTTCGGCGTGGCCAGCCTAGCCGGAGTGAACGCCACGCTCGCCGCCTACGAGTTGAATGTAGCCACCGATTTTCACCTGGTGAACTGTCTCGTGGATTACTCTTCTCTTCTCCCCGCGGAGCACTTACTCCCAGAGGCCGAGGTGAGATCGTGGGAGAGCGCCGGCTCGCTGGTGATGTGGGAGTAGAGGCTGGGCGCGTGCTATCATTGATGGCAGTTCAGCAGGGGGTATTTGTTGGTGCAGACTGCCATTATCGGCCTGCCTAAGGCGGGCAAGACCACCGTGTTCAACGCCCTCACCGGAGCACGGGCCAAGACAGGTGCCTACAGCGTGGCCACCGAGGCCAACATCGCCGTGGTGCAGGTTCCCGACCGTCGTCTGGGGGAGTTGGCCGCGATCTTCCATCCTCAGAAGGTGGTGCATGCCGTCGTCGAGTACGTCGACGCGGGCGGCGTCGTTAAGGGGGGAGCGAAGAGCGAGGGGATAAGCGGGCAGCTGCTCAACCAGATCAGCAAGGCCGACGCCCTGTTGGAGGTGGTACGGGTCTTCGAGGACGAGGCTCTTCTCCATCCCGAGGGGTCGGTGGATCCAGCCAGGGATGTGGCCACCATGGACCTGGAGCTAGCCTTCTCCGACCTGGCTATCATAGAGCGCCGGTTGGAGCGTTTGAAGGATGCGGTCCACAAGCTGAAGCCCCAGGAGCGGGAGGCCGGCGAGCGAGAGAGGGAGCTGCTCACCCGCATCAAGGGCGAGCTGGAGAAGGAGATCCCCATCCGTGCCCAGCAGCTCACCGACGAGGAGAAGCTGGCGATCCGGGCCTTCCAGTTCCTGAGTGAGAAGCCGCTGCTGATCGTGCTCAACCTGAGTGAGGACCAGATGGGTCGTGCCGCGGAGATCCAGGCCGAGGTTAGCAGGGGCTACAGCGTGCCCCACACCGCATTCACCACGCTGTGCGGCCAGGTGGAGGCGGAGGTGGCCGAACTGGATCCGCAGGAGAAGCAGCAGTTCCTGGAGGCAATGGGGATCGAGGAGTCTGGGATCCACAGGGTTATCGGTCTCACCTACCAACTGCTGGACTACGTCTCCTTCCTGACGGTGGGGGAGGACGAGGTGAGGGCCTGGACGGTGCGTCGGAACACCCCCGCCCAGAAGGCGGCAGGGACCATTCACTCGGACCTGGAGCGGGGCTTCATCCGGGCCGAGGTGGTCAAGTACGCTGACCTGATGTCCGTCGGCGGCAGTATGGCCGAGGCTCGCAAGCGGGGCTTCCTCCGCCTGGAGGGCAAGCTCTACCCAGTCCAGGACGGCGACATCATGAACATCCTCTTCAACGTGTAGCACTATTCCCCCTCTCCCCCTGGGAGAGGGCCGGGGTGAGGGCAAACTTCCATGAAGAAGATCAAGATCACGGCCGGCGACGTAACGGCCGCGGCTATCCTCAACGACACGAAGACGGCCGAGGCCATATGGGCTGCCCTGCCCATTCAGGCGAGGGGCAGCAGCTGGGGCGACGAGATCTACTTCTCCATACCGGTGAAGCTGGAGACGGAGAGAGGCCAGGAGGTGGTGGAGTTGGGCGACCTCGGTTACTGGGCGCCGGGCAGCGCCTTCTGCATCTTCTTCGGTTCGACCCCTGCTAGCCGGGGCAGTGAGATCCGCCCAGCCAGTGAGGTCACCGTCTTCGGCAAGGTGGAGGGTACCCCCAAGCTGTTCAAGAAGGTGCCCTCCGGGGCCAAGGTGGTGCTGGAGCGGGCTTAGCATTCCAGGACGGCTTCTGCCGTTCCGGTCACTCTGAGGCGCCTGCCGCACCTGTCATCCTGAGGCGCCGCAGCCTGCTCAGAATGACAAATTGGGGGCGGCCTGCTCAGGGTGACAAGGAACAGTGGTCACTCCGAATGGCAATGGAAGCTGCAGCGCTAGTCGATTTCCACCTTCGTGGCCCTGCGCTGGGGCTTCTCTTCCGTCTCGGTGCGGGCGATGGCCGTGTCCAGCAAGCTCCGGAGCGCCAGCAGCTGCTCCCGGCGCGCTGCCTTCATGTGTTGCCTGAAGTCGCGCGGCAGGATGCTCCCTACCTTGCAGGCGACTTTGTCCGGTCTGTTCTCCCGTAACCATGAGACCAACTCGGCGGGTCCCTCGAGACTGATCTTTATCGTGAGGCTTCGGTCCTCGTCGTCCTCTAGCCTCACCTCCTTGGCTTCATGCTCGGCCATCGGTATGCCTCCTCATCATCACTTCGCGTTACCCCCATTAGAGGGTGCGAATCGGACCCTCAGGATGCCATCTTCAAGCTTGGCGCCCTGGGTCCGCATGCCACTCAGCGCCCTGGGCAGCACCAGGTTTCGTTTCTGGTTTCCAATCTGGAGGATCAGCTCGTCTCCCACCTGCATCAGATCGATGTCGCCCTTGCTGGCGAAGGGCAGGGACAGCAGCAGTTGGTAGCCGTCCTCGGCCTTCTCGAAGCTGTAGGTCCGGCCCTGATGGTAGACGGCGGTGGGGTCTTCGGTGCCGAACAGCCGCTCCGCCACTTCCTTCAGCAGGCTCAGTCCCACGACCTCCTGGTTCATCAGCGGTAAGTACCGAATGGGCGTGGGCGCGAAGCCCTCCTCCACCATCTTCATATACCGTGCCTGGGATGCCTTCCAGGTATCGAAGTAGCTGTCTGTTACTTCTTCTGGGATCACCCGGTTGCAGATCACCAGGTCGGTTGGGTAGCCGTACAGGTTCAGGTAGGTGAAGGTCCGCTGAGCCTCCTTCACCACCATCTTCTCGGCGTTGACTACCAACCTCACAGAGCTGAGGCTGGGATCGGCCAGCAGCTTCTGCATTCGGTCCAGTTGACGGAACAGGTCGGCCGCCGAGTCGTACACATCGTCGCCCGGCAGCGGGATTCCGACCAACGGCTTCACCACGGGTCGGGCCACCTGGATCAACCTGCGCTGGATCGGAAAGATCTTCTCCATCCACCAGCGGGCGATCTCAGGGAAGGTGAGCAGCTCCAGGGTCTCCGCCGTGGGGGCGCAGTCCAGGATAATTGTGTCGTACTCTCGGCTGTCGTACAGACGTACCAACTGGAGCAGACTGGCCAGCTCGCTCATCCCCGGTGGGACGGTGAGCTCCTCGGCCACTATGCTGTCGATCCCGCGCCAGGAGAGGAGTGCCTCCAGGTATTTCTGTATCGTGCCCCAGTGGGTCTGCACCTCGTGGTAGACGTCGACCTCCTGGCCCCAGAGGTTCTCGGCTATGGAAACGGGTTCCGGCCCTAGCCGCAGGTCGAAGGAGTCGGCTAGGCTGTGGGCCGCGTCGGTGCTGAGCACTATCGTCTTGTGCCCCAACTGCGCGGAGCGCAGGGCTGTCGCCGCCGCCATGGTAGTCTTGCCGACGCCACCCTTGCCCGTGTATAGCAGGATTCGCATGCTGTGCTCGCCTTCTTGGATGTAAGAGTTTCCTCAACTGTACACATTATAGCAGCCAACGGCCAGCCCATCTGCCGGATGTCCTCGGTCGCTAGAGCCTTCAGAGAGGTGCGCAGGCGCACCCGACCGATGAGTTGCTTCCAGAACAGCGCATCCTGTGATGCGGATCATCTACGCCATTATCGCCCATCTGAACCAGCGCTGGAGCCAGCACGCCTCAGCTCAATCTACACAACTATCTTGACGCTACCGGACGTAGTATCCACCCTACTCGCCCCGACCACAAAGCCCGCCGGAAATCTCCGGCGGGCTCTTCTGTTCCCCTCCTCGATGCCATCGCTGGCTCAGGCCTTGTTCACCTGCTCGGTTGGCTTCTGAGTCGTGCTGCGTGGGATCAGGATCGCGCAGGCAATCACTCCCACCATGATCATGCCTGCGGCCAGAGTCGAGGCGGCACCGAAGCCGGATCGGTCCACGATCAACCCCAGGATGAAGGGTCCAAATACTGTTCCCAGGTCACAGGTGAAACGGTACATCCCCATTCCTCGGCCTAGCGAACGGTCAGGCACGAGGTCGGCTATCAGGGCGGAGAGCATGTTGTTGGCTACGATCGCCATGGAGATTAGGAAGGTGCTTATCGTGAAGATCCATATGCTCTCGCCGGTGAGCAGGTAGAGATTGCCGGCGACGCCCAGGAGCAGCAATGGCATGACCTTCTTAATCGAGTGAGGTTATACGAGTTGGGATGTCCGGCGCGTATGGTCTTATGGTGTGGATAGCCGCGCACTGTAGCACTCCTGCACTTCTGATGCAAAGGTGAGAGCTACCGATCTTCCCGGCCGGAGAAGGGAAAAAGCCATCTCTGGTGCCTCCGGATCCCTGGCCCTCCCTGAGGCCTGGGAAGTTCTGCCGCCAGGCCTCAGGGAGAAGCCAGAACTGAAGTCATAGCCATCCAACGCCTCTGCAGATGTGCCTCGCTCTGAGCTCATTCGGGTAAGTGGCATGAGTTGGCCGGTGGAGACGGCTATCGAGGAATGCAAGCCGCAGCGACCGTTCAGTTCTCCGCGGCCACCCGTTCGACGGTTCCGTCGGAGCGGATGGTCACTCGGTCCCCTGTCCGAAGCCGCTGGAAGTCCATCTCGTTCAGGGCAATCACCGGCACAACTCTGTCATACAGCTCGCTTGCCACCACTGCTCCCAGTGCCAGCATCGGGTCGACACAAGAAGCGACGATGGCAGCGGGCGCCGTTCCTACCCGTATGGTCTCAAGCAGCACTGTGCTGGCGGTAGTCGAGCCTCGTGAATAGGGTAGCACCAGCACTTGCCCCGTGACTTTCTGCCCCGATAGCTCGTGACGCCGGTCTATGATCTCCCCAGACGCCGGATCCAAACCGCCCCAGAAACTGAGTGGTTCCCTCGTCACGAGAGCGGATCCTGATGCATTTCCCTCTACCATCGGAGTACCTGTCATTAGTTCCATAGTGATTCCTCCTTGCAGACCTGCCCCAATACTGCAGATTCGACACAGTCCTCCAGGCTCCCGAAGGCTACCCGCCTCTTCAGGACACCTGGACCATAGTACGCGCACTTTCCAGAGCTGGTCATCACGACACGGTCTTCGGCTCGGAGCATAGGTGATAGGAGGATGCAAGCATCTGCCACGACCTTCACGCCGAATCGTTCCAACTCCGGCCAGAAGAGGCTAGCTTTCACCGCGTCTCGTACTGAACGGCTGGACATCACCACCAGGCGTGTTCCGGGATGGCGATCTCTGCCTTTCACTAATCGACCAAGCTTTGTGAACTCTTCTTTTGAGAAATGGGGGCATCCCAGCACCACGACGTCGATATCGCCCTGCGAGCAGGTGGACATCTGTCTCCGATACTCCCTGAGCGTGGTCAGGTCCACCTGCACCACATCTTCCGGCTGTTGTCCCTGGAAGGCTGCCTCCAGTGTGGGGGCTTCGGGTGTTGTCCCTACGGCATGGAAGAGAGCCACACGGCCCGAAGATGCCGCGGCGGCGCCGAGAGCCTTCAACTGGTCCTCGGTAACCCCTGTTGGCAATCCGTCCAGGACGGGTATCCTCTGCCCTGCCGTCTTGCCCAGATAGAAGCCGAGCACCGGATAGAAGGAGTCGTCTTGCAGGAGCGCAGCCGGCAGAGCTGTTAGCCTGAAGAGGATCTGGCCTCGCCGATTCTCGCTGAGATGCAGCCCACTCCTGGGAGCTCTTCCCGTGAGGGCCATGCACAGGTCCACGTAGTCACCGTACCGATTGGTTCGAGCTCCCAGCACCGAGTTCGCGAAGACTATAGCGTTGGATTCGGACCACCCGACCTGCTCGCCCCTGGCCGGTCGGATCCCCGATTGATAGGGGGCGCAGGTCCAGGTTGGCAGGCAGCCCATCCCGACATAGGCGCGCATGATCCTCAGCCCCTTTTCAGCAAACTCCTCGGACACGGAGAGGTTGCGCCACCCCTCTTCGTCCATGGGACCAGCGTTCAATGAGGTTGGTACCACGACGCGAGCGCCCAGCCGGGCGAAGGTTTCCGCGAAATCCAGGCTAGACTCTCCCAGGTAGACAGCTCCGTCGATATGGACCCTGGTAATGTCCATCAACTCCTCGGCGCCCTCGATCTCGGCCGTCTTCACCAGAATGGACATAGCCATCCGGGTTGCCTCACCTCGCTTTCCCTCAAGCATCTCTCGGTCTACTCTGCTCAGCTTCAGCGCCATGATCCTTCCTCGTCTGCCATCTGAGTTCTCGTACTGCTCGCGTGACCCTCGGCCTTTTCGTACGGTGTTCGAGTCGCGTTCCTCCGGCAATCCGGGCAAACAAAAATCCCGTCCCTGCAAGGGACGGGATTGATGATTTGCTATCCCGCGGTACCACCCAAATTAGCGCAACCGCTCGCTCGTCGAGGTACGTGTTCATACCCCCGTCACAGTTAACGGCTGACGAATCCGGCCAAGCCTACTGGAGCGAGTGGACTCACTCTTTTGGTTGGCAGCTCAGGAAGGATTTTCGGCGGGGACTCCACATCCGGTCACACCAAACCCGGACTCTCTGAGTGTCGCCCCTATCCGCCTACTCGTTTCCGTCGAAGCCTTTAGGCATATGAGCAATACAACCGCGCCATAATATACGCTCTTCTCCAGTACCGTCAACAACAACGGACCTGGTAGCGTAGCATAGGTTGTGTAGTTTTCTTGGAAGGGGAGGGCGTATTCTCCAGCAGGTTCGGGAAAACCAGAGAGGAGAATACGCCCATGGCCAAGATGCTAGCCCTGACCGAAAGGCCTATCGCCCAGCGGTTCGGAGAAGTCAAGGACGAGGAGGCGACCTGGGGGGACATTAGCGAGGAGGGGTGCCTTCTGGCGAAGAGGATCATCAAGGGTAGCCTGGAGGAGGGGCTCTCGATGAGGCTGGGGGTTACTAGATCTGTTAATGACGAGAGTGAGGAAGAAGCTGTCTCCATCGGATGTCCTCGGTCGCTAGAGCCTTCAGAGAGGTACGCAGACGCACCCGACCGATGAGTTGCTTCCAGAACAGCGCATCCTGTGATGCGGATCATCTACGCCATTATCACCCATCTGAACCAGCGCTGGAGCCAGCACGCCTCAGCTCAATCTACACAACTATCTTGACGCTACCTGCGAGCCATGCCCCTATCGTTGGTTTGCGGCTTGCTGATATCAATTAGCTGAAGGCTGAAAGCTGACTGCTGTAGAGTAGAAAGGGATGACCATGCAGACCATGACCAAGATAGAGAGAGTACAGGCGGCTCTCAAGGGCAGGGAGGTGGACAAGGTTCCGATGAGCTTCTGGCGCCACTTCTACTCGCAGGAAAGGGATGCGGGACTGCTATCGGAAGCCTTGCTCGCCTTCCAGCGGGAGTACCAGTGGGACTTCGTGAAGGTGAACCCCAGGGGTTCCTACCACGTGGAGGATTGGGGCAACCGCTACAGCTACTCTGACGACCCCCACGTGGCGCCCACCCTACTCAGCCATGTGGTGCACTCCAGGGGGGATTGGGCCAGGATCCAGCCGCTCGATATCTGGCGCTCCGAGGCGTTGAAGCAGCAGTTGGTGGTGCTTGAGTTGGTAAAGGAGGGGCTGCAGGAGGAGAACGTCTACTTCCTCCAGACCATCTTCTCGCCCCTTGCCATCGCCTTCAAGCTGGCAGGCAGCTCGAAGGAGCGCCTCCAGGAGGCGATGCGCAGCGAGGCGAAGGAGCTGCAGGGCGCCTTAGAGGCGATCACCGAGAGCTACGCGAACTACGCCACCGCCTCCCTGGACGTGGGGGCCAGCGGCATCTTCTTCGCCACCACGAAGATGGCCTCGAGCGATATGATGACCTGGGAGCAGTACGCTCAGTTCGGCACGCCATACGACCTGCGGGTGCTCGCGGCGGTGCAATCCAGGCCGGGTTTCAACCTGCTGCACATGTGTGGTGGGCACATCTTCTTCGACCAACTGATGGGCTATCCAGTGGATGCTATCAGTTGGGACGTCACGCTGCCGGGCAACCTGAGCCTCAGGGAGGGCAGGGAGAGGTCCGGCAAGATGGTGGTAGGTGGCCTGGACAGCATGGTGACCTTCAAAGCAGGCAGGACCGAGGACATCGACCGTGAGGTGACTAGGGCGCTGCGAGAGACGGGCGGCCGGGGCTGTGCCATCGCGCCGGGCTGCACCTTCCCCACCACGGTTAAGAGCGAGCTGCTGGAGGCGGCCCTTGCCGCCCGGGAGCGCTTCAGCAGCAGCTAATTGCCGGCAGGTAGCCGTCAACAGTCAACATGGAGCCGCCAGCCATAAGGCCGGGGCTCGTATCTGTTTGCCTCTTGGCCCGCATGTGTTACGATTCCTACCTGTGGTCCGCTCTGAGATTCCACCGTCGTCTCGATAAGAGGCTGAAAGCTGGCTGCTGAACCGGAGGTTTATATTGGATCTTGCCCTTCTCGCGGCCACGATTGATGGCTACCTGCATCTGGACTGGGCGAAACTCGTCTCCATGGCGTTCGTCCTCATCGTCACGCTGGTTGCCCTTAGGCTCCTCAGGATGGCGGTACACGGCGTTGCGCGGACCATCCTGGATCGAGACAAGGAGCCAGACAGGGAGGTCGCTCAGAAGGCTAAGACCCTCTCCCAGGTGGTGGAGACTACCGGCAGGATCGTCGTCTTCACCCTCGCTGCTCTCACACTGCTCTCCCTGGCCGGACAGGACATCACTCCCCTCCTGGCGAGCGCCGGCATCGCCGGTGTAGCCATCGGCTTCGGGGCGCAGAACGTGATCAAGGACTGGCTCGGTGGCTTCTTCATCCTGTTCGAGAACCAGTACTCTGTGGACGACGTCATCAAGGTGGGCAGCTACTCCGGTCTCGTGGAGAAGATGGACCTGAGGCGAACCGTGCTGCGCGCCGCGGACGGCTCAGTGGTGGTGATACCCAACGGCGAGATTCGGGTGGTGACCAACCTGACCAAGGAGTGGTCGAGGGTGGTGATGGACGTGAATGTGGGCTACGAGGCGGACATAGACCACGCTATGGAGGTCCTCGCTCGGGCAGGCGCGGAGCTAGCCCAGGAGGATGAGTTCGCTAAGCTGATCATAGATAGCCCCGAGGTGCTGGGGGTGGAGGCATTGGGGGAGTACCACGTTACCCTCCGAATGCTGGTGAAGACCCAGCCGCTGCAGCAGTGGAGTGTGGCTCGGGCACTGCGCGCCAGGATCAAGAAGGCATTCGACCGGGAGGGCATACCCGTACCATATCCCCACCAGGTTACGATCACCAGGATCCAGCCAATGGAGACCACGGAGGAACGACTCGCTTCCTTTGGGGGTCAGCGGGTGAGGTCGGAGTAGCGGACGAGGTGGATATCTCGCTCGTTCAGGATCTCGCGGCTGACTGGGTCCGTGAGGGCCCTGAGTTCCGAATCTCGACCCGACGAGTAGGAGGTCTCCCTCTTCAGGGCGTCGTCAGGGTAGCCTGGATGGCACATCAGCTCTGTCGCTCCCTCGGGCAGGGACCGGAGCGCCCTGTGGAGGGCGGTGGGGCCGAAAGCCATCCCCAGTAGGATGCCTCGGAAATGGCTCGGGGTAGCCAGTCCGGCTCGCCGAGCCTTCGCCTGGAGCATCCGGCCCAGCAGGCTCAGCACTATGCCCTTCAGATACCTGCCCCTGACCGTTTCCCTTTCCCCTTCCCGGGTTCCCCGAAGCAGCATCCCCGCCTGCCCAACCCCATCGGCAAGCCCCAGCTCGATAGTGGAGCGGACCCCACCGATCCCGTGGCGAAGGGCGAGGCTGATGGCTGTGGGCTGGAGGGCGGGATGGGTGTGGAGGTGGTGGTGGGAATCCAGGTGGGTGGGGACGATCCCTGCCGCCAGCGACTTCTCAACCTGCGCACCTAGCTCGGCCTCGACCTGCTGGAGGTCCAGCCTTCCCAGGGTCAGCTGGCGCAAAGCTACACCCATGCGGAGAAAGCGCCCGTCCTCGCTCACAAGTGTGGAGACCTCGGAGGTGGGTAGAAGTGGCACGCCGGCGGTGAGATTCAGGTGGATGCCCACACCCAGGTCGGGGTTCTCACTGGAGAGCGCGATGGCCTGCTCGAAGGCAGGCATGTTAGCCATCAGAGTGGTGCTGGTGAGAATGCCCTGCCGATGGGCCTCGACGATACCGCGATTCACCCCTTCGCTTATGCCGAAGTCGTCGGCGTTGACGATTAGCTGCTTCAACTTGTCCCTCCTTGGCGCTGATAGTATACTCTCGACACGCTCCAACGCTATCCACTCATCGGAAGGGGCACCGCTCCAGCATGGGCAGCGCCATAGACCAGGCCATCCAACTGTACGACGACCAGCCCCTCGGGATCCGTGCCTTTGTCCGCTGCCGGCATTTGCTCTGTCCCCTCGCCGAGGTGGAGCGGCGCGTGCCCAAGGCCGGGCGCATCCTCGACCTTGGATGCGGCCACGGGCTGTTCTCCGCCATCATGGCCATCTCTTCGCCTGATAGGTTGGTGGCCGGAGTCGATCCCTCCCTCGCCAAGATCCAGGTGGCGGGTCGGCTGATGGACAAGCTGCCCAACGCCTCCTTCTTCCAGGGGACGGCCGCGGACGTCTCCGCGGCCGGCTTCGATGCCATCACCATCCTGGACGTGCTCTACCTGCTGCCGGTGCCCGAGAAGCTGAAGATCCTCCAGCGATGCCACGAGCTGCTGCGCCCCGGCGGCCAGCTGATCCTGAAGACCAACGATACCCACCCTGCCTGGAAGTACCGCTGGGCCTGGTTCCAGGAGGTGCTGATGACGCGGGTGGGGCTGACCCTGGGCCACGGCGATCTCCACTTCCTCTCCTGTGGGGAGAATGCCGGCTTGATGATGCAGGCAGGGTTCGAAGATGTGCAGATCACCCATATCCCCACCCTGCTCCCCTATCCGCACACCCTGCTCGTCTCCTCCAGATGAATCCTGGACTGTCGGTCATCATTCCCGCCTACAACGAGGAGAGGGTGATCGGGGGCACCATCTCCAGGGTGGCTTCCTACCTCGAGGCGCGCGGCGACAACGAGCTGATCATCGTGGACGACGGGAGTCGGGATTCCACGGTGGAGATCGTCAAGGGGCTGATGGCCGAGCATCCCTGCCTCCGGCTCGTGATGTGCGAGCGCAACGGGGGGAAGGGGCAGGCGGTGAGGCAGGGGGTGATGCATTCCCAGGGGGAGTACGTCCTCTACACCGATGCCGACCTGGTGTACCCGATCGAGGGGGAGGAGTCCTTCACAGCCGCCCTGGAGGCGGGGGCCGACGTGGCAATCGGCTGCCGGTCCCACCCTGAAACCCTCTTCGCTCTCAACCCACGCCACTTCCCCTACATCTACCAGCGCTACCTGGTGGGGCGACTCTACATTCTGATAGCCAACTCCCTTCTGAAGCTGGGCGTGAAGGACACACAGTGCGGCTTCAAGCTGTTCCGGGGCGACGCGGCCAGGGACATCTTCAGTCGTGTGCGCAGCTACGGCTTCGCCTTCGACGTGGAGGTGATCTACATAGCCCGCTACCTGGGCTACCGGGTAGTGGAGCTGCCGGTCTACTTCCTCTATCTGGGGGAGCAGAGCAGCGTGGAGCTGGTCCGCGACTCGATCCGGATGCTGCGCGGGCTCTGGGCCATCCGTAGGAACGGCCGGCGAGGGGTGTACGGGGAGCCCGCAGTCCATAGGTAGATCCGGCATGGTTCGTAGAGCGCATGACTTGGAGCAGCGGATAGGGATTGCCCTGATGGCGGCGGTGCATGGAGGGGTGTACGTGGTGGTTAGCTCTCTTGCCAGGGAGTACCGGACCTCGATGCAGTGACTCTGGAGGTGCGAGCGCTGCACGGCAAGGGCAGACCCGAGCCGCTGGAGGGGGATACCAGCGAACTGCTCGCTCCCAGTCCCACCGCCGCATCTCCCCCGAGAGCAGCGCCCGCAGCAGCACCCACTGTTCTCCGTTCCCCTCGGCCATCTCCCCTGCGACCAGTACCCTCAAACGGCCTCCTCCTTTCGCGGGCAATAGAAAACCGCCACACCTTTGAACCTTCCGGTTCGGTGCGGCGGCTGTTAGCCACCAAGTATTTGATTGGGTTAGCGCATCAACGAGTCACCGTCTCATCAGTCAGGCCGCTTCGGTCTCCAGGTCCAGGGAAACGGTGGGTTCCTCCAGCTCCAACCTGCGGATGATCGGAAGGTTATCCTTCAGTTGGCGGAGCAGGCTCCGGTAGCGAGCCCTCTGCTCCGGCGTCATCTCCCCGGAACGGTAACAGCGGTCCAATCCCTCAAGGGCAGGCATAATCACGTCCAGCCATTCCATCTGCCAATCGGTCCTCACGATTCGCGGAAGGCTGCTCCACTTCTCTTCCATCCTTGGAAGGTCGGTCGTGTCGGCCTGGACCATTCTCAGATTGTCGTCAATGGGATAGCTCATTATGGTTGCCTCAGCCATCGGAACCCTGCTCGCCTCAAGCGACTGGCTGTTAGTTGAGCGATGCCTTTCTCTAGCTGGTAAGCGCTCGTCCAAGCACCCGTGTCTGCGTCATAGTCTACCATAAGCCATTCGTGGCCATCAGGTCCCCGTAGGATACCCGATCGTCTCAGTATAGCGAGATGCAACTCTCGGCTCTCCCAGTAGTAGACTGCTATCCCGCTGTCAGGATCCAGCACTATGTCCCTAACTCGGCAGAGCCGAAACC
>DIXP01000046.1 GCA_002436065.1 Chloroflexi bacterium UBA6077
GGCGCCGGTGCTGCTGCTCCCTCCCGATGCGGCCGAGCCTGCCCCAGATGGACTGCTGGGCTGCAAAACCTCTATCAGCGGTTCGAATCCGCTCGTCGCCTCCAGTATATTGTGGTGGGCCACCGATATGACGGGGCCAAGAGAATGGTTGGGCGGAAGCGACACATCCTCGTCGACACAGAGGGCCGCCTGATGGAGTTCTTCGTCCATGACGCCGATATCCAAGACCTGGACGGCGGCAGGGACGTGCTGGAGTCGGCCATGGCCGAATACCCAGGCCGCGAGAAGGTATGGACGGACAGCTGATATGATGGCTGCTTCGCACCGGACGAGAAAGGAGATCCAGGTGGCCGTCTAGTACACCCTGGCGGAAATCCTTGAGCGGTTTAGCTGCAATCCGGTTGCTGCCGTGTGGCCGGAAACGGCAGTGCGAAACCGCAAGAGAACTTTCACCGACGTGTACTAGGTGGTGCACAGGCTCGCCCAGAAGGCAAGCCTCGTGGTGCTGCCTCGCCGCTGCTGGGTAGTGGAGCGCACCTTCGCCCAGAGGGCGAGTGCCGACGGCTCGCCCGCGACTATGAAGAACTGCCGAGACCACCTAAGCGTGGATTTATATCGCAATGTCCCTCATCTACTTGCGTAGGTTAGCTGCTCATGCTAACCAGCCAAACACTTTCGTAGGGCGATTCTGAAGATTGTCCCATCTCAGGTGATCGTTCCGGCCGATCCCAGTGATCTGGTGGCCAATCCCTGGCTCGTTGATCTGCCAGAACGGGAGGCACGGTCCAAGAAGGGTTACGCCCCGTCAGAAAGTAAGGGGTTGTCGCAACGACCAAGGGTTGTCGCGATCCAGCGACCGCGCCGATCGGATGACGCTCGCGCTACAGGAGACGCTGAGCGATGCAGCAGGACTAAAGCTCGCTGTCGCCTCCTCGGAGTTGGGAGACCGCTTGGAAGGTGGAGATGAGCACGATCAGGCTAGCCAGGGCCAGCAGGCCGAGAGCGATAGGGCGCTGGAAGAAGATGGAGAAGTCGCCTCTGCTGATCGTCAGCGACTCCCGCAGGCCTCGCTCCATCAAGGGACCCAGGATCAATGTTAGCACCATTGGCGCCAGTGGAATGTCCAGCTTCTTGAAAAGGTAGCCTAGTATGCCGAACGCGGTCATCACGCCCACGTCGAAGAGCCTATTGTTCAGGCTATAGGAGCCAAGTACGCAGAAGCCCAGGATTAGCCCGAACAGGACGGCGTAGGGAACCTTCAGGATCGCCACCCACATCGGGATGAGTGGCAGATTCAGGATCACCAGGATCAGGTTGCCGATGTACAGGCTGGCGATAACGGCCCAAACGAAGTCCCCGTGCTCCTTGAACAGGGTGGGGCCAGGGGTGAGACCGTTCATCATGAAGGCCCCCATCAAGATGGCGATGGTCGGAGAACCGGGGATACCGAGGGTGAACAACGGAATCAGTGCGGCGTTCCCGTAGGCGTTGTTCGCCGTCTCGGGGCCGGCCACTCCTTGGATCACTCCGCTTCCAAATTTCTCGGGATGCTTGGAGACCTTCTTCTCCACCGCGTATGACATGAAAGTGGGGACCACGGCGCCGACGCCTGGAATCAGCCCGAGGAAGAAGCCTATCAAGGTCCCCCGAGCGATAGGCAGTGCGGAGTCCTTTAGGTCCTGGAACGTAGGCATCAGGGAACTCATCTTGGCGTCGAAGACTAGACGGGCCTCGCTCTCGGCGTTGAGCAGGATCTCGCTGACACCGAAGATGCCCATGACCACCGGGACGAAGTTGATGCCGTCCAGCAGCTCGATCAAACCGAAGGTGAAGCGGGGTGCACCCAAGGCTGGGTCGATACCCACCATAGAGACTAGCAGGCCGAAGAGCGCGGACATAAGGGCGCGGGTCATAGACTTGGCTGCTAGGCCAGTAACTAAGGAAAGGCCGAGGACCATCAGGGCGAAAAACTCGGGTGGGCCGAACTTGAGGGCAAGTGATGTGAGCGGCAGGGCCACCAACACCAGCCCCATGGTAGCCACAGTACCGCCGATGAAGGAGCCGATGGCGGCGATGCAGAGAGCTGCCCCTGCCCGACCTCTCTTGGCCATCTGGTAGCCCTCAATGCAGGTGATGGCCGCCGAGGCCTCGCCGGGGGTGTTGACCAGCACGGAGGTAATCGTGCCCCCGTACATCGCCCCGTAGTAGATGGCGGCCAGCATGATGATCGCTGGCGTCGGCTCCAGCACGAATGTAATCGGGATCAGGATGGCGGTACCGGCCGTCGAGCCAATGCCTGGGAGAACCCCGAGTAGGGTCCCCAGGAGGCACCCAATGACGGCGAACATCAGGTTGGTAGGCTGCAAGGCTACTGCAAAGCCGCCCATGAGGAACTGAAGGCTTTCCAACGGATCCCTCCTAGATTCCGAACATCCCGATCGGCAGCGGGACCTTAAGCAGTTCGACGAAGACGTAGTAAACGCCCCAACTGCCTGCCAACGCGACTGCAGCGGTAACCAGATGGTTCTGTCGCCCCAGGGCGGATAAGAGGAAAAGGTAGAAGAGCAGCATCATGGGGCGGAACCCAAGCTCGTCCATGAAGACGATTGTTGCCACCAGTGCCAGTAGGATGGCGCCGACCCGAAGGTAACCCTTCTTGGAGGCGAAGAAGCCATCTGGCATAGGATCCCGTGGCTGGAAGGTGGCCCGGAAGACCATGTTCGCAGCCAGCAGCCCCAGGAATACCGAGATCCAGAAGGGGAAGAACCCGGGGCCCGGCCCGTATGAGGTATAGAATTTTAGTGACAACGACTCGACTGCAACGAAGGCCGAGAAGAAAACAACGACTGTCCCCGTGATCTGGTAGGGACGCTTCATAGTACACCCCCTCCACGCAAGCAGACTGCCAAAGCTATCCAATCGTCTGCGCTTGCACCCAGCCATGCCTGGCCAAAGGCTGAGTAGCTTCGCAACGACTGATATGAGAACGGCAGCTCAAGCCCGTGAAACCGCGTCCGTCTCAAGTGCGTACGGGAGGAAATTCCCACTCGCACCAGATGGCGCGGCGGCGTTGAGTACTTCCCGCAGACCATGCATTAGCTGGTCGCCACCCAAAGGCACCCGATCAAGTAGGGGCGGCGGATGGGCCATCCCTGGTCCCTCACGCCTCCCGTGAAGGGTTTGGATGTTGCTACTGTCAACGTTGGCGGACCAGCGTATGGCTCGCGGCACGCTGCAGGAGAAGCGCCCCTCACGTCCGACTTCTTCTCCAACAACCGCTACATGCAGTAGCCTTAGGACTCGTCAAGAAAAGACTTCCCGATCTGACGGTTTGGTTTTCGTATCGAGGCCGCCAACCGAACGCGGCCGAATGGTGTAGTTCCAGTTGTGGCAGACCGCATGTCGTTCAAGGTTGAGGGCCTTCATCTCGGCGTCGGAGACGCTCTGCCCCGTCTTGTACTCTCCGGCTTGGAGGAAGGTTTTCACCTCCAAGCCGGTGGTCGTCTTGGTACCACGGATGTAGGCCAGCAGGGAATCCCAGCTGCGCAGCGGTTTGCCCACCCAGTTGATGCTGATAGGACCGAACAGACGATGCTCAATCGGGTTCCATTTCGAGCAGCCTGTAGGATAGTGACAGACCGTCACTGCCAGGCCGAGTTGGTCGCTCAGCTGCGCCTGCAACTGCTGCTTCCACAGGCGAGCGCGATATCCATTGCTCCCCCCACCATCGGCCAGGATCAGCAGATCGGCGGCCTGAGGAAAGGCTCTGCGCCCCTCGCTTTCCCACCAGCGAGCAATAGCGTCCACGGCAAACTGAGGGGTGTCGGCCGAGGAGCCGACGTAGATCGTGCCTCGGTTGTGTATCAGGTCATAGATGCCGTAAGGAACCGCTCGACCCAAGGCCTCCTGGGGGAAGTCATGCACGTTGACCGCCTCGGCCTCCCTACTCCAGCTTCGTCCAGCGTTCTTGAAGTTGCCGATCAACTCTTTCTTCTTGGTGTCCACGCTGATGATCGGCAACCCAGCAGCCTCGAATGCTTGCCGCTGCGTCGCTATGTGCTCGAACTGCTCGTTGCGATCAGGATGGGCGGCACTCGCCTCGACCTTCTTGGCGTTGACGTGGAGAGCGTAGCCCAGCTTATCCAGCAAGCGGGCGACCGTGGGAGGGCTGGCTGGGTGTCCAGCCTCCTTCAGCTCCGAACTCAACTGACGCAGGCTGCTGCGGACCCACTTCTGATCGCTCATCGGATCCCCCGCCGTTTGGGGCTCCACCAGCTCCTGCAACGTGGTGGTTATTGCCGGGTCTTTTTTTCAACGACAGGGCGACCAGCCCCAGGCAGACGCACTCGCTCGGCAGGGCGATCCTCCAGCGAAAAGTCCAACTCTTCCCGACCACGGCGGATCGTCTTTTCGTCCATCCCAGTGATCTGGGACAGGAGACTGTCGCCCCCATACCCGATCCGCTTGGACTCCAGGGCCACATACCAGCGGCGTTGCTGTTCGTCGAGACGACTCAGGAATAGATTCATCTGCCGGTGCCGTTCACGGTCTGGATGGTCGGTCGCCTCTCGGCATACAGGACATTGGCACTCGGGTGGCACTAACGACGTCATGAGCTGCTCCAGGAACATCCAACTGTCTGAATGGCCTATCGCAGGTCTCGGGCCGGGTGCTCATCCCAGACAGCTCGTTGACCCCTGAAACGGGATATTATTCTTTGACGAGTCCTTAGTGCTCGGGAGTGCTACTCGCTGCAGCAATGCCTAACTTGCCGTCGCGGGAGTACATACCACAGCTGATACTGATAGGGCCAAGCCCCTGCCTTACTTGGTATTCTGCCGCTGCTGCTCAATTAGGGGCTTGACGGTACTGTCCATCCCTTTCCAGAAGTCCGCAAAGTCAGTCGAGCTCATATACAGGCGCTCGACGCCCAGACCATCCAGTCTCTTCACGGCATCCGGACTCTCGAGTGATTTCTTGATAGCATTGTCCAGTATGTCTACGACATCCTTGGGTGTACTTGCAGGCGCGATAGCGCCCAAGACAGCAGCCATGGGGAAAACCTTGTAGCCGGAGGACTCGAACGTCTTCACGCCTGGAAGGTTCTTGTTCTCTGTCTTCTGCATCAGCCCAACGGGGCGGACAGCCCCACTCTTCAGATGTGTCTGGATGTCACCTATGCAGGCGACAGTTGCGTCCACATGGCCGCCGGCAACCGCAATGCCTACCTTAGCCGCGTCGTTGAAGGGAACTGGTAGGAACTTGACGCCGACCGCGCTCTCCAACTCCAGTAGAGCTAAGTGGCTACCGCCCAATAACCCGGTGATAGCTACCTTGATTGTCTCGGGCTTGGCTTTCGCCGCATCAACTAGATCCTTTGCAGTCTTGAATGGGCTGTCCGCAGGGACGCCTGCCAAGAACGGATCCGAAACCATCGCAGCCACCATCTGCAGGTCCTTTAACCCGAACTGCGCCTTGCGTTCCGGGTCCAAGTAAGCAGTGATGCTCATGGGAATGGAAGCCAGCAGGATAGTGTAGCCGTCAGGCTTTGTTTGCCGAGCGAGCTCTGTCATGGCTGCCTGCGAAGATGCTCCGGGCTTGTTGACAACCTGAACCTGGATCCCCAGTTCCTTCTCCAAGCTCTCTGCGATAATCCTCCCCTTACTATCGGCGCCACCGCCTGCCTCAAAGGGCACCACCATCGTCAAGATCTTCCCCTTTTCGGGGAAGCTTGTCGCCTTACTCGGTTCTGGTGCCTTGGTTGGTGGCACTGGCGCAGGGGTTGACGCGACAGGGGCAGCCGACTTTGTCGGCACAACGGGGGCTTGCGTGGGTGTTGGAGCAGATCCCGCCTGTGCGCAACTGGTGAGCACGAGGCTCAACGCACCGACTACAGCCACAAAGAGCACACACCTTGGCTTCATGACTTCCTCCTTCATTGGTCACTGAGTCATTTGCGGCTCACGCAATGTGACTATCTGGTCACGCCTGAGATGCCTGCCGAGGGCTCTCAACGTCGGCGAAAAACGGGCAACCCTGTAGCTGCTCAGCTGGTGGATGTCGATTTCGCCAATGCAGGCAATCAGCAGCGGCCACTGATGTCAACCGCTTGGTCACGTGCACAGGCTTGGTGGGTGCACTGGGCAGTCCCAACTCCTGAACCTCCTACTATGTGAGGCCAGTAGCTCCTTGACCTCATCCACCGGGGGAGACCGCTCACTGGCCAGCGATACTGCCTCCATGCGGCTGCTGCTGACTCCCGGCCGGGTGCAGATGGAGATGATGCGCATAGACTGTGGCACCATTTTCCTGTCCTGGTAACGCCCGGAGATCTTTGGGCCTTCGTACCGCAGCTTCTCCTCTTCCAGTTTCACGTAGTAAGTCAGGACACCCGCAATCGGGAGGGTGGATGTCCCACAGGGACCGGCACCCGACAGCACTTGCAGCGACACTGCCCACTCCGCCTTTGCCCCAAGACTTGGCCGTGAAAACCAAGGTTCATACAGGCTCTAGGTAGGATCTTCGCTCAGCTTCGCCAGAGACTAAACGCTCAGAGATCTCCTGGTTGCTCGTCGTTCGCCGCGATGCTCACCGAATAGCGATCGCATTGCATGGTTCAAGAGCCTCAAGCGCCGACTGGAAGATGAAGGCTTAGAGATTCCGAGTTCGCCAGAATGTTGGCAATGGCTCGGTTGCGATCGGTTTCTATCTGAGCTGCACAAATCTGGGCAGCTTTCTCTCCATCGCCGGTGACCAGAGCATCTACTAGGTCGCCGTGACCCATGGCGGAGAGCCGAAATCCCATCACAATCTGGGCGTGAAGCAGCCTCTCCACCTCAGAGAGTAACTGAGCGGTGAAGCTGACCAGTCGCTCATTCCCAGTGGCCCGGACGATAGCCAAGTGGAAGTCAGTGTGGGCCTGAAGGAACTCTACGCTTGTCTCCCAGTCGACCGCACGGTAAGCCGCGCGCAGTATCTCGTCCAAGTAGCGCAGCTCCTCCCCATCCACCCTTCCGGCAGCTAGCCGAGCAGCCTTGGGTTCCAGCATGGACCGGAGTTCGAATATGTCTTGTACGTCCTTGATGTTGATTGGAGTTACGAGGTATCCGCGTCGAGGAACTGCCCTGACGAGGCCATCTTTGGCCAGCCGCCCAAGTGCTTCTCGAATGGGAGTCTTCCCGAAACCGTACACAGCGGAGAGCTCCTGCTCCGTGATCTCAGCGCCGGGAGCGAGCCTGCAACTGACGACGTCTCTCCTTATGGCTATATATGCTGCATCCGTCTGCGACATGTCGCGAATATGAAGAGTCAAATTTCCCCCACTTGACCGAGTTGAATTATGGCAGTAACATATCATTATCATGCCAGCTCGTCAAGCCCAATCTCGCTGAGAAAGAATCCCCTACTTGACAGACCAGAATTATGGCAGTAACATATCACAGACATATCACGCCGTTATCCCTATCTTTGGGAGAACCTGGCCGGGTAACGAGGTTCTCCAACAACTTCGCGGCTCTGACGAAGCGATTCTGGGTCAGGGCTGGTTTCGGCCGCTAGCTGGCGATCGAGCGGGGCAATGCGCTGTGCGCGACGGTATTCCAGATGACTAGTGGCTGGAATCCGAAAGGGAGTGAGGACAAGATCCAGAGCGTCTCACGACTGGGGTCCGTAGCAACAGGTCTAACAGAAGATGGCGTGTCCAAATGGTGCGGGAAGAATCCTGGAACTGACACAGTAATGGTAGACGTCCGGATGCATAGTCATCTCTTCCGATGACGGTTTGCAGCAACGTTCCTTCTACGTCAGGCCTCTTGCCGGGTTGAACCTGCGTTAGGGGACGGGACGATCAGCCTGCGCGATCGAAATTGACACATTGCGGAGGCGGCGGCAACAAGGCACAAGCCAACGCCCCCAGGGTCCCGTGCGCACAGTTGTTCTGCGCGAAGAATCTGGTGGACGAGTGATATTATCGTGAACGAACAAGAAGTGGATGCAGTTATTGTAGGCGCCGGAGCGTTAGGCGCTTCCATAGCATACCACCTGTCGAAGGCCGGACGAAAGGTGGCGCTGGTGGAGCGGGGGGCAATCGGTTCTGGCTGCACCAGCGCTACCTACGCAGGTATCAACGTCTCTGCCAAGGAGGGCGGATGCTACCTCAAGTTCACCCTGGACGCTTCCCGGCTGTACCTCGGCATCGAGGATGAACTGGACGCGGACGTGGAATACTACAACCAGGGCAGCCATGCACTTGTAGTGGAGAGGGAGTCAGACTGGCCCGCTGCGCTCAGAAACGTCGAGGAGTTGAACCGGGTGCCTGGCATCAACATGGAGGTCCTCCCCACGCCGAAAGCACAGCTGTTCGAGCCAGCCCTACCTAAGTGGATCCAGGGCGCTACATTCTGCCCTGTGGATGGGTTTCTCAACCCTCATAAGCTAGTCAACGCGTATGTCAGAGCGGCGAGCCGCTTGGGCGCCATAGTCCAGACCTATACAGAGGTAAGGGAAATAGAGGTGAAAAGCGGAGTAGTCCAGGCGGCAGTAACCTCCTCGGGCAAGATCCACACACCGTTGGTGATCAACGCTGCCGGGGTTGATGCTCCCTCCATTGGGCGAATGGTGGGAGCATCAATTCCTGTAGTGCCGGCTCACGGCCAAGTTATTACGACAGCACGAGTTAGGCCCTTCTTGCGGTACCCGATGCGGGGACTCGTTCAGAAGAGGTCCGGCAACCTGTTCGTAGGTACCACTAAGAAGTACATCGGACCAACCCACGAGGTCCGCCCAGAACTACTTCCTGGGGCAATCTCCAAAGCTCTTAGACTCTTTCCCTTCCTATGCGAGGCGCCCGCGGTGAGGATATGGGTGGGTGTTAGGCCTTGGCCAATTGATGGCCTTCCCATCCTGGGTCCCGTCTCGGGAGTGAAGGGGTTCTTGGTGGCTGCCACCCACAGTGGGATTACTCTGGCGGACATGATCGGGCACGTCATCACCGACTTGGTTGTCCACGGTAACACCTCGGTGGAGATAGATCACTATCATCCTGACCGGTTCAAGGGCGATCAGCTGTCCTTCGTCACAAAGATGTTCGGCAATATGCAGGTTCTCGAACCAAGGCTGTTCGCATAGACTGGGCAGCACTCAAAGTCTCGAAAGCACCGGGAGTAACCAAGACTGGGTTCAGCGTCGGGCCAACTCGGGCGGAAGCAGGAGACCAAGTACTTTCAGGGCTTGTCAAGCATATCGATAGGGCCTGAGGCCCCGCGGAGGAGTCAAGTGCCCTAGTGAGCTGGGCGCCCAACATGCCCCACGGCGCCTGCTCATTCTAGCAGCTAGCGGAGGACTCGATGCACGACTACTACGGCGGCCGGAACACTTACGGCGAGGCCATCGGCATCGTCATGCCGAACGAGGCTAAGGTCCGCCCTCTTGGCGATGTGGGCAACGCGGCTACCTTCAGCTTCCCGGTGCGCTATCATGTTGTCAAGGAGCCTGCGGACTGCAAGCAACGGACTGACGACCGATCCATTCTGGAGCCGATCCTAAGTGCCGTACGCGAACTGGAGCAGGCCGGGGTGTTGGGCGTCGCTATTGCCTGCGGCTTCGGTTCCTCCCTACAACAAGGGGTATCGGCGGCCGTAAGCATCCCAGTGTTCACCTCCAGTCTTCTGCTACTTCCTTTCGTATACGAAATGTGCCCGCGTGGCAGGAAGATAGGGATCATCACGGCCGACACTACCGTCGCGAGGCTCGAGCTCTTCCGGCCGGCGGGCGCAGAACACGTGCCGATCGCGCTAGCGGGTATGCAGGACCAGCCGGGGTACCGGGGGTGGACAAGCGAGACCGTCCCGGAATTGGACTTCGACCAAGTAGCGGCAGAGTCGACCGGAGTTGCCAAGAGATTGGTGGCGGAGAACCCGGACGTGAAAGTGATCCTCCTAGAGTGCGTTAACCTCACTCCCTACGCCCCCGCTATTCGGTCAGCCACAGGACTGCCAGTGTTCGACTTCGTCAGTCTGGTCAACATGGTATACGACGCGGTCCAGGCCAAGGCATATCCCCTAGTCGACCTTAGGTGGGGGAAAGCTTGGTGGAGAACGAGATTATGATGACAGGACATGCTCAGGCAGGGCCAAAGCACGCGAGAGAGAGGGGCGTGCCGTCGCGGCCTCTCGGGTGTGACCTTTCTTCCGCTGCAGATCCCCGGGGTGCCCCTCCGGCTTTAGGGGGCCCTCCAAACGCGCTCTGGGAGGGATAACGACATGGGTACGAGGATCACTTCCGGTATTGAGAGAGGCAGCCCCATCCAGATAGAGGTGGACGGCAGGGCTCTTCAGGCATACGAGGGGGAGACCATCGCCGCTGCCATGATCGCCTCGGGTATCACGAGCTTCCGCCACACCGCCAAGCACTCCTCCCCCCGCGGCATCTTCTGCGGCATGGGGGTGTGCTTCGACTGTCTCATGACGGTAGACGGTGTCCCCAACGTGAGAAGCTGCATCACCAAGGTGAGAGAGGGCATGAAGGTAAGGACCCAGGACGAGCACGCCTGGGGGGAGCACAGGGACTCCCTGGGGGAGGAGCATCATGGATAGGACCGAGATAGCCATCGTCGGGGCGGGACCGGCCGGCCTCTCCGCTGCCCTGGAGGCCTCGAGGGCAGGGGCAAGGGTCACCATCATCGATGAGTACTCCCGCCCGGGCGGCCAGTACTTCAAGCAGCCCCCCTCCTCCTTCAAGCTCCTGGACCGCTCCCTCATGGGTAGGGACTACCAGGCGGGCCAGGAGTTGCTCTCTCGCATCTCCGATGGGAACATCACCCTCATGTCCGGCACCCTGGTCTGGGGGGCCTTCTCACCCGATACCCTCGAGCTCTACCAGGAGGAAAGGGGCGAGTGTCTCCGCCTATCCTCCGACCGGACCATCATCGCCACTGGTGCTTACGACCGGCCCATCGCATTTCCCGGCTGGACCCTGCCAGGAGTGATTACCGCCGGTGCCGCCCATAGCCTGGTCAAGAGCCAGTTCGTCCTCCCGGGCTCCCGGGTCCTCCTGGCGGGATCCGGTCCCTTCCAGCTACCGGTGGCCTCCCAACTGCTGAAGGGCGGTGCCCAGGTGGTGGCGGTGCTCGAGGCGGGCAGGGTCGGGGGATGGGTGACAAGGGTACCCGCCATATGGCGTCACCTGGATAAGGTGAACGAGGCCAAGGACTACCTGGGTGCCATACTGAAAGCCCGGGTGCCATATGAATTCGGCTGGACGGTAATAGAGGCAAGGGGCAAGGACCACGTAGAGGACGCCGTCATCTCCCAGCTAGATGAGAATTACCACCCGATATCGGGCACCGAGAGAGTCCTTCAGGTGGACACAATCTGCTTGGGGTTCGGCTTCATCCCCTCCCTGCAGCTTCCCAGACTCCTGGGTTGCGAGTCAGCCTACGACAAGGGCCTCTCTGCCTGGGTGACCGCTTGCGACGAGAACCAGGCCACATCCGTCCAGGGGGTATACGTGGCGGGGGAGACGACGGGGATCGGAGGGCATGATGTGGCCATGTGCGAGGGGGCTGTGGCGGGACTGCGGGCAGCCTCCGATATCGGCAAGATAGGGAGCGACGAGGCCGAGGATAGACTCAGCAAGGTGAGGGGCAACTTGAAGAACCACCGCGAGTTCTCCTCCTTCCTCAACCGCACCTTCTCCCTCCGGCCCGGGATTTTCGAACTGGCCCGCGAGGACACCATCCTGTGCCGCTGTGAAGAGGTGACGCTAGGAGAGGTGGAGGGGGCGGCAATGGAGTGCGGTGGGAGTATCAGGACGATCAAGCAGCTGACCCGGGCGGGGATGGGCCCCTGCCAGGGGAGAATCTGCGGCAGCCTTGTCGCCCAGGTGGCTACCCGGATATCTGGCAATAGCATCGCGGAGATCGCGCCGGATACCCCCAGACCTCCCATCAAGCCTATCCCACTGGGGGCACTGGCCAAACTGGCCCTGTAACCTCGGGGGCCACGCACTGGGAGAGTGCTCAGTGGGAGCCTTCCTGTGCGGGCAAGGTTAAGAGAGCCTCGGATCGATTGTCATTTTTGTGTCTCGGAGGTGCTCGTGACAACCTACAAGGACGGCCATCACTCATATGGGCAGCCGGTTGGCATTCTAATGCTGGACACATTGTTTCCACGCATCCCGGGGGAGATCGGTCACGCAGCTACTTTTCCCTTCCCGGTCATCCACAAGGTAGTTCACGGCGCCTCGCCGAAGCGGGTAGTGCTTGAAGGGGACCCCTCCCTCGTTGAGCCTTTTGTCACAGCAGCTCGGGAGTTAGAGGAGATGGGGGTGAGGGCCATTACCACCTCCTGTGGCTTCCTTGCCCTTTTCCACCGACAGATAGCGGAGACAATCAGAGTACCCTTCATCGCCTCCTCTCTGATGCAAGTTCCTTTGGTCAGCCGAATGGTGGGGGGCAAACCGGTCGGGATTCTCACTGCACGCCGGTCGGCACTCACCGAGCGGCACTTTGCCGGGGTCGGTTGGTCCAGCAAGGACTTCCCGGTGGTGGTCCAGGGCATGGACGAGGCACCGCTCTTCTCCAGAGCCCGCCAGGAGAATCGCTTGACTATAGACTTCGATCAAATGAGGCAGGAGGTGGTAGAGGCGGCCTGCCAGATGGTGGAAGAGCATCCCGACATCGCGGCCGTTGTCTTGGAGTGCACTAATCTCCCTCCTTACTCAGCCGACATACAGCAGGCCTTGGACCGGCCGGTCTTCAGCATCGTGACCCTGGCCAAGATGGTCTACGCTGCCTTGGAGCTACCCCTGCTTGGAGCACACATGAATGAAATGCGGAGCGCGGCCATCTTCACTGGTATCGGGGGAGGCCAGAGTGGATCCTGAAGTACAAGCCCAACAAAAGGATCGCTCTCCTCCAAAGGGTTGAATAGAAATAGGAGATACGTGAAGGCGTACTCCGGACCCTAGTGGAAGTTGTCTCGCACACCGCTCGCATGAGGACGGCAGCAGGTACCGCTGATCATTTTGTCGCCCAGGAAGCGCTGAGCGAGTTGACGAAGCTCGGGCCGCTTCATCACAGGAGTGAATGCGGCAGGCCATCTGCACGCGGCCGAGCCGACGGCAACAGTTCTATTCGCTGTCTTGCTCGTCCCTGGCCAGGCAACTAGCGGTGGTTTGTTGATTCCGGAGGTGCCGTCCGGAAATCCCGTCTGCTGGGCCAAGTAGACAGAAGTGCGCCTCTGCCCATCAGGCCGGTTCTCGCCAGAATCAACAAACCACCGTTAGACCACAGGCGAGAGCCGCAGAACGACTGTTGAACGGAGGCCGTGGTCGTGAAGAGAGCAGACGTCATGGCTGTCGAGGTGAATGCGGAAGTAATCACCTGGCGCGGTCTCGGTGGGCTGGTGTGTGGGTGCACCTGAGGCCAATGGTGAGACTCCCAACTTGGCAATCACGAAGGACGATCCAATCCTGGACTTCGGCTGGTATGTTCAAAGGTGGTGTGACGGTGCGAGTGTAGTGTTTTGCGACCACGTCTAAGCATGAAGCTCCGTTTGGCCGGCTGGCCGCTTCTATTCTCTGCTCGCATGTTGTCGGAGGTGCGTGAATGCAGCGTGCATCCCAAGTAGCGGGTCTCTTGTTCTTTGCAGTGGGTATCTTCGCAATGTCGGAGGGTCGGAGCCTCGAGAGCTACGACACAAGAGACTTGTCGTCTGGCTTCTTTCCCTTCTGGCTTGGAGCCATCATGACAGGGCTATCGGTGATCTGGCTCGGTCAGCTCTTGGTCCGCCCACCCAAGGTGACTACCGGGAATAGACTCCTCCCGACCCAAGCTGGGGCTGTCAGGGTTGTATCGATTCTCTTGAGCATCGCGCTGTTCGATCTGATGATAGACGTTACCGGGTTCCAACTCACAGCGTTAGCTTTCCTGTCATTTCTTCTCTTCGCGCTAGGTCGGCAGAATCCTTTCGTCGTCATAGCCGTTTCTGTCGCTGGCAGCTTTGGCCTCTACCATCTCTTCCATGCCTGGCTTGGCGTGCCTCTGCCCACGTCGTCGATAGAGCTACTCCAGAATCTCGGGCTGTAGGAGGGACGAATTGGATACTCTCCAGAACCTCCTCGGTGGCTTCTCACTGGCGTTGTCCCCTGAGAACCTGACGTTTGCGTTCATCGGTTCTTTTATTGGCACGCTGCTGGGAGTTCTTCCCGGAGTCGGCTCCGCCGCGGGCATGGCTATACTCCTTCCACTCACCTTCCAGATGCCAACCACCAGCGCCATCATCATGTTGGCCGCGATATTCTACGGGAGCAATTACGGAGGAACTATCACCAGTGTCTTGATGAACGTGCCTGGAGAAGCGTCCACCATCATCACCTGTCTGGACGGCCACCAGATGGCCAAGAAGGGGCGTGCCGGGGCTGCGCTCTGCATAGCGGCCATCGGCTCGTTTGTCGGCGGTACTACTGCTGTCGTCTTGCTTGTCATAGCGGCTCCTCCTTTGGCAGCTGTAGTAGTTCAGTTCGGGCCGTCTGAGTACTTCTCCCTTATGGTGCTCGGTCTCTCCATGTTCGTAGTACTAGCGGGGAAGTCCGTTATGAAGGCGCTTTTGGTGGGAGTATTGGGCCTCATCCTGGCGACCGTCGGTACGGATCCGGCGTCAGCTGTACCGCGACTCACTCTTGGGCAGCTCGAGTTGGAGGATGGACTCGCATTCATTCCAGTGATCATGGGGGTGTTCGGAATTGGCGACATACTGTTGAACGCCGAGGCCGAACTCACGCAGGTCTTCGAGTCCAAGATGGGTTCGATGATGCCCACACGCAGAGAAGTGATGGACTCGATATGGCCCATGATACGAGGCACTGGGATAGGCTGCTTTCTAGGGCTGATACCTGGCTTGGGTTCGGCAGTATCTACTTTCGTGTCCTACGCGGTTGAGAAGAAGATGTCGAAGTATCCTGAAGACTTTGGGACCGGCGTCATCGAGGGGGTAGCAGGCCCGGAGACAGCCAACAACGCCCACTGCGACGCCGCTCTTATTCCGCTCTTGACCATGGGCATCCCAACTGGCCCCACGATAGCCATTTTGATGGGCGCGTTTATCATGAACGGTCTCACTCCTGGCCCTCTACTCTTTCGAGACAACCCGGATGTGGTCTGGACCATTATTGCCAGCTTCTACGTGGGCAATGTAATGCTCCTGATACTGAACCTCCCGCTCGTGGGGCTCTGGGTGAAGATACTGAAGGTCCCCTATTCGGTTCTTTTCGCGCTCATTCTTGTGTTTGCCTTCGTTGGCGCCTATAGCTTGGATAACAGCGTGTTCGATATTCGGATCATGAGCGTATTTGGGGTCGTTGGCTATTTCCTCAAGAAACTGGACTTTCCTCTCGCTCCCTTTGCACTCACTTTCATCCTGGGTCCGAGAATGGAACTGGGACTGCGGCAGTCATTAGTGCTGTTCCGCGGAGATGTCACCCAGTTCTTCATCCACCCGGTGTCGGCCACACTTCTAACGCTGGCGTTGCTCATTCTGCTCTCACCGGCGCTACGCATCCTCGCATCTCGTGCGAAGGCAGCGAATGGGCCACTGCCAGGCTAGAGGACGGCCGGATCAACGAGAGGAGGTGATGAGGAGAAGTCGAGTAGGTGACTGGGTACCTTGTGATTGACCGGGGGCCGGAAACCGGCAAAGAAGAAAGGTGAAGACAGTGAAAAGTCGGCTTATCCCTCTGGTGGTTGTGATCTCCCTTATCAGCCTGACGATCATGGGATGCTCGCAAGCGGCGCCGGCTGCTCCGACTCAAGTATCGGCTAAGGCGGCTGAGACAACGAAACCAGCCGAGCCAACCAAGGCCGCTGTGGTCGCGCAGCCCACCGCGGTGCCGGCTGCCACCTATCCGCAGAAGGGAAAGATCATCACCTACTTCGTTCCTTTCGGCACCGGCGGCTCCGCCGACATTGGCTCTCGTGTGGTTGCCCCAGTAATAGAGAAGACCCTTGGAACCACGATCGAGGTAATCAACAAGCCCGGTGCCAGCGCTCAGATCGGTCTCACCGAACTGGCCAGGGCAAAGCCGGATGGATACACCATAGGGGCCGTGAACACAACATCCTTCCCTCTGGTCTACTTGGATCCGGATCGAAAGGCTGCTTTCGGTCGTAAAGACCTTCAGCTGATAGCCAGTCGTGCTGAAGAGCCGGTGGGCTGGGTCGTGAAGGCCGATAGCCAATACAAGACCCTTCAGGATGTGGTCGATGCTGAGAAGGCCAAGCCGGGCACCGTCAAGTTCGGTACATCGTCCATCGGCGCTGGGCCGCACTTCACGTTGCTGATGTTCCAGCACATGACGGGGCTGCAATTCGACGTGGTGCCCTTTGACAACAAGGGTCAACTACGAGCTTCGTTGCTAGGCAGACACCTGGATGTCGAAGTCGGAACGGCTGGCGACCTCGTACCTGGTGTCAAGAGTGGGGATACCCGCGGCCTGGCAGTCTTCACAACGTCAGAGTACAAGTTCATGCCGGGCGTGGCAACCGCGCGAGCGCAGGGCTTCGATCTGGTTCTCGGTGCGCACCATGGAGTGGGTGCCCCGGCTGGCGTTTCCCAAGAGGTCGTGAACGCCTGGCGGGAGGCCATCAAGAAGGCTTTGGATGACCCGACCGTGAGGCAGAAGTACGACGAGCTGGGAATGCTGCCCACATACCTGGACACGGCGACGTTCGAGAAGCTTGTGGCGGACCTGGAGGTCTCACTTAAGCCAGTTATTGAGGCCTTGAAGAAAAAGTAGCGCTGGACTGCCCTGCTGCCGATGCGCCAGGCTTCCTAGACCTGTCGAAAACAACACCAGCGACGAGGTCAGCGGTGGACGAGATCGTCTCTACCTAATTGAGAGCTGGTCATAATTCCTGCGAGCACTGGCGCCGCACCTGACATGACGACCCTGTTGTAGCGTCCGCGCGCTGCCGACCCGAACTGGATTTGGCCTAGCGCTAGGCCAAGTGAATTATGACCAGGTCTCACCTAATTGAGACTAAGTGGTGCATCCGGCAAGTTCGGTGCAGTTCTGAAACTCGCCCGACAGGCCAAGTCTGGTTGGCCTTCGCATGGCCGTAGCGCCGAACCCTTGCTCCAAAGCGATAAGGACTTGCCGGATGGACCATTAACTTGTGATTTAACCGTGGATCAACAACCAGCAGCACGGAATCTGCGGGGAATTGGCTAGAGCTATGATGTTGGTTGCGTTAGGCGGCCTTCTTCAGGACCGGATAGCGGGTTGCGCGCCCCGATCGGCGACCCTTGGGACGGCCTGGAGAGCGGCCGCACGGTTTTGGTGCATTCACTGGAGTGTCCAGCACAACCAGAAGCTACGGAAACCCCCGACGCACCCGGTAGGGCGTCAGCTTGCCCTCTTCCAGGGGACGCTCCCATGGCAGTCGCTGATCAGCGACACAGGCTCGAGCCAGGCGGAGTTGCGTATAGGCCGCGAGGATCAGCCAACTCCAGCGATCAGCCTGGTCAGGGTGGCGGACCCGCGGCACCGTCCAGTTCAGGGTCTGCTTGAAGAAGCGGATGGTGTGCTCCACGTCGAACCGGTGGACGTAGGCCCGCCAGAGAAGGGCCAGGTCCGGTTTACCTGGCCCGTAGTAGAACAGCCAGAGCGACTGAGGCTTGCGAGTCCACCCTGGCAGTCGGCTCACCTCGACCCGGATCACGGTCCCTCGCACAATGGGACGGGGTCCACGGGTTCCTTTGGTCGGATGGTCCCGGGCCACGGCGTGCATGCACGACCAAGCCCGCACCCGCACCGTCCCGTACTGCTCGTCCTGCTCGGTGTACTCCTCGGTCGGTTCCGTCCAGGTCCCAGGGTCCTTGAAGGCCATCTTGGCCCCGTGTCTGAAGGGGCGGCCTCTCCCCTTGGAGGGAGGGGGATCGCCGTAGAAGCAGCGGTCACAGCGAAGGCGCACCAGGATCGCCACCGACGCACCCTTGAGCCCCTCGGCCAAGGCTACCGAATTGTAGCCAGTGTCGAAGAGGAACAGGGGGACGTTCTGTCGGTCAGGCAGACGGGAGAGCAGGGCCCTGATCTGCTCGACGGCGACGGCCTCGGTGTCCTGTCTCGGGTAGACACGCTGCATATCCATCGGCGCTGTCCAACTGTCTCGGTCGAAGCCCACCTGGGCGATCAACTGGTAGGCCCAGCCCGCCACGACGGGCTTGCCTTTCATATGGCGGGTAGAGTGGTGGTAGAAAGCCCGCTCCGGGCTGGTCTCGGCGGCACATCTCGGCCAGACGGTGACATCCACGGCATATATGGGCTGCCCATTATCCAGGGGATGGCGCGCCAACAGGGATCGGAGAGGCTCCGTGTCGATCCGCCCCTCGGCCAGGGCGGCATAGAGGCTGCCCCAGCCACGACGATGGACAGCTTCCAGGCTGAGATAGGCAAGCGATGGGCTGAGCCCAGCGGTCACCGCGGCATCACAAAGTTCAAAGAGGGCATCGGCCCGCTTCCCAAAGGACAGGTACAGCTCGTTGCGGAAATCACGTAGTCGTTGGATGGTATCGGGATGCATCATGGTGGCCAAATCGTGCCACACCACACCCTGAACCACCAAACCAGTCTACGGTTCTACAACCGACGGGTTAAATCACAAGATTAAGGAATGTGCTAAGGAGGTGTGACGATGCAGATCGGCAAGTATCCTCGGGTGCGTATTTCGACGATTCCAACTCCACTGGAGGAACTGCCACGCTTCTCGGCGGCCGTGGGAGGCCCTAGGATCCTGATGAAGCGGGACGACCTCACAGGGCTGGGCATGGGAGGGAACAAGGCCAGGCAATTGGAGTTCATCATGGGTGAGGCGGTGGCCAGGGGGAGCGACGCGGCCATCACCTGTGGGGCTGGCCAATCCAACCACGTGCGCCAAGTGGCTGCGGCCGCCGCCAAGCTGGGTATGAAATGCTACCTAGTTCTGGGCCCTGCAGTGAAGACGGAGATGCAGGGGAACATTCTGCTCAACCGGATCTACGGAGCTGAGCTGATCTGGGTGGACACCAACGACATCGACGCCCAATATGCCGAGATGGAGAAGGTGGCGGCCAAGGTGGAGAAGGAGGGCTTCAAGCCCTACATCATCCCCAGGGGCGGGGCGAGCGTCCAGGCCAGCGTGGCCTACGCCAACTGCGTGATCGAGACCATGACCCAGCTGAACGAGATGAGGATCGAAGCGAACGTGTGGTTGCAGGCGACGGGGACCACGGCCACCCAGGCAGGTGTGGTCGTGGGGGCCAGGTGGTGGTTGCGACCCGACTTCCGGGTGATAGGGCTGAGCGTCGGGCGCAAGCGGGTGGATCTGCTTCCGAAGCTCGTGGGACACGCCAACCGGGCGGCGGAGTCTTTGGGTGCCCCCTTTAGGTTCGAGGAGGACCAGCTGACCATCTTAGAGGACTACGTCGGAGAAGGATACGGCGTGCCTACTCCTGGCTGTCTCGAGGCCATCCAGCTGATGGCTAGGACCGAGGGAATAATGCTTGATCCGGTCTACAGCGGCAAGGCGGTATACGGGCTGATGGATCTGGTCGAGAAGGGTGTACTGACCAAGGACGACACCGTGGTGTACCTGCACACCGGCGGGGTGCCTGCCGTCTTCGCATATGACAAGGAACTTGTCAGCGGACTCGGACTGTAGCAACGTGTCAAGTACTTTCGCTCCGTAAACTTGGTTAGGCGTTGTGCACGGGGAGAGGTCTCTCTCGATCTGACTCCGCGGAGACAACGGATTGCCCACAGGCGTAAGGAGGAATGGCGTCTCATCTATGCGAGTCTAGACCGTGGAGGGTCGACAATGATCGTCGGGATACCCAGGGAGATCAAGGATCACGAGTTCCGCGTTGCCGCCACCCCGGGCGGGGTGGAGTTGCTGACGTCCAGCGGGAACACGGTTCTGGTCGGAACCGGAGCGGGCGAGGGCAGCGGGTTCGCGGACGAGGGGTATGCACGGGCAGGTGCCCGGCTGGTGAGCAACGAGGAGGCGTACGGCGGCGCGGACATGGTCCTCAAGGTGAAGGAACCGCTCCCTTCGGAGTACGGCCTGCTCAAGGAAGGATTGATACTTTTCACTTACCTTCACCTCGCGGCGGACCATGAACTCACCAAGGTGCTGCTGGAGAAGAAGGTGACCGGCATAGGATACGAGACCGTGGAGATGCCGGACCGCTCGCTGCCCCTGCTGATCCCCATGAGCGAGGTCGCGGGCCGGATGTCGATCCAGGTGGCTGCCCACTTCCTGGAGCACACGTATGATGGGCGGGGCAAGCTTATGGGAGGGGTGCCGGGGGTGCGTCCCGCGGACGTGACGATCATCGGGGCTGGGACGGTGGGAACGAACGCGGCCCAGATAGCGCTCGGGATGGGCGCTCACGTCGTCCTGATCGACAGGGATATGCCTCGCCTCCGCCACCTCTCGGAGGTGCTCCACGGCAGCCTGACGACCCTCTCCTCCAACCCGCGTAACATCGCCGATGCCGTCTCGGTATCGGACGCGGTCATCGGATCGGTGCTAATCCCAGGCGCGAAGGCGCCGAGGCTAGTGACGAGAGAGATGATCTCCAGCATGAAGCCAGGCAGCGTGGTCATCGACGTCGCGGTGGACCAGGGCGGCTGCATCGAGACGTCGCACGTGACCAGCCACAGCAACCCGACATACCAGGTGGACGGGGTGGTTCACTACGCCGTGCCGAACATGCCGGGCGCGGTGCCGCGGACATCTACATATGCCCTCTCCAACGCGACTCTGCCCTACGCCGTTCAGCTCGCTAACCTCGGGTTCAAGCAGGCGATAGCGAAGACGCCCGAGCTGGCAAAGGGCGTGAACACTTATCAGGGCAATGTCACCCATATAGGGGTCGCCGATGCTTTTGGACTGGAGGACCAACCTCCAACCAATCTACTTTGCAGCAACAGGTTCGTTGCCTTAGGGGGCATTGGCCTGCAGAGATCTGGTGGGAGTTGACTGGAAAATGTACTACTTCGACAACGCCGCCACAACTTATCCCAAGCCCGATGCGGTCTATGTTGCCACGGACGAGTTCTCCCGGCGATGGGCAGCCAATCCTGGCAGGAGCTCACACAAGATGGCCTTGGCGGCCAGCGCTGCAGTGGATGCCACAAGGGAAGCCATCGCACGGCTCTTCAATGTCGCAGACCCGTCAAGGGTGGTGTTCGCCATGAACACAACCGATGCCATCAACATTGCGCTGTACGGTCTACTGCGGCCTGGTGACCACGTCGTGACCAGCATGATGGAACACAACGCGGTCATCCGCCCACTCTCAGCTCTGAAGGAGGAGGGCATTTCGGTTACCAGGGTAGCTGCCGGACCAGATGGACGCATCTGCGCGGACGACGTGATGGCCGCGGTGACGCCGGACACCCGCCTGGTCGTTCTCACTCACGCGAGCAACGTCACCGGCACGATCATGCCGATCGAAGAGGTCGGGGAGCGGCTGCGCGGTCACGGGGCGCTATTCATGGTGGACGCCGCGCAGAGCGCGGGGGTGCTGCCGATCGACGTGCGAGCGATGGGGATCGACCTGCTTGCCTTTCCTGGTCACAAGTGCCTGCTCGGTCCCCAGGGCACGGGCGGGCTGATTGTGGGGGAGAGAGCCGCGCTTAGGCCCACCAGGCAGGGGGGAACCGGTACACACTCCATGATGGAGGAGCAGCCCAAGGAGTTGCCAGAGGCGCTCGAGAGCGGGACGCTGAACGGGGTGGGCATCGCCGGGCTGGGTGCTGGAGTCAGGTTTGTCCTGGACAAGGGGCTTGACGAGGTTCGCGCCGAGGAGTCAGCGTTGTTGCGGCGCATGCTCGAGGGACTCTCCTCCATAGACGGAGTCGTACTCTATGGCCCCTGTGATCCGAGAAAGCAGGTAGCAGTGGTATCCATGAACGTAAGGGGCTGGGAGCCGGTCGACATGGGCGGAGCTCTCGACGTGAATTTTGACATAGCAGTCAGGACGGGCTTGCATTGTGCTCCTGGTGCTCATCGCACCATAGGGACTTTCCCTGCCGGCACCGTCCGTGTGTCACCAGGGCCTTTCACGACCTCTGACGACGTGGATTATCTAGTAGGTGCGGTTGAGCAATTAGCATCTCGAGGTCAGAGGACTCCTTACCGAGATGCTGGGCTGAACCGCCAGACAGTAGCTCCGACTGGTTAGCAGAATGGAAGCTGGGCGGATATCAAAGGTGATTGAAGACCAGCGGAACCTGGCCAGCAGGTCTGGCGCGCCGGATAGCGAGACTACACCCACATTATCGCAGCAGATGCTGAGGCCGCATGCGGGCCTGACTACTCTCAGGCCTTGTTGCGAGGCAAAGCCGTCGCCATTACCTTGCCTAGCCGCGCCGAGGAGCAGTCCAGATCGGGACAACACTCTTGTGGAACCTAGCGATTAGGCGTGGAGGCACTCACATGGATCGGCGCAGAGCGATTCTGGAGAAGGACAGGGGACTCGTAACCTCAGCGGGCAACTTAGGGCCTACCGTTAGTGCCGGTTAGCGATTCTTGGGGCCGTTGGCGCCTAGACCCGCTACTGATAACCGCGGCTTCTCAGAGAAGTGAGACTCTGGCGAGCAAGACGCCTCGGTATAGCGGCCGTTCATCGTCGCGCTGGCGGCTAACGTCTTGAGGAAGGAGGTGATGGTGCGGCTGCGCCATGAGGGGGATAGCAGGAACTGGCAAATGAAGCTAGCTACCCAAGTAGCCAAATTCGCGTCAAAAAGGAACTGCGATACCAGGTATGCCAGCTTTGAGAAGGGACCCTGACCGCTGGCATGGTGAATCGGGAGCGATTACGCCGTCTGGACGAGACCTGCAGCGCAGGCTATGACCCTGAGGATCCTGCCAGCGCCGCACAATTTCTTCGGGTCGATACCGAGTTTCATGTGACAGTCACCCAAGACTCTGGAAACAACCGGCCGGCCTCCGTAGTGGCCCAAGTATTCCGCGAAACGGAGAGGATCTGCCACGGGGGGCTTCGTCTTCGGAACGCGAGCGAAGAGATGGCCCACGGACACCGGGACTTGGTGGATGCGTTGGTGGCTGCCGACTTCGAGGGCGAGCAGCGGGTTGTTGCGGCTCAAATTGAGGCTGCCCACAAGATCGTGATGGATGGGCTGGATAGCAGCCCCGAGTCAGCAACGGCCAGCTTGGTAGGCTAGTAAGAGAAGAAGCCTCTCTGGATCGCGTCGATTTCACATTCGTACATCTCACCTGAGGAGAATCGCGACATGCGGTCAAACAGAGTCAGACAACTGTGGCAGGCAGGTAGTCCGATCATCACCGGTTGGTGCAGCACGCCTGATCCATATACTACCGAGGTGATGGTGCGAGCCGGCTTTGACGCGCTCGTCCTGGACATGCAGCATGGCATGGCAATAGGCCCCGACCGTGCCGCTCAGTGGCTTCAGATCGTTGGCCAGACAGATACAACTCCCATTGTCAGGATTCCCTGGAATGAGCCGGCTTACGTTCAGTGGGTGCTTGATGCTGGGGCAATGGGGGTGATCGTGCCCATGGTGAACAACCTGGACGAAGCCAAGAAGGCCATCGGCGCCTGCCGGTACCCTCCACTAGGCTATCGCAGCAGCGGGCCGAATCGGACGCGACTATACAACGGCCTCGACTACTTCGACCACGCCAACAGCGAGGTAATCTGTCTGGTAATGATGGAAACCGTTGAGGGAATCGAGGCAATCAACACCATTTCTGAACTTCCCGGGCTCGATGGCTATTATCTCGGCCCGTCCGACCTGGCCGTTTCCATGGGGCTCAAACCAGGGTTTGACGTGAAGGACCCGCGACACGTGGCAGCCGCTCAGAAGGTGGCAGACGTGGCGAGGAACAGGCGACAGATTGCCGGCATCCATGCGGGGACGATTGAGGAGGCCCTTCGACGGCATCAGCAGGGCTACCATCTCATTCCGGTCTGCAATGATATATGGCTTCTGTCAGCTGGCATTGCAGATAACTTGAGGCAGTACAGGGAGGGGATCTCTGCGGACCACGGCAATTCGTAGCCGCCGAGGGATTACTCGCTCAATAGCGACAGCACGTGAAAGACCACTTCCCAGTCTGCGGCACTTGACTGCTCGTATGCAATCACTGCGGCCATCGCGTCGCGCGAAGATTCCCGTGGCAGGATTCGTGGCATCCCCATCCAGCTAGTTTCTGACGTTCCGTTGGCACGACAGTCGAAAACACAACGAGGCGTCTCTGGTCCAGGCGGAGCTCTCAGAATGTGCCGGCAGCGAAGGTTGGCGATTTGAGGATACTGATGGTTCCTTCCACAGAGTGACAAGTGGAAACCGCTACTCAAAGTAGGATGAACGTAGGAGGGTAATCCACAATGACCGACAAACCCTGCATAGTGGTCTTCAGCGCGCACGTTACCGACTTCTGCTCCCGGTGCGGAGGGACCGTAGCGAAGTACACCCATGATGGCAGCAAGGCTGTCGCCGTCTGCTTTACCTTTGGTGAGCGAGGGGAGTCAGGCAAGCTCTGGCGCGAGAGGGAGGGCATAACCGTTGAGGAGGTCAAGCAGATTCGCAAACTCGAGGTGGCCAAAGCCGCTGAGGTGCTCGGAGTCGAGGTGATTTGTCTAGACTACGATGACAACCCTCTCGTGTTCGATGAGGCGCGTAGACGAGAGGTTGTGGCCCTAATCCATCGATACCGACCTAGCATCGTCCTTTCACACTGGAAACATGAGCCGACCAATCCAGACCACGATGCTGCGACGGAAGCGGTTCTTCGTTGTGTCGCTCACGCTGTGCAGTCTTCGCCTACCACCGGGGCTGTCTATCCTTGGCCGGCAACCTACCTTTTTGAGCCTACCATCCCAAGAACTGAAGAGAGTCGCTTCAACCCAGACACCTTCATCGACATCAGTGATACTTTCGAGCAGAAGTTAGAAGCGATGCGCCAACTGGCAACTCAGGTCCACTTAATGGACTGGTACATACAATACGGACAGCATCGCGCCTGGCAGGCCAGAGACGTCAGTGCCAATCAAGACATCAGATATGCGGAGGCGTTCGTTCGGCACTCGCCGTGGGTCGGCAATAGATTCCCCTAACAACCCGAGATCCGGTGGCCGCATCTGCACTGACTCTCCGCACCCACAGAAGGGAGTGGGCGTCGTATCTTGGGAAGGTCCTTCATCTGGCGGAGGCCTGGCGGAGGCCGTGCCAATCGAGACTATTCTGGGCGCTGCTGACGCTGCTAGCGGACCGGCGGACCGGGGGTGGCGGACTCCTACTTGCGGCCGTTTGGGCCAGCCGAGACTGTTGCAGCCGTGACCATCAAGGGTAAGGAGCGGAAGGCGTCTGCCGGCTGGTGACAAAAGGGAACCGATGCATCAACCTGAGGGGGTTACAGAGCAGGCGGCAGTTGTGGGAAGGGTAAAGGGTCCGCCCATCTCCGGCTGCTGATGACTGCAGGTAGGCAAACGGCTCCTCGACCAAAACTGGACCCCCCTGAAGCGGAGGAGTGTTCGGGGCTTGGTCCAGGGAGATAGTTGCCTAGCGCCCAGGGGTGTCGGCACGGGTCAGAGGCCGACCTGCGACGGAAGTCGGAAGCTTGCAGCTTCGGAAGAAGGATCGCTTGACAGTACCTACTGGACGTGGGCCAATCAGAGGGCGGTCGAAGATGACTCTGTCGGATCGTCCTGTCTTACAGTGGCCATGATGGGAGTTCGTCTGCCAGGGGTCAACGAGCTGCTCATCCAGCTACGGCCCATGTCGCAGCGCCAGCCCCTGCAAATCGAGACCCTGACTTTGTCGTTGATGGTGGCTCTCTTAACTCCAAGGAAATGCGGCACATCTACTGGTGGTGGGAATCCGACTGCCCGATGCCGGACTGGGACCGAAGGGCCGAGACAGGTTGTTGGCAGTCGCCGCGAGGCTGTTCGAGGTTCTTACTCCGCTCAATTATGTGGTCAAGCAGCAGGGCTAGGTCGAAGCCGTGGGAGCGAAGGTGGTAATCTCGCCACTTCAACACCCCACTGGGCGGCGTTACTCGACCGGTATTGATGAGGCCCGGGAGTATCTGCCAGCCTACTCTCTCGTCACCACCCAACTTAGGGGTGCGGAATGGGAACTGGAGTTCGTCACCTGCTCAGGCAATGGATCTAGGCATTACGGGAATTGCCAAGTAGTTGGCTAGTTCAGTCAGGAGTCTAGAAGGAGGCGTGAAAGGTGCGAAAGGAGATCATTTCCACGGACAGAGCTCCACGATCGAAGAACTCCCAAGCAGTGAAGGTAGGGCACTTACTCTATACCGGCGGCCAGTTGGGCCGCAACCCGAAGACTGGCAAATACGTCGGATCTGACATCACCTCCCAGGCCCGCCAGGCAATAGAGAATCTCAAGGTGGTTCTTGCGGCAGCCGGCACTTCCCTCGAGAATGTGGTGAAAGTAACCGTCTTTGTTCGTGACCTGGAAGACATGCCTGCATTCAATGAGGTGTACTACGAGTATTTCACCGCGAACCCGCCCGCCCGAACAGGTGTTCAAGTCGCAGGGTTGGCTGCGGGTGCGCTATGCGAATTCGATGCAGTCGCCGTAATTCCAGAATAGGTCTCCGAGTGAAACCAGTTCAGTGCGTCCGCGCGATGGCTCCGCAACCCGTGCCTCAAGAAACGCGCGCGAGAAAAGTCGCGAACTGAGGCTGCTTGCCCGGCCACAGGCAAGTGAAAGGCGCGACAGGCGGTAACGATGCCGAAATCAACGGTGGAGATGTCCAGAACCCCGTGAGTACTTCGCCTACAGAGGGGAGAGCACAATGAATATGGTGGAGGAACTACGAGGAATCTTCCCCATTGTCTACACACCTTATGATCAGCAGGGGAACATCGACGAGGAGGATCTGCGGAAGCTATGTGACCACTTGATCGCATGTGGTGCGCACGGTCTTGCTGGCGTGGGTAACGCTAGCGAAGCCGAACTGATGACATCCGCCGAACGCATGTGGATGACTGACATCGTGGTTGATCAGGCCAGGGGAAGGGTGCCCGCAATTATCGGCACCTCCGCCCATGACACGCAGACAGCTATTGAGCTCAGCCGCCATGCACAGAAGGCCGGCGCCAAGGCCGTGTTCTTGATGCCTGCTACCACTGGCCCATGCGACGAGGATACCATCCGCCGCCATTTCGCGGCGGTGGCGGGCGCGGTTGACATCACGGTAATGATTCAGGATGACCGCATTCCCATCGCGCCCAAACAGATGGTGGACCTATCGCACGAGTTCGACAACATCCAGTACGTAAAGGAGGAAAGACCAGATCTCACTGGGCATCTCATCACAGAGCTGCTTGAGTTGAGCGATGGCAAGCTAAAGGTCATGTCGGCTGGCGTCCATTTGATGGATGAACTGGCGCGAGGGGTGGTAGGGGCGATTCCTAGCAGCATCTGCGTTACCGACTTCTCGCGCGCCTTCAACCTGTACGTTCAGGGCGATCGAGCAGCGGCTAGGCAGGCCTACCACCATTGTATTCCGCTCCTGTACGCGCGAAGGCAGGCTCCGCGCATCTGGGTAAAGGAGGTTCTTCGCCGCCAAGGCATCTTCAAGGTGGCTTCCGTCCGCCAGCCGTCTACGCAGACGATGGACGACAACGACCTTCTCGAGCTAACGGCGACAATGGAGCTTATGGGCCCACCATATTAGACACTCGGTTAGATAGATGAGACTTGGTCATAAATCGTCATGCCGCCTGCAAGTAGGGCTTGAGGCCGATTCGCAGATCGTCGCCGTTCTCGAAGCGATGGAGCAACGCCAGTTGGTAGACCAGCACAGCGCCCAGGACAAAGCGTTGGGTCGGGACAAGCCCTCTTGTTGGGACCTGGCCGAGACAGTTGAAGATGGCCTTGAACTGGGCGTTGAAGTTCTCTATGGCGTGAGAGCGCAATTGATGGAAGATGCGACGGACCTCGACGCCGTCGTCGGTGTGAGGGTACTTGCCCCGTTTGGTAGTAATCAACAGCCTTCCCTGGGACTCGCACAGTTCGAGCAGTTCGGGGTCGTTGTACTGGACATCCCCCAAGATGACTCGGATGTCGGCGGGCAACTCGTCCAGCAGGGCCGGAGCCTCGGTGTTGTCCCCAGTGTTGGCGGGGGTGAGGCGAGCGGCCAGGGGGATCCAGACGGCGGCGACCGTGGTGATGAGGTGGAGTTTCCAGCCGTAGACCCAGCCATGCTGGACGAGTTGGTCCAGCCGGCCTCGGTGTCGATGGAGCTGTGCGGCACTACCCCAGCTTCTCGGTGCTTCTTGTGCCAGACACCACCATGGGCAGCCAGGGCCGCGCTGTCGATGGCAGCAGCGGGGCCGTAGTCCTGAAAGGGATCGATCAGCACCAGGAGGTGACGGCCAAGGCAGGCGATCTGAGATGGAAGGGTCTCGGGCATCGCCTTGAGCCGGCGTTCGAAGGTGCGACGAGTCGGGTAGCGACCGTTCTCGACGAGGAGTGCCCGCATGGGTTGCATCTCGCGCTCCTCCAGGACGGCCAGCAGGCTATGCACTTTGGGCAGATGACGCACGATCATGATCACCAGCGCCTTCAAGAACAGGTGGTCCGAATAGATCTTGGGTCGGCCTCGACCGCGGGAAGAGACCGGCATCGGGATGCGATCAACGAGCCCCAGGAGGGCGCCTCGGACGGCTGCCTCGGTTACCATATGGCTGTCTCCTATCATGGGTGTGGCAACCACATGGTACGGGGCCGCCGCGTCGGATCCTAATCCGACGCGGTTCGTTATTCATGACCCGGGAATTATGACCAGGTCTCAACTAGGTTTGGGGATGGCCGGAGATTACCTGTGGGGCGATTGCTGTTTTGACCTTGTGGCTACTGCAAGGCGGACGGATGGGAGAGTTACCGAGATGACGAGCGCCGTTATTCTACAACTTCGTTGCGGCCTCACGCCACATATCTTGGCTGCCATCGTGTAGCGACCCAGGGACGACTGGGGCAAACCGAAGGGTTACCCACCTACTCGCTCCTCATTCGCGCGATTGCCGTTCGGCGCATCACGATGCAGGACACCCCACCTCCCAGATTCGAGAATCGAGTCATGGTCGCCTAACGGCATCATCCACAGCCACCTATGATGCCTATCCTGTTCGTGGGTAATCCCCAACACTGGCGACACTCGA
>DIXP01000045.1 GCA_002436065.1 Chloroflexi bacterium UBA6077
CAGAGGTTTTTCAAGACTCTCCTAGCATGGTACATTGTGTCAACATAGTAGATATGTGCGTGCGTTGGGTCGCGCGGTTGTCGCCGCTGCCCCACTGGCCCCAGCACATCTGCTGAACGGGAGCCCATGAGGGGTTGCCAGCCATCGCCTCTAGGCGGTGGCAGAGGTCAGTCTGCGCGGCAGTGGCCGTGCTCAACCCCGGGCGTAACCTGCATATCCAAGTAGAGGGGGTCTATCAGATGAACAGAGGTGCTCAACTCCGGAGACTCATCGACAAGGGTGGCATCGTCATGGCACCGGGCGTCTATGACGCCTTCTGTGCTCGAATGGTCGAGCAAGCCGGGTTCGAGGCTGTCTCAGTAACCGGGAATGGTGTCTCGGCCTCCATGCTGGGAAAGCCGGATGTGGGACTGCTGACCATGACCGAAGTGGTGGACAATGCCAGGAGGATCGCATCCGCCGTCGATATCCCTGTGGTGTGCGATGCCGACACCGGCTACGGCAATGCCGTAAATGTAATTCGGACCGTGCAGGAGTTCGAGGCCGCGGGAATTGCTGGCATCTCCATCGAGGATCAGGTCTCTCCCAAGCGCTGCGGCCACATGGCCGGACCACGAAGGGTCATACCGTTGGAGGAAATGCTTGGGAAACTCGAGGCCGCCCTATGGGCTCGCAAGAACCCGGACTTCCTGATCACGGCTAGGACGGACGCAGCCAAGTCCGAAGGGCTCGACGCGGCCATACTCCGGGGCAGGGCATATGCGGAGCTGGGCGTGGACATAGTTAACGTCCACGTTGTTGAAGGCCGAGAGTCGCTGAAGAAGATCGGGGAGTCTATCTCCGTGCCCCTGAAGGTCAACATGGATGAAGCAGGGGAGGCCGCCACGGTTCCGCTCGAAGATCTGGAGGCCATGGGATACCGCTTGGCAACCTATCCTGGAACTGTGCGGTACACCGTGGCCTGGGCTGTTCGTGGTGCCCTCGCCGAACTGTTCTCTACAAGAAGCGCCCAGGGCCTGGCCGACAAGATGGTCAGCTTCCAGGAGTACAACTCCATCCTCGGGCTGAAGGTGATCCAGGAGCAGGACGATCGATTTGGGCGAGGCAAGTAGAAATGCCGGAGCCGGCAACGGCTCCGGCACATCTTCACCACCTTTTCGCACTGCGTGTGGCGACCCTACTTGCTCTTCTGCTGCTCTTCCACGATGTCCGTGAGGAACCAGTAGCCCGACTCGCGGCCCAGGCCGTGTCGCTCCGCCTCCATGTAGGGGATGCGCTCGAAGGCCAGGTTCGGACCAATGCTAACGTCGGGACCGAAGGTGCGGAAGAGCCACGACTGGTGGGCCGTGGTCTCGGCCTCGAAGATGATGTGGTCCAGGCTGACCTTCTCTACCAGTTCATGCAGCTTGTGAGCCTCCGGGCCGCCATCGCCCTTGGGGTTGGGGCCCAGGATCAGGTCCAACTCGTTCCGCTCCATGGTCACGGCGGTGGCGCCCGCCTCCACCTGCAGCATGATCTCCCTGGCCGTCTCCTCCACGTTGAAGGAATCGGAGGCGTACTTCTTCCCGAACTCCGGCAGCACCTTCAGCCCGTAACTGACCGCCTTCTTCGTGTACAGCGCCTTCTCTTGGCTCGTCAGCTCGATGATGTTGTCGGATATCTCGATGGCGGTGAAGCCCATGCGGCATAGCATGGCCAGGGTCTCGTCCACCTTGCCCCGCAGATAAGCTACCTCGAACACGATGCCGCCCGGGAAGGTGCGGATGTCATACGACTCGTAGAGCCGCATCTTCCGCAGCCAGATGTTGTCCCAATCCAATGGCTGCGTCATGGTGTAGAAGTGGCGAATCTTGAGAAAGTCCACGTACTGCCCGATGGTCTGGCACATGTCCTCGGCGGCATGGTACCCGTACTGGCCGTCCCTGACAACGGTCAGGCCTCTGGTCCGAGGCTTGGAACTGCGTTGCACAACTCCCAGGAAACCGAGGGCGGGCTTCGGGTCGCTCATCTTCCTTCTCCTAGGTCATATATGTTGTGGACTAGGTGTGGAGGCTACCTCGTCATCGCGAAGGGCCAAAGGGCATCGGGGAACTTGCGCCGTAGAGTAAAGGCATGGCACCTGAGAACCACGAGAGGCCAGACCAGGATCCGAAACAGACCAATACGTTATGTGACTTTTTGTATCGTCATGAGTATAATCATGGATGAAGGCGCTGTCAACAGCGTTGAGCCTGTTGGCCCAAGGGCCTACGAAGCCAAGAATGACGTGCTTGACAATCAACCCTCCCGGCCATAGACTTCACGCGCAACGAAACGTCATGTAACGTATTGTGGTGATTTCATGAGCGAGTCCCTCGCCGACAAGTTCAGCGCAAGCCACATAACCCTGTGGCGCCGCCTTAAGATCATCCTGCGAGACATGGCGCTTACGGAGTTGGCGCCCGGCGACCGCATCCCGACGGAACCTGAGCTGTGCGATCGCTACGGGGTGAGTCGGGTCACCGTCCGGCAAGCCGTCTCCTCCCTGGTACACGAGGGCGTGCTGGCACGCCAGCAGGGGTGTGGTACCTTTGTGCTCCCTCGAAAGGTTGAGGAAGCGCTGGTTGAGCCGGAGTCTTTCCTAGCCGATGGCGTAGAGACTTCCGAGGATACCTCCTCTGCCAGGCTGCTGACGGCGGAGCGGTTGCCTGCCGATAAGCGGCTATCTCTCAAGCTGAAGTTGGATCCGGACGAGCCCCTCTACAAGATCCGCAAGCTCAAGCTGCTGTCTGGCGAGCCCGTATCCCATAAGGTTGCCTACTTCCCCGCGAATCTGTGCCCCGGGTTGCTCAATTACGACCTCGCCAATGGATCTATCCTCGCTGTACTCGAAAAGGAGTTCGGACTAGAGGCGGTGACCATAGAGGAGAGCGTAGAGTGCATCACCGCCGACGGCTACCGATCCTCCGTCCTGGCCATTCCCCTTGGAGCCCCAGTGATCCTGTTGGAAAGGCTCTACTACGATAGGTCCGGCGTCCCCATCCAGTTCGCGCGCGTCTTTTTCCGGTCGGATCGCTATCGATTGCGACGAGTGATATCCAGGAAGTAGACACCGTCCCCTCCAGCAGTTCTTCGAATGTGGTGTGAGTCGAGGCGACGGTGGGCGGCAAGCCGAGGAGCCTGGTTCCGGAGATGGTTACGCTTGTCACCGGCGGGGCTGGTTTTGTTGGCGCCAACGTGGCGCGGCGGCTGCTGGACCATGGTGAGTTCGTGGTGCTCCTGCACCGCTCCGCTGTGGACCCAGCAGTGGTGCGCTACGTTGGCGGCCCCTCACCAAGGTTGGCCTTCGTGGAGAGCGATGTTGCGGATCGGGACGGCCTGGGGCAGGCGCTCCTCGGGCATTCTATCGACCGGATCGTGCACGCTGCCGCTGTCACGGCCAACTCTCCCCAACTGGAGACCGCGCACTTCCTCTCCACTGTAGAGGTTAACGTTCTGTCGACGCTCCACGTTATGGAGCTTGCCCGATCCCTTGGGGTTCGCCGCATTCTGCACATCAGTTCGGCGACGGTGTATGGATACTCAGCGAGTCCCGGTAGCCTGAGCGAGACGGACGCAACGCAGCCCGTTGGGCTGTACGGGATAACCAAGCTCGCGGCGGAAATGTTGGCGCTGCGCTTCGCGGAGCTGCACGGCATCGACCTGATGGTCGCCCGCGTGTCCGCCCCTTATGGACCCCTGGAGCGTCCTACTGGGTCCCGTTCCAACATGTCCGTTCCCTACAAGGTCGTGAAGGCTGCCCTGAGATCTGAGGAGATCCTCGTCGGCTCCGGCCCAACACTCAGGGACTGGACCTACGTGGGCGACACGGCGAGGGCGCTGCACTTCCTCTTGTCGAGCGAGGGTTTGCGCTACCGCGTCTACAACGTCGCTTGTGGCCAGAGCCACACCCTGGAGGATCTGCTTAGGGCCGTCCAGTCCGCTCTCCCGGGGACCAGGTGGCGTGTGACTGAGGCGTCGAATCGGGACACGACAATAGGTGCAGAGACGTCCGTTGCGCGTGCGCCACTTGATGTCAGCAGGCTTCTGGATGAAGGGTTCAGCCTTCGCTACAATTTAGAAGATGGAGTCAAAGCCTATGTTGATTGGTGTCTGAGCAATGCGGCGACGTCGCCTTCTGCAATGGTGCAGCCAAAGTAGCGCACTGGTACGGAAGAGGAATAGCCCCCGCGCAGATGCGTCGGGTGGAACTAGTGAGGATCGAGAATGAAACCCCTAGTACCGGCGAGTCGGTCTTGGCGTGCACTCCCCTGTGTGGCGACGTTGTTGGCATCAGTCCTGGTCGTTGTTGCGATGCCCGCGTGCGGAAGCGCTTCCCCAGCGCCAACGGCCAAACCCGCGGCCACTGATGCCCCCGCCAAGGCGGCGGAACCCACCAAGCCTGCCGAGCCGACCAAACCGGCGGCCTCGGCCCCCACAGCAGCTCCAACGAAAGCGGCTGAAGCTCCGGCGAAGACGGAGTTCCCCGTGAAGGGGAGAGCCATCAGCTACATCGTCCCCTTCGATGCTGGTGGCGCAGCTGACCTGGTGGCCCGCGCGATAGCGCCTGGGATCGAGAAGGAACTGGGCACTCCCGTGCAGATCGTGAACAAGCCGGGCGCAGGTTCCCAGGTGGGCGTCACTGAGCTGGCGAGATCCAAGCCCGACGGCTACACAGTGGGTGTGGCCAACATCCCCACTACCATAACCACCTATCTGGACTCTGAGCGGAAGGCCATCTACAAGCGAGACAGCTTCATTACCGTGGCAGGCTACGCCGTCGACCCTGACGTGCTCGTGGTGAAGGCGGATAGTCCCTTCAAGAGCGCGAAAGATCTGATCGAGGCGGCGAGGACCAACCCGGAGAAGATCAAGATAGCCAGCGCTTCGGGCAAGCTCAGCCCGCCCCACATGGGCATCCTGCTCATGGAGAAGGCGGCAGGCGTCAAGTTCGCAACGGTCCTGTTTGATGGGGGAGGGGCCTCCACCACTGCGTTGGTCGGCGGACACACAGACGCTGCAGTTGGCTCTGGCGGCAACTACCTGAGTCAGGTCAAGGGTGGACAGCTGCGGGCATTGGCTGTCATGGATAAGGAGCAGAGCCCCTACTTCCCTGACGCAAAGACCATGGAGTCACAGGGGTACAACGTGACCATGATGGTGACCATGGGCATCTCGGTCCCTGCTGGGACGCCAAAGGAGACAGTCGACGTGCTGACCTCAGCCACCAAGAAGGCGATGGACAGCGCAGAGGTCAAGAGCAGATTGGACAGCGTGGGTGTTGCGCCGCGCTACCTCAGCGGCGCGGACTTCGCGGCCCGGTGGGCCGAGATGGAGACTACGGTTCAACCGTTGATGTCCCTGGCGGCACAATAGTCTGGATGAAAGGCGGCGAAGTCATGAGCGAGAACCATGTTGGCCCCTCGGGTAGCAACACCCTGGCTTTCCTGGAGCTACCCCAGAGGGTGACCAAGCCGAGGCAGAAGGGCCTCACCATCGTACGCGACTACGGGCTCGGCTCCTTTGCGGCGCGCGACCTGATGGAGTCAGTGGGCGAGTACATCGACTTCCTCAAGTTCCGGAACGTCCTCTCCGCGCTCGAGGGCGACGACCTGGTGCGGAACAAGATCCAGATCTACCGCGCCGCTGGGGTCGAGGTGTTCACCGGCGGCATCCTTTTCGAGGTCGCGGTGATGAGGGGCAAGGTGGACCGCCTCTGGCCGGCGATATCGTCGCTGGGGTTCACCGCTGCCGAGGTCTCCGACAACATGGTGGACATCAGCCTGAAGGAGAAGCGCGAGCACGTACGGCAGGCCGCGGCGGCCGGCCTCAAGGTGATCTTCGAGTATGGCAAGAAGTTCCCAGATGCCCCGCTCGATCTGGAGGAGGCAGCCGACGAGATCCAATCGATCCTGGAGGATGGGGCATACAAGGTGGTGCTGGAGCGCAGCGAGCTGGACCTGCTGTTGGGGGCGAATGCCGATAGGCCTGAGATCGAGCGGCTCCTCCAGTTGGTGGAGCGTGTGGGGGTGGACAACCTGGTGTTCGAGGCGGAGACGACCCCGCACATGGTGTGGTGCGTCAGGACCTTCGGTCCAGACGTGAATCTTGGTCCCAACATCGAGCCCGAGAAGGTGGCGAGGATCGAACCGCTGCGCCGTGGCCTGGCCCGAGAGATAGGGTACGAGTTCTTCGAGAAAGCCGGAGGCTAGGGGGTGAACGGAATGCTTGTAGATCTTACCGTCACCATCACCACTGATATGACGCCCGTCACAGGGCACCCTCCGGTTGAGTTCAGGGCCATCGATACCCACGAGCAGAACAACAAGTCCAACACCTGGATGGCCTTCAGCATCCACTCCTGCGGGACGCACCTGGATGCTCCGTACCACTTCTATGCGGATGGGCTCACCATCGACCAGATACCCGTGGAGAGGTTCATCGGTCCCGGGGTCAGGTTCGACCTGCGGCATCGGGGTATACCGGGCGCGGCGGTGACCGTGGAAGACCTGGAGAAGGCGGCGGAGATTGCTGGCGAGAGCCTGCGGGACCGCATCGTCATACTGCACACCGGCTGGGGCAGCCACTACTGCCGGCCGGACTACTACGGGAATAACCCCTACCTGGCCACAGAGGGTGCCAGGTGGCTGGTGGAGCAGGGCATCCGGATAGTGGGGCTGGACATGCCCAGTGGGAAGGGAGCCGGCGGGCCAATGGAAAAGGGCACCTCCCGCGAGACCCATGGCACCTTCCTGGGCGCGGGAGTGCTGATGCTCGAAAACCTCACGAACCTGGAATCCTTGCCCCTCAAGGGCTTTGAGGTGATGGTGTTCCCGTTGAAGATCCTCCGGGGCGACGGTGCTCCGGCCAGAGTCCTGGCGAGAGTGTCTTGATGGAGGGTACTGCTGTTCCCAAGGTAGCCGTGATAGCGACGGGCGGCACGATCTCCTGCAAGGTGGATTCGGCCAGCGGCAAGACGGTGGCTAGCCTCACCGGGGCGGATCTGCTGGGGAGTCTTCCCAGCAAGCGCCGATATGCGGACCTGGAGTTGGTGGAGTTTGCCAGGGTGCAGTCCACCAACATGCTGCCGCAGCAGATGTTCGAGATCGCCCAGGCGGCGAACGGATTGCTTGCCAGGGCTGACGTGGTTGGCTGCGTCGTGACCCACGGGACGTCCACGATGGAGGAGTCCTCCTACATGATGGACCTCCTTCTCAACAGCGAGAAACCGGTCGTGTTCACCGGGGCGATGTACAGCGCCCAGGCTCTGGATTCCGACGGCCCGCGCAACATTGAGGACGCCATAAGGGTGGCTGCGTGTCCCAATGCCCGTGGCAAGGGGGCTTTGGTGTGCATGAGCGGCGAAGTCCATGCTGCGAGAGACGTGGGGAAGATGCACAAGAGCGCCCCTCACACCTTCAACTCCTTCGACCACGGGACTGTCGGCAGAGTGGATGAAGATAGGGTGATCTTCTATCGCCAGCCGCTGCTCAGGCGGACCTTCCAGGCCTCACGCATCGAGCCCAACGTGGATTTGATTAAGGTGGTGTCCGGGTCCGACGACCGCTTCATAAGGGCCAGCGTGGCGAGCGGTGCGGTCGGGTTCGTCATCGAGGGCATGCCGGGCCGGGGGAACGTGCCCGCCACTATGGCGGACGGGATCAGGTGGGCGAGAGAGCGAGGCACAGTGGTAGTGCTGGCCGGCCGGGCTCCGGAAGGGCGCGTCCTGGCCAAGTACGGTGGCGGTGGAGGGGTGATGGACTTGGTGGAGATGGGCGTTATCACTGCCGGAGACCTCCTCCCCACCAAGGCGCGGATCCTCCTGATGGTCGCCCTCGGGTTCACGCGGGACGAGGGCGAGCTGCGGAGCGTCTTCGAAGAGGTTGCGCCCTGAGTGAGTCAAGGCACCCGCTTTCGAATCTATGCACAAATGCGCATAACACAGAAATAAGTCTGAGATGGCGACCATGGAAAAGTAAAGGAGGCAGCATGAGCAGGATAGATATGGCGGAGCTGATCCGCTGCGCGCGGATCCCACTGGAGTTGAATGTCAAGGCCGGCGAGGACGTCTTGATCCTAGCGGATACGACGACCGAGGAGGATCTGCCGAAGGCGATGGCGGCAGCGGCTCGCGAGGTGGGCGCCGAGCCCACGGTGCTGGTGATGGAGACGAGGCCCGCGCCAAATCTGGAGCCCTCCAGAGCGGCGGCGGGAGCCATGAAGAGCGCGGCCGTGCTGGTGATGATGGCCTCCCAACCGATTACCCACACGGAGGCGTTGCGGACGGCGCTGGGAGTTGGGGTCAAATATATCTCCATGCCGATGCTTACCATAGACAGCTTGACACAAGGGGCAGCCACGGCCGACCCGCGCGAGCTGTTCGCAGTGACCGAGAGGGTGGCGACGCTGCTCACAGAGGCTAGTTCCGCCAGGGTAGTCTCGGATGAGGGGACCGACGTTACCATGGATCTGAGGGGCCGAAGCGGGATTGTCCTCGGTGGACTCTGCATACCGGGCAAGACCACGGGCGGGTTCCCCCACGGTGAGGCCCCTGTCGCCCCGGTGGAAGAGTCAACCACGGGCACCATCGTGTTCGACACCACCATGAACCCCATAGGCAGGCTAAGCCAGCCGGTGGTGCTGCGGGTCCAGAGTGGGCGGATCACAAGGATCGAGGGAGGGGCCGAAGCCGACAAGCTACGCGACCTGCTGGCCAGCAAGGGTGATGCAAACTCATACATGATCGGGGAGTTCGCCATTGGAACCAACCCGAAGGCCCGCATCACCGGCAACATGTCCGAGGACAAGCGGGGGATCGGGACCGTCCACTTCGGCATAGGGGACAACGCCACCCTCGGGGGGAAGGTGCGCGCCGCCATTCATCTGGACGGCCTGATCCGGCGACCCACGGTGACGCTGGACGGCAAGGTCGTGGTGGAGAACGGGGAGCTGAAGCTGTAGTGGGAAAGACGATAGCCGAGAAGATCCTAAGGACTCGTCAAGAAAAGACTTCCCGATCTGACGGTTTGGTTTTCGTATCGAGGCCGCTAACCGAACGCGGCCGAATGGTGTAGTTCCAGTTGTGGCAAACCGCATGTCGTTCAAGGTTGAGGGTCTTCATCTCGGCGTCGGAGACCTTCTGGCCGGTCTTGTATTCCCCGTCCTGGAGGAAGGCACTGACCTCCAGGCTGGTGCTGGTGTTGGTGCCTTGAATGTAGGCCAGCAGGGTGTCCCAGCTGCGCAGGGGCTTGCCCGCCCAGTTCAGGCTGATAGGACCGAACAGGTGATGCTCAATCGGGTTCCATTTCGAGCAGCCCGTAGGATAGTGACAGACCGTCACTGCCAGACCAAGTTGGTCGCTCAGCTGCGCCTGCAACTGCTGCTTCCACAGGCGAGCGCGATATCCATTGCTCCCCCCACCATCGGCCAGGATCAGCAGATCGGCGGCCTGAGGAAAGGCTCTGCGCCCCTCGCTTTCCCACCAGCGGGCAATAGCGTCCACGGCAAACTGCGGGGTGTCGGCCGAGGAGCCGACGTAGATCGTGCCTCGGTTGTGGATCAGGTCATAGATGCCGTAAGGAACCGCTCGACCCAAGGCCTCCTGGGGGAAGTCATGCACGTTGACTGCCTCGGCCTCCCTACTCCAGCTTCGTCCAGCGTTCTTGAAGTTGCCGATCAGCTCTTTCTTCTTGGTGTCCACGCTGATGATCGGCAACCCAGCGGCCTCGAATGCTTGCCGCTGCGTCGCTATCTGCTCGAACTGCTCGTTGCGATCAGGATGGGCGGCACTCGCCTCGACCTTCTTGGCGTTGACGTGGAGAGCGTAGCCCAGCTTGTCCAGCAAGCGGGCGACCGTGGGAGGGCTGGCTGGGTGTCCAGCCTCCTTCAGGTCCGAACTCAACTGACGCAGGCTGCTGCGGACCCACTTCTGATCGCTCATCGGATCCCCCGCCGTTTGGGGCTCCACCAGCTCCTGCAACGTGGTGGTTATTGCCGGGTCTTTTTTTCAACGGCGGGACGGCCAGCTCCTGGCAGACGCACCCGTTCGGCAGGGCGATCCTCCAGCGAAGAGTCCAACTCTTCCCGACCACGGCGGATCGTCTTCTCGTCCATGCCAGTGATCTGGGACAGGAGACTGTCGCCCCCATACCCGATCCGCTTGGACTCCAGGGCCACATACCAGCGGCGTTGCTGTTCGTCGAGACGACTCAGGAATAGATTCATCTGCCGGTGCCGTTCACGGTCCGGGTGGTCGGTCGCCTCTCGGCATACAGGACATTGGCACTCGGGTGGCACTAATGACGTCATGAGCTGCTCCAGGAACATCCAACTGTCTGAATGGCCTATCGCACATCTCGCGCCGGGTGTTCACCCCAGACAGCTCGTTGACCCCTGAAACGGGATATTATTCTTTGACGGTAACTGCCTAGCATGGCCACCGTTAGGAGGTGGCGGGTGTGGTTGGAGTGCCGGCGACAGCCTGGCTGAGCGCGGAGAGGATCGGTAAGCGTTGCTTGCGCAGTGTCGAGATGTAGCCCCGAATCCGACAGAACCGGTCGGCCCCAGTGGGTGTACGGAAGCAGCCGGAGATCTTCTCGCGCACCTTGGTCATCCGGATGTCCCGCTCGGCCTGGTTATTGTCAAAGGGGACCGCGAAGTCCTCCATGAACGCCAGCGTTGCCCCCTTGTGCTCCCGCAGCCGATCCACCAGGCTCCCAGCCTTGCCTCGCTTCGGCCGACCTCGCTTCCCAGTCGGCTCAGGTGGGGGATTCATCTTCAGCCCTGCGTCCAAGATCCCATCGTAGCGACTCTCGAACTCCCGCTTCTCTTCCGACGACAGGGCGAGCAGCCCTTGCCTGCGGGACTCGTCCACGGCCTGCTTGATCTGGCCCAGCAGTCCCTTGAGCTCCTTCGCCCACCCTTGCCCCAGTTGCTCCTCGACGAAGGTCAACTTCCGCAGATGGTGGGCGTTGCACAGAGCATGCTCGCACTGGTCATACTGCCAGTAGCTCGTCAACCCGTCATGCACTGCCCGACCCCGAAAGCTCGGCAACACCCCGATCGCTTCCATGGCCTCGTGCCCCCGCTTCTTGTGAGGGGCATAGAAGGTCAGGCTCGGCGTGCTCGCCACGTGCAGCCAGGCCGTCTTCCCGCCGACGTTCATCCCAGTCTCGTCGAAGTGGGCCACCGAGGATTGCTCGATCCCTCGCCTGATCGCCGCTTCGGTCTCGGCCAACTGCTGGTGGCACTCCGCCACGGCGCTCTCCACCGTCCTCTCCGAGAGGGGGCAACCGAACAGTTCGGCCATCGTCTCGCAGGTCCGCTCCAGGGGCACCAACTGCTCCTGGTTCAGGTAGACGGCCACCGTCGCCACCCCAGGCCCGTACTGGACCGGTGCCTCGACTCCCACTGGGAAGCTGCCGCTCGTCTCCGCCCCGCAGTCCGGACATCGCTTGATCTCGGCTCGATGCTCGATCACGTGCGGCTTCACCGGCGGCAGCTCCACCACCTGGCGGCGTTCCCGACGCGCCACTGGGACTTGCTCCAGGTCCCTGCCGCAAGCTCGGCAGTGAGAAGGGGTATGCACCTGGATGTCGTCGGGGTCTTCGACCAACTCCAAGGTGTGCCCAACATGGCCAGGCTGTCCGCCGGGCTTACGCCCACTGGGGGAACGCTGACTCTTCGGGTGGGGCTTGACGCCCGGACCGTCGGAGGAGGGAGGCTTGCCGCTATTGCGACTGTTGGTACCCAGCCTGGCCCGCAACTCCCGGTTCTCCGCCTTCAGCGCCGCGTTCTCCGCTCGCAACGCCGCGTTCTCGGCCTCCAGTGCCGCAACGCGGGCCGACAAGAGGTCGATCTGGGCTGTCAGTTCGGCCACGAGCCCAAGCACGAGCTCGACGACCGCTTCTGGACCTTGCCCGTAGGCTTTCAGCACCCCATCGCGAAGGTTCTGTGCGTCCATGCCAATCCGTTGCCGACAACCAGACGAATCTCAACTGACCGCTCCATGTATCCTGTATGCAGGATCGGCACCGCGACCCCAACTGGGCGGCATCGCCCATCATGAAGCCGCACAGATAGAACTCAGCCAGACGTAGGCAGTTACCTTTGACGAGTCCTAAGCGACCGCTCGGGGGAGGAGGCGAGGGCGGGTGAGATCGTGATCGCAAAGGTGGACCTGGTGATGGGTCACGATGGCAACCGCCCCCAGGCCTACGACGTCGCCCACCGGATGGGAATGAAGGCTCCCTTCGAACCGGACAGGGTGGTGCTGGTGGTCGACCATGCGCCCCTTGCCTTCAACGAGGCGGTGGCTTCAGTCCGTCAGCAGATGCGCTCCTTCGCACTGGAGCATGGGGTACGGCTGTTTGAAGGGGGGGACGGCATATGCCACCAACTGCTGCCGGAGCAGGGGCTGGTGGTACCCGGCGACCTGGTGGTGGGAGCAGATTCCCATACCTGTACGGCGGGAGCGCTAAATGCCCTTGGTGTGGGGGTGGGTGGCAGCGACCTGGCGGCGGCGCTGATGACCGGGGAGCTGTGGTTCCGGGTGCCCGAGTCGCTGCGGCTCCTGTTCCGCGGCGTCCTCCCGCCTGGGGTGTCGTCCAAGGATCTGGCCCTCATGGTGGTTGGGGACCTGAAGTCAGACGGGGCCAACTACCTGTCGCTGGAGTTCGCCGGGGAGGCTATCGAGGCGCTCAGCGTGGCGAGTCGCCTGACCATTGCCAACATGGCGATCGAGATGGGTGCCAAGACCGCGCTGATGGAACCTGACGCCAAGGCGGCAGCCTGGGTGAGGGAGAGATCCACCAGGGTCCCCCGGCCGGTCCTTCCCGATCCGGATGCGGCCTATCTTGAGGTGCGACGGTATGACGTCTCCAATCTGGCGCCACAGGTGGCATGCCCGCATGAGGTTGACAACGTGGTACCGGTGATGGAGGCCGAGGGCGTTCCTATTCGGATGGGGTTTCTGGGTAGCTGCACCAACGGGCGGCTGGAGGACCTGGATGTAGCTGCGCGGATACTGGGCGGGAAGCGGTGTGCCGATGGCGTAAGGCTGCTGGTGACGCCGGCCTCGCGGCAGGTGTACCTGGAGGCCATGGCCCATGGGGTTCTGAAGACGCTGGTGGAAGCGGGAGCTGTTGTCACCCCTCCCGGCTGCACCGGGTGTACTGGTGGAGCGCAATTGGGGGTACCAGGGGACGGCGACAGTGTCATCTCCACTGCCAATCGAAACTCCCGCGGACGGTTGGGCAATCCCAACTCCTCGGTCTACCTGGCCTCTCCGGCTACCGTGGCAGCCTCGGTCCTGGAGGGGAAGATCGCGGACCCGCGCCGCTACCTGTAAGTGGGATCCGACCGATCGCATCGGTCGGATAGAAATGAGGTCAGGCATGACACTGCGCGGTAGGGCTCACAAGTTTGGCAATGACGTGAGTACCGACTACGTAATCTCGTCCAAGTACAAAGGGAAGTTAGTCGATTTCCGGGAGATGGCGGCCCACCTGATGGAGGACCTGGACCCAGCCTTCATGCAGAAGGTGGCTCCTGGGGATCTGATCGTGGCCGGGACCAACTTCGGGTGCGGTTCCTCACGAGAGGCGGCACCCCGGGTCATCAAGGCGGCCGGAATAGGGGGTGTGATAGCTACTTCCTTTGCTCGCATCTTCTACCGGAACGCCATCAATATCGGCCTACCTGTGGTGCAGTGTGACACACGAGGGATCGAGGCGGGGGACGAGGTGGAGGTGGATCTGGCGACCGGTAGTGTGGTGGACATGTCCAGAGGGCTGACGCTGGAATCCAAGCCGCTCCCCGAGGTGATGCTACACATCCTGGCGGACGGTGGGTTGGAGGAGCATCTTCGACAGCACGGCCGCTTCGTGCTCGAACCGAAGTGAGTAAGGAGGGTTGTATGGAGGGCGCTAACAGCTGTTTCCCTTTCGTGAATCTACCCATGAGGCCTGGCAAGCCCAGGTCCAGCGGCTTCACCGTCGTGTCGGACAGGAGCCTCTCGATGCAGCAGGCGCGGGACCTGATGGAGAGTGGGGCTGACCTTGTCGACTACGTCAAGCTCACCGACCACGTGGCGAGCCTGCTCTATCGGTCGGAGGAGTGGTTCAGGGAGAAATTCGCGATCTACAACCGGCACCAGGTGAAGACGCTGCCAGGAGGGATTACCTTCGAGGTGGCGGCCATGCAGAAGCAGGTCGAGCCCTTCATGCTGAGACTGAAGGAGTTGGGCTTCGACGCGGTGGAGATTAGCGAGGATGTGATCCCCCCGCTTCGCCTCGAGGAGCGCCTTTCGTACATCCGCCTGGCCAGGGAGATCGGGCTCGAGGCCTTCACTGAGGTGGGAAGGAAGGACCCAACGGCCCCGCTGGAGGCCGAGGAGGCGATCGAGGCGATCAGGCGGGACCTGGAGACCGGCGCGAAGAAGGTGACCATCGAGAACAGCGACATCGCTTTGCTGATGAAGACCGGACCCGAGCCACTGGAGCGGATTGTGGAGGCGGTGGGATTGGCTCCACTGGTGTTTGAAGTGGGCCCGCACGGGTGGCCGGAGGTCGCGACCTGGGTTATCAGGACGTTCGGCCCGGAGGTCAGCCTGGAGAATCTCGGGCCGGAACAGCTGTCCATCGTCGATGCGATGCGTCGAGGAATGCACCGCAATGTGAACTACGAGTTTCTCAGCAAGAGGGGCGGCAGAGTGGAGTGACCTGTTGGCGTTCCAGAGCGTGCCGGCAGGGTTAATGTGCGATGGAGGTGAAGGCTGGACTGATAGCAATGGCATCTGCCTGCGGAACAGGCGTCCACCCGAAGATCGAGAGAATTGGGGCCAAGGTGCGCTCCCTGCGCATGCGCCGGAGCGGCCTAGTCAACTACAGACAGGAGGTTATGGCATGCGACTTGTACCACATGGCTTTTCGTTCAAGACCATGATCGGAATTGGCGCAGCAGTTACTATGCTCCTCGCGGCGTGCTCTCCTGCTGCTCAACCGGCGCCGACGTCACCACCGCCCACAGCACCTAAGCCGGCGGCTACTGCCGCACCTGCGGCAGCGCCTACTGCAGCCCCGGCGGCTAAACCGGCGGCCGCGACCGCGGCGCCAGCGGCAGGTCAACCAGCCGCCAAGGCCTGGGTTCCTACCAAGCCGGTCGAGCTGGTCGCTCACGTCACCCCGGGTGGCGGTGCAGACGTCTTCGTTCGCATGATTGCCGACCTCGTGCAGAAGAACAAACTGATGACGCAATCGCTGGTGGTCGTAAACAAGTCCGGTGCCAGCGGTGCCAACGCCCTCAGCTACCTGAATAGCAAGCGTGGTGACGATCATACCCTCATGGGGATGGTTGTTGCGCTCGTCGTCACCGCGATAGGCGAGCCGTCCGTGCCGCAGCCGAAGGATTGGACGAAGATCTCGCTGCTGCAGATGGACCCCACTGTATGGCTTGTGAGAGCCAATTCTCCCTACAAGGATGTCAAGCAGTTGCTGGCGGCGGCGAAGGCCGAGCCTAAGAAGATCAGCGTCGGGTTTGGCTCGGTGGGGTCATCGGACCACCAGGCCTTCTTCCGAGTGGCCAAGGCCACCGGCGCCGAGTTCAACTACGTGAACTTCGGAAGCGGCGCGGAGGCGATGACTGCCCTGCTGGGAGGCCACATCGACATGGCATCCGGCCAGCCATCTGAAGCGCTGGAGCAGATCAAGGCCGGGAAGCTGCGAGGAATGCTGACTCTGTCCGACGAGAGACTGCCGATACTCCCTGACGTCCCGACGGCTATCGAACTCGGCATCAAAGTCACGGGCGAGCTGCCGCGCGGAGTCGTCGGCCCGCCCGGAATGCCTAAGGAGGCCGTCGCCTACTACGAAGGCGTGATGAAGAAGGTCACCGAGACGGCCGACTGGAAGGCATACATCAAGGAAACCAACGTCATCGACAAGTACCTCAACAGCGCCGACTTCACCAAGTACATCGACGATCTGTCACCTCGGACCGAGGCTCTGATGAAGGATATGGGTCTGCTGAAGAAGTAGGTCCGCGTTACGCGGCAGCAGTCCGGAAGGATGTCCCTGGCGGTCGGCAGCGACCGGCTGCCAGGGTCCCTGGCAGCCGGACTCCGCGGGGCGCGGCGTTGCAGCCCATATCGCCCGTCCCGAATTGCGCAACACGAAAACGTTAGCCGAATGCCTACATCTACGGTCTTGTGGGAGGCCTATGCCGATGATCTCGAAACGACTTGGCGACCAGGCTGCGGCGCTGTTTCTGGCCGCCGTTGCCGGTGTATTCTGGTTCAACTCGCGCGATATGCACTACCAGTCTGAGTTCGGGCGGCCGGGGCCTGGCTTCTTTCCTACGTGGCTCTCGCTGGCGCTCCTGGTAGTTGCCGGCATTCTGTTCGTGCGGGCCAGCCTGTCGAGCGAAGCGGATGCAGAGAGTCCCAGCGTCGGCGCTGCCGGTGTGGCACGAAGGCTACTAAGACCTTTGCTGCTGTTGGCGTTTCTCATGTGCGCGGTCGCTCTGATGTCCACGTTGGGTTTTCTTATCACGGTTGGGCTGTTCCTGGCGACCGTCATGACAGTTGTGGAACGTGTCTCGTTGTGGAAGGGCGTCATGGTGGCCGGGATTGGCACCTTTGCCTTCTATCAACTCTTCAGTGTATGGCTTGGGGTTCAACTTCCGGTGGGGGTGATACTCCGACCATGATCGAGCTGTTTGGCGGGCTTGCCCAAGGATTCGGCGTCGTCTTCACTCTCTCGAATCTGGCCGCGGTGTTCATCGGCTGTCTCGTAGGCACATTGATCGGCGCGTTGCCCGGGCTCGGGACGTCGGGTACCATCGCGATCCTGCTGCCCATCACCATCGGGATGGCTCCGGCGACCGCAATGATCATGTTTGCCGGCATCTACACAGGGGCGATGTATGGCGGTTCCATCACCTCCATCCTGATTAACACACCTGGCGAGTCCTCGTCGGTGATGACCACTCTGGATGGCTACCAACTGGCGAAGCTTGGGCGCGGGGGCGCCGCGCTCGGCATGTGCGCCATCGCATCCTTCGTTTCGGGGACGATAGGCGTTCTTCTGATGACCTTCATCGCCCCGTCTCTGGCGGACTTCGCCCTCTCCTTCGGTCCAACCGAGTACTTTTCGCTGATGCTGCTCGGTCTGACGATGCTGGCCTTCCTGGGCAGCGCCTCCTTCCTCAAGGCGCTAGCTTCTGGTCTGGTCGGTCTACTGCTGGCGCTGGTTGGAATGGATCCGGTAGAGGGGCAGAAGCGTTTCACGTTCGGGATGCTGCCGCTTATGGACGGGATAGCGTTCATGATAGCGGCGATGGGATTGTTCGCCATCGCCGAGATCCTGATGAACGTCGAAAGAAGTAAGGAGAACCGCCCGATCTTCTCGACAAGCTGGAAGAGCGTCTACCCGACGATGTACGACATCGTCAGTACTCGCTGGACCATGCTCCGCGCGGCGGTCATCGGCTTCCTCATCGGCGCGCTCCCGGGCGCCGGGGCCACAATCGCCTCGTTCGTTTCATACGGTGTCGAGAAACGTCTATCCAGGCATCCTGAGGAGTTCGGCAAAGGCGCGATGGCTGGAGTGGTAGCTCCGGAGGGTGCCAACAACGCCGCAAGCGCCGGTGCGCTGGTTCCTCTGCTTACGTTGGGCATCCCCGGCTCCGGAGCAACCGCCATGATGCTCGGTGCCCTGATCCTGTACGGTGTCAAGCCCGGCCCGCTGCTGATACAGAACGAGCCCGAGCTGTTCTGGGGGGTGATCGCGAGCCTGTATATCAGCAACATGGTGCTGTTGGTGATGAACCTGCCGCTGATCCCCGCATTCGCCGCCGTGCTGAAGGTGCCCTACCACTACCTCTATCCGTTCATATTCATCGTCACGATGATAGGTGTGTACAGTCTCAACAACATCATGTTCGATCTTCAGCTGTTGGTAGCGTTCGCAGTGCTCGGCTACGCGATGCGGAAGCTCGGGTTTCCGGCGGCGCCGGTAGTGCTTGCCCTGGTGCTGGGACCACTGATCGAGCGAGCACTGAATCAGGCGCTAACCATATCGCATGGGGACTTCTCAGTCTTCTTCACCCACCCGATCTCGGCCACGCTGATCGCTCTCAACATTCTGCTGGTAGTTGGCGCCGTGCGGAGAGGCGTTGGCTCATCGAGACGGAGCGAAGCACAAGGAACACCGTCAGCAGATGGGGGGACTCCTGCCTGACCCGGGTAGGGTTTTGCATGCGTCTTTGGAGATAGTAGATGACATTACTTCTCAGCAACGAAGAGATCGAGACCATCCTGAATATGGAGGGCTGCCTTGCTGCGCTGCAGGAAGCTTACCAGGATCTGGCTGCGGAAGTCACAACCGAAGGCCTTCGTTCCGACGTGGTTTCGCCCTCCAGCCACCCCGACGCCGTGCATAGCCTGAAGGTGTACTCGACCGCTTTTCCACGTCGCGAGGTCGCGGCTATCCGGCTGAACTCGGACCTGCTTACCTTCAGGCGGGGTGCTGTCGGCAAGCAGCGCAGCAAGATCCCCGCGGCGCCTGGCGAGCGATGGGTCGGACTGGTGCTGCTTTTCAGCACCAGTACCGGAGAACCGCTGGCCATCTTTCCTGATGGCGTGGCCCAGCGGGCCAGGGTTGGCGCGGCATCCGGCCTTGCATTGAAGATCCTCGGCCGGCCCGATGTTGCCGAACTGGCGATCATCGGCTCGGGATGGCAGGCGGGTGCTCAGGCAATGGCAGCTTGCGCTGTGCGGAAGATCCGCCGCATTCGCATCTTCAGCCCGAATGCGCTTAATCGCGAGCGCTTCTGCGCAGCGTGGGAAGGCACCCTGGGTGTCTCATTTCTGCCGGTGGAGTCGGTCGCCGAAGCCGCCAGGGGAGCCGACGCGATCCTCTGCGCCACCAACTCCATGCGGCCGGTTCTCGCGGCCGAGGTCGTTGAGCCGGGGATGCATGTGGGCTTCATCCGCATTCCGGAGGCAGGCGCGGATGTCCTGGCCAGGGCCGACGTCGTGGTGCGACACACCCCTCCTGAGCTGTCGACTGTGCAGCTTCTCAAGGGAGCCGACTCGCCGGATGTGAGGGGCGACCGCGGCTGGGACAGTTCGGGCGCGGACAAACTGGGTGGGCTTCCTGACCTGAAAGACTTGGTCGGAGGACGAGTGGCAGGACGATCCAACCCGGACCAGGTCACCTGTTTCCTGAACAACACTGGAATGGGGCTTCAGTTCGCTGCGGTCGGCCACGCCATATGGGAGTCGGCCAGACTTCGTGGCGTGGGCCGGGAACTCCCAACGGAGTGGTTCACAGAATCTGTGCATCCATAGCACACCCAGGATGGAAAGGAGCTGCTGATGGGCGTTGATGCCAGGACGACGCGAGACCATATCGGACGCCGACTAGCGACCTTTGCCAGCGACCTGAGTCTGGAAAGGGTTCCGGCGACGACGCTGGATGCCTTGAAGCTGCAGATCTTGGACATGCTGGGGGTTATGCTGGCCGGATCGACGACGGGTGTGTACGCATCCGTTGTCCGCGCCATGCAAGCGATGGGTGGCGCCCCGGAGGTCACGGTCGTCGGGTCCCCGTGCAGGCTTCCAGTGGCGTCGGCAGCTTTCGCTAACGGGACGGCAGCGCATGTGGTGGAGTTGGACGGGGCCCTGCAGGCCACCAACGTGCATGCTCATTCCTCTGTGGTGCCGGCCTCGCTGGCCGTGGCGGAGCGGACAGGCGCCTCGGGACAGGAGTTCCTCCTGGGCGTATTGGCGGGTCTGGAAGTAGCGCTACGGCTGGGCCGTGCCATGTTCCCGTCTCATAGTCGCCGAGGCTTTCATCCCACCGGGAGCTGCGGCACCTTCGGGGCGGCCGCTTCCGCTGCTCGACTGTTCCATCTCGACGAGGCGGACACGGAGGCAGCCCTGGGGTTGGCCGCTACCCAGGCTATGGCGCTGAGAGGCCAGCCGGGTCCGGGGGCCTTTGAAATGAAGCGAGTCCATGCTGGCAAGGCCGCCCACAACGGGATCCTGGCGGCATTGCTGGCTCGGGAGGGGATCCCTGCTGCGGAGGGTTTCCTGTCTGGCGATCGAGGCTTTATGCGGCTCTGCTCGGATGGGCCCGATCTGGACGGGCTGCTAGACGGCTTGGGCGAGCAGTTCGTGGCCGCGCAGTGCTATCTGAAACCCTACGCCGCGGTGCGCCACGCCCACGCTCCAATAGACACCATCCTGGCCTTTCGCCGGGAACGCGCGGTGGATCCGGCCCTGATCCGCCGGATTGTGGTGCGGATCTATCGCGAGGGAGCGCTGCACGACACTCGGGAGCCGGAGTCCCCGGGCCATGCGCAGTTCAGCCTTCCCTACAGCCTGGCGGTAGCGTACCTCGATGGGAATGCCCTCCTCTCGCAATACAGCCAGGAGAGATGGTCGGACCCTCAGCTGCGGGAGTTGGCTCGGAAGGTGGAGGTCCGCTTCGATGCCGAGATGGATGGCGAGTTCCTTCGGACCAAGCGCCGTGCGCACGAGGTTCGCGTGGAGATGGATGGTAGAGAGGTTTGGATCGGCCACACCGACTACCCGAAGGGTTCGCTGAACAACCCGATGTCGCCGGAGGAGGTGGAGCGCAAGTACTTCGACCTCGCGGAGATGGTTGTCGATGTGGATACGGCACTCCGGTTGCGCGAATCTGTAGAACGGCTGGAGCGCTTGGAGACTGTGGAGGCGATCTGTTCTTGCCTCGGATGCCCGGCCGCGGAACAGAGTTGACGGGGATGAGATCGGGTGGATACCCCCGTTGTTGCACATGGCATGAATGGAGATCAGCGAGGAGATGAGAGCGAGATGGCAGTGTACCGAGTGACCCTGATTCCGGGGGATGGGACGGGGCCCGAGATCGTCGAGGCTACCAGGAGGGTCCTCGAGGCCACTGGGGTGGCTTTCGACTGGGACGTCCAGGAGGCTGGGATCGACGTTTACGAGAAGCTTGGAACGCCGATGCCCGAGAGCGTCTTCGAGTCGATCAGGCGGAACAAGGTCGCGTTGAAGGGACCTATCACCACGCCCCTGGGCAAGGGCTTCAGGAGCGTCAACGTGGCGTTGCGCAAGGAGCTGGAGCTGTACGCCTGCCTCAGGCCATGCAAGAGCTACAAGGGGGTGCGAAGCCGATATCAGGACGTGGACCTGGTGATCGTGCGGGAGAACATGGAGGACCTCTACGCGGGGGTGGAGTTCCAGAAGGACTCGGAGGGGGCTAGGCGGCTGATCGCGCTGGCCCAGGAGACCGGGGCTGGGCGGATCGTGGAGGACTCCGCGATCAGCATCAAGTCGATCTCGGTTAGTGGGACTCGCCGGATCGTGAAGTGGGCCTTCGAGCACGCACGGGCCAACAAGCGCCGAAAGGTGACGGCCGTGCACAAGGCCAACATCCTGAAGTATACCGATGGCCTCTTCCTGGAGGTGGCGTCCGAGGTGGCCAGCCAGTATCCTGATATCGAGTTCGACGATCGGATAGTCGATAACATGTGCATGCAGCTGGTGCAGAAGCCGGAGCAGTACGACGTGCTGGTGCTTCCCAACCTGTTTGGTGATATCCTGTCCGACCTGTGCGCGGGGCTGGTTGGGGGACTGGGGGTAGCCCCAGGCGCCAACTTCGGGGCGGGGGATGTGGCGGTGTTCGAGCCGACGCATGGGAGCGCGCCGAAGTACGCGGGGCAGAACAGGGTAAATCCGTCCGCGACGATCCTATCCGGTGTGCTGATGCTGAGGCATCTGGGGGAAAGGGAAGCGGCCGACCGGCTGGAGCGGGCCTTTGCCTCCGTAGTGGCCGAGGGCTGGTATGTCACCTACGACATGAAGCCATCTGCCGATGATCCCACGGCCGTCGGTACTTCCCAGTTCGCGGACGCGATCATTTCGAGGATGATGGAGATCTAGGAGAGTCTTGAAAAACCTCTG
>DIXP01000012.1 GCA_002436065.1 Chloroflexi bacterium UBA6077
AACTTGATCCGTTAGACACTAATGCTGGCGACATAATCGTCAAGCCCCGTGCCTAGCGGCCATTCCTGTCTGGCCCTGCAATGTCTGAGGTAGTGAGCGACGTCATATGGCAGTGAGCTTCCGAGCTCCAGAAGCCTCCCTCGCCAATAGATGCCTGCCAACCGCGCTCCAGCTTCCGTGGTCGTCGTGGGGAAGCCGACCGCCGCAACGTGATGGGCAATCTCGGCCAACTCGGTGCCGCCTGCCTGTCTGCCAGACTGGGCGATATCCAGGATCAACTGGTCTACAGGGTGCCGGCTGCCCGGATTGTCAGAGCCGACCACTCTCCCTCCACATGCACCCGCACCGCTCGCGGTCCTGGTTGCATCAGTGGTCCCGCCGGCCGGTCCTTCGATTGATCTCCCGAGATCGTTCATCTGTGGCGCCGACCTCTCTGGGGGCGGCCTCGTCGTGCCATCATGCCACTGTTCTATGTCCGGCTGACTCCCGGGCGGGGTCCCTCACCCACTCCTTCAGCCGCCCCTTGAAGCTCTCCGAGTCCTCCATCCGGGGCTCCATGCGGCATTTGCACAATGGATGAGGTGTGGTCGGTTCCTTCCCCCTTTGGCCAGAACCTGTTCCCGTTGTGGCGGGCATACTCGTCGCAGATGTCTTGGATTGGATGGCTTCCAGACAGTCGCCAGTAGGCCCCAGGTAGCCAGGTGCCGCGCGAGCAGCCATCACAGTTCCCTGGAGGGAGTCTGGTGGCCTCTCAAAGCTGCTGCTGACCTCGATCACGGAGAAGGATGGCAGTGGCAACGCGCCATACCCATCGGGCCCACGGCTACCGGCTCAGCTGCTACCATGTCCGACTAGATGATCCACAGCCAGGATAGTGGCCCGCCGAGGAGTACCTGATGGGTCAGCCGCGAGGAAGGGGAACCATGCGAATGCGGGTATCCGTTATAACCGAGAAGTGGCCAACCCAGTCCCGCTCGCTCTGCAGGAGTGCCCTGAGCGTATCGAGAACGTGTTAACGACCGATTGAGGCAGGGCGCGAGAGATTCGCTACTCCCCTCCTTCCTCGCCGCGCGACCCGAATCTCCCATCCGGCTCTGCATCACCCTCGGGGCTGGCCCACCGGTGGGCCCAGTCCGACACGGCCTCGACGACCGAGCCGAGCGATTGGCCCTTCTCGGTCAGGTGGTATTCGATTCGGATGGGGGTCTCGGGGATGACGATTCGCTTGGCTATGCCCTCGGCCTCCAACTCCTTCAGCCGCTCGGAGAGCATGCGATCGCTCATGCCCGGTATCGCCGCGGCAATGTCGCTGAATCGTTCGAGGCCGCTCAGCATGGCGCGTAGGATGGCCCCGGTCCATCGGCGGCCTATCAGTTCCACGGCTCGGTGGTAGTGCGGGCAGAACGCCTCGGACTCTGGCTGCTTATGCATGTCGAATTCCCTTTCCATATTGGCAGGCCCCTTGGTAATGGTTCCGTGAGTATATTAGCATAAGTTGGACACTTGACGGTAGGTACTAATATATGTATAGTAACTGGCATGTAATAAGGTTAGCTCCGGGGCGGATCGGTCGGATCGGCCAAGCCGGAGGGATTGCGGCAACGGTCGATCTGAGAAGCTGCCGGGGTCGCACAAGGAGACAACACAATGACATCTGATTCTGAAACGACAGTAGAAACCGCAACCAGATGGGTCGTGGATCCCGCGCACTCTAGCGTGGAGTTCGCGGTCAAGCACATGGTGATCGCCACCGTGCGGGGGCGCTTCACCCAGTTCGACGTTAAGTTGGAGGCCGACGAGGAGCATCCCGAGCGGTCCCAGGTGGTCGCGGCCATCAGTGCCGCGAGCATCGACACCAGGAACCCAGATCGGGATGCGCACCTGCGCTCCGCCGACTTCTTCGACGCGGAGCAGCACCCGGAGCTTCGCTTCGTCAGCCGCTACATCGAGCCGGCGGGGGAGAACCGCGGCCGCATCGTTGGGGATCTCACCATCCGAGGGGTTACCAGGGAGGTAGCCCTGGATACCGCGTTCACCGGCCGGGCGAAGAGCCCCTGGGGGCAGGAGGTGGCCGGCTTCAGCGCCGAGACCACCATCAACCGCAAGGACTTCGGTCTAACCTGGAACCGCTCGCTGGAGACGGGCGGCGTACTGGTGGCCGACGAGATCAGAATCTCCATCGAGATCGAGGCGATCAGGCAGCAAGGCTAGCTGTAGAAGGGGGCGGACAACCGCCTCCTTTCTACCCGTCTATACCTTGAGGCGGCGAAGCAGAGATTCCAGGTACCTGGAGCGCATCTGCCGGCTGGCCATCGCTTGCTGGATCGGTGGCAGTTTGAGGATTGCCCCCAGGATGGCGGCCATGGCTCGGTGGCTCGCCAGCGCCTGCTCGTCGAAGATCAGGTTCTGGAGCTTGCCTCTCTCTATCGCCATGGCCACGATGCGGTGGACGGAGTTCACCGGCGTTATCACCCGCTCTGCCCTCGATTCCAGGCTTATGCTCCGGCTGGGGCAGGACCGGATGCACACCCCGCACCCAAGGCAGGTCGCCTCATCCGGCTGGGCCACCTTGCGATCCGGCCTGCCCGGTTCACCGGCAGGAACCAGCCGCATCGCGTCGACGGGGCAGATCAGGGCGCACCTACCGCAGCCGCTGCAGCTGTGGGCATCGACCACCGGCAGGAAGTTGGTTGTGTGCACCGGCCGGAGCACGCCAAACCGTTTGGCGGCGATCATCGCCTCACAGCAACAGCCGCAGCAGTTGCAGATGAAGCTGACTCCCTCCCTTACGTTCTCCCCGAACTGCACCAGCTTGTGGTCGTAGGCTTGCTGCAGCAGGTCCAGGCACTCCGCTGCTTCGATCCTCCGGGCGTGTCCGTGCCTGATCAGCGGCTCGGCCGCCCCGTTGAAGGTCATGCAGATCTCCAGGGGGGCGTCGCAGGCTTGCCCCACGTGACTCATCTTGTGGCGGCAGTAGCAGATGCCCACGCCGATGTGGGAAGCCGTCTCGATCACCTCGCTGGCCCTCTCGTAATCCAGGACATGGAGGGCGTTCTCGGAAGATAGGGCGGCCTCCTGGACGAAGACCCTCCCAAGTTGGGTTTCCCCATCCGTGAAGAGCGCCCTGATGAACTCCTCCTCGACGTTCAGGTACTGGTAGAACAGCTCGGCCAGCGCCTTCTGGTCGATGTCTCCTCTGAGTCGCATCATGGAGAACTCGAAGAACCCGGCCATGGGGGGCGGGAGGACATAGGTCCGCTCCTCGCCCTGCTCGCAATCCAGCAGAATGGCCCGTGAGGCCAGCTCGTCCAGGATTTCCTCGGCCGCGCGGACCTCCATTCGCCATAGCTTGGCCGCCTTCCTCGCCGTGAAGGGCTTGATTGGGAGGAGTGAGACCAGGGAGGCCTCCTTCTCCGAGAAGAGCATCCTCAAGATGGAGTAGAGCAGGTTGGATGGGGGCGCTCCCTGCGGGAATCGGTTGAGCCGATCCGCCAACTGGGCATAGCCGGACCTGGGTGTTAGATGTGCCATGGTAGAGCCTCGCTCGAGCGTGCTTGGATGGCTACATAGGTCAAGCTTACATGCCACGGACGGAGAGGGCAAGGGATCGCAGTTGCTTCAGCACCGCGCTCCCTTGGCAACAACCTTGCAGAGGGAATGCCCATGATCCAGATACTGATAGATAACTCACTGCTGCTGCTGTTCGTGGTCGCAGCTATCGGATACCCCCTGGGGCAGATCAGGCTCTTCGGCATCAAGCTGGGTGTGGCCGCGGTGCTGTTTGCCGGTCTGGCGGTTGGCGCTCTCAACCCCAATCTCCAACTGCCGGAGATTATCTATACTCTTGGCCTCGTGCTCTTCGTCTACACCGTCGGGCTCAGCAGCGGACCAGGCTTCTTCGCCTCTCTGGGGCGACAGGGGTTGCGCGATAACCTCTTGATACTGGGGATGATCCTCTTCGCGGCGGTCCTCACCTTCGTCATCGCCCGGTTGCTGGGTCTGGAGCCACCGGTGGCTGCCGGCATGTATGCGGGAAGCTTGACCAACACGCCGGCTCTGGCGGCAGCAGTGGAGTTCGTTAGAGGCTACGCCCCCGAGGCAACACGGGAGCAGTTGCTGACTCAGCCGGTGGTCGGTTACTCCATCACCTATCCCATGGGTGTGGTGTCCGTTATCATCGCCATCGTCCTGGCACAGCGGCTGTGGCGGGTAGACTACATCACCGAGGCCCAGTCGGTGCCGGAGTTTGCCATGCACCGGCACCTCCAAACCCGCACCATCGAGGTGACGCGGCGCAAGGCAACGAAGAAGACCATCTCCGAGCTATCCAACGAGCAGAACTGGGACGTGGTCTTTGCTCGTGTGAAGCGGGATGACCGCGTTGGGCTGGTGGGGGGGGACCTACGGTTGCAAACCGGCGATCGGTTGAGCGTCGTGGGTGCCCCCGATGAGTTGGACCGCGTCACCGGGATGCTGGGCCGGAGCTGCGAGGAGAGGCTCGACTTCGACCGCAGCGTGCTGGACTACCGGCGCATGTTCGTCTCCAACCCTAAGGTGGTAGGGCGGAAGTTGAAGGATCTGAACCTCAAGGGGAGGTTCGGCGCCGTGGTCACCCGCATCCGCAGGGGGGATTTCGAGCTGGTGCCTCGCGGGGACACCCTGCTGGAGTTGGGCGATAGCGTGCGGGTGCTCACCCAGCACCAGCAGCTCGACAGGGTGAGGTCTATCCTGGGGGACTCTTATCGGGCGCTCAGCGAGATAGATATCCTCAGCTTCAGCCTCGGGTTGGCCATCGGGTTGATAGTGGGGCTGATCCCCGTGCCTCTGCCGGGAGGGGTAGTGTTTCGGTTGGGGCTGGCCGGAGGCCCCTTGGTCGTGGCTCTTGTCCTGGGCAGACTGGGTCGTACCGGCCCCATCGTCTGGGGGCTGCCATACGGGGCCAGTCTCACCATCAGACAGCTCGGCCTCGTGTTCTTCCTGGCCGGCATCGGCACCCGATCCGGCTACAGCTTCATCACCACCCTCACCCAGGGCAATGGGTTCATTATCTTTCTTGCGGGCATTGTGATAACCACCCTCACAGCCATTGGCATGCTGTGGATCGGCTACAAGCTTCTGAAGATCCCCCTGGGGCTGCTAGTTGGGATGCTGTCTGGCCTTCAGACCCAGCCCGCGGTGCTGGGTTTCTCCCTGGAGCAGACCCGCAACGAACTGCCGAACATCGGCTACGCAACCGTCTACCCGCTGGCCATGATCTCCAAGATCCTGATAGCGCAGCTGCTGCTCTTGCTGCTGCTGTGAGTGCTGCTGCTCGATAAGAGCAGCTTTGATCGGCGCCAACCGGGCACGCATCGTCGCGTCGTCAATACTGTTGACTCGCTGGGTCGGCTGGGATAATCTCGCCCTCAGGATTAAGGATGGAGAGGGAGGTCCAGTCGTGAACACCGCCCACCGCATCGCCGAACTGCGTCGCCTGATGGAGGCGCGAGAGATAGCCCTCTCGCTGGTCATGAACCCCGACAACCAGCAGTACATCACCGGCTTCAAGGCTCTCATCTACTCTCGCCCCATCGTCCTGGCCATATCCACAGAGAAGACCACTCTGGTCGTTCCAGGCCTGGAAGAGGTCCACGCCAGGCACGAGGCGAAGGTGGACGAACTGCTGGTGTACTACGAGCATCCTGAGTTGGCGGGCAGGGGGAAGAGCCACCTGGACCATCTCGGTAAGATCCTGTCCGGGCTGCGAAACGGCGCCAGGGTGGGCGTGGAGATGAACTTCGCGCCGGTGGCCCTGGTGGAGTACCTGCGCTCCCATGGGTTGGAGGTGGTGGATGTTGGCCAGAAGATCAAGGAGATGCGCTTCATCAAGGACGAGGCCGAGATCGACCTGATGCTGGAGGCCGGCCGGCTGACCAGCCTGGAGTGCAGGGCCGCGCTGGGTGCCGTGAGGGCGGGGGTCACCGAGATGGAGATCGACGCGGCGGGGAGCGAGGCCGTCTTCGAGGAGGTCAGCGCCAAGCACCCGGGCGCTACCCTGGACATCCTCGGCATGACCCCCTCTGGACTCGAACGGACGGTGATGCCCCACGTCTTCTCCAACACTCGGAAGCTGCAGGCGGGTGACATCCTGATCCACAGCCGGCAGGTGGCGCTGAATGGCTACCGGGGCGAGTGCGAGCGCACCGCATTCCTGGGACGCCCGTCAGCGGAGCAGGAGAGGGCCTTCAAGGTGATGGAGGAGGCTCAGCAGGCGGCTCTGGACGCCTTCAAGGTGGGTGTGCCGATGAAGGAGGTGGATCTGGCCGCGCGAAGGATCATCCAGAAGGGCGGCTTTGGCGACTACGCCATCCACCGCACGGGCCACGCCATCGGCCTCTCGGCACACGAGGAGCCCTACCTGCGCTTCGACGAGGAGATGGTGCTCGAGGATGGGATGGCTTTCTCCATCGAGCCCGGCTTCTATGTGCCCGGGTTGGGTGGGTTCCGGCACTCCGACACGATCATACTCTGGAATGGCCGAAGCCAGCTGACCACCGACTACCCGCGAGAGCTGGAGAGCTTGATCTTCTAGATTCCGCCACGATGGTCTTCTGGCTGGGAGCGCGGGCGGCTCGCCCGCAAGGGCTGGCAGAAAGACGGCTGCGCTCCCAGCTTCAACAGCCTTCGTCCCATCGGGACCATGGGACCCAGTCCCGCATATCAAGCCATGCTTCCTCCCATTAGACCGCTCTGCCCTGCCGTCCAGTTGATCTGCCTTGCGCCGTTGCCCATGGGGTTGGCTGTGGGTGGAGCGGGTGGTAATGTGAGTATGGCCACGGGTGGCAGGGCACAGGGCCCTGCACTACGAGTTCATCGTTCTATAATAGACAGAGGAGGAGATGCAATGTCGACACCGTCTTCCGATAGTAAGAAGGTGACCATTCTGGACCTCCAGAATAAGAAGGCCAAGGGACAGCCCATCACGATGATGACCGCCTACGATTATCCGGCCGCGCAGATGGTTGACCGGGCCGGCATAGATATGATCCTGGTGGGCGACTCCCTGGCGATGGTGGTCCTTGGCTACGAGAACACCGTCAGCGTTACAATGGAGGAGATGCTCCACCACTGCCGAGCCGTGGCGAGGGGCGCCAAGCGTCCCCTCCTGGTCGGCGATATGCCCTTCATGTCGTATCAGGTGAGCGTACCGCAGGCAATCGAGAATGCCGGCCGCTTCCTCAAAGAGGGAAACATGGACGTGGTGAAGCTCGAAGGGGGCAGGGAGCGAGCCGAGGTAGTCCAAGCCATAGTGAAAGCCGGCATCCCTGTCATGGGGCACATCGGCCTGACTCCCCAGACCGTCTCCATGATGGGTGGCTTCAGGGTTCAGGGGCGGAGCGTGGAGGCTGCCCTCAGCGTCATCGACGACGCGATTGCCCTGGCCGAGGCAGGTTGCTTTGCGATGGTAGTCGAGGGTGTGCCGGACAGGGTTGCGGCCCTGATCACCGAGAGGATATCGATCCCCACGATTGGCATCGGCGCCGGCAAGAGTTGCAGTGGGCAGGTGCTAGTATTCCACGACGCGCTGGGCATGTTTGACCGCTTCACTCCGAAGTTCGTCAAGAAGTACGCTAACTTCGTCGAGCTTGGGACTAAAGCGCTGCAGGACTACGTTGTCGATGTCGAGCAGGGGGCATTCCCGGGACCTGAGCACGCGTACACCATCAAGGATGATGTGTATGCCGCCCTGATTGAGGCGCTAGAGAAGCGCGCGAGGTAGCGATGCGAATTACCATTGTTGGTGCAGGGGCAATGGGCAGCCTCTTCGGGGGGATGCTGTCCAGGGTGGCCGACGTGTGCCTGCTGGATCCCTGGACCGAGCACGTTGCGACGATTCAGCGCAAGGGGCTGCGCGTGGGGGAAGCATCGGGGGAATGGAGGGTAAAGCCACGCGCGACGACGGACCAATCCGAGGTGGGTCCCACCGATCTGGCGATCATCCTGGTCAAATCCCATCGGACCGAGTGGGCGTGTGAGACCGCCAGGGACTTCCTGAAGCCCGACGGTCTGGCGCTGACCCTCCAGAACGGGCTGGGCAACCGCGCCGTCATCGCGAGGATACTTGGCGAGCAGCGTGCCTGGCAGGGGACGACCTCGCAGGGCGCCATGCTGCTCGGCCCCGGCCGCATCTGGCACGCTGGAAAGGGTCCTACCCACATGGAGTGCAGGCCGGAGATCGAGAGCCGGATCCAGGAGATCCGCAACCTGTTCAGGCACGCGGGGGTGGATACCCACATATCGTCCGATCTGAACTCATTGCTGTGGGGCAAGCTGGTCATAAACGCTGGAATCAATGCGGTGACCGCCCTGCTGAGGGTGAAGAACAGCGTGCTGAGCGATCTGGATGGCCCGAGGGCGTTGATGGAGCAGGCAGTGGATGAGGCGGCGCGGGTGGCGAATGCGAAGGGGATAGTGCTCCCCTACGAGAACCCCCAGCAGAGGGTTCGGGAGGTCGCGGTTGCCACCGGTGAGAACAGATCGTCGATGCTGGCAGATGTCCTGCGAGGCAGTCCGACAGAGGTGGACGTCATCAATGGGGCTATCGTTCGAGAGGCGAGACAGTTGGGCATACCTACACCGATGAACGAGGCGCTCGTGGCGATGGTCAAGGCTGTCGAGGATAGCTACACCCTCCGGATCTCGTGAGACGATGCGACCGGTGGAAGCGAAATGGCGGCACCATCCGTAGACGGTGCCGCCAACCTGTCCCTCGCTGAATGCTCGCTGCTCTCGGCCCGTTACCCCATTAGGGAGAGGGCGTTGTCGATGGTCTGGACGGCCTGCTCGATCTGCGCTTCGCTGATCACCAGCGGCGGCTGGAAGCGTATCACGTTGCCGTAGACACCCCCGCTTCCCAGCAGAACGCCGTGCTCGCGGCAGTAGGCTTTCACCTTGTCGGTCGTCGCGGGGGCGGGTGTCCGGCTATCGTCGCTGATCAGTTCGATCCCGATCATCAAGCCCCGGCCGCGCACGTCCCCGATCGACTTGTGCTTCTTCTGTAGCGACTTGAGCAACTCCACAGTGAAGACGCCCTTGCGCGCGGATTGTCCGGGGAGATCCTCCCTCTGCATGAAGGCGATGTTTGCGAGAGAGGCCGCGCAGGACACGGGGTTTCCGCCGAAGGTCGACAGGTGGTCGCCGGCCTGGAAGCAGGCGGACACCTCGGGTCGGGTGGTGAAGGCCGCGAGCGGGTAGCCGTTGGCGATGCCCTTCGCCATGGTGACCACGTCGGGCACGACGCCGGCATGCTCGAAGGCGAACATCTTGCCCGTTCGACCGAAGCCGCTCTGCACCTCATCGGCGAGCCAGAGGGCCCCGTGGCTCCGGGCTATCTCGACGGCTGTGCGGAAGTACCCCTCGGGCGGTACGAGGATGCCGCCCTCTCCCATGACCGGCTCGGTGATGAAGGCGGCGACGTCGTCGGCAGTCTGGAACCGGAAAGTGTCCTCCAGCGCCTCGGCGCAGGCAAGGCCGCACTCAGGGTAGCTCATGCGGAAGAGGCAGCGGTAGCAGTAGGGCATTGGGGCGAAGGCTGAACCGGGTGCGTAGGGCGCACCCCCTCGCTTGCGCCCGGCCTGGCCGGTGATGCTGAGGGTGCCGTAGGTCCGGCCATGGAAGGAGGCCATGAGGGAGACCGTTTCAGTGCGTCCCGTGGACTTCTTCATGACGCGCAGCGCCCCCTCGATCGCCTCGGCCCCGCTGTTGCAGAAGAAGCTCTTCTCCAGGGGAGCGGGAAGGATCTGCGCCAGCTTCTCCGCGAGGTCCGCCGCAGGCTGCAGGTAGTAGGAGTAGACGTTCGCGTGGACCAGCTTGTCGATCTGAGCCTTGGCCGCGGCGTTCACCTCCTCGTTGCAGTGTCCCGAGTTGACGACGGAGATGCCGGCGAAGCAGTCGAGGTAGCTCTTGCCGTTGACGTCGGTGAGTACTGCCCCTCGCGCGCTGTCCACGACGACGGGCTCGATCCCCTTGGTGCAATTGGTGATGACGTAGCGTTGGTACTTTTCCTTGGTGTCCATGGACACTCCTCCTGTGGCGATCACTACGATAAAGCTGCATAGTTACTGTAGGTGAACCCATTGTTACAGCGGGGCATGGCGGTGTCAAGGGGTGATTCCCACAAAGTTGTATAATTGCTGTAGCGTGGTCCCGCGGCCTATACCTGTCATTCTGAGCAGGCCGCAGCCTGCGAAGGATCTCCTGTTGACGGCAACCCGGAGATCCTTCGGCGCTGCGGCGCCTCAGGATGACAGGGACGAGGGCCGCCTCAGGATGACAGCAATAGGGGCAGGCGTCTCGGGATGACAGCCAGGCTCTGAGCGAGAGCCATATTGGAGCACTAGCCTAACTTTCGTGCAACGAAGTCCTGATTTGAGTTTTGGAGCGATCCTTGTGGATTGATTGGGATTCCTGGCCAGGCGAAACCCGGCAGAGGTGGCTGACGCAAGGCACCCAGCCGCAGCGAGCAGTTTGGCCGACCGCTGTCTGGTCGGAACTGAACGACCACCCCGTCCTCATCCGACAGGACGTCTGCTGGGGTCCGCGCCATCTGGGTCAGGGCAGCCAAGCCTCGGACCTCTTCAGCTTCAGGCCCGCTCTCCGCCCAGATGGTGTCGGCGGACCAGAGGGTGAAGTTGAGGGCGGCGAAGACGAACTGGCCCAGCACGTCCAGTCCAGGGGCATGGCGGAGGCGGTGGCCGCGCCATCCGAGGTAGCTCTTGGCCAGCCGGTTGACCAGTTCCACAGTGCCGCCCCGGACATGGTAGTGCTCCACCGTCGCCACCGCGCTGCGCTCACTCGCTGGCACCGTAGTCAGGACCAAGGCGTGGCTGACATGGGCCTCTCGGCTCTCCGATCCCGCCAACTCCTTACGGTAACCCAAGAGTCGCAAGGGATAGGGGCAGGCTGCGTAGCGAGTCTCGGCGCTCTCGGCGACCTGGGCGTTGGCCGAGACCTCTTCCCAGGGACCAAAGAGGGCCTCACCCCGAGCCTCTCGTCGCAACAGGGTGCTCACGGTCGCTGGGCTGATCGCCTTGGTGGTCAGCTCATATCCCTCTTCTATGAGAGTAGCTACCTGCTCGCTGCCCCCAAACCCAGCGTCCATGACCAGTTCGATAGCAGCCGCCGGCAGCTGTCCTGCCTCGATGGCCTCGTTCTTGGCTCGAAGCCGCGCAAGGCGCTCTGCCATCGCCTCGACGGTCTGATCCATCCCTTCCAGGCGGGCTTCGGCTGTCCCAAGTCGCCCCTGCGCGGCTTCCAGTCGCTGCTGGGCCTTCTGGACACGGCGCATTGCCTGGGATACCAGCTCCTCCCAGTTAGCCGCGCCCTCCTGGCGCTCCCTTACCGTCCGAAGCCGGTGTTTCACCGACCCAAGCCGCTGCTTGTCCTTCTCCACTCGGTCTCGCAGCAGCTCCACCTTCTCTGCCTGCTGGCGACTTTGGAGCTTGGCACCATCCAGCCTCCCGCCCAGCAGCTCCGGCCTACGACGAGGCCGTCCCAGGCTGGCCTCGGTGATCAGTCTCAGCCGCTCCATGCACTCCAAGGCATGGGCATTCCCCGGCCTCAGGAAGCCCCCGAGGCAGACCGGGCGGGCTTCTCCCTCGGGACTTCTGCCGCGCAAGGTCGTTTCCGCCCACTGGTAGCCCTTGCCCAGTCCCGACTCCATGTGACCGTAGGCGGCATAGGGCTCGCTGGTCGCGTCGGTGGTGATCCCCTTGGCGGTCAAGTCCCAGTCCACCACCAACCGCTCCCCCTGGTTACATGCTCGCCCTCGGCACAATGCCACATAGGGGTCGAACACCCCTCGCAACTGACATCGGAGGGCTTCGGCCATTTCCCAGTCCAGGGCATGCAGCTGGCGACACACCCCGCTAACATCGGGGAACTGCTCCTGTCCCCAGGCATGAGCCAGGGCCAGGTCGACTCGCAACGGAGTCTGCCCCCGACTGATCTGCTGCAACTGGCTATGCCCAGCCAGGATATTGACGAAGGCGGTGGACAGGTGCTCCTCGGGAGTGTGCAGGACGGTCTTACCGTGCAAGGCCACCCCCTTGAAGGCGGAGAGCAGCCCGATGCGCTGGGCAAAGTGGCCGTCCAGGATCAGCTTGCCATGGTTGGTGTGCTGTGGCCCCGAATCCGCTCTTGCGTTGTTGCCCGCATCCGATCCCGACATGGCCGAAGCTGCCAGGCAAGACCCAGGGGCATCCAACAAGGACGGTTCCGACTCGGTCGTCGGGCTGCTCCTGCTGAGGTGGGCGGCTACGGCGGTCAATATCGACACTGTCAGCATGACGGCGATGCCGACAGCGGGGCGAAGTGGTATGCTCGACATGGCGGCAGACCTCTCGGTTGGGAATGGTGGGCTCTTGGTCGAACTCCACCAGCACCCTACCAATTCGGGGTCTGCCGCTCAACTTGTCCCAGAATACCTGTTGCACCAATCGCATCTCAAAGGTCGAATCCCGTGTTCGTTGCACGAAAGTTAGGCTAGCTCGACTCTTGGAAGGAGATACCTCGGCGGTGGAGACAACACCAGGCGAGAAGACAGCCGCAATCGGCCCGCAACCGCGCTACTCGGTCGGGGAAGCGGCTCGGATCGCCGGCATCAGCCCATCTGCTATCCGGCTGTATGAGAAAGAGGGGTTGCTGAAGCTTGGCCGGACGGCGGGGGGGCACCGCTACCTCACGGAGGACGACCTCAACAGCCTGAGGCGCATCCGCACGCTCCGGCGATCTCAGGGGCTGCGGTTGGGCGCGATCCGCCGGGAACTCCTTCGCGCTGGGCAGATAGGGAACGGTGAGCAGGGGGATGCGACTGCCTCCGCCGACCCGGCAGGGCCGCGACTCCGTGCCCTGCGGCAGCGGCAGGGCATGACCCTTCGGGAGCTATCGGAGAGCACGGGACTCTCCGTCTCGTTCCTCTCCTCCTTCGAGCGTGGCCTGACGGGTATCTCCGTCGCGAATCTGCAGGGGATCATCGGCGCCTGCGGCTCCAGCCTCGTGGACATCTTCACCCCTCCCTCGGAGCAGCCCAGAAAGCTGGTCAGGGGCGGGCAACGCCCGCGACTGCGGCTGAGCGACGGGGCTATCGTCATCGAAGACTTGGTGGTGGTTCCCCGCCAGATCGAGATCCAGATGTGGACGATCCAGCCCGGCGCGGGGAGTGAGGACGCTTACTCTCACAAGGGGGAAGAGGGCATGTACCTGGTTTCGGGAAGCCTGGAAGTCCTGCTGAACGAGGTAGAGAGCTATAACCTCGTCCCAGGCGACTGCCTCTACTTCGCCAGCTCCGAGCTTCACCGGTGGCGCAACTGCGGCTCGGAGCCGGCGGTCGTCCTCTGGGTCAACACCCCTCCCACCTTCTGAGTGGGGCCCGAGTCGTAGTGCAGGGTGCTCTGCCCTGCCGTCCAGTTGCCCCGACTTGCGCCCTTGCCCTGTGGTTCCGGGCGCGGGTAGGGCAGGTGGTTATGTGGGCGTACGCCAACGGGTGGCAGGGCACAGGGCCCTGCACTACGGGCCGGATGCACCTGCTTAGGCGTACTTCTCGCCCAGCTTCTCCTCCCAGGTGAGGTACTGCACCATATCCGCCTGTGAGCGGGAGAGGATGCCGGTGCGCTTGATCGTCTCGATGTCGAACTTGGCGAACTCCAGGGTGGCCTGCGACCCCTGGAGCCCCTCCTCCATCGGCAGGCCGGCCCGCTGCCACCCGTCGATACCCCCCTCAAGGATGCTGATCCTGGAGAAGCCGAGCCCCCTCAGGGTGGCGGCCGCAAGGGTGGAACGGATGCCCGAGTCGCAGATGGTTACCACGGGTGTCTCGCGGTCCGGCAGCATTTCCGCGCACTCCTGCTCCAGGTTCCCCCTGGCGATGTGGAGAGAACCCGGGATGTGGCCCAGGGCGTACTCGGCGCTTGAGCGGACGTCCAGCAGCGTCGTCCGCTCGCCCCGATCCATGCGAGCCTTCAGTTGCGGCGCTGGTGTGGAGTCCACCTGCTCCATGGCCGCCTCCAGGTCAAACACGCTGAGCGAGGGCATACCCTCCTCCAGCGGCAGCCCCGCGGCTTGCCAGGCCTCCAGCCCGCCCTCGAGAAGGCGGACATTGGGGAAGCCCATGCGGGTGAAGGTGGAGGCGGCGAGCGTGGCCCTGGCCTGGCGGTCGCAGACGAAAACCACCGGAGCATCCTGGACCGCGACGATGTCCTCGGAGTTGAGGGCCACCTGGCCGGCAGTGAAGGAAACGGCACCCGGTATGTGACCCTGTAGGTACTCCTCGGGAAGACGAACATCTACCAGATAGTGGAGTTCGCGCGACTCCTGAAGCCGCCTCAGCCCTTCCACCGATAGGGTACTGAGGCCGTCCTCCCCAGCCACTCGCCTGGCGAAGCCCTCGGCCTCCTCTCGCGCCTTCTCGGAGGTTGGGAGCTTCGGCCTGCCCTCGCCACGCTCCAACTGGAAACCCGCCATCTCCCAGGCCATGGTGCCGTTCTTGAATGCGTACACCCGGTTGGGCAGCCCCATGCTGAGCACCAGGTTTGCGCCCAGGATGCTGCGGGTCCGTCCGGCGCAGTTGACCACGATGGTGATGTTCGGGTCGGGGGCCAGGCCGTAGATCACGAAGGGCAGTTCGCCGCCTGGTGCCGAGTAGGCGCCGGGGAGGTGCGCTCGCTGGTACTCCAGGCCGGTGCGCGAGTCCAGGATCAGGAACTTCTCTCCTCCCTCCTGACGTGCAACCAACTCCTCGGGTGTGATCTGGGGCACCTTCCGGGTAACGGCTACCTTCTCGCCGTACTCCTTTCCTGGAACACCAGTTCCCTCCACCGTGGGGTAGTCGGCCTCGGCCCAGGCACGGATCCCACCCGCTATTGGGCGCACGTTCTGGTAGCCCATCCCCTCCAGGGTGGTAGCGGCCAACCGCGCTCGCCTCCCGTCGCTGCAGATCAACACCACGGGTAAGTCCTTGACAGGCAGCAGGGCGGGGACTCGCAACTCCAAGGAACCGCGCGGGACAGGGGTTGCTCCGAAGATCTGCTGGAGGTAGATCTCGCCCCGCTCGCGCACATCCAGCAGGGCGTGTCGCACCCCTCCATCGCGCATCCTCTTGAGGTCGTGGATGGTGATCTCCTGGACCATGGCCGCACCTCCGTGGGGGAATCGTTGATGAATGGTCCATGTCAATATAGTGGGGACGTGATCCTAGTTCAAGGGCCTTTTCCAGGGCTCATCGCGATAAAGTGTGATG
>DIXP01000048.1 GCA_002436065.1 Chloroflexi bacterium UBA6077
TGGTTTCGGCTCTGCCGAGTTAGGTGCATACCGATCAGACCTGGATTGGATATTTTCCGTACTTCAAGGTCGCCTCCCTCATGGCGTTGAAGTTGGCCAAGGGTACGTACTCGGTCACCGAGTTGGCAGACCCCACCGCGTAGCCGCCGCCGGGAGCGACGTCTCGGATCCGCTGACGCACCTCTTCATCCACCTCCGCGGGTGTTCCTCTGGTCAGGGTGTGAATGAGATCGATGTTTCCAATCAGCGACAGCCTGTGGCCGTACGTCCTCTTCACCTCGGTGATATCCATTGGTTTCGGCTCGATGGGGTGCAGAGTCGTGAAGCCCGTCTCCACGATGTCATCGAGGACGGCATCCACCCTGCCATCTGAATGGTAGATGATCGGCTTGTCCAACTCTCGAGAGATGCGACACATCTCTCGATACCAGGGCCAAAGGTACTGCCGCAAATACTTGGGCGCGACCATAGTCCCATTAGAGTAGGCAACGTCGTCCGGATGCCATGTGGCCCCCACCACGTCCATGCGGGCCACGTTTTCGAAGACGCGAAGCTGGATCTGGCCTACCTTGTCGAAGACACGAGCAACGAGGTCTGGCTCTTCGATCAACTTCTCGCAGAAGTTGCTGAAGCCCATCAGCCTGGACACGGTGGCGAAGATGTAGCCAACCGACGCTATCACCTTGGCGCCCGGTGGAAGGTGGTCTTTCACGCTCTCGAAGGGCGAGTAATCCATGGCATCCGGATCGGGCCACCGGATTGATTCGAACTCAGCACGCCCCGCAATGATGCCGGTGCCATCCTCGGCCCAGGCGCGTTCTCTCTCATCGTCTTCAAACACGCTGTATCTGGCCTTGTGAGTCTTGAGCGCCCCGCTGAAGTCCGTGCTATCCACACCGGTCTGGACCATCCCTGTCGCGGCGCGTATCGCCGTGCGCATCCCGATGCCCATCGGCACGAAGTCATAGCCCGCGGTCATCCAGAACTCAACCTCGTCGCTCAGGTCCCGGACGGGCCTCCCCAGGAACGCCCCCTTCACGTCCCTGTCCACATGCGACTCCATGATCGGTACACGATCGGGCTCGCCCCGCAAGAGAAGGGTCTTCCTGATCCGATCGAAGTCTGGAGCTACCATCATCCCTCCTGTTCCCGCACCGTCCAGGTCTTGACCATCTGAACAGCGGTGGAAGCATCCATGCCGAACCCGTCAGCCCCGATTTCGTCGGCGTAGCTCTGGTTCAGGGGTGCGCCGCCCACCATCACTCTGATCCCTGCGCGCAGCTCTTCCCGCTCCAGCGCCTCGATCACCTTGGACATCTGCAACATGGTGGTGGTAAGAAGCGCGCTCATTCCCAGCACCTGTGGCTGGCTCTCCTTCACCGCTTCCACGAATCTCTCAGCCGTCACGTCTGTCCCCAGATCTACCACCTCGAAGCCCGCGCCCTCTAGCATCATGGAAACCAGATTCTTCCCGATATCGTGCAGGTCGCCCTTGACCGTACCCAGGATCACCTTCGCCTTCGTCTGCGACAATCCTGACTGGACTATCAATGGCTTCAACAGCTCCGAGGAGGCCTTCATGGCCTTGGCCGAAACCAGCACTTCGGGTATGAAGTACTCGTTCCGCTGCATCAGTTTGCCCACCTCGTCCATCGCCGGCGCCAATGCACTCTCAAAGATGGCCCCAGGGGCGATTCCTTCTTCCACGGCCCTGTTCGTGATCTGCACCGCCGTCGATACCTGCCCATCGACGACGGCTCGCCTCAGCATCTCCAACGTAGACACAACTTGATACTCCTTCTTTAGGTCTGGTAACGATGGTGATCGTTGATAGGCTTCGCAAAGGAGAGCCGCCGCATCCCACGGCGCCATGCAGTTAGAATTTGCACACGTGGGCATGACGACGTGTGCATGCTATGAGGACCTACTGAACGACTTCTATGCTACGGCGGCCACTATCATCCAGGCGGAGCTGGCCAAGGAGGGGTACCGCCTGCTACTCAGTGTGAGCGGCAACGATCCGCAATGTGAAGCGGCCTACCTCAGCGCTATGCAAGAGGAGCGGGTCCAGGGGCTGATCCTGGTTCCCTGTTCCCGCAACGAGCAAGCGCTCTCGGAGTACGCGGCGGAGGGGGTTCCCGTGATCGAGTTCGCGAGGAGAAGCTCCACTTCCCTGGATGCCATCCTGCCAGACGACACCGGCGGAGCACAGGCGGCCACCGAGCACCTGCTCCGGTTGGGACACACCCGCATCGGGATCATCATAGGCCAGAGGACCCTCAGCACTACCCGGGGTCGCATCGAAGGCTACAAACGAGCGCTGAAGGCGTGGGGACTTCCGATCGACGAGAGCCTGATTGAGATGGCCAGATTCGACAGGGCATCAGGTAGACAGGCCACCGAAGAACTGCTGGACCTACCCTCCCCCCCACGGCGATCTTCGCCACCAGCAACGTCCTGCTGCTGGGAGCAATCCAAACCCTGGAGTCCCGTAGGGTCAGGATCCCCGAGGAGATTTCCCTGGTCGGCTTCGGCAATCCGGACTGGTGCGCCGCCTGGCGGCCGCCCATCACCACGGTGGCCTTTGCCACCGACGAGATGGCTATCCTCGTCGTCAAGACCCTGCTGCAGCGGATGAATCGCAGCGACATGAGGAGTGCCGCCAGACCCACCCTGACGAGGCTGTGCTGTTCCCTGATGGAGCGAGAGTCGACGGCATCACCAGGAGAGGCCCTTCGTTTGTAGCCTGCTAGGGCCCAACGCGGGCCGGCGACTCTGCGGGCATCTCGCCATCGCGGCTCCTGGCATGTCTCCGACGGAGGTCCCTCAGCTCGACGAACAGCCACCCCCCCGTCCATGCGGAGGCTATCAGGTCGGCGAGCGGCCCGGCCATGAGGACGCCGTTCAATTGGAAGAAGCGCGGCAGGATGAGCAGCGCCGGTATCAGGATCAGGACCTGCCTCGAGAGGGTCAGGATCAGCGACTGCCGTGGTTTTCCGACAGCCTGGAAGTAGCCCGAGCCAACTATCTGGAAGCCGATCAGGGGGAGAAAGGTTAGGAACAGGACCAAGGCGTTGCTGCCAAAGGCGATCAACTCGGCATCCTGGCTATTGAAAATGGTGATGAGCTGGGTGGGAAACAGCCGGATCAGGACGAACCCGGCGGTGGCGATGACGGTGGCGGCAATGGCCGCGTACTTCAGCGTAGACTTGACCCTGTCGTATCTCTGAGCACCGTAGTTGTACCCGATTATAGGCTGGGCACCCTGATTGATCCCGACTATCGGCATCATGATCAGCGTCATCAAGCTGATGACTATGCCCATGCCCGAGATGGCAACGTCTCCGCCGTAAATCCCGAGACTGGTGTTCATGATGGCGCTCAGGATGCTCTGGGAGAACTGCATCGCGAAGAAAGCGCTCCCGAGGGCCATCATCTTTCTCGTTGTGGCCATGTCCACCCTGAAGTTCTCTCGGCGGATCTTCAGCGTGCTCTTGCCCAGCACAAAGTACAGCATCACCCATATCGCCGAAACCGCCTGCGAAAGGGCCGTCGCCAGACCGGCGCCTGCCATACCCCAACTGAAGCCAAAGATGAACAGAGGGGCCAGAAGGACGTTCAGGACCGAGCCGATGATCATCGTGGCCATGGCCGTTCTGGGGTTGCCCTCCGCCCTGATGAAGTTGTTCATTCCGAAGCTGAGCGACTGGAAGATGCTGGCCCCGAGGATGATGCTGATGTAGGTCCTCGCGAGGGGCATCACGTCGTCGCTGGCGCCGAAGATCCGCAGCAGTGGATCCATGAAGATCAGCCCCAGCACCGTCATGACCAGCGCCAGACCCACGAGGAGGACCAGAGCGTTCCCCATGATAGACTCAGCCTCCTCCCGCTTCTGCTGGCCGAGTCTGATGGAGACGAGGGCCGTAGCGCCCATACCAATCATCCCGATGAAGGCAAACTGGACGATCATGATGGGGAATCCTACGGTGATCGCCGCGATGCCGAGGGAGCCGGCGCTGTTGCCTATGAACACCCTGTCGATGACGTTGTACAGCGACATCACCAGCATCCCGACGATTGCGGGGATCGAGAAGCTCATGAGAAGACTTCCGATCTTCTCCTGGCCGAGTTTTGCCGTGCTATCCAAGTCCTATCTCCTTAACACGTCGAGCGTCGCAAGTCGATGGTCGTTCGATCCGTGATCGGCAGCGGACTCACCACCATCATCATGGGGATGTCCACTTCACCGGAACAGTTGTTGATCCTGTACACGCTGCGGGGGACGGATGCCGCTTAGAGGTCCCGAGACGAGTTCAGCAGTGGCAGGAGGTCCTTCTCCAGCAGGTAGTGATAGCTTAGCAGCCGTCCATCCAGTACGATCCCGAAAACCCCGTACGGCGACGGAGAAAGCTCCAGGACATCCTGGCGATCCCTGAGGTCCACCACCCTGCTTTCGATCCCCACCTTCCTGGCGGCCTCGATCGCGGTTGCCGTGGCATCCACGATGTAGGGGCACTGGTCGGATCGGACGACGGTTAGCCCCGGCCCGAAGGCGCGTTGCTTCTCCTCCCACCCCCCCGCAAAGGAGGGTGAGGGGCCGTCGGTGAGCTTCTTGACCATGAGCGAAAAGGAGGGAGGGGCCTAGTCCACGCACTCGAAACCCTGGCTCGCCAGCAGCCTCCTACCGGCCACCCATACATTCTCGCTGGTCACCATCGCCACACCCCGCATGCCTAGCCGTTTCGCTTCACCAACACACTCGTTCAGCAGGGCTACTCCGAACCCCTTGCCCTTGCTCTTGCCCACCACCCAGAGGCAGTGGATGAACAGGTAGCCCTCGGCGTACACAGATCGCCAGGCATGCTCGCCGGGAAGGTACTCCACGAAGCCCCTTTCGGGTGGCGCGAGGAGCTCAAGGCGCATACCCTCCGAGAATCGCTCCTTCACCCAACTGAGCTTCCTCTGATAACCCTCGGCCTTCCTCTTGCTCATGTAGCAGAAGAAGCCCTGGCCGTCGACGTTACCGGCGTTGACCTCTACGAACTCCATCTTGACGTCACCTCCAGATTCTCGGCGCGCCAGGGAAAGGATCACCGAAGCCCGTGAGACTCCCTGCCACTCCGCATCAGTTTGCGGACTCTGTAGTATCCCTGGAGCAGCCTCACGGAAGGCTCGAAATAGAAGGCCTGCATCTCCTTTGCCACTCTCCGCAGATGCTCACGAATGGGCAGACCCTGGGGGCACCGCTCTTCGCAGGCCCCGCAGTCCTTGCACAGCGAGGCATAGGAGGGCTTACCGCCATCGAATCCGCTGGTGAAGCCCATGTACGCCGTCTTAAACGCGCGGTCCTGGAAAAGATGCTTGCCGTTGTAGTAGCTGAAACACATGGGAATGTTCACACCCGCGGGACAGGGCATGCAGTACGCGCATCCGGTGCAGCCGATGCTCATCATCCCCGCGAGCGAACTCCTGATCTGGTCGATCAGCTTCAGTTCATCGCTGGATAGGGATCGAGCTTGCGCACTCCCCGCGATGCGGATGTTCTCATCGATGTGGGCCTCTTCGTTCATTCCCGACAGGACAAGCGACACTTCGGGGTGGTTCCATATCCAGCGCAGCGCCCACTCGGCGGGGGTTCTCTTCACCTCAGCCCTGTCCCATAAAGCCTGAAGCTGAGGGGGCATCTTCCCGCCGAGGAAGCCGCCCCTCAGCGGCTCCATGATCACAACCCCGAGGCCCTTGGATGCCGCGTACATGAGCCCCTCCCTCCCGGCCTGGAACTGCTCATCCATGTAGTTGTACTGGATCTGGCAGAAATCCCAGGGGTAATCGTCCACCACTTCCCTGAACTGGTCCTTGTCACCGTGGTAGGAGAAGCCGATGCGGCGGATCTTTCCGCTTTGCCTTGCCCTCTCAAGGAATCGCTCGATCCCGAGCTGCTTGAGCCTGCGCCAGCCTGCCATAGTGGTGATGGAGTGCACGAGGTAGTAATCGATCCAGTCGGTCTGGAATCTCTTCAGCTGGGTAGCGAGGATCCCTTCCATGTCTTCAGAGGAGTGGACCATGAAGATGGGCATCTTGGTGGCTACCATCACCCTGTCACGATAGCCTTTGGAGAGAATTCTCCCGAGGGTTGCCTCGCTTCCCCCGTTGTTGTAGATGTAGGCCGTGTCGAAGTAGTTGACCCCTTGCTCCACCGCAGAGAGGATTTGCCTCTCCACACGCGCTTCATCGATCTGCCGGCCTTTCTTCGGAAAGCGCATGCACCCATAGCCCAGTATGGAGACCTTGTCTCCAGTCCTACCCATTTCACGATATAGCATCGAACAGGCTCCTCCCCCCTCTGACCCTTGCAGGGGTCCCTGGGGTATCCGGTTGTCAGAGTGACGGCTGCCGATTGTGTCCACCTTATCTGTTGCAATGACCATCTTCTGGTTCATGAAAGCAGTCGTAGTCGATATTCCCCAGCATCTAAGCAGCTGGACCGAGATCGAGTGCACTTCCAGGTCGTCATTCCTCTGAAAAAGGATCCCCCCCCCACCCCGTCATTCCCGCCGCAAGCGGGAATCCAAGCCTGTTCCGCCCAGTACCAATCAGCCACCTTTTCATGCCTGGTTGGTGGGCTGCAAGCCCATGGACAATTCCCGCTTTCGCGGGAATCCAGTGGCCGGGAGAGCGGCCTGGATGCCGGATGGAGTCCAGCATAACGTAGCAGGCTAGAGTGAAGAGTATCCAGGGCCAGCTGCTTAGGAGATCGTCCAAAGCTCGTAGGTGGCAAGCATCGGTTGCACTGATGGCCACCGAAGCCCCTCGTAGCTATCGTATTATACAGGGCAGTGAAATGGTAACCCACCTCACTACATCGATATCGACTCGACCCTGACTCAGACCGTGCGGTCTAAGAGGGGATCCGCTAGAAAGAAAGCAGGAAACATGGGAGCATCAGCCATGATTGGAAAGGCGGCGACTATTCTGGCGGTGGGAGCCGTTGGCGCACTGACCATGGTCAGGGTCGCCGACGATCGCTACGTGGACGACATTCGGCGAGGACTGGAGAAGCAACCCACGAGTGGCCGGACGTTCTCCGAAGAGATGGTGGCTGATCTTCCGGATCCAGCCCAGCGGTACTTTCTCCACGCCATCAAACAGGGTACCCCCCTGGCCACCAAGCTCTACTGGAATTGGTCCGGCCAGATGAAGCCTGCCAGGGAGATGCCCTGGATGGACCTCACGTCCGAGCAGATCAGCGTGAAGGAGAGGGGATTCGTGTGGAAGGCCAGAGCTGGCAAAGGCCCGTTGATCCTGACCGCTGCGGACCACTACAAGGATGGCGAGGGCAGGATGCGAATCTCACTCTTCGGCCTCGTCCCTATCGTCAACGCCTCGGGGCCCGACCTCTCGAAGGCTTCCCTAGGTCGGGTAGTGGTGGAAAGCATGTTCATGCCATCGTCTCTCCTCCCAGGGCCCCATGTCCAGATCGACGGGGTGAACGAATCCCACTTTGAAGTGACCGTGGGGCTGTATGGGGAGAAGAGTACGATCACCCTCACCGTCGATCAGGAGGGAAGGGTGAGGGAGTACGTGATCGGGCGATGGGGCAACCTGACCGACGACGGCTCCTACCGCTACATCCCATACGGCGGCATCGTGGAGGAGGAACGGACCTTCGGGGGGTACACCATTCCGAGCAGGGCGGTAGTTGGCTGGTGGTACGGAACGGAGCAGTACCTGGAGGTGATCCGGCTGAGGGTGGACGAGGCCAGGTTCGAATAAATGGGTTGGACAGGATATGTCCTGTCCAACCCATTACAGCCTCTAGCCGATCATCCCTTCGAGCTCCTGACGGTGCTGCGATTCCTCAGCAGCCAGGTTCAGCAGCAGCTGCTTGGAGAGAGAGTCCGGAATCAGGTTCGCCATATCGGTGTACAGCTTGACCGCCTCGACTTCGTCGCTGATGGCCGCCTTCAACACCTCGACAGGGGTCATTCCTGGGTGGGGCTCCACCGCGTCGTGGGGGACGGGGAGACGGATGCCAGACTGTATAGCGGAAGCGGCCTCCGCCACGTTCAACCGGCCGAGGCGTCGGCTGTGCTCCTCCTCCATGGAGGCAATCCGCTTGAAAGCCGCCGCGACTTCCGGAGCTTCAGCCTGATCGGCCAGGCTACCGTAAAGCTCCGCGGCCTCCCTCTCTTTCTGAATGGCAAACTCGACCAACTGCAGCAGGTGGCCGTAGTCGTCGAAGGCATTGTCATAGACTGACACAGTAGTCTCCTCGCAACAGTTATGGCAGGCAGCACAAGTTGCCATGCTCCGGATTATGTAGACGGGGGCCAATTTAGCATTCCCGAGGGACCAAGGCAATCACTGAATCGTCCGGGGGCGGCAGTTCCAGCGGGACTTCGACGCCGGGCAGCGAGTACGAGGGTTGATTTGGGCAGCGCGGCTGGTATCATGGCGCGGCTAGTTCGAGTTGAGGAGGTCGACACCATGGCTGTCCACCGGGTCAAGCTGAGGGTCAACGCCTACGCCGAGGAGGAGCTGGATCTGACGTTTCCGAGCGGGTGGGAGGTGGTGGAGTGCCGGATGGCTGGCCACGACAAGCCGCCACTGACCGATGAGGAGATACGAGCAGCCGTCCAGAACCCGATCGAGAGTCCGAGGCTGCGGGAGATAGCCAGGGGCAAGGAGAGGGTCGTCATTCTCTTCGATGACCCCACGAAGCCCACCCCAACCCACCATATCGTCCCGTTCGTCCTCGATGAGCTGCACGAAGGGGGAATACGGGACGACCAGATCCGCTTCCTCTGTGGGCCGGGGACCCACCGCCCCCTCAGCACCCCGGAGTTCGTCACCAAGCTGGGGGCCGACGTGGTCGCCCACTACCCAGTCTACAACCACAACCCCTACGAGAACGTGGTGTACGTCGGGACCACCAGTCGGGGCACACCCATGTACATCAACCGGGAGGTTGCCTCCTGCGACCTCAGGCTCGCCATCGGGAGCATCATTCCCCACCAGGCAGCTGGGTTTGGGGCTGGGGGCAAGATCATCCTGCCGGGGGTAGCGGGTATCGAGACGATCACGTCCCACCACAGCCGGATGCGCCAGGAGCCGTACGGGGCGACGCTTGGCGTCGGGAAGGTGGATGGCAACCAGTTCCGGCTGGACATCGAGGAGGGGGCCAGGTTGGGGGGACTCCAGTTCAAGGTGGACTGCGTGCTGAACAACCGCCGGGAGGTGGTGGGGCTGTTTGCCGGGGACTTCGTGGCGGAGCACCGGGCTGGTGTGCGGCTGGCTCGGGAGGTGTACCACACTGAGTTGGTTGGGGATGCCGACGTGCTGGTGAGCAACGCCTACCCAGACGAGCACCAGTTCAACCGGGCGGTCTGGCTGGCTCCGCACTGCCTCAAGGAGGGAGGCGACCTTGTAGTGATAGGCTGGAGCCACGAGGGGCAGGTGGTCCACCACCACAACGGCCGCTTCGGCACCGAATACGGGGGCACTGGTTGGAGCCTGGGGAGGCAGGCAAGGCCGTTGGCCAAGGTGGGGAGGGTATTCATCCTCACCCCCTTCCTGTCGATGAGTGAGCGGATGGAGTGGGGCGGCGAGAAGGTGGTATGGTGCCGGGAGTGGGGAGAACTGCTGGCGAAGCTGTCGGAGCGCCACGGCCCGGGCACTCGCGCCGTCGTTTACCCCTACGCACCACTGCAGCTAGCAGGATAGCGGAGCGCCGCAATCTAGCACTTTCTTGAAGGTATCTATGTCGGAGGATCGCCCAGTGATCGCGTAAGGAGCCAGACGATCAGGCCCACGATAACGAGACCGACCAGGGCGTCGAGGCAGGCGATCACCTGCCCGAGACGGGTTATCGGGACATAGTCCCCGTACCCGACCGTCGACATGGTGATCCAGGTGGTGTACACGGCGTCCCAGTAGGTCCTTATCGAGCCGCCCTTATGGCACTCAACCAGGCACATGAGAACCCCTGAAATCCATGGGAAGAGCAGGAGCGTGACGAAGACAGGCCAGTGGCCGTCTATTCCCCGCACGAGGCTCTGGAACGCCCATTTCCAGTAGATCCTGTAGCGGCGCCAGTCCTCTAGCAGCCTTCTGATCATTACAGCACCAGACAGCGTGACCCTAACCCTTGGAACGACGAGGCAAGTACAGGCATCGCACAACTGATGCCGCGCACGCGGGAAATGTTAGGGATTTCCCTACGCAGTTCTAGGAGTCCTCCCGACTTACGGGGCGGCGGAGTGAGGCTATCCTTACCCGCGATGTCGGGTTCAGGTTGCTGAACCGATCGATGCGTGAAGGGCTCGAGTAGTCGAGCAGCTGCAGGAATGATCCCGGGTTGTCGGGAGAGCGCCCCAAGGGCTCGGGTTGCCGGGCCAAGGGTTAGCAGTCCTGGAAAATCGAATAGGCTCCACCACCAGGAGGCCCCTGGAACGCCACTCGATAGGGAGGGTCGCGTTGCCAGGGGCCTCCTGGTGCCCTGCACCCTTCACGATGACAGTGCCGGCATGGACGCCACCTACGACGACGCAGCCTCCTGAAAGCAGCGGCTTGCTCATTAGTGAATCTGCTAGTCTCATATGCTATAGTTACTCCATCTTGCTATTGCCACATTTTCTTTATCCCTAATTGCTTCTGATAACCGTGGCTTGGGCTGCGTCGGGCGAACGCCCGGGCTGCGCGGCAAGTGAACCTTCCCCCCATAGAGGTGCGAGAGCAATGATGCCCGATGAATCCCTTGACAGTATGAGTCGTCCGAATCCCCTTCTGATGCCCATCCGGCTGCTGCTGTACTGGCTGGTCAAGGGGCTGGTGCTCCTGTTCCTCGGTGCACGGCATATTCTGCGCCCCAAGGCAGTGCGCTACACCCTGCTGGTCCTGCTGGTGGGCTGCAGCGTCGGATGGAAGGCCGCGGGTGAACCCAGCATCCTGCCCTGGTCCCAACCCCAAGTTGAACGAGAGGCTGTATCCACCACCATCGCCGATTCGCTGCCCCAGCCGGAGGTGGTGGAGCGCTACTTCAAGTCCCAGGCGGAGTACGATGCAGCGGGCCTCTGGGAGACCATGAACGACACCTTCAAGAAGCGCATGACGGCCGCCAACAACTCCCTGGAACAGCTGCAGAAGGAGTTGGAGATTGCCGAGCAGCAGCAGCGCCGCTACGGCGAGGTCGACTATGTGGGGGGAATGCCCCTCACCGGCGGGAAGAGCGTCTACTTCTACGTGCTGAACGTGGAGGCCCCTACCGGCGCATCCCGCCTTCCCTACACCTTCATAGTAGATGCAGAGGGTAAGATCGCCAACATTCAATGGAGTCTGGAGCGATGATGCACACAAACCCAAACGCGAGGTCGCGCGACCGATCCATCCAGGACTTCGTCGACAACATCCTGGGGTTGCTCGGTCGCCAGATTAGGCTGCTGCTGCTGCTGGCAGCCATCGCAGCGGTCTTCTGGGCCTTCCTGCTGCCCAGTTCTCAGAGATGGCTGCCAATGCTTGGGATGGGAGCTATGCTGCTGTTCCAACTCTTCTTCGCCATGATGTTCATGATCGTCCAGTTCGGGGCCCTCTTCTGGTTCCTGGGACGAGGCCGCGTCTACTGGGTGAAACCCGGCGAGACAGGGGTCGGCTTCAAGGACTACAAGGGCAACCCCGAGGTGCTGGAATCGGCCAGACGCATCGTCACCCTGCTGAGGGGGGTGAAGGAGTTCAAGCAGATGGGCGGCGAGGCGATCCGTGGCCTCCTCCTAGTCGGCCCTCCTGGCACCGGCAAGAGCTACCTCGCCCAGGCCATCAGCACGGAGGCGGGTGTCCCCTTCGGCTACGCCAGCGCCCCCTCCTTCCAGAACATGTTCATGGGCATCGGTAACCTCCGAGTCATGATGCTGTACGGCAAGGCCCGCAAGCTCGCCCGTAAATACGGTGCCTGCATCCTGTTCATCGACGAGATCGATGCCATGGGTGCGGCTCGCGCCAACCAGGGAGCGAGCACCGGCATGGTCGGCATGATGGGCGGAGGCAACAACGGCATGTTGAACGAGCTGCTCATGCAGATGGACCCCCCTCCCCAGGAGATGAGTCGGTGGGGAAGGTTCCTGCGCTCCCTCGGCCTACGGAGAGAGAAGGTTGAGATGCCGCCCGTCCTCACCATCGGGGCCACCAACCTCGCCGAGGTGCTCGATCGGGCATTACTCCGGCCTGGTCGCTTCGACCGCAAGATCGTCGTGGACCTCCCGAGCGCCGACGGGCGGAAGGAGATCCTGGACTACTACCTGGCCAAGGTCACGCACGATCCGCTGGACATGGACAGGCTCGTCTTCGATACCATCGGCTACACCCCAGTCACCATCAAGTACGTGATCAACGAGGCGGTGGTAATCGCCCACTTCGACGGGCGCACCTCCATTACCTACCGCGACCTCACCCTGGCCAGGGAAACCCACGAGTGGGGGCTCAGGCAGCCGATCAAGGGTATGTCCGAGGATGACCGACGACGCCTCGCCTACCACGAGGCTGGCCACTGCCTTGCGCAATGGAAGCTGTTGCCCAAGCAGAGGATGAGCAAGGTGACCATCATCCGGCACGGGCAGGCCCTGGGTCTCTCGGCGACCAAACCTCTGGAGGAGATGTACACCCACACCCGCGAGGAACTGATGGCGGACATCCAGTGCGCCCTCGCGAGCCGGGCAGCCGAGGAGACCTTCCTTGGCACAGCCCTCACGGGCGTGACCGCCGATCTGGAGCAGGCTACCAGGGTGGCCGCGGCCTACATCGGCTGGTTTGGGATGAACGGCACCCTCTACTCATCCAGGGCATTCCACGAAACGGTGCCCGACCGCTCCATGAAGCGCGACATCGACAAGATGCTCCGCGACCAGTACGAGGCGGTGAAATCGCTGCTGGAGAGCAACAGGGAGGCGGTCATCGCGATCGCGGAGGGGCTTCTCCAGAAGGACGAACTGGACGCCGATGAGGTCGGGCAGTTGATCCAGACTGCCGAAGCAGCATAAGAGAGACTAGAGCGAAGGGGGTGACCTTGGACCAAGGTCACCCCCTTTGGATTCCCCCTATCCTCCCTCCCACTTCCCCAATCGACAGCAACATGAACAAATCGTTGGTATGTACCTTGCAAGTTGGACCCGTTCGGGAAAGACTTCGGAGGCTAAGGCAGCCCACCAGACTCCCGCCCCGGCAGTGACCAGCCATCGTCAAGGACCGCGTCCGCGGTAGATTGGCCTGAGAGAAACACCGGCGAGCCCAGAGGAGAGCCAGAGGCCCTAGCGCCATGGCATCTTCTCAGTAGTCAACAGCATAGGAGGATTCCCACATGAGACATCGCGCATTGAGCCTGACGTTGGCCGGTCTGGCTGTCCTGCTAATGGCCACCACAGTCTTCGCTCAGACAACCTTCGTTACGACAGGCCGGGTCGACACGATCATCGGCTTCTCCCAGGCCCGAGTGCCTACTGAGGTAGCCCCTGGGACCTTCGTGCCCCAGGTTAGGGCCATGGACCGTCTGGCAGCTGCCCAGGGAGAGCCAATCGTCTCCTACGTCACGGACCTGGAGACCTACTTCGTCGACCGCTTCGGTTGGAGACCCAGCGCGGAGACAACGGTACTGCTGTACACCAACAATGAGACCATGATTGGCGACCTTCAGTCACTCAGGGGCACCCCCATGACGGACCTGGTATCCATCAACGGTCTCAGCCAGCCTGCCATTCTGACCAAGGTCAACCAGAGCAACGGTCCGGTTCCCGAGGGCAGCTGGGCAATCCTGGTCAGCCTGGACATGGATGCCGCCAACAGGATGTTCAACGAACAGGCCTTTCAGTTCTCGGTGATCAACAACCAGAGCTCCCTGATCCCTGGCGTCAACGTTCCCACCACCAACACAATTGATCAAGCCGCGCTGGATGCCAGAAACGCCATGGCTATGATCCAGCAGTCGCTGGCTCGCCAGTACACTCAGCTGATGATCGAGGATCTCGCCGGCATCTCCGGGCCGGAATGGTTCAGGTCGGGTCTCGCTGACTCCATCTCCTTTGCTCTAGTCCCGGGTGTCCCTCAGGAACAGGGTGAGGCGCTGGCAGTGGCCCGGTACGAGGAGTTGAACAACAACATTCCGACCCTGAGCCAGATCCAGGATGTATGGAGCTTCTTCATCGGACAGGGCGGACTGACGGCTGAGACCGCAAGAGGCATCGGCTTCCTGGCAAGCCGAACCCTGACCAACACCCTGTCTGGAAGCCAGATAGCCAGCATCCTGGAGAACTTGGGCAGCGGATCGAGCTTCGATTCCCAGCTGCAGTCGACCGCCGGCTTCGACCTGGCCGAGCTGGACATCCAGTTCCAGTCGCTGATCCCGATCCCGTAAACCATACCCCGACTCGAGACCCGGTTCGGCGCGGTCGTTCCGGGTCTCATCTCAGGCCAGCTATCTGCTCCGGTGGTGTTAGGCCACCGGAGCAGATAGACGACTCCGCAACCGACGCAGTGTTGGGGAGGCTAGGCCACAGTCCTGGCCTCCCCAGCCCCCCTTTTCCCGCTCCACTTAGGGATGGACTCCCTCGGTTGATTGGCTGTTGATCTCACGGGATGCCGATCCCACGAGGAGAAATCTTTCGCGAGGGCCGCCCTCTTGAGGTGGCTCATCGCGATAAAGTGTGATGG
>DIXP01000009.1 GCA_002436065.1 Chloroflexi bacterium UBA6077
CCGAGGAGCCTGCCGAGCCGGTGCCAACCCCTGAGCAGGTGAGGTCCAGGTAGGAGGTTAGCTGTGGGTGGCAGAGCGAAGCAGGCGAGATGTGACACTAGTGGACATGTTGGATCTTGAGCCCGGCGACCAGGCCCTGGAGGTCAGTGTGGGGATGGGGGTGAACTTGCCCTTGATGTGCGAGAAGATCGGCTCTTCGGGCCGCGTCTTCGGCCTGGACATCAGCGAGGGGATGCTGGCCCAGGCCCGCAACAAGCTATCGTCTCTGCCGTGCGTAGTGGAGCTTCGCCAGAGTCTGGCGGAGGAGTTGTCCTACCCCGACAACTCCTCCGATGCGCTCTTCCACCTGGGCGGGATCAACTTCTTCACCAGTCCCCGACGAGCGCTGGAGGAGATGGACCGAGTGGCGGGGCCCGGTGCCAGGATTGTCGTCTCGGATGAGACGGTGGCCCTCGTTGGTGGCCTCCGAGCGCGGCTGTCCAGAGCGATCCTCTGGCTCGTCCCACGGCTCAGGCCCCCGACGGAGTTGGTTCCCGACCCGCATCCCCAGCTTCGCTACCTGGCAGGGGGCTACCTCTTCGCTATGCAACGTCTAATCAATCGGAGCTCCGCCCGCTTAACCCTGCAGGTCGCGCCTCATCCGCTCGAACTCCTCTCGGGAGATCTCTCCCCTCGCGTAACGCTCGCGAAGTATGTCCAGCGGTCTTTGTGCACCGAGGCCAGGCCCTGTCGTCGCGCCCGCTCCCTGCCTGGTTAGCCAGACCGCCAGGCCCGCTATTCCGCCTACTATCAAGACCCAAAAACCCATCATCATGGTTCACATCCACCAGTAGCCCGCACGGGACGGCCACCCAACTATCCAAGGACCGGTCAACCCAAAGAGGCTGAACGGCAGACGCGATGGGTGCCATCCTTACCACGACCAGGGCGATATCCCTTCCGCGCATGTTGAGACCTACTCTCCCTCCGATTCGCAGAGGTGGGGGGCAGAAGGGGCAAAGAGCATGCCTTCCCCTCGCCTGCGGCGCTCCAAGAGCGGGCATAGCTGTTGCTGTCGTGGGTCACGTATCAGCTGACTTCGAGGTTAGACCAACAGCCCAGCCAAATCCAGTTTGATGGAGGTTGACGTGGCGCATTCCCTCACCCATCTCGGCATTGGCAAGATCCGTGGATTGGACCAGATCGCGACCCCTGAAGGGGTCTTCACCATGTGTGCCGCGGACCATCGGGGCTCCCTGCAGAAGATGCTGAGCCCCGCCAACCCCGACGCCATGGGTTACGAGCAGATGGTGGAGTTCAAGCTGCTGATGGTCGAGACGATGGCTCCCCATGCCAGCGCCGTCCTGCTCGATCCCATTTACGGTGCCGCTCAATGCATAGCCGAGGGTGTACTGCCCGGATCGACCGGATTGCTGGTGAGCCTGGAGGCCACCGGCTACACCGACAGCGCCGAGCGCCGCCGCACCGAGATCGAGCCCGGCTGGGGCGTGGACCAGATCAAGCGGATGGGGGCTTCGGCTGTCAAGCTGCTGATCTACTACCATCCCGACGTGCAGGACGTGTCCGCAGCGCAGCGAGAGCTGGTGGAGAGGGTATCGGCAGAGTGCGCCGCCGAGGATATCCCGCTGTTGGTGGAGACGGTCAGCTACCCTGTAGGTGGGCAAAAGCGTCCCTCGCCGGAATTCGCGGCCGACCTGCCCCGTCTCGTCGTGGGGACTGCGCGGGAGGTATCCACCCTGTCCATCGACGTGCTGAAGGCCGAGTTCCCAGCGGACGCCGACTATGAGAAGGACGAGGGGCGGATGCTGGAGTACTGCAGGCAGATCACCGAGGCCAGCCCCGTCCCGTGGGTGGTGCTGAGCGGGGGCGTGGACTACCGGTGTTTCTTGAGGCAGGTGGAGATCGCATGCAGAGGCGGCGCCTCGGGGTACCTGGCCGGCCGGGCCGTGTGGCAGGAGGTGGTGAAGACCCAGGATCAGACGGAGCGCAGGCGCTTCTTGGAGACGACCGCCGCCGACCGGCTGAAGGAGCTGGCCGAGGTGGCGACCAGGTTCGGCGTTCCCTGGAGGCAGCGGCTGGCCAGCAGGATCCCATCGGCCACGCAGATCCCGGAGGGGTGGCACGTGGGGTACTGACCCCGGGGGGCAATGGAGCCTACCCGACGACCTGCTCCATCACCCTCCGCTATTTAGCACCTCAGTTGTGATCGATAAGCAGCCTACTCGCCGGAGTGCATCTGCAGGTTGTTCTGCACGTCCTTCACGCCCAGCACCTCGTCTGCCAGATCCTCAGCCCTGCGCTTTGAGTGCCTGGAGTCCACCGTTCCGGTGAGTGTAACCACGCCGTCCTGGATGCTCACCTGCACGTTAGAAGCGTCCAGCCAGGAATCGTCGGTCAGGACCTGCTCCACCTCGGTCTTTATCTGCTCGTCGGTTCTCCTGACCGGCCCCTTCCCCCGGTACGGGCCTTCCTCCTCACCTGCCTCCATACCCATCATCCGTGCGCACACGGGGCACGTGCCCATATTGCCCGCCATCCCGTGCTTGTGCCAGTGTCCCCGGCACATCTTCCCCTTCATCCCCATGTGGCCTGGCCACATGCCTCTCATCATCCCCATGGGACCTGGCCACATACCGCCCATCATCCTGTGATGGTGCCCGTGCCCCAGACACATCTTCCCCATCATCCTCATGTGGCCCGGCCACATGCTTCCCATCTCACCCTGCTCGTAGCCCATGTGTCCGGCATCTTCCTCGCCCATGCACTCGCACTTTCCCTGCTCATGCTCGCCGTGATGTCCGTGCATCGTCCGCTCCTTCTGGTGCAGTTCGGAGACTCGCTCTAGCCCAAAAGGGGCCGCCGCGCAAGGAGCGTGCCGTCCCGCAGCCGTTCACACTTGTGGCAGTTGGCATCAACACTGCAACTGCTGAATCGCTCTTCTTGGCACAACCCGTGCAGCCATCGA
>DIXP01000030.1 GCA_002436065.1 Chloroflexi bacterium UBA6077
CGCGGGCAGGAGCTTCGCCCTCCTCGGGCTACTGTCAGGTTTATTTGTTAGCGACCATCCGGGTCCTTGAGCGTCTCAGCCTGGTTCGTTTACGGCCAGGCGTCGAGACCAGCGACGTCCCTGTATTGTGGCAGACGCCTCTGTGATTGCCGACGGCTGAGAGCTGACGGCTGATAGCTGACCGCTCTCAATGCTTGCATCCCTAACTGTTTCCTGCTTTAATTGCCCGCAATATCCAAGAAGCCTCGACGATTAGTGTCCCATGCCTGACGATCCCTGGAAGGTCCATCTGATCCGCAGCCCTCGGCGGACCCAGACCTACAGCGCTCGCCTCGTCGGCGACGTGCTGGAGGTGCGAGTCCCCGCAGGGCTTGGTTTGGATAGGGAACGGCAGATCATCGACCAGTTGGTGGCAAAGCTGCGGGCCAGGGTTGCACGGTCCCAGCGGCTGGGGGACGCCGACCTGATGAAGCGGGCACAGGGGCTGAATCTTCGGTACTTCGACGGCAAGCTGCGGATCAACTCCGTTCGCTTCGTGACCAACCAGCACTCGCGATTTGGTAGCTGCACCTCTGGGACGGCCGACATCCGGCTGTCGGATCGCCTGATCAGGATGCCTCTCTGGGTGCAGGATTACGTCCTGGTCCATGAGCTGGCTCATCTGGCAGAGCCCAACCACTCGCCCAGATTCTGGGAAATGGTACACCGCTACAAACTGGCTGAGCGGGCCATTGGCTACCTCATGGCAAGTGGAATGAACGAGGGGATTGAAGCCCCCGATTGATCGCGTCCCCGTACCAGCCTCGCCGGTGGTGGGACGAGCGGCTGCACGAAGCCGGCGCTTTCATGTAGAAGGAAGAGAGGTGGAGATGGCAACGTTGGAGACCAACAAACCGAGCCCGGCTCACGGCCAACTGCTGGAGAAGGCAAGGCAATTCCTACCCGGGGGCACCCTGGGGATGTTCGGCCTGCCTGCCGAACTCACCTTCGTTCCCGCCTATGGACGTGGCTGCAAGCTGTACGACGTGGACGGGAACGAGTACATCGACTACCTGTTGGGGTCGGGCCCCCTGATCCTGGGGCACGCCCATCCCGCCGTGGTGGAGGCCGTGAAGAGGCAGGCCGAGAAGGCCAGCACCTTCTACTTCGTCAACGAGCCTGCCATCGAACTTGCGGAGTTGATCGTATCCGCTGTGCCCTGCGCCGAGAAGGTCCGCTTTTGCAGCTCCGGCAACGAGGCCACGTTCTTCGCGATGAGGCTGGCCCGCGCCTTCACCCGTAGGGAAAAGGTGCTGAAGTTCGAGGGCGGCTTCCACGGTGTGCACGACTATGCCATCCTGAGCATGGGCTCAGTCGCCCCCTACTCCCCCGTGCCGAGGGTGGAGTCGGCGGGTATTCCTGCTGGAGCCTCCGACACGGTGATGATCGCGCCCTTCAACGATGTCGAGACCACCACGGCGTTGATCGAGGAGAACCACGGGGAGTTGGCGGCGGTGATCGTGGAGCCCTTCCAGCGCTCCTACCCGCCCAAGCCGGGCTTCCTAGCCTTCCTACGGGAGATCACCTCCAAATACGGCATCAAGCTGATCTTCGACGAGGTGGTGACCGGCTTCCGCTTCTCCTGGGGGGGGGCGCAAGGGCACTACGGCGTTACGCCGGACCTGTCCACCTTCGGCAAGATCGTCGGAGGCGGATACCCGCTGGCCGTGGTAGCGGGGAAGGCCGATGTGATGGATCTGTGCGACAACGGCCGGAAGGGGCAGCCGGATTACACCTATCTGACGGGTACGCTCAGCGGTAACCCAGTGGCCGCGGTGGCGGGTCTGGCGACCCTGAAGGAGCTGAAGGGGAAGAACCTCTACCCGCGCATCCACGAGCTGACCAATCGCATGCGGGATGGGCTGAAGCAGATGTTTGCCGAGGCCGGCGTGGTGGCCCAGGTCACCGGTGAGGGTGGCGTGCTGCAGGTGGTGTTCACCGATCGGGAGATCGTGAACTACCAGGATATCCTGAGTGGAGACAAGGCGAAGGCAGTGGCCTTCTACACAACCGCTGCCCGGCAGGGGTTGTTCATGAGCGTGCCCGACAAGATCTACATCTCCCCCATCCACACCGACGAGGAGATCGAGCAGACGCTGAAGGCGTTCCGCGTCGGCCTCGAGGCGATCTGCTAAGGCGGGACGGACCCCACCCCCCGGCCCCCTCCCCCACGAGGAGAGGGGGAGAATGGCATTCCCTCTCCCACCGCAGTGGGAGAGGGTCAGGGTGAGGGTCTTCTCCTTCTCCCTGAGGGTGAGGCGTGACGCGAGTTGACGCAGCGTCACGGGGTGAGAGGCTCGTTTGGTTGACTCCTGAGTCCCCCCTCACCCTGACCCTCTCCCTCAGGGAGAGGGGATTGGCCGCTCCCCCTTCCCGCGTCGGGAAGGGGGCAGGGGGGTTAGGTCCGTCCTCCATCCCTACACCTACTCGCCCCAAGTTGGTAACATCTTCTCTCTCTTTGCGTTATACTCAGAGTCATCCACCACCTACTTCCCCTCAGGGTCCTACCGGAGGTTTTCCACATGTCTCGATCTCAGTGGCTGCGGATCTTCATAACCGTCGCCCTGTTCATGCTGCTGATGCTGTTGGTGGCCACGGCCTATCCGGCCGAGGCCGCACCGGCGAGTGCCTCCCCCTCGATCTCTGCCGAAGGCGACAAGTTAGTGTTGCCTGGCAAAGACCCTGCCTTCCTGCTGGCGGTCAACTACGAGGGGCCGGCCGACAGGGCCTGGCAGATGTGGGAGGATGGAAAGTTCGACGAGCGGTTGATCGAAGCCGACCTCCGACGGGCGGGGGATGCCGGTTTCTCCGCAGTGCGCGTCTTCCTCCAGCCCCCGTTGGCCAGTGATGCCCTGGCGAACAGGTGGAGCAAACTGGACAAATTCCTCTCCCTGGCCCAGCAGCAGGGCCTCGGGGTGATCCTCTGCCTGTACGACTACGGCGAGAGGGACCTGGGCAAGGTGGCGGAGGTGAACGGTAGGATCGCGGCTCGATACGCCGGCAACACCACCCTGCTGTCATACGACCTGAAGAACGAGCCCCACTTCAGCGATCTCTCCTCGGCCATCTATCCGGGCGGCGCCAAGTCGCCCCTCCAGATTGCGGGGGCAGATGTCCAGCTGAAGGGTTACCAGAAGATGCTGGCCGAGGCGGGCGAGTGGGTGACGGCCCGAAGCTATCTGGTCTCCACCCTGGACTACCTGGATTCCCCTGGGGGACGCAAATGGGATTCCCTCATGAGCGTCCTCAATGCCACCCTCGCGCTGTGGCTGCAGCCCCAGGTGGATGCCCTGCGGAAGGCCGACAACCGCCACCCCATCACCGTGGCATACAGCGACGTGGTGCTGGCCAGGCTTCCGGCCAACCGTACCCTGGACTACGTGACCATTCATCGCTATCCCAATGCCAACGCCAAGGCGTTGGAGGGGACGGCCAGGCTGCTGAACAGCATGCGCACCGCCCTGCCGGGCAAGCCGGTACTGCTGGGGGAGTTCGGTTTCTCCAACGAGGGTATGTCGCCGGAGGAGAGCGCCAACTATGAGATGGCGACCTACATGCTGCTGCTCTCGGAGGGGCTGGGAGGCGGCGCCAAGTGGATGCTGAACGACTTCCCCAAGGGCTCCAATGCGCGGCAGAACAGCTTTGGGGTGTACCTGGGAGATGGGGTGGCCAAGCCGGTGGCCGCGGGGCTGCGGGGTCTGGCCGACTACCTCAGCCGCAGCCAGGGCAATGGAGGGCACATCTACCTGCTGGACAATCCGTCCCCTGGCTACCGATGGGCCTTCGAGTCGGACGATGCCCTCATAGTCAGCGCGGCCTCCTACCAGGGCTCGCGCCTCAGCTTCAACGCCGAGCGGCTCTCCCAACTCTTCCTGACCTGGACCGACCCCAAGCTGCTTCGGATCTACTCCACCTCCAGGATGGAATTGGAGTTGGATCCGGCTGCCCTGGTCCACGTTTCGAGCTTGGGTAGCCCAGGGTCCCTGACAAGGTTGGAGGGGGATGCCAGGATACCTGTTTCGTTCAGCCAGAGCGGCTCCAGGGTGAAGATGTCGCTGGAGGCCGGGCGGTGGTACGAACTCGATCTGGCCCGCTCCAAGGTCGAGACTCCCGCGTCGCGCCCCCTCGACTACGAGATCCCCAATGGCCACTTCTATACCCAGGCCAATGGCCGGCCTCTGGGGGCGAGTGCCACCGGCTTCGCCGTCACCGACGAGGGAGGGGTCCGCTTCTGGACGGAGTTCCAGAGGCTGGGAGGTGTGACCTTCCTGGGCTATCCCGTCACCCATCGTTTCGTCCTGGACGGCTTCGTAACCCAGGCATTCCAGAAAGGCGTGCTCCAGTGGCGTCCCGAGACGAAGATGGCCTACTTCCTGAACACCTTCGACCTGCTTCACGACCAGGGGATGGACGAGTGGCTGCAGGACTACCGCCAGACTCCCAAGCCGTTCGATCCCAAGCCCGACACGGGCCTGTCCTGGGAAAAGGTGGCGGCACGCCACCTGGCCTTTCTGGATACCAACCCCGCCATCAAGGCTCGGTTCCTCTCCAACCCCCACTGGCTAGAGCAGTATGGCCTGCCGGTGGCCCACGCCGACATGGGCACCAGCTTCGTGATCCGGGCCCAGCGGGCGGTGTTCCAGTACTGGAAGGAGGACGTCCCCTGGGCCAAGAAGGGCGAGGTGACGGTGGCCAACGGTGGTGACCTGGCGAAGGAAGCCTACCTCTGGCCCTCCGAGGCGATCAACGCCGGGGCGCCGCCGAGCCGGTAGCGGTTCGCCATATTGGCTTCGACGGGCGGCGAAGCCGGCAAACGATGTAGCCGCAACCTTCAGGTTGCGCGTAGCTCGTTGGGATAGGGGCTGCACCACCAACTAGTACGCGCAAGCTAAAGCATGCGGCTACATTAGGTAAGCGCCGGCTAGAGCATGCGGTTACAGCGGCGTGGGCGGCTCGCCCGCAATGGCGGACCAGTCAGGCAAGGATGGGGGATACGGGATGGTGAACCGGCTTCGCTTGGCTGTTGCCCCCGGTATCTGGGGAACAAAACGGGCAACGTTGAAGCCCTTGGCGCTGCTCCTACTAGCGGTCGCCCTGCTGGTTCTGGGGAGCGGCTGCCGGGCGCCTTTCCCGATCGAGGAGCGGGCCAAGGCGGCCTGGACGGCCACGGCTATGGCCGCGCCGCCCACCGCTACCGCGACTCCTTCCCCCACAGCGACGCCCAGGGCCACTCCAACCCCACTGCGTACCCCTGGTGCCACGCTCTTCCCCGCTACCGACCTGGACCAGATCGCATCCAGGGTAGCCGCCCTCAGGGGGCTACCCCTTAAGTCCAGGGTTCCAATGGGCACCCTCACTCGGGACGAACTGCGAAGCTACCTGACCAGTAGCTACGAGAAGGAGAATGCCAGGGAGATCCTGGAGAAGGACAAGGCTGTCCTCGTGCTTCTCGACCTCATGAAGGAATCCGACGACCTGTACGACCTATCCATCGGGGCTCTCACCGAGCAGATCTTCGGCTTCTACGACTTCGAGACTCGGGAGATGAAGCTGATAGGGGCAGGCCAGAAGCTCACCCCACGGGAAGAGCTGTCGCTGGTGCACGAGTACGTCCATGCCCTTCAGGACCAGCACTTCAACCTGGGTGGCCGACTGAAGGAGGCGAAGGGGAACGGTGAGAGGTCGTTGACGCTGCGTTCCCTGAGCGAGGGCGACGCCACCCTTTTCATGGGACTGTATGGCCAGAAGTACATGACTCCCGAGCAGAGGAATGCGGCGACCAACGGCGACCAGGCTGGGGTCCCGAGCCAGCAGGGGATGCAGTCGGCGCCGCCGGTGTTGGAGTGGCAGCTGCTGTTTCCCTACCTGCGGGGGATGGCATTCACGATGTCCCTCTATAAGAAGGACGGAGTGGTGGAGATTCAGCGGGCGTTCGCCAATCCGCCCACCACCTCGGAGCAGATCCTACATGTACAGAAGTATTGGGCGAACGAGGGGCCGCAGACCGTGGATCCCCCCGACCTTGCTCCGGTTCTGGGGGAAGGCTGGTCGAAGTGGCACGAGGACTCCATGGGCGAGTTTGGTCTGTGGTGCTACCTGCGGGGGGGGCTATCCGACGAGCTGTCCTTCAAGGCCAGCGATGGTTGGGGCGGGGATCGCCTGGCCCTGTACAGAAACGCCGAGGGCAAGCATGCGCTCGTCCTGGCTACTAGCTGGGACGCCCCTCAGGAGGCTGAGCAGTTCTTTGCCGCCTTGGGCGAGCTCTACAAGGCTAAGAAGAGTGTGAACGCGACCTCTCAGGATGGCCAGAGGTTCACCTGGCTGGGTTCCGGCCGGAGCGGCTACGTGGGGATGAGGGAGAAGCAGGTGGTGGTGGTCATCTCTCCCGACGACGGGGCTACCAGCAAGATGGTCGGAGGCATTACCCCACTCCTCAGGTGACAGGCTCTCGGGTCAGGGTTTGCTCCAGGCCCGACCCGAGAGCAGCTTCGAGCGGCCTTTGAGGCGGACGAGCCAGGCGGCCGATTGGCTTTGGAGCGGGATGCCGAGGGTCACCATCAGCGCCGCGTTGGGTCCGAATGTCGTGGCCGCCAACCCAATCGAAATCGCCAGGCTCCGAAGCGCCACGCTGAACACCAGGGCGTAGCTGTCCCCCACATCGAAGAACTTCCACCCAACCGCGAAAGCCAACAGGTATGTGAAGCCGTAGAAGGCGATCTGCACCAGCAGCGCTATCGCCAGCAGGTCCGGTTGCGCGAGGATTCGCTGGGCGTTGGTGCTCACGGCGGTGAAGATTAGGAACAGCATCCCGCAGGAGGAGATGCCCGGAAAGTAGGTGGCGAACCGCTCCTGGATCTCCTGCGGGGTGTACCTCTTCCGCAGCAGGGAGTAGGTGGTCGTTCCCAGCACCATGGGCACCAACACCACCGTGGCGATGCTCTGCAGGGTGGCCCCAACGTCCACAGGGACATACTGCCCCACCAGCAGCAGCAGGTACCAGGGGGCGAGAAGCGCCCCTGCCACCAGGCCGGCCACGGTGAGCTTCACGGCGGCGCGCGTGTTTCCCCCGGCCAGGGTGGTGAAGGCCACCGTCATGTTGGAGGTGGGGAGTAGCGACATGATGGCCAGGCCCGCGAACAGCTCGGGGTCGCGCAGCAGGAAGCCGGTGCCCAGCAGGTAGGCGGCCAGCGGGACGAGGGTGTAGTTGAGGGCGAGGGAGGTGAATACCAACCGGCTCTGGGATAGGCTGAGCATGTCGCTGAGCTTGAAGCCGATCATGTTGGGGTAGATCATCATGATCGTCACGGGCACCATGTAGCGCTTCAGCTCGCCGGTGTCCATTATCAGTCCGGCGAAGAAGCCAATGGCCATCGTGATGGGCAGCGCCAGGGCCAGTTGGCGCGCGGGTAGGAGGAGCAACTGCTTCATGACCTTGACCGCTTGGGAAGGATCCGTTGGGTGAGGGCTGTCTCGCTGACTCACGTCGGCTTTATCGCGACGCAGCGCATGGCGCATGCAGGCGGCGGGCAGGCAAACCGCGACACGATAGCTTGGCGATTATACAGATTTCGACGAGGAGGCGCCGCCGTGGAAGAGGCGGAGCGGTCCGGCGCCAAAGATGTCTCTTGACGGGATGGCAGGGCTTGTATAATCTGGCTAAGAGAGTTGACCCCGGCAAGGGGACAGGCAACTCCAGCCACAAGAAGGGGGTACAAGGGATGTCTGAGACCCAGCAGCCGGAGAGCAGTTCCCTGGAGACCGTCCAGCTCAAGCTGGATCGCGAGTTCTGCAACAAGCTCACCCACCAGGCGCAGAAGGCGGGCGTGCCCTTCAATGAGTACGTTTGCACCATCATCACCGACTGGATGGAGTCCAGCGAGAAGCAGCAGCAGGGCAAGTAGGCCAGAGCCGATGGGCGGCCCAGGAGTTGGGTGTCATAGCCTCTGACTTTGGGGAGCAGGATGGTTCGCAACCTCTTGGTGCCTGCGCTCCTTCTCGCACTCTTGGTCCTTCTCGTCTCCCTGGGCGGCCGGGTGGAGCACGACACCTGGTCGCCCGCTGTTGTCCCTCCCATCGTTGAGCTGGACCCAGGCCATGGTGGTGGGGACGGAGGGGCGCTAAACGTGGCCACCGGTGGGGTCCTCCACGAGAAGGATGTGAACCTCGCCGTGGCCCTGGCCACTCAGGCAAAGCTGCAAGCCCAAGGCTTCACGGTATACCTGACTCGTGATGTAGACCGAGCTGTGGACCGCGACCAGCGTATCCGTAAGGCGAGCGGCGACGGTGCCCAGGTGGTGCTGAGTATCCACCACAACGCTCACGGGGACCCGACGCTGAACTATACGGCTACCTACTACACGCAGAGAAGCGATCGATGGATCGCGAGGCTGGCCCAGGACAAGCTGGTCGAGCAGTTGGGCTTCCGCAGTCGTGGCATCCAGCACGATACATTCGACATGACCGCCAAGCCGGAGATGCCCTCGGCCCTCACCGAGGCTTGGTTCGTGACCAACGATGCCCTGGCGAGGCGCTACTTGGCCGATCCCGATCTTCTCATTCGCAAGGAGTCCAAGGCCTTGGCTGATGCGATAGCCGCCTACTTCGGGGATGCCCGGTAAACCTCATGCTGGTTTCGCGGTGCGCGGGGGCATCCTGTCCGAGCGGCCTGGGGCTAATGGACCTGCGCAGCAGGGAGCGGCTGCCGGTGGTGTGATGGCTACGCGAAATTCGACCAAGCAGGCCGATCTCAGCGGGCGAGTAGATCTCGCAGCGCATCGCTAGAGCGCCACGCCAGGGTCGGGCCGTGCCCGAAACAGACCACCTCAACATCCAGGGCCGCGAGCCGCGCGACCGAATGCCTGGCCTTGTCCATATCCACCGTGGTGGCACGCGGGGGCAATCTAAGCCGTCCGTATCGATTCGATATCGCGTCCCCCACCAGCAGCAGCCTGGGCCCGGGCAGGTAAAGGGAGATGCTGCCCGGGGTGTGCCCCGGCGTGTGGAGCACTCGAACGTCCAAACCGAAGTCCAGGTGAGAGCCATCTCGCAGCGAGACATCTACCGGCACTGACTTCCGCCGATGTCGGGAACTGATCAGCCTCTGGATCCCCCTCACGAACCCGCTGCCCTGCACGCCTAACGGCGGCAGCCTGCCGTCGATGTAGGGCGCCTCGGCCTCGTGCGCGGCGACCAGAAGTGGTTGCGCCCAACGCAGCTTGGCCAACGACCACGTGTGATCAACGTGGCAGTGGGTCACCACCACCAACTTGAGGGCCTCCCGAGGGCGACCGATGCGAGTCAAGTAACGCTCGATGGCGCCCACGCTGCCTGCCATTCCCGTGTCCACGAGCGCCAGCTTGTCGCTGCCCAACAGAAAAACGTTGCAGCCTCGCACTCCCTCTACCTGGTGCACTCCTGGTGCAATCTCCACCTGGCTCCTCCTTCCTGAAGCGAGCGGTGCTTGTCTCGCCTGCGGTGATGACGATCGGTTCCCTGTAGCGGCCCACTCGCTGTGGGCACCGGCGATAGGATGCAGCGCTATCTCTAGCCTCAACCTCCTCGCCAGGCGACCGCGGTCGTCGCCAGCTGCCGCGCGTGGGAGGACAGTTGGCGCACACGCTCCCTCGCCTGGGCCAGTTCCGGCCGCTCCCACGGTTGGGCCGAATCCTCCGGCGGAAGGACTCGAGTCTCACTGGCCGACAGGACCTCGTAGGTGATCCCGCGCCACGTCATCTTCCTGGTAAGAGCCGAGGCCAGGTAGGCGACCAGCACCACCGGCTCGATAAGGAGAAGAAGCGGAGCGACCAGTGCCATCTTCGGATCCCGGAACACCACCGCGGGCACCGCCGCACCGTAGGCCACCTGAAGGGGAATCTGAATCAGCATGATTGCAGCCAGCAGGAGAGCCTCGCGGAAGAAAAGGCCCGCGATCAGCAGTGAACCTCCACCTAAACCTGCCAGCACCGGCAGGGCGAGAACAGCCCCTACGGTTATCCATGTCCGGATGTCGGCGGCGCGGACGATCACCAGGTGCCGGAAGACGAACTCCCAGAAGCCCGCGAAGTCGCTGTCCTCGGCGATCACGGTGAAACACTCGGGCACCAGCGTCGTCCGCAGTCCAAGGCGGTCGATCTGTCGAGCTATGACGATATCGTCGGCCAGGGCGTGCTGCCAGGCATCGACGACGCCGGCTCGTTCGAAGACCTCCCTCCGCACAGCCATAGCTCCACCCCAGAGCCCACCGTTGCCCTCGTGGGCCATGTTGAGGGCCGTCAGGTTCGCCGCGTAGGCGCGGGCCCACGACCATAGCCCCCCGCGCTCGGGCCGGTACCAGTAGTGGCCCGTGCTGCCCCCCACTCGTGGATCGGCCAGTGGTGTGATCAGGCTGCGCAGCCAGCCCCTGTGGGGGCGGGTATCGGAGTCGACGAAGGCCAGCACATCGACCGGACCCGCCGCCGCCACGCCGGCGAGGAGATTGTGCACCTTCTGGCCACGATCGTGGGCCTGGCCGGCCACCAGGAGCCTTGCATGGGGGTACTCCGGGACAATGCGCGCCAGGATCGGGTAAGCAGGGTCCTCCGTGCTGCCGGTCACAAAGATCACTTGGTAGCCGGGGTAATCCTGGGCAAGCGCCGCCCGGACGTTGATCTCTAAACCCTGGTCGATACCCCGGCAGGGCGCGATGAGCGCCACGGTAGGCAGATAGCCCGGCCATTGGGGCCGCGGCCGACGCAGGAAATGCCAGGAGCGTAGCGCCATGATGAGGGGCCGCAGCCACAGGGCACCCAATGCCAGCGCAATAGCGCCGACGGCAAGAGAAAACGGTACAAGATGAGCCACTGTGTGTTCCTCGATGATTACCATCTGGTAATCTCCAGCGCCTCGGGCATCTTCGCCCGAGGCTCCACGGGCCGGACAGACATCTCTCAACCTCGGCGCCAAAGCCGCACGTTACCGGCAGACTGACAGGGCAAGGAGATCTAGCGCTCTTTCTTCCGGAGTGCCGCGACCATCTCGCCCACGAAGTCTCGCAGCGACTGAGCGGCCTCGGCACTCAACTCCTGGACCGCTGCCTCGTAGCGGCGAACGTGCTCAGGCAAGTTGGCCAGGATCCGCTCGTTGACCTGATGCGTTGCGGACAGACCGAAGGCGAGGCCAGCGAGCATGCTCATCCCCAGCTTGCCGGCAGTGTTGTCCAGTAGCATCCCCAAGGGGCTGCATGGGCCGAGCCTTTGCTTGGTCTGGTGGAGCGTGATGAGAAGTGCCGTGATCACCTCACCGGCGTATGCCAAGGGTGAGCTGGTCGTCGGTATGAGCACCAGCAGATCGCGCAACAGGTCGTCGTAGTCGGCGGCCTCACCCGAGCGCAAGGCCGTAAGGACCCTCGCTTTCACCTCTTCCCACTCCTCGTCGCGGGCCATGTCCGCAGTCAGGCGGGCAAAGAGCTCGTGGGTGACAGGCGTAGGTGCGAAAAGGATATTGGCGCGCCCTGGCCCGAGGGGACGATCGGGGACGATATACTCGGAGCGGACCATGCCCTTACTCTCCAGCAGCTTCATCATATCGTAGGCGGTGGCCGAGCTGACTCCCAGGATCTTGGCCATCCGCGAGTAGTGGACCGGTTCGCGCGCTTCCGCGTACAGGTCGAGCAGCTTGCTCAGAAATGCCTTCTGGCGCATTGTTAAGCCCATAGCCAACCCCCGGGGCTAGGAAGAAAGACAAAAATTACCAAGAAAACCAAAATATCTGTGGAAGATTAGCACGGGCGGACCGATTCGTCAAGACTATGTTTCCTTTGTGTTGCTGCTCATGGAAAATGTCCGCCCTAACTGCTCGGGGAAAATGTCCGGCATACTTGAGGTATGAGGACAGTTACCTTGAACCCGAAACAGCAGCGAGCAGTTGAGATCCTGACCAGATTGGAGGCACAGGCTTTGGATATTGGCACCGCAGCCGAACTGCTGGGAGTGAGCCCACGGCAGGTCCGCCGGCTGCGACTTCGCTTCCGGGATGAGGGCTTCGGAGCCGTGGTCCACGGCAACCGCGGCCGCAGTCCGGTCAACCGCACCGATCCCGCCCTCCTTGATCGGATCCTTGCCCTGACGGGTCCCGGCGGCAAATACCACGACCTGAACGTGTCTCACCTCCAGGAGCTCTTAGCCGGGCCGGAGGAGAGCATCGTCATCGGCCGCTCCACCCTAGACCGTCTCCTGCGGCAGGCGGGACTGCGCAAGGAGGCGGTGGCGTCCGCTCCGGTGCATCGGAGGAGGCGGGCACGCCGTCCTGCCGAAGGGATGCTGTTGCAGATAGACGGCAGCCCTTTCGACTGGTTGGAGGGCCGCGGGCCGAGGGCTAGCCTGATCGGAGCCATCGACGACGCCACGGGAAAGGTCGTCTTTCTGCTCTTCCGTCCCACGGAGGATCAGGTGGGCTACCTCCTGCTGTTGCGCACCGTCGCGCTAGACTACGGCCTGCCGATGAGCATCTACCACGACCGCCACACCATCCTGCGCTCACCGAAGCAGCCAACCCTGGAGGAGGAGTTGGCTGGGCAGACGCCCATGAGCCAGATCCAGCGGGTCATGGCGGAGCTAGGCATCGAGTCGATCCCAGCCTACTCCCCGCAGGCCAAGGGACGCATCGAGCGGCTCTGGGGCACCCTGCAGGACCGTCTGACCAAGGAGTTGCGTCTGGCTGGCATCACCGCTCTGGAGGCAGCCAACGCCTTCCTTCCGGGTTTCATCGAACGATACAACGCCCGGTTCGCCAAGGCGCCGCAAGATCCCAACAGCGCCTGGGTGATGCTTCCCGCGGATCTGGATCTCAACTACTACTTCGCCGTTCGGGAGAGCCGCAAGGTCAGGGCCGACCACTGCATCAGCTTCTCGGGCCGAATCCTGCAGCTGCTGCCCGATCCAAAGGGGCCCGGCCTGGTGGAGAAGAGCGTCACCGTCCATGTCGTGCCAGAGGGGGACATCTACCTGTATCATGCCAAGCGTCCCATCCCCTACCGCCAGGTGCCCTCATCGGAGCCTGTACCCCTTAAGTCGCCGGTCCGCCAAGCGCTTCGACCGCCAAAGCCGGTCGATCCGAAGGCGGCGGCCAGGCGACGAGGCTGGCTCTTTGCCCAGGGCTGACAGCTTTGCCTTGGATCGAGGCGAGCTCATGCTGTACCCTAAGCAATGTCCGGCGAAACGGAAGCGGGCAACACGGAAGCGTGACCCGCCGAGGGATACCCGGATGGGGTTGCGACGGTTATCCGTCCGGGGAGGCGTTATGCCTCCCCACCCACCGCCCATGGCCTCCAGGACAACCAGAGCTTCCCCCTATGCCTAGTAAACTTCGGGGGTTCGGGGGCAGAGCCCTCGACTCCAGCAGGAAGGAGAGCTATGCCTGACGAGCGAAGCTGGGACAGCGCCGCCTCGCCCAACGACCCCCACCCGTTACGTAACGATGGCGTAACGATAGCCTGGGCGATCTGCACGGTCTGTGGCAGTGCCTTCCACCCCAAGGGCCGGCGCCGCTACTGCTCGGACGCCTGCCGTCAGGCCGCTTGGCGACATCGCCACTCCACTCCCAATGAGCAGCTGCCACCCCCGAGCAGTGTGTCCCGCTCGCAGACAGTCTACGAATGCCCGTCCTGCGGGTCCCGCTACCTGGGGGAGCAACAGTGTCCAGACTGCCACCTCTTCTGCCGACGAGTGAGCCAGGGTGGTCGCTGTCCCCATTGCGACGAGTTGGTCGCCCTCGCAGACCTCGTCAGTGACCACAGGAGGTGATCCTGCTCAGCAACCATATGGGT
>DIXP01000031.1 GCA_002436065.1 Chloroflexi bacterium UBA6077
TGATTTTCTCACCGTTGCTGACAGCGAGGAAAGATACGCCCCCTGAAATCGTTAAACAGCTACATGAGGCCTTTAAGCAAGTCATAACAACTCCTGAATGGCAGAACTACTTGGCCACTAACGGAGAGATGAACACTTATATGAGTCTTGAGGAGTTTGATAAGCATCTAGCGTGGGAGGCCGATATGGCTGCATCTTATCTCAAAGAGATAGGGCAAGCTAAGTAATCACTGATATATTACTCGGATTGATATTCAGAAGAAACATAATAAGTCAGAAGGCGAGGCAAATAGATTGAGGCCAGATCGTATAGCTGCCATTGTATTCATTGCCTTTGGTGCGGTCATGGCTGGCGGGAGTTATCACTTGCCCTACATGTCTGACTCTAATCCGGGGCCCGGGCTGTTCCCCTTATGGCTCTCCGTTATCTTAATAGTGTTGTCGCTGGTCATGCTAGTGACTACCCGCGTTCGGGATGCGCCCTTGACCAAGAGCGGAGGTGACTTCGGTAAGGTTAGCCTTGTTACGCTTTCTCTGTTTGTCTTTGCCGCTGTGCTGGACTTTCTCGGCCTATTCATAGCACTTCTGCTTCTTCTCGCCTTTCTCGTAAAGGTTGTCGAAGATAAGGGTTGGAAGCTATCGATTGGCATGAGTGCAACCTGCTGTACGGTCTGTTATCTGCTGTTTGAAGTCTGTCTTAGAGTTCCAGTACCACACGGGATACTCGGTATTTAAGAAAGTGTTTGGCTAAATGGCATGAACCCTACCAGGCAAGCCATAATTGGTTAAATACACTTTGAGAGATCGAGGTAGGTATGGACACAATCCAGAGCCTAGCCAACGGATTCTCCATTGCACTGTTACCGTCAAATCTATTGGTATGCTTCATAGGTGTGTTTGTCGGGACTCTCGTGGGTATTCTTCCTGGATTGGGACCGCCCGCTACCCTTGCCATGATACTGCCGCTGGCCTATGGCATGGATGGTACTGCTGCCATGATTCTGATGTGTGGTGTCTTCTACGGCGCAAGATATGGCGGAGCGGTGACCTCCGTCCTGATGAATCTGCCTGGCGAGACATCCTCGGTCATGACTTGTCTTGATGGCTATCAAATGGCAAGGCAAGGTAGAGCTGGGCCTGCGCTTGGTATGGCTGCCATCGCATCTTTTTCCGCAGGAACGCTAGGCGTTTTGTGTCTGATGCTGCTCGCCCCAGCCATGTCGGAGTTTGCCCTTGGTTTTGGGCCACCTGAGTACTTTGCACTGACAGCTATGGCTCTGACCTTGGTGATGTTCTTAGCCGGCAGGTCAATGATTAAAGCGCTAATGGTCACAAGTCTTGGTCTGTTGCTGTCCACGATAGGTACGGATGTCGTATCCGGCATGGAGAGACTCAACTTCGGACAAGTCGCTCTGCTCGGCGGGGTCGACTTCGTAGTCGCAACCATGGGACTCTTTGCTATCGGTGAGATACTGATAAACCTCGAACAGACTGCCAAGGCTGAGATCTTCGCAACGCCAAATAGACTCTCCGAACTGCTGCCGTCCCTGAAAGAGTTAAGAGAGTGTGCTGGAACGATAATTAGATGTACGATAATAGGCTTCCTCGTAGGGGTAATCCCCGGTGGAAACCCTACCATCGCGACCTTCCTAGCCTATGGGACCGCTAAAGCACTATCAAAGGACCCAGAGGTCTTCGGTAAAGGCGCTATCTGTGGTGTGGCTGCGCCCGAGTCCGCGGACAATGCTGCGTGTTCCGGTGGTCTTGTGCCTCTGCTCACACTCGGTATACCGGGTTCAGGCTCCACTGCTGTGATGTTGGCTGCTCTAATGCTCGCAGGGTTGCAGCCCGGGCCATTGCTCCTAAAGGAGCAGCCCGATTTCTTCTGGGCGGTAGTCGCAAGTATGTACGTCGGGAATGTGCTGCTGTTGATCATGAATCTCCCGATGGTACCTCTATTTGCGAACTTGATGAGGGTGCCTTACTACATTATGTATCCGGTGATCGTCGCCATCTGTTGTATTGGGGCCTATAGTATTGACAATAGCATAGCTGACGTGTGGCTCATGTTCATTTTTGGGGTGATTGGATACGCACTCACCAAGACGGGATTTCCACTACCACCTCTTGTCCTGGCACTCATACTCGGGAATATCATGGAAAAAAGCCTGCGGCAGGCGTTGATCCTGCTGGACGGGAACGTACTCCTTTTCTTCAATAGACCGATCTGTGTTGTCCTGCTGGGAACTGCCGCCATGGTGCTTGTGCTCAGAATCGTTCAATACGTAGGGTCAGTCCGATCATCAACGACTATTGCAGAGTAGGGGAAGCGGGACGAAGCAAACAACTGATTGATAGTTTGCTGGGAATAACGAGTGGAGAGACTGCTATGCTGGCGCTGGTATGCTACGAGCGTGCACCTGGATGCATGGAGTTAAGAGAGTTGCCCATTCGGAGTCCAGGCCCCGGTGATGTTCTGGTTCGGGTCGAGTTTGCGGGGATCTGCGGATCAGATCTCAAATTGTTTCACGGCACCCATCCCCATGCTACGCCACCCGTCGTGGCGGGGCATGAGTTCAGCGGGGTGGTCGCTGCCGTCGGAGACAAAGTCTCGCGGGTTAAAGTGGGAGACAGGGTTACCGGCCTGACAACCTTCTATCCAGATGGGGTAGTGGTTGGCGACAGCGAGAACGGGCTGCTGACTGCAGGCTTTCGTATCGGCGGCCTCCACGCGGATGGCGCCTTCGCCGAGTACGTCATGCTCAGGGAGCAGTTCACCCTCCAACTGCCGGATGGCGTGACCTTCAAGATGGGTGCCCTGACCGAACCCCTTGTCGTGGCCGTGCATGCTGTCTTCTCCAAAGCTCGGATCCTGCCACATCACAAAGTGCTGGTGTCGGGACCAGGGACCATCGGTCTGCTGGTGACCCAGCTCTGCCGGCTGCGAGGTGCAGATGTGATGGTTGCGGGCCTTTCACGCGATGCGGGGCGGCTCGCGCGGGCACTGAAGGCCGGGGCGACGGTTACAGTCGACGTTGAGCAGCAGGAACTCTCGCAAGCCGTCGCAGAGTGGACTGGTGGCAAGGGTGTAGATGTGACCTTCGAGTGTGCCGGAGCTGCAGCATCTGCCGATTCTTGTCTCGCCGCATTGAAGAAGGCCGGCAGCCACGTTCAGGTGGGAACCTTCGGTCATGGAAGTCGGCCAGCGATCCCAATGAATCATGTCATTTTCAAGGAACTGAGCCTGGCGGGCGTTTTTGGCTACTCCATCGACGACTGGCGCGTAGCTTTGCGGTTGCTGTCAACAGGAAAAGTCGACACGGATATCATAGTGTCTCACCTGTTTCAATTGACAGAGTGGCAGCAAGCCTTTTGTTCGGCGGAGGGAACGGAGGGTGTGAAGGTGCTCGTGCGTCCAATCGACTAATACACGACCAAACTGATTGTGATAGGTGGCAAGGCCACCCGTTCCCGGTAGTGCAGGGCCCTGTGCCCTGCCACCCGGTGGCGCGCACGCAATTGACCACCTGCGCTGCCCGCATCCGGGTCCATCGGCAACGACGCAAGGCGGGGCAACCGGACGGCAGGGCACAGGGCCCTGCACTTGAAACGACGAAAAGATGCTCGCTACAACTGCCATCCTGAGCATCTCTACAACTGCCATCCTGAGCATCTCTACAACTGTCATCCTGAGCGTCGAGCGAAGGATCTCCTGTTGGAGGGTGAGCACGATCCATTCTCGTAGAAGGAGCAACAAGATGTGAGACAGCACCACGTCCCCGCGGCGCTGTCTCACACAGAGGGGGGAGAGCAGCCTTGCACACCGCCTACAGGCAGAGCTCCGTCTCATCGGTGATCCTGGATCTCAGCTGCAGGAACTCTGGCTCAATGTATTCCCTCGGCCTCGGTAGCCTCACGAGGTACTCCGACTTCTTCCGGCCCGGCAGCTTCCCCTCCAGGGTGACGATCCGGTCGGCCAGGTAAACCGCTTCCTCGATGTTGTTCGTGACGAAGATCACTGTCCTCTTCTCTGTCTCCCAGATCCTCACCGTCTCCTTCTCCATCAGGTAGCGGGTCTGGGCATCCAACTGGCCAAACGGCTCGTCCAGCAGCATCACCTTGGGGTTGTTGGCATAGGCCCTCGCTATGCCAACGCGCTGCTTCATGCCACCCGAGAGTTGGTGTGGAAAGGCGTTCTCGAAGCCCGTGAGTCCCACCAGGTCTATGTAGTGCTGGGCTATCTCTCGCCTCTCTTTCTTGCCCGCGCCGCACAGCTTGAGTCCCATCTCCACGTTGCCCATTACGGTCTTCCAGGGAAAGAGGGTGTATCGCTGGAAGACGAGCCCTCGGTCCGGCCCTGGACCCGTGACCGGCTTACCGTCCAGGAAGACCTGGCCAGTGGAGGGGGTCTCCAGCCCCGCGATGATCCTTAGCAGGGTGCTCTTGCCCGATTGGCCTGGCCCCAGGATCACCACGAACTCGTTCTCATCCACGGACAGGTCCACGGTGTCGAGGGCAAATACCCTCTGGGTTCCCTTCTGGATGAAGGTCTTGCTGATGCCCTCGCAGACGATCTTCTGGCTGTTGGTCGTCGTCACTTTATCTCCCTCTTCCAGGGACACACCCACTTCTCCAGATATCCCATCGAGACGGCGAGGAGCCACGCCACCAGCGCGATAACCACCATGCCGCCGATGATCAGAGATGGCCTGGACAGGTTCATGCCCAGAATGATTATGAAGCCCATCCCCTCCCTGGCCCCCACCAGCTCGGCCGCCACCACGCAGGTCCAGGCCACGCTGAGGGAGATCTGGAGCCCCGCGAAGATGGCCGGGAAGCCGGCCGGGAAGGTTACCTCCCGCATCTCATCGCGCCGGTTACCGCCCAGCATCCGGACTGCATCGTACAGCTCCGGGTCCACCAGACGGATGCCGTTGAAGGCGTTGATGACGCAGGGGACGATGGCGCCGATGATGATGATGAACACCTTGGAGGTCTCGCCTATCCCGAACCAGAGTATGGACAGAGAGATCCAGGCGATAGGAGGCATCGGTTTGAAGAGGTCGAAGATCGGTTTGACTATGGCGTATACGTAGCGATTGAGGCTCATGAACAGCCCGAGGGGCACGCCGATGGCGACCGCGATACCGAAGCCTATCAGCACCCGCTGGAGACTGGCCCACAGGTGCATGGGCAGGGTCTTGCCGGCCAGGGGGTCGCCCATCATGATGCCCAGTTGAGCCACCACCTCCATCGGCCGAGGCATGAAGTTGCCAAAGGTCTTGGCGACCGCCACGGCGTCCCAGAACAGCAGGAAGGCGGTTAGCGAGATGCAGTACAGGACGAAACGGTTCGTCAGTACGGTGGATACCAGAGATCCCGATGATCTACGGGTTCCGCTGGCAATTGGGCTGGGTCCGGCATCTAATGCTGTACTCAACGGAACCTATCTCCTTATACCTTCAGAGAGCCTCTTCTCGACCTTGTCGATGATCACACCGACCACAACGCCGGTCAGACCGACCAGCAGCATGCCGAGCACGATCATATCTGGCAGAAGGAGCCGGCGGCCCATGGTAATCAGGAAGCCGAGGCCGGCATCCGCCGCGATCAGTTCGGCGGCTACCAACGTGGTCCAGGCGGCGGCCAGAGCGATCTGAAGTCCTCCGAACACCATCGGGAGGGCCGAGGGCACGCAGATGTCCTTGAAGATCTGCCAATCCGAGGCGCCGTAGGTGCGAGCCATCTGGATCAGGGTAGGGTTCGTCATCTTAACGCCCACGTAGGAGTTGATCACGCAGGGGACCATGCCGGAGGCCCAGATTATGAACACCTTGCCGGTAATGCCGATCCCGAACCAGAAGATCGCCAGCGGTATCCAGGCGACGGGGGGTATCGGGCGCATTATCTCGAAGAGGGGCCGCGCGAGCCCCTCAGCCACCACGAACCATCCCATCAGCAGCCCCAACGGGATGCCAATCAGCAGCGCTAGGAAGTAGCCGGTGAGCACCTCCTGGAGGCTGGTGGCGATGTGGACCCACAGCAACGCCCCATCGGGGTTCTCCTGAGTGAGCTTATCGAAGAACAGCGCGACGACCTGGGAGGGTGTGGCCAGCATCACCCTGGGAACTATCCCCAGATCGACCACCAACTGCCAGACGACGAAGAATCCAACCAGGCTCGCGTAAGGGAGGATACTCAGTAGCCTGGAACCGCGTTCGGCCTTGGCGATACCGTTGGCCACGCTCATGGCAACCCCCTGTAATCGGAATTACCTGGTGGGGTGGGGATGCCGGACGGCATCCCCACCCCACGATATCCGTTGGATGGCTACTGGGCGATCATCTTGAGGAATTTGTCGGTGATGAAGTTGCTCTTCATCGCCTTCTCGCTCTCCTCGGGCTTGAACCTGCCGTTCTCGGTGAAGAAGTCGGCGATGCCCTGCATGTACCCCTGCGCCTTGCTGGGGCCCTTCGAGCTGTCGAAGATCTCGAGCTGCTGCTTCAGGTCGTACATGGGGTGAAGCTCGATATCCATCTTCACCATGTCGGCATTCATGTCTATGCCGCACCAGTCCTTGAGGAACTTCTGGTACTGGGTTGCCTGCTGGACGGTCTCCTTCTTCTGCCTGTCGATCTGCGCCATGTACATCTTCAGGAAGCGGGCAACCTGGTCCGGGTTGCTGTCCGCGAACTCCTTGCTGGTGATCCACACCAGTGGGATCACAGCCCCGGCCTGCGGACCGTTGGACACCATTTTCCAGCCCTTGGAGAGGCCGGTCATGGAGAAAGGTGCCCACAGGGAGACTATGTCACCCTGGCCGGAGTCGAAGGCGGCAACCGCCTGCCCCTGCTCCAGGTTCTGGATCTTGACGTCGCTGTCCTTGAGACCCAGCACCTTGAGCCACGCGGAGAGGGCGTAGTGACCCGAGGAGACGGTGGTGGTGAGGACGGTCTTGCCCTTGACGTCATCGGGATGGCCGATCACGTCCGGGTACTTCGGGTTGAAGCCCTTGGTCTTCAGGATGGGGCTGTTGGGTCTCACCATGACCATGTTGTTGAAGCCGTCGTCGTGGGTCATGCCGATCATGTAGGCGTTATAGCGCAGCGCGGCCATCAGCATCGGCACGCCGCCGGTGGCGCCAATCTCCCACTGCTTGGCGGGCAGCGCCTCGACCTGCGGCATACCGGAGTCGAAGTAGACCATCTTCAACTCCATTGCGGCCTTCTTGTCCAGCCCTTCCTGGACCGCCTGCCATGTGGGGAACGACTCGAACTCGGGTTGGTGGCTAACCTTCAGGCTGATCTGCTTCTCGGGTGCCGCTGGTGCAGCGGCGGCGGGCTTGGTGGCCGCAGCTGTGGCGCCGGCAGCAGGCGTGGTAGCCGCTGGTGCGGCCGGAGCAGTCGTGGCGGCGGGTGCAGCAGGCTTTGCCGCCGTTGTGGGAGTCGGAGCGGGTGCGGCGCTACCGCAAGCTAGGGCCAGCAGGGATGCGGCAATCAACAGCGCGGTGAAGGATACCAGCTTACCCCAGGGATACTTCCTTGCCAAGGTAGTTCTCCTCTCTATTCCTCATCGGATGGGCACCATGTATCCAAATAGCATTTGACTGGATCAGACGGATTCCGCTACTGGCCTCTGGGTTTCTCCTTCTTGCTACGCTCACCCTCCTTTCAGGCACCGCTGGAGCCTTCGCGTGATCCGCTAATGAGCTACCACCATCTGATCAGTTCGGTGACCCGCTTTCTGATCTCCACGAACTCTGGGTCCGCGAAATTCCTTGGCCTTGGGAGGTCCACCTTGACCTCGGCCTTGATCTTGGTGGGCTTGTTGGTGAGGACGAGGATGCGCTCGGCTACGTAGACGGCCTCCTCGATGTTGTGGGTGACGAAGATCACGGTGCTCTTCAGTTCCTGCCAGAGGCGGACCAGTTCGTCCTCCAGGTAGCAGCGGAGCTTGACATCCAGTTGGCCGTAGGGTTCGTCCATGAGCAGAAGGTCCGGCTTGGCGGCAAAGGCCCTCGCTACGGCAACCCGTTGCTCCATGGAGGCCGATATCTGGTTGGGATAGAGGTTGGCGGAGTCCTTTAGCCCGACGAGCGAGAGGATATGATCGAGTCTCTTCTCCCTTTCATCCTTGGGGACCCGTTTGACCTCCATGCCATAGGCGATGTTGTCCTTGACGGTGCGCCAGGGCATGGAGGATGGTTCCTGGAAGACGAAGGAGATGTTGTGCTTCCTGGGGTCGGCCTCTTGGCCGTAGATGCAGATGTTGCCCTTGGTGGAGGGTATCAGCTTGGAGAGGAGATTGAGGAAGGTGGTCTTGCCGCAGCCGGTGGGACCGACGATGGCGAGGAACTCCCCCTCTCCCACAGTGAAGTTGACGTCGTCCAGCACCAACAGCTTGCCGAAGCTCTTGGTGAGGCCGTTTACCGTGACCTTGTCCCTTCTGTCGCACGCTGTTGCCAAGGTAACCTCCCAGCTTCCATGATGTAGCGCGGTGGATCGGCCACGAAGACAAACTGTGCTTTCAGCTGATAGTCTAAGGGCGTGGAGCAGGTATCCTTGCTCCACGCCCTTCTTCAGACGTGTACTCGGCGATCATTGTGCCGCTAGTTACGAGCGAACTGCTGTTATGAAAGCACCGACCGAATGGCTTGTCAAGTAGAAGAGAACATAGGAACGAGGACGGTCTTCTTGGACGATATGCCGGGAAGGCCGGATGTGGGGGCGGTTGGAGCATTTCTCCGACCACCCCCACTGCCTTTTGTCTGGAGATCAGGCTACGGCGACCTTGATGGACTCGCCGAGGATGTTCACCATCGAGTCGATCTGTGCCTCGGTGATCACGAGGGGAGGACACAGGTTGAGGGTGTCTCCCTTCGCCCGGAAGCTGAGGCCGCGAGCCATCGCCTCCTTGAAGACCTTCATGCCGGCGCCCATGGAGGAGGGAAGAGGAGTGCCCTTCTTATCGGCCGCCAACTCGATGCCGGCTATCAGCCCGAGGCCCCGCACCTCGCCCACACCGGGCAGGCTATCCAACTCCCTCAGCCTCGCCTGGAAGTACTTGCCGGTGGTCCTGGCCTTCTCCACCAGCCCCTCCCTCTCAAAGATGTCCAGGTTGGCCACTGCTACGGCGCAGCATACCGGATGGAGCGAGTAGGTGTAGCCGTGGTTGAAGATGGTGCCCGCGGGGAGTTCCCTGAAGACCTGATGGATCGGCTCGCTGACCATAACGCCGCCGAGAGGAGCATAGGCGCTGGTCACAGCTTTGGCGAAGGTCATCAGGTCCGGGGTTACGCCCCACTGCTGCAGGCCGAACCAGCTACCCAGCCGACCGAAGCCGGTGATCACCTCGTCGCCAATGAACAGCACGTCGTACTTGGTGCAGATCTCTCGGACCCTGGGGAAGTACTCCGGCGGCGGGGGGATGACCCCGGCGGCGCCGTGAACCGGCTCCGCGATGAATGCGGCCACCGTCTCAGAGTCCTCGGCCAGGATCTGCTGCTCCAGGGTGTCGGCGCAGGCTACGCCGCACTCCGGATAAGTCTTCTTCAGCGAGCAGTGGAAGCAGTAGTGGGTGGGGATGTGGCTGAAGCCCGGCTGGGCGGGCTCGAACTGCATCCAGAAGTTGCGCATGCCTGTCGCCTGCATGGCCGCGGCGGTGAGGCCGTGGTATGCCTCCTGCCGAGAGATGATCTTCACCTTGTCGGGCCGGCCCTTCATCCTCCAGTAGAAGCGGGCGATCTTGAAGGCCGACTCGTTGGACTCCGCTCCGCCTGTGGTGAAGTAGGTGGCCTTCAGGTCACCCGGCGCAATCTCGGCCAGCTTGGCCGCCAGTTTGATACCGGGGATGTTGGAGCTCCCAGCATACCCTGAGGCATAGCCCAGGGCCCGCATCTGCACCGCCGCGGCCTCCGCCAGCTCTGCTCGACCATGGCCAACGGCCACGTTCCAGAGACCGGCCAGTCCGTCGATGTACTCCTTGCCCTGAGCGTCCTTGATGATAGCACCCTTCCCCTCAACTATCACCAAGGGACCTTCCTGGTTGTGACGCTGATCCTGCATCGGGTGGATCACGTGCTCCAGGTCCAGCCTCACCAGCTCTTTCGGATCGTCCATAATTCCTCCTTGGAGGCTTGCTGCAGCAGGCCGAGCGACGAGTGCTCAGCGAGGCTGCGTACAGCGCGCAGCATTGCCCGCTGTCCACGTCACAAGTTACCACCGGACCCCCGGAAATACAAGATTGCGGATTGTGATACCGCTGGGTGGTCATCCGCTGGGTGGTAATCCGCTGAGTGCACGCACCATTGCGTTTTCACCCTGAGCAACCCATGACCCTAGCGGGCCACCCGAAACGATGAAAAGATACTCGCTCCAACTGTCATCCTGAGCGCCTCTACATCTGTCATCCTGAGCGTGGAGCGAAGGATCTCCTGTTCCTCACGGAGCAGCGCACGCGTTTTCGCAGGAGCGTGAAGCTCTACGGCACCTGCTGGCCGCCGTCCACCTGGAGGATCTGCCCGGTGACGAAGCCCGCGCTCGCCACCAGCGCCACGATCACCTCCGCCACATCCTCCGCCTTGCCGTACCGGCGGAGGAGCGCCGTCTGCGCCACTTCCGGCCGCCAGTCCGGCTTCCCCTTGTGCCAGGGCGTATCGATGAGGCCGGGGGCCACGGCGTTGACCCGGACCTGGGGCGCCAGGGCGATGGCCATCGTCGCCGTCAGACTGTTCATGCCGGCCTTCGAGGCACAGTAGGCTATCGAGCTGCCGTACGGCTTGGTGCCGGAGTCCGACGACACGTTCACGATGCAGCCATTGCCCTGGCGCTGCATCACCCTACCAGCCGCTCGGGAGCAGAAGAACGCCCCGATCAGGTTCACGCCCAGCACCCGCTCCCACACCTCCTCCGTAAGCCCCTCCAGGTCCTCGAACTCCACCCTGATTGTCGTGCCCGCGTTGTTGATCAGGATGTCCAGCCGCCCGAAGTGGCTCACCACCTGCTCCACCATCGACCGCACCTGCGCGTCGTCCGATACGTCGGCCTGGACCAGCAGCGCCTTTCGCCCCAATCGCGTGACGGCCTCGGCCGTCTCCTCGGCCTCTCCCCTGGACTTGCTGTAGTTGATCGCTATGCCGGCCCCCTCTGCGGCGAGGGCGATGGCCGTTGCCCGGCCGATGCCCGAGGACGCGCCCGTGACCAGCGCTACCTGGTTGCCCAGTCTCATCTCTCCCCCTTCAGTAGGAATCCAGCCACGAGAGTCGCGGCTGGTAGCGGCTAAAAGCAACTCACCGAGGGTGAGAGTAACACAACGGGCCTCGGGGAGTCATTATGGCGGCATCGCGAAGCCCATCTCATCGACCGCGTCCACCAAGCCTTACTGCGCGTATCTTCGTTTGACTCCGAAGTACTCTTTCCACCGGCGCCACGCACGCTGGCCCATGACCAGCTCCTCGTTGGGGTCGCCTATTGGGAAGCTGTTCGGCCTGTCCGACTCCTTCCAGATACCTTTCTTGAGGCGCTCCTCCCTCTGATCGATCAGCCAGTCGTTGTAGCTCTCCCAGACAATATGGCCGTGAGGGGCGTCCAGCGTCGCCGCGCGCACCCGCCCGTCCAGCTCCCGATATAGTGCGGCCTCCTCGTCGCTGATCTTCGCCGGCTCCACCTCCACCTCATACCCATACTCGACCAGCTCTTCCCTAGCCACTGCCGCAAAGATCTGCTGATCCCGCTTGCTCAACTGCTCCCGGTAGATGCCTATGTATCGATCGGTCACAGCCTCCGTGAGAGGCTTGTGATCGCGCCTCTTGCCCCGCGTCTGGGCGATGAACCCTTTGTGGAACTCCAACATGCGGGGGGAATATGCCTCCCCAATGAAATCGCATATCGTTTGGAGTGTCTCCGCTGGACGGCGCACCAGCGTCTCATACTGGACTTCCAGCAATTCGGTGCTGCCCAGCTCCTTTCGCCACGGTCTGGCAGCCTCGACCCACATCTTCCATACCTCGGCGGAGCAGAAGACGTTTCTAGGGCCGAACGCGGATCTCAGGTTGTCCGCGGCTGTGTCGCGGCCGTCTCTGAAAATGAAGATGAACTGGGCATTGGGGAAGTCCTCCCTGATGCGGCTCACCTGGAACACGTTGTTGGGCGTCTTCTCACCCCAGCGGACCTTGCCCTCCAGGCTGGCGTACCAGCTCATTATCCCCGCGAAGATGCCCGGGAAGCTTCTCTCTCGCACGAAACCCAGGACCTCGTCCACTACCGTTCTGGGGTTGACCTTCAGCCCGAAGAAAGGCGGCTTGACCCCGAAGATCATCTCCTCCGCGAGGGTGTGGAAGTTGGCCTCCTGGTTGAGATCACCGTAGCTGTACAGATAGGGGCGGAACCGAGGGTAGTACCAGGTTGCCTCTGGCACGGAGATGCGGGGGTGAGATCCAATCATCAGCATGAGCATCGAGGTTCCGGAACGGGCGGGGCCGATTACGAATACTGGTCGCTCTGGAAGCGGCACGGCTTGTCCCTCACTTTCGATGACTGACGTCTTCGGCGGATCGCCGAATCGCACGGATACCCCTTGACCTGGTATTTAGTAGCTGATATGATCTTACCAGATGATACATTGTTGGTAAATATGCAACTACCTGAGGGCTAGAGTTGCGCAGTCTCCATCGTGCTGTCGATATCCTCCTCTGTTTCAAAACTGTCGGACCTGAGCTTGGGGTCGCCGAGATCAGTCGCGCCTGCGTGCTCGACAAGAGCACAGCCTCCCGCATCGCAGGCGACCTGTGCGAGCGGCAGTTTCTCCAACGAGACCCGCACTCCGGCAAGTACAGGCTTGGACCGCAGCTCCTCGCGCTGGCCGAGGCAGCCCGCGGCCACATCGACTTGAGGCGTGAGGCGCTTCCTCACATGCGCTGGCTGTGGGAGCAGCTGGGCGAGACAATCAGACTGAGCGTGGTGCGTGGGATGGAACGGGTGTGCATAGAGCAGATAGAGAGCCGGCACGAGTTGCGGCGGGTCATCGAGCTCAACAGGCCGTTCCCGATGCACGCTGGCTCCTCCGGCAAGGTGCTGCTGGCCCACCTTCCCCCGGAGATGCAAGCAGCAATCCTCGACGCCCCGCTTACCGCCTTCACCGAGAGAACCATCACCTCCCCGGAGCGCTTGCGAGCCAACCTGGAGCAGGTCCGTGCACAGGGACACTGCATCGCCTCCGGCGAGCGTGCGATCGGAGGCTTCTCCATGGCCGTGCCCGTTTGGGATTACTCTGGCCGGGTTGTCGCCTCGCTGTCCATGTCAGCGCCCGAGACCCGCCGCGATCCAGCCAGGATTGAGGGGTGGCTTGAAGACCTCAAGACGGCAGCTTCCCGCATCTCCATCTCCCTGGGCTTCGACTGCCCCCAGCAGGAGCCATCGAGGCAACTCCAGGCGGCGGACGTGATTGTTCCTGGCGGCGCCAGAGCAGACGAGAGAAGGAGGGAGTGAACCAGGCAGCGAGTTGACAGGCACCCTGGTCGGTCGGGCAATCGCCTCCATCCACGTCGGTTGTGATTCCGGCTTGGCACCGCAGAGCGGCATTCAGCAGACTGAAAGCTGATAGAGTTCAGGAGGGCTACAGATGCGATCTTGGTGGCAACTAAGGGCAGTACTTGTCATGGCACTGGTTATGGGGATCTTTCTTCTGGGCCTGGCTTGCTCGGGTACACCCGAAGCTGGACAGAAAGCTACAGCGGCTCCGGCTGCGGCCGCCCAGAAGCCCGCGACGGCAGTTCCCCAACAGGCAACCGCGGCTCCAGCGGCTGCAGCAGCTAAGGATGCTCCGGCGTATCCCACGAAAGAGATCGAGTTCGTGACTCAGACGGGGGCCGGCGGCAGCAGCGACATCTTCATGAGGCAGGTCGCCCAGATGCTGAAGACCCAGGGAATCATCACCCACCCCATTGTCTTCAACAACAAGAGCGGTGGCAGCGGGGCCGTGGCCATGAAGTTCCTGCAGCAGGAGAGGATGGGCGACGGACACTCCCTCTGGACAATATCTGGCGCCGGCCTGCTCAGCAACGTCGCCAGGGGAGTGGTCTCCTTGGACGTATTCCATCCGGTGGCGGTAATGGCGGTGGAGCCTCAGGCTATCGTGGCTAGTGCGTCGTCGAAGTTCAAGTCGATCGAAGACATCATCGCCGCGGCCAAGCAGGGACGGAAGACCGTGAACCTAGCGGGTGCCGCGGTAGGCGGTGGCGGCCATCTCGCCGGCACCCTCCTGGGACGCACCGCTGGTGTGGAGTTCAACTTCATCTCCTTCCAGAGCGGAAAAGAGGCCCTGATGTCGGTACTCGGCGGCCACGCGGACTTCGTGATCGAGAGCCCCGGTGAGGTGGCCGAGCTCGTGAGGTCCGGGCAGATGAAGCTGCTGGCCACCACCGGATCCCAGAAGCTAGGCATCGGCCCCGATGCCCCGACACTGGCCGAGAAAGGCTTCGCGAACGCAACCTATGAGATTGCGCGCGGCTTCCTCATGATGAAGGGCGTCAAGGACTACGAGGCGGTCTACTGGGAAAACGCCTTCAAGAAGCTGGTCGACACCAAGGAGTGGAAGGACTACGCCCTGAAGGACAACATCGACACCAAGTTCCTGGCTGCCGCCGATTGCGACAAGTTCCTGCGCAGCCAGTACGACGTCATGCTTCCCGTGATCAAGGAACTGGGACTGGACAAAGCCAATTAGTGCTCCGGCAAGTCCATCCCGCTCTCGGGGCGCGGGCAGTCTAACCCGCGCTCCGGTCCGGCGGCTTCGCTGTCTGTCAGAATTGATTTCACCGAGCGCTGGCGCTCTAAGCTGGCCAACCGTTGCGTTGGGGTAGCCGCTGGCGCGCTGTCTGGCCCGACGTTTCTGGTCTTTGGGGAGGTGAAGATCGTGCAGCTACGCGAGTCTCTCATCAAGTTCGCTCCCAACCTGGTCTTCGGCTTGGTCGGCTTGGCCGCCCTCTCTTTGATAGGTAGCCTGCCCTACATGGTTGAGTTCGGGCCCGGGCCGGGCTTCTTTCCCTTCTGGATCGGTCTTGGCCTGGCGGTATTGGGAATAGGATCGGCAGCGCTGGGAGTGTTTCAGGATGTGCGATCTCCAGCGGCGCGATCATTGCGGCCAGAGGTCGAACCTGCGACATCCGACCGCCCTGACTCGTATAAGAACCTGATGGCCTATGCTGGGGTGGTGGTGGCGGCGCTGCTGTTCCAGAGGGTCGGAGCGGCTGAGAGCCTGGGCTTGCTGGTCCTGTATTTGACGGCTGGGGTTGAGCGGCGGCCACTGAGACAGGCCCTCACCGCGGCGCTGCTGACCATGCTCTTTCTCTGGCTGGTCTTCTTCCGGCTCCTGCAATTACGGCTGCCAGGGCTGATATTCAAGTAGCCGGCATACGCATGGTGGGTCTCCCACCTGAACGTGCTCTCCCCGGTCCAGGCGCTGCACCGGTCCGGCGTTTTCGCGTAGCCCGGCCCCCAGCACCCGAGACATGGGACTCCATCCGTACCTAGGGGGTGTTTGCTGTGGAGGTGATCAACGATCTGGCTCGCGGCTTTGCCAATGCCCTGCTGCCGCAACACCTGCTCTTCTGCCTTGCCGGAGTGCTGATAGGCCAGATAGTGGGTATTCTGCCTGGCCTGGGACCCTCGGCCTCCCTGGCCATGATACTGCCCCTGACCTTCTCACTCGAGCCAACGTCGGCGATGATCATGCTCGCGGGTGTGTATTACGGCGCTAAGTACGGCGGCGCCATCACCAGCATACTGATCAACACCCCCGGCGAGGCTTCGTCGGTGATGACGGCGCTGGATGGCTACGCCATGACAAAGAAGGGACTGGGCGGGCCGGCCCTCGGCCTGGCCGCGGTGTCCTCGTTCATCGGTGGGACTGCCAGCGTGGTCGGGCTGACTCTGCTCAGCCCTGCTCTGGCCAGCTTCGCGTTACAGTTCGGCCCACCGGAGTACGCGGCGCTCATCTTCATGGGGCTCTCCATGGTAGCGCTGCTCGGCGGCAAGTCGGTGATCAAAGCTCTGCTGGCCGGGCTGTTCGGGCTGCTGCTGGGGACTGTCGGAACCGATCCCGTTCTTGGAAAGGATCGCTTCACCTTCAACGTGCCCGAGCTGTTCGACGGGATTGAGTTCGTGCTGGTGTCGATGGGCCTGTTCGCCGTCGGTGAGATACTGGTACTGCTCCAGAGCATGTCTGGCGAATCGCCGGCCTTAGCTCGTGTGTCGGGGCGGGTATGGCCTCGGGCCTCCGACGTTCTAGCGTGCAGGTGGACGTTTGTCCGGAGCACCGCCATCGGGTTCTTCGTGGGCGCGCTCCCCGGCGCCGGGGGGGTGATCGCAAGCTTCCTCTCCTATGGCACCGAGAAACGGCTCTCCCAAACGCCTGACGCGTTCGGCGCCGGCGCGCCCCAAGGGGTGGCAGCGCCGGAGACCGCGGACAACGCGTCAACCGGAGGAGCTATGGTTCCCCTCCTGACACTCGGGGTGCCGGGCTCGGGGGCCACCGCCATGATGCTGGGAGCGATGATAATCTACGGTCTGCGCCCGGGCCCGTTGATCTTCCAGGAGAACTCTGACTTCGTGTGGGGCCTCATCGCCAGCATGTATGTCGGCAACATCCTGCTCCTCATCCTGAACCTGCCCCTGATCCCCCTGTTCGCCGCGATGGTGCGAATACCCTACTCGTATCTGTATCCGGCGATATTCGCGCTGGTGGTGATCGGGGCCTACTCCATCCGGTTCAACATGGTCGACGTATGGGTCATGCTGCTCTTCGGTATCATCGGATACCTGATGAAGCGAGCCGACGTGCCGGCCGCGCCGGTCGTGCTTGCCCTGGTGCTGGGCCCGCTCTTCGAGAGATCCGTCAGCCAGTCGCTTACCCTGGCCCACGGCAATCCGGCCATCTTTTTCAGCCGCCCCGTTTCGGCAGCTCTACTGAGTATCACCCTGATAGCCTATCTTGCCCCTATGCTTGGACTCCTCCAGAGGAGGCCCGGGCTCGGGGGCAATCGATCCACAGAGAACAACTCTTCTGGAGGATGAAGACATGGCGGCCAATCTAGACTTTATGGGAGTCCCGACCCGAAGCCGGAAGCCAAGAACGCTTGGGCTGACTCTGGTTCGAGATCAGGGGCTGAGTCCGCGCCAGCTTCTCGACTACGCGGAGACCTTTGGTGAGTACCTGGACTATGCGAAGATCAAGCAGTTCGAGCTCTGGTACATGAAGCCCGCAGTGACTGTCGAGAAGGTGGGCATCTACAAAGCCTTCGGCATCAAACCGTTCTGCGGTGGCACCGTGCTGGAGGCCGCCTATCTCCAGAAGCTTGTGCCTCAGACCCTGGAGTCCTTGAGGGAGATGGGATTCACGGCGGTGGAGGTTTCCGACAACATCATCGAGGTCGACGCGGCTGGCATGGCTAAGCTCATCCGTAGCGCCAGGGAGTCGGGTTTCGAAGTGATCCTCGAATATGGCAAGAAGTACCCGGAAGAGTCCTTGAATGTCGATGAGGCGGTCGCTGCCATAAACGGCTCCCTGGAGGCTGGGGCCAACCTGGTGGTTCTCGAGCGTAGCCAGTTGGATATCACCATAGGGTACGACGGCCGGGGGTCGGATGGCGCCTCGCTGGAGAAGCTGGTCGCGCAGGTTGGGCTCGATAAACTGGTGTTTGAGGCGGAGAGCTTCGACCAGCAGTGCCGGCTCATTCACACCTTTGGCCCGGACGTGAACCTGGGGCCCAACATCAGTCCGGACTTCGTCATTGCCAAGCTGGAGCCGGCTCGTTACGGGTTGGGGCGAGACGAGGGGTACAGCTTCTTTGATCGTCTCATGCGGCCTCAGTAAAGGAGACGGTAGTTTGGAACTGGGTTTGCGAGGCAAGGTGGCGCTGATCAACGGGGCCACCGGAGGAATTGGATCCGAAATCGCAAGGGCGTTGGGCAGCGAGGGTGTCGATCTCGGCCTCATGGTGCGCGATATCACCGCGGGCCAGGCCCTCGCGCAGGGACTACGAAGAGATAACCCCACTCTCCGCGTTGAGGTGGTGCAGGCAGATCTTACCCTCCAACCGGAGGTTCAGCAGGCGGTAGATGAGGCTGTGGCCCGACTGTCGAGGTTAGACATTCTGGTAAACGTAGCAGGTGGCGCCCTACGAGGTAAGCTGGCTGACGTGCCGGCTGAGGAGTGGGCGCGGTATCTGGCTGTGAAGCCGATGGGTTACGTGCACAGTTGTCGGGCCGCGCTTCCCTATCTGCGCCAATCGCCGGATGGGCGGATAGTCAACATCGCCGGCGGCCACGGGAAGGAGCCGACGGCCTGGTCCGTGATGGGCGGCATGATCAACGCCTCGGTTCTCAGCCTTACTAAGGCCCTGGCCGAGGATCTAGGACCCTGGGGCGTGACCGTCAACGCTATCAACCCCGGCCACACCGGCACCCGGCGCTGGAAGGAGTTGGTTGAGAGGAGAGCTCGAGAGCGCGGCATCGAGTATGTCGCTGCGGAGAGAGAGCTACTGGAACGCGTGCCGCTGAAGCGGGTAGTGCAGCCTGCCGACATCGCCGCGTTGGTGGTCTTTCTGGCTTCCGAACGGGCACGTTCCATCACTGGCACGATGATCAATGTCGATGGCGGCCGAAGCCGCAGCATCTAGCCACGCAAGAGAGTAGCGGACACCTCCTTGGCACCCTCACTGTGTGCGGCTTGTAGAGAGGGTGCTGGAGCCTGCGAAGGTCCCTGGTAGCTACTTCTCCATCGGGTAGCCGGCCTCGACCCAGGCCACGATCCCCCCGGACAGCACCTTCACCTGGTTGTAGCCCTTGGCGGCCAATTCACGGGCCGCCGCATAGCTCTCACCTCAAGTCGAACCGCTACAGTAGAAGACCGATGGATAGTCATTGGGCACTTCGCCAAGCCGCATCTCCAGGTCGTCCAGCGGTAGGGAGACGGCTCCCGGTATGTGGCCGGAGTCGTAGCTGGGCTTCGGCCGGGCGTCGAACAGCTTGGGAGGGTTCTTTTCCGCCAGCAGTGCCTTCATCTGCTCCACCGTCACGGTCGGCACCGTCTGGGATTTCGACGACGGGGTGGCGCTGCCGGCGTTCACAGATATAGCAGGGGTGGACGGTGAGGTTGGCTTTGGTGCGACCGCCGGGCTGGCGGTGGGAGCGGGAGCAGGTGAGGAGGCAGCGCCGGTGGGTGCTGCCGGTGAGCAGGCCGAGCCCAGGATGATGATGGTGCTTGCTGATAGGAGCAATAGGAAGCGGGCCACACGGCCCCGTCCGGGTATTGAAGCTCGGGACACCGGCGCAGGCCTCAAATCGATACTTGACATCTGACGATTCCACTCAGGCAGAGTGCACTTCACGAAGCCGCGCCTCATTCGTCGCTCAGGGTATCCAGTACCCTTCGGCCATTATAGCAGAATGATGTGGCGGACCCGCTCGAAGAGTACGGAAATGGGGGTGGGTCTGATGACCCACCCCCATGAGGAGCACCCTGTCCTGTCCTAAGCCTCGTCCACGACCTTCTGCTTGAAGCTCGGTGAGAACTTCCGCATGAAGATCTTGGTGATCTCGGCTACCACCGACGGGACCAGAGCGAAGCTCAGGATGACCATCCAGTCCTGAGTGTCCGGCGTCACCACGTCGAAGATTGGGTGCAGGAATGGCAGGTACAGCGGCAGGATGATCAGCAGCAGGGATGCGGCCGTGGCTCCCACCATGAACCTGTTGGACCAGAAGCCCAGGGTGAAGATGGAGTAATACTCGCTCCTGGCGGTGTAGGCCCGCAGCAACTCGGAACACACCAGGGTGGCGAAGGCCATGGTCTGGGCCTCTACGTAGCTGGAGTTTCGCTGCAGTCCAATCGAGAAGGCACCCAGGGTTGCGCACATGATCGCGATGCCCTGAACCGCGATGCCTATCGTCATCTCCTTGTTCATGATCGGCTCGGTCTTTGGCCTGGGTGGCCGCTTCATGATGCCGGGTTCTGCCTTCTCCATGCCGAGGGCAAGGGCCGGCAGACCGTCGGTCAGCAGGTTGAGCCATAGCAACTGGATCGGCCGCAGCGGCACCGGCATGCCAATCAGCATAGCCACGAACACGGTCAGGATCTCACCGATGTTGCAGGAGAGCAGGAAGAAGACGAATTTGCGGATGTTGGCGTAGATGATCCGCCCCTCTTCCACTGCCGACACGATGCTGGCGAAGTTGTCGTCCGTCAGCACCATGTCCGCCGTCTCCTTGGAGACGTCGGTGCCGGTGATGCCCATGGCGACGCCAATATCGGCTCGCTTGAGGGCCGGCGCGTCGTTCACGCCATCGCCGGTCATAGCCGCCACGTGGCCGCGCTGCCGTAGTGCCTCCACGATCTTCACCTTGTGGATCGGGGAAACGCGGGCGTAGACGTTCACGTGGTCGACGATCTTGGCGAACTCCTCATCGTCGATCTTGTCCAGTTCCGCCCCGGTCATGACCGCGCCCTTCGCGTCAATTATGTCCAATTCGCGGGCGATGGCCACGGCCGTGTCCTTGTGGTCTCCGGTGATCATCACCGCCTTGATCCCGGCGCCCTTGCAGGTGTGAACGGCTTCCCTTACCTCGGGCCTGGCCGGGTCGATCATCCCTAGCAGCCCCACCAGGGTCAGACCGACCTCCACATTCTCGGGCGATGGCTTCGCGGGGAGTTCCTCCAGGTCCTTGTAGGCCACGGCCAGGACACGGAGTGCCTGCTCGGCCATGCCGTGGTTGGAGTCGAGGACGTGCTGCCTTCTGGCGTCGTCCATGGGCACAACTTCGCCCTTGACCAACATGTGGGTGCACAGGTCGATCATGACGTCAGGGGCACCCTTGACGTAAGCCTTGTGTTCGGTCGGCCCACCATCGCAATGGATGGTTGTCATCCGCTTCCTGTCGGAGTCGAAGGGTACTTCGGCGATACGAGGGATGGATGTTTCCAGCTCGCTCTTCACGAACCCGGCCTTGGCGGCAACCACCACCAGAGCGCCTTCGGTGGGATCACCCACCATTTTCCAAGCATCCTCACGCTCGCTGTGCTTCTCCAGCACGGCATCGTTGCAGAGCGTAGCGCCCTTTAACAGTACCGACAGTGTCGGATCGTCCTTCGGGGCGGTCTTCTCGACACCGCATGCCAGGAACTCACCAACAGGCGCATAGCCCCTGCCGGTCACATCGACGATCTCTCCGTCGATGAACATCTTGACCACGGTCATCTCGTTCTGGGTCAGGGTTCCCGTCTTATCGGAGCAGATGACTGTGGTGGATCCAAGTGTCTCGACCGCCGGCAGCCGGCGTATCAGCGCATTGCGCTTCACCATCCGCTGCATGCCCAGGGCGAGGCAGACGGTAACGATGGCGGGGAGACCCTCGGGAACGGCGGCGATGGCCAACGCCACTGCCACCATGAACATCTCGAGCAGTTCGTTGCCCTCATAGATGCCGAGGGCGAACACCACCGCACAAACGGCCAGGCAGATGACGCCGAGGGTCTTGCCCAACTGCGTCAGCTTAAGCTGAAGCGGCGTGGCCTCTTGCTCGACATCCTGGATCATCTGGGCGATCTTGCCGATCTGGGTGTTCATGCCCGTGCCGACGACGATGCCCTTGCCGCGTCCGTAGGTCACGGTGGTGCTCATGAAGCCGCTGTTGCGGCGGTCGCCCACGGTGGCCTCGCCGGGCAGAACCAGGGAGGCATCCTTCTCCACCGGCACCGACTCTCCGGTGAGGGCCGCCTCTTCAACCTTGAGGTTGATGGCCTCGATCAACCGCACGTCCGCCGGTATGTAGTTGCCGGTCTCTAGCAGTACGATATCGCCGGGAACCAACTCCCTGGAGGGGATATCCGTAACGTGCCCGTCACGGATCACTTTGGCCACCGGCGCGGCCATCTTCTTAAGGGCAGCCAGCGATTTCTCCGCCTTGGATTCCTGCACCACTCCAATGACGGCGTTCAGCACCACGATGGCCATGATCACGCCGGCGTCGATGAACTCACCCAACACCATAGAGACCAGGGCGGCCACGAGTAGGATAATGATCAGGAAGTCCTTGAGCTGGTCGATCACCATGGCGAGGAAAGACCGCCCCTCGCGCTCCTGAAGCTCGTTTGGACCGTACTTCTCGATCCTGACCTGGGCCTCCTTGGCCGTCAACCCGGTGCTCAGATCTGTGAGCAACCGTTCCGCTGCGGTCGCGGCATCCAGGCTGTGAAACTCTTTGTCCACTCCCTTACGACTCCTTGATTAAGCTGTGCCCGACAACACCCTGTAGGGGCGGCAGTCTGACGCGCTGCTAGCACGACATCGTGCTGACGACTACAGTTGTGCGAGGCGTCCTAACTGGCAAAAAAAGAGCGGTTCGCGGCAGTACGGAAGTTCCAGTCAAGTCACGGTACAGCTCCTTCTACCGTATCTGCGGACGTACGGTCTACGATCGTACAGACATTGAAGTGGAATGAGGAAGGTGGACAACCAGAAAGGCCGATCCACCAGGGAGCCATTATAGCATCCATGCCTTGCCGTTTGCACCACCATGCCCGCGGCTTATGTACAACTGGCTACCTGGGTATGCCGAAGGAGCAGGTCCCCCCCAGTCCGTTCTGGAAGTACATGGATCGCTCCACCGCGATGGGGACATCGGAGACGATCCTGGCCGAGACCTCGGCGTCTGGAAGCAGCTCGTTCACGTTGAGGGTCAGCCGGGATGTGGGTTTCAGGGAGAGGCAGCTGGTCTGGCTGCTTCCCCCGTCCTTCGTGAGGGTCACCCAGAGGCTGGCCGCCCTGCTGCCGGGGTTCACTATGGCGATCGTCTCGGTGAAGGGCGCCTTGGTCGAGCCCTCCGGCAGGTACCACTCCCTGGAGAGCCGTGCCGTTGCCACCACGTTGTGCCCTCCCCTGCCCCCGGCGAAGTAGACGGACCGCTCCACCGCGATCGGCTGGTCGGAGTCCACCTGGATCCCGAACCGCCCCGGCGTCGTAAGAGTATTGGCATAGAGGCTGACTCGGCTGCCCGGCCTGGCGACGTGGTAGCCGACTGAGGTGGTACCGTCTTCCTTAATGATGGTCACCTTCAGGTTGGCCGCCTGAGGGTTGGGGTTGAGTATCAGCAGCCAGGTTTGGAAGCCCTGGCCCGCCTGACCCTCCGCCAGGTACCAGCTCCTCGCCAACTCCGGCGATGCCAAGCCCCCATGCCCGCCCGACTGTCGGAAGTACATGGACCGCTCGGCAACGATGGGCTGGTCGGAGAGCACCACCGTCGAGACCTCCGCGTCTGGAAGCAGCTGATTGAGGTAGACACTCCTCCTGGAGGTGGGCGGAATCCCCATCGCCAGCTCCTTCCTCTCGCCATTGGAGGTCAGGAAGGTCAGCGTGGCGTTGGCCTGAACCGTCTGCGGATTCTGCAGCAATATCCAGCTGTCGAAACCGTCACCGGTGCTCCCCTCGGCCATGTACCACTGGGTGGAAGGGGCGGCCGCCCCGATGCTGCCGAGGCCGTCGGTGCCGGAGTAGAGTGACCGCTCCGCGAACAGCGGAGCGGTCGACTCCACCTTGATCGAGACCTCGGAATTGGGAACCAGGTTGTTGACGAAAACGGATTTCTTCGAGGTGGGGGGCAGCCATTCATCCTGAGCCAGCTGTGAGCCATCGCCCTTCATGAAGGTCACCCTTGCGGTGACGGCCTCCCTGTTTGGGTTCTGGAGCAGAAGCCACAGGTCGAAGGGAGGGTTGGTGCTTCCCTCCGCGAAGTACCAGGTTGTCTGGGAGGAGGGCGTGGCTCTGGGGTCCGGGGTTGGGGTAGCTGGCGGGGGCGGGCACGTGGGCGTAGGCGTGGGCGCGGGCATGAGCGTCGACGGGGCGGCCGTGCCCGAAGAGGCAGCCCGCACGGCCCGATAGGCGTTGATCCCGCCGGCACCGTAGTACTCGTCCCTTCCTGGCACCCCCAGGTCGTCCACCGTCCCCTCTATGATCTGCCTGACCTGGTCGTTCGTCAGGGTTGGGTTGACCGACCATATAAGTGCAGCGAGGCCCGATACGTGGGGTGCGGCGCTGGAGGTGCCGCTGGCCCCGGCGTAGCCGCCGGACCCGGCGCCGCGCCAGAAGGTGCTGGTGATGTTCACGCCGGGGGCGCTGACCGCTACGTAGGGGCGATGCTGGGAGAAATCGCTCGCCTCGTCGGCCTCGTCCATGGCCCCAACCGCCAACACCTGCTCGAAACAGGCTGGGTAGATGGCGGCGTTGTCCAGGTTGGCGCTGTTTCCGGCGGCTGCCACCAGCAGCACGCCCTTGTCATGGGCGTAGCTAATGGCTCGGACCAGGGATTGGGAAGAGGTCTTGCTCCCGAAGCTCATATTGATGATCTTAGCACCGCGGTCGGCCGCGTAGACGATGCCGCGGGCTATGACAGAGTCGGGCCCGACACCGTTGGAGTTCAGCACCTTGAGGGGCATGATGCGGGCCCCCCAAGCCACTCCGGCCACCCCGACCCCGTTGTCGGAGGCGGCCCCGATGATGCCGGCGTTGTGGGTGCCGTGCCCGCTGTCGTCTTCGGGGTTGGAGTCGTCGTTCAGCACGTCGTAGCCGGACAGCAGCTTGCCGGCAAGGTCGGGGTGGGAGGCGTCTATCCCCGTATCCAGGACCGCGACGACCACCTCGGGATTGCCCGTGGTGACGTCCCAGGCCTGCTCTGCCTGGATCTTCCGCATGTTCCATTGGAACTGCCGGTACAGCTGATCGTTTGGCGCGCGCATCACTGCCCGAAGGTAGTTCGGCTCGGCCCATTCCACCAGAGGGCTCGCCTGCAGTCGGCTGACCACCTCCAGTTCCCGCCCGACCGGTACCCGCAGCCGGAGGATCCCCAGGTTCGCCACCATCTCCAGGGCGCTGATGGGGCAGTCCTCGGGGAGAGCCCTGGCGAGGTCGGTGATCGATGCCTCCTGCCTTAGCATCACCAGCGCCTCTCCCTGCGCATACTCAGAGCCTGTCCGACAACCTGCCTGGTGCAGGCAAGCAGCCTGGTCTTGTGGGTTGTCGGACAGGCTCTCGGAGGCCGCCGGAGGCTCCGAGGCTGGATAGGCATGGGCTATAGCGAGGCTGGAAATGGGTAGGAGGGGTGATCCTGGGCCGGCTGAAGAGACTGAGAGGATTGCCGCCAGCAGGAAAACAGCTACGCGTAGGCTAGACACATCAATACATCCATGCCCTACACTAACTGCCCTAGCTCGCCCTCAAGCCACTCCAGCTCATCGGGCTTCAACTTGAAGAAAATGCCGCTGCCCTCCATGGCCACGGAGCCGTCGGCCAGCCGTATCTCCCCCCGTGCCTCGATGGCTCTACCCCGATCCCGGATCATCTCACCTACCACGGTGATCTCCTGGCCCAGGGGAATCGGCTTCTTGTACTTCACCTCGAACTTGCCCGTGAAGGTCCAGTAGCCGTAGATGAAGCCGGCCCGCCCCACAGTCTCGTCCAGCAGGGTGTAGGCAATGCCCCCATGCATGCGATCGGGGTAGCCCTGGTGCTCGGGGCCAGGGGTGAAGCGGGTCACCACCTGGTTGCCCTGTTGGTAGAACTGCACCTTCAGACCAATAGGATTGTCCCTGCCACACACGAAACAGCGCAGGGAACCCGGTTGGCGAAGAGACTGCTCGCTCAGGATTCCACCACCTCTCTGCCCAGCACCTTCTTCAACTCCTCCACCTTCTCCGGTGACAGGATGGGCTTGGCCCTCCGGACGACGGTCTTCAAGTCCTTGGAGTGCATGACCGGCAGGGGAGCATTACGCACCTGCAGGTTAACCCCGGGATTGGTGAAGACGATGACAGGCCGTGCTTCCAACCCCTCGATCAACTCCTCGGGGCCGTGCTTCCTCAGATAGGTCGCCAGCTTGGTCATGGCGATGCGCACGTCGGCGAAAGGATCGCCCAGGGTGCCCTCTGCCAGAAAACGGATGACGCTGCTTTTGACATCGCCTCGGGACCACTTATTCCCATCGAACCGTACAGTGCCGCCGTTGGGCTTGGGGACCAAGACGAACAGCCCGCCGGGGCCCAGCAGGATATGGTCTGGCAGCTCGGAGCCGGGGTAGTTGAACAGGGTGTAGCGGTTGTCGGCAGTGCGAAGGGCTGGTATCAACCACTGGTCCTGCCGGAAGCGCGGTCCCCACCGGCGAGTGAAGGTGCGGCCGTAGCTGAGCAGCAAGAAGGCTCCGATCATGCAGCCATAGGCCACGAAGATGGCTATCTGGCCGTAGAGGGCATTCGTCCTGCCCAGGTTCTCATACAGCAGGGAGAGCAGAAAACCCACCGCCAGTAGACCCATCGAGCCGAAGTTGGCAATGTTGCCTCTCCTGGTTCTGCTGCGCACATAGCTGTCGTTGGTCACTGTCTGCATCGATTCACCCGTTTCTAGGCTTTGTACTTCCTATACATCAGACAGGCATTCTGGCCGCCGAAGCCGAAGGAGTTCTTCAAGGCAATCTTGATGTCGGCCCTCCGCCCAACCTTGGGCACGTAGTCCAGGTCGCACTCGGGATCGGGCAGCTCCAGGTTGATGGTTGGGTGGACGTAGCCCTCCCATAGGGACAGGATAGTCGCCACCGACTCAATCGCCCCCGATGCCCCCAGCAGGTGGCCTATCATGGACTTGGTGGAGCTGATTGGTACCCTGTACGCATGATCCCCGAACACCCGCTTGATTGCCTTGGTCTCTGTCACGTCGTTGAGTGGGGTGGATGTGCCGTGGGCGTTGATGTAATCCACCTCCTCCGGCATTACTCCTGCGTCGTCCAGGGCAGCCTGCATCGCTCGGACTGCCCCATCGCCGTCGGGATCCGGGGCAACCATATGGTAAGCGTCCGCCGTGGCTCCGAAGCCCACCAGCTCCGCGTAGATCCGAGCGCCCCTGGCAAGGGCATGCTCCAGCAACTCGATCACCAGGACGGCCGCCCCCTCGCCCGGCACGAAGCCATCCCTGCCCACGTCGAAGGGCCGACTCGCGTGCTTTGGGTCGTCGTTGCGAGTGGAGAGGGCGCGGCAGGCACAGAACCCGGCGAGCCCCAGCGCACAGATGGACGCATCGCTCCCTCCCACCAGCATCGCGTCCGCGGTACCTCGCCTGATGGCCTCCAGCCCCTCACCTATGGCCTGGGTCCCGGCAGCGCAGGCTGTAACCGTAGTGGAATTATACCCCTTGGCGCCGAATATCCGGCTAATCTGAGCCGCGCCCATGTTGGGCAGCATGGATGGGATGAAGAAGGGGCTTACCCGGCCCGGCCCCCTTTCGAGCAGCACCTGGTGTTCCTCGGTCAGGACGCCCATGCTGCCGATGCCGGTACCCACGTGGACCCCCACCCGGTGGGCCTCCGCTGGATCGATAGTATAGTTGGCGTCCTGCACAGCCATCCTGGCGGCCGCCACGGCGAACTGGCTGAAGCGAGCCATGCGGCGCGCCTCCTTGGGGTCCATCCAATCCCCGGCCCTGAAGTCCCTGACCTCCCCAGCCATCTGGGCGGGGTAGGCGCTCGGGTCGAAGTGACTGATCCTGTCGATGTTGGTCTTACCCTCTTTGAGGCCCCGCCAGAAGGTCTCGGCGCCAAGGCCCAGGGAGCTTACTACCCCCATGCCGGTGACCATCACCCGGCGTCTTTGACCGATAGACTCCTCATGCCGAGGGGAAAGGGTGTCATCCATAGCATCCTCCCCTATGAAACGGGTCGCGAACCCAATATGTTGTGTCCTCTAGCCGCTCCACCGTTAGTGGTGGGTGTGGCCTTGAGGTTGGCTCTTGATGGTTGGTCTATCTGGTGACAGCCAGGCTACCGGCTATCGTTTCCACGAGCTTGTGGTCTACCGCCTGTCTGGCAACTCGAACGGCATTCTTGATCGCCACGGCGTTGGATCGCCCGTGAGCGATGATCACCACGCCATTAACACCCAGGAGGGGCGCACCCCCGAACTCGGCGTAGTCCAGATGCTTCTTGACGCGACGGAAAGCGGGCTTCAAGACCGCGGCAGCAAGCTTGTTGACCAGGCTGGAGGACAGCTCCGCCTTGAGAATATCCAGGAGGGAGGTAACCGCCCCCTCGCTCGCCTTGAGCAGGACGTTGCCGGTGAAGCCGTCGCACACCACGACGTCGGCCGCGTCTTGCGATACATCCTTCCCCTCGATGTTCCCAATGAAGTTGATGGGGGCTGCTTTCATCAGGGGATAGGCGCTCTGCACGAGCTGGTTGCCCTTGGTCTCCTCCTCGCCGTTGCTCAAGAGGCCCACCCTGGGGTTGCTCACGCCGAAGACCCGCTCCATGTAGGCACTGCCCATCTGGGCAAACTGCACCAGATACTCGGGCTTGCAGTCCGCGTTGGCACCGATATCCAGCAGGAAGCACTTGCCGGTGGTAGTGGGGAACACCGACCCGATGGCCGGCCTCTCGATCCCATGGATCCGGCCCAGCCCGAAGAGGGCCCCTGCCATGACGGCGCCGCTGTTCCCCGCCGAGACGAAGGCCGATGCCTGCCCCTGCTTCACCAGACCGATCCCCACGGCGATGGAGGACTGGCGCTTCCTGCGGAGGGCGTCGGAGGCGTGCTCCCCCATCTCCACAACCTCCTCGGCATGGACGACGGAGAGGCTGAGCCCGGAGCTGTCGTGCCTGGAGAGCTCCGCCTTGATCTCATCGGAACGGCCTACCAGGACGACCTCCACGCCCAGCTCTCGCGCGGCCATCACCGCCCCCTCGATCACTACGGCCGGGGCATGGTCCCCCCCCATGGCATCCAGGGCAATCCGCGTGGTGGACTGGGACAACGGTAGACTCCTCCTGGCAAATGGGGCAGATCCGTGGGTTGGTGCTATCTGTCCATGTAGTATAGCCTGGGGAGTGGTGAGGCGCCAGTAGCCAGAAAGAGGTAGTAGGGATGCACCCTCGTGCATCCCTACTACCTACCGGCGATGGAAGGCCGACGGCCTTCGGTTAGATCCCTCAACCACCGCGAGAGGGGGCACAGCTGGATGCGCTGGTGAAAGAGCCCCCTGTGGATCCAGTGGAGACGCCGAAGACGGAGACCTGACGCTCCACCTCTTCAGCATCGCACTTGGGACAGCGGACATCTACCTGGCCGGAACTGGTGCGGACGAGCTTCTCGAAGCGCTCCCCGCACACTGAGCATCGATATTCGTAGATGGGCACGGACGACCTCCACGACTCGGCAGCGAGATTTAACCCAAGCATACCCCTAGGGGGTATATCTTGTCAAGGCCCTGCGCCCCACACAACGACAAAGGCGAGGGCTCAAAGTCTTGAGAGCCCTCGCCTCTAATCGCGCGTCCCGCTCCCGAAAGAGCAGGGATTTGGCCAGGTTCCCCCTGGAAGGGGAATAAAGCGTTAGGAGCTACACAACCGCACTCGGTTTTACCTCGCCACTCCGTTCATCACGGGATCCCATTCGGCATCTCACGACGCCCAGCCTCGCTGCCTAACCTTTATCCGATCTATTATAAGCAGATAGGGGTCATTATGTCAATGCTTCCACGGCCCATTTTTCACCGAGTTTTTCAGATCCCTGTCGTGGACTACCAGTTGAGTGGCAACTCCAGCCCACTCAATGCCATCTCCCCCAGCCTCTCCATCTGCACGCGGAACTGCCGCCGGGGGGTAGCCGACCCAGGCAGCAGACCGTCGGCATCGTTCTCCGGGTAGTACGCCAGCACGGCGCCCTGGAAGCGTTGAGTCCAGCGACCATTCCTCACCTTCGGCTCCTCCTTTGGAAACCCGAAGGTGTCTATCCCGCCGTACCTATCGAAGAACTCCTTGAAGTGGATAGCCGTGCCGTCGGGTGCGTAGTCGGCCACGTAGTGGCCCAGGCCCCGTCCAGGCGCATCCGGGAAGTAGGTCGGCTCGCCCTTGGGTCGGCTCCGAGGGTCGTTGGCGTTCACCGCCGGCTCCTGAGACGCGGGGTACAGCAGATTCACCAGGAGGCGGCGCTGGATCCGGTGGTCCGGCGGGTTCTCCGGGTGCCATTCAAAGACGGCCCGCTGGTAGTATTGGACGTACTGGGCGCCTCCAGCGGGGTCCGGCCGTACCGTCCCCAGGGGGTGCCCCAGCACCTCCGCGCCGCCATGAGCCCGGTAGTAGTTGAGCCAATCCCCCGAAACCGGGTAGCCGGTCTCGGGAGAAACCCAGACTGAGTTGGGGTCCGTCCCCGGTATCGACCAATCCTGATTGGGAACCACCCGGCTCACGGTGGACCTCCCCCTCTCCTCCACCAACAGCATGGGGCTCCCGCCGATGTGGAACCAATCCGCGGCGCCGGGGACGGTGTTGGCGGTGGCACCGGCCAGATCCAAGAAGAACTTCCCGTCCTTCGCGCCTATCTGCCGCTCGTGGCCGTATTTGTCCACCAGCAGCCCCAGGGGGGCTCGCGCCGGCAGGGTTACCTGGGTCGCGGCCGCGGAGAGGTTCCATAGGACCGTCACCCAGTCGTCCTGCCTCTCCAGCTTCACCCCAGCCACAGTGCCCTCCCGGTGGAGACTGGCGCCCTTCACGCCCGACATGTAGCGGGTGATGACCTGATAGGCTTGATAGCTGGGCCTGAGGGAGGCACCGGAATCGGATCGGACCAGACCGTAAGGCTCTGCGCCTGGCCGGTCGAAGTCGTCCTGCATCTTGTAGACGGAGACACGGTCCACTCCGGCGCCGATGGCCGAGGCAAACGCCTGGATCAGGTAGGATGCCTGCTCGTCCATGGAGGCGCGGAAGCTATCGCGCCCCAGCCTCACCCCAGCGTCGTCCCACGGGACGGCGTTGGTCTCGGTCACCCAGATTGGCTTGTCCAGTTCGTACTCCCGCATGATCCTCTTGAACAGGTTGGGCACGTCCACCAGGTCGTGAGGGTTGCCGTACATGTGGATGTTGGCGACGTCGAAGTAGAAGCCGTTCGCCCTGGCCGTCGGGTCCTGGCTGGCCACCCTGAGGAATCGCTTGAAGTACTGCTCCCGGCCAAACTGCTGGTCCCACCAGTAGGTGAGGCCCGCCAGGATGATCTTACTGTTGGGGTTGGATGCCCTGGCGGCCTGACTAGCCACCTTCACCAGCTGATAGTACTGCTCCACGGAGCCGTTCCACTGCTCCATCTTGTTGTTGTTGTTCCAGATGTCGGGCTCGTTCCAGATTATCCACTCATCTATCCGCCCCGCGTACTGGGCCGTCAGGCGGCGCATGAAGTAACCCCAGTAGTTGTCCGGGTGGTCCCATGGAAGGTCCAGGTTGTGGGGCGCGGCGTTCGGGTCCGTGCCCGCCAGCCATTCCGGCGTGCCCAGCACCACGCCCACTACCTTACGCCCCTCCGCCAGCTCCAGAGCGAGGTGGGAATCGGGGAACCAGCGGTTGCCCTCCCAATCGTTGCGGGACTTGGGCTGGAAGTGGTCCCAACGGAATATCACCCTCTCCCAGGACACGCCGGCCTCCCTTGCGCGGACGGGGGCCGTGTATGCCTCCACCGCGCCGAATCGCACCTCCCTGGCGGGCGGGGTTGGGTTTGGATCGGTGCTGAGGGCAAGGGCGGATGAAGGCCCCCGGGTCATTAGAAGAAGGAAGAGGATCGATGCGGTACACAGGGTGGGAAGGATTTGTAGCAGACGCAACGGCAAGCACCTCGCTAGCAGGAGTGGACCGTCAACCACCACACAGTCAGTGCAATCAACGGCCGAGCGGAACGGAGAGGATTCTTCGTCTCGCTCCCTAGACTAGCACGCTGGACGGCTGTCTACAACTACCAGATGGCTGCGTGATGGCCGGCACCCGGTTATTTGTCCAGGGTTCCAGGTCGCGGTTTCTTAGTCTTTCTTAAGCCTATCGCGACAGAAAACCAAGGCCTTGTCAATTATTCTTGTTCGTTTACCACCATCCTCCTGGATTCTCCAGGTTGGCTCTGCCAACCTGAGTCCTGCCCTGCTGACAACTCCGTCATTTCGCATCCACCTCTGAGGGCACAACCAAGTATTAGAGGCATTCACCATGCATCTGGAGCCCAGGAGCCAGGTAGCTGTTGCTCAACATTTCGACAAGTCAAAGAGACGAAAGGATAGTTGACCGTTGAAACGATGGATCGCTCTTGTCACCATAGTGATTCTCCTGGCGCAGGCGGTTCTCATCGGACGAGCCGAGCAGGCAAATGCCGCACCAATCCCGCCGAACGATAACGGCCTGGCTCAGCAGGCCAAGCAGAGGGTATCTCAAGCCGAAAGGCAGGCCGCTGCCGACCGGGCCAAAGCCAAGGGCGGGAAGGTAGCAACCCGGCAGGCGGCAGCGGCTTCCCGTGCCAGGGTCGCTCCCCTAGCCATGGGCGCCGCCCCACACTACTACGGCCCTTACCCCAACTACGCCAACAGCCCCCTGCGCATGTCCGATGCCGTCATCGACTTCACTGAGGGAGGCGGCTCAGGGGCAGCGGCTGTCGCCACGGTCGATGGTACAACGGGCGCCATCACGGCCGTCACCGTGACGGCAGGAGGCAGCGGCTACACCGCCCCTCCTGCCGTCAACATCACCAGCCCCCTTGCCGGTGGCTCCGGCGCCGCCGCTAATGCCACCATCACCAATGGTGCCGTCACTGCCGTGACCGTCAAGAGCGGCGGATCCGGCTATCTCACGCCGGGCACAGCCATCAGGAAGTTCGTGGATGACCTTCCCCTGGTCGGTCCCTCGGGGGCCAACAAACTCGGCCAGTACATCCCCGTCGCCGTTCCAGATATCACCACTTACCCAGGCTCCGACTACTACGAGATAGGGGTGGTGCAATACCGGGAGAAGATGCACTCCGACCTGCCTGCCACGCTCTTGCGCGGCTACGTCCAGCTTTCCACCGGCGTGGTCCCTGGAGCCAAGCTCGCACTGGCTAACGACAATCTGGATGGGACCTCTACCCCCATCACCATCGATGGAAAGCCGGTCCTGGCGGTGGATAGAGCCCACTACCTGGGTCCCTTGATCAACGCCACCAGGGACAAGCCCGTGCGGATCCTCTTCCGCAACCTCCTGCCCACCGGCCAGGGTGGAGACCTCTTCCTGCCCGTGGACACCACCGTCATGGGTTCAGGCATGGGGCCAGACATGGGGGGCATGATGGAGATGGACCCGCAGAACCCCATGTGCGACAGGACCCCGAAGCCTGCGGGATGCTATGCCGAGAATAGAGCCACCCTCCATCTCCACGGGGGCATCACCCCCTGGATCAGCGATGGAACTCCTCATCAGTGGATCACTCCAGCAGGGGAGAAGACCACCTACCCCAAGGGGGTGAGCGTGGAGAACGTCCCCGACATGCCCGATCCGGGACCCGGGGCTATGACCTTCTTCTACTCCAACCAGCAGAGTGCCAGGCTGCTCTTCTACCACGACCACTCCTGGGGCATCACCCGCCTGAACGTCTATGCGGGCGAGGCCGCTCCTTACATCATCACCGATCCCATGGAGCAGAGCCTCATCTCCGCCGGTACCATCCCTGCCGACCAGATCCCCCTGGTCATCCAGGACAAGACCTTCGTGCCCAGCCCGGCCCAGCTCGCGGTCTCAGACCCGACCTGGAACAGCGCCAGGTGGGGCGGTGAGGGCAACCTCTGGTTGCCTCACGTCTACATGCCGGCCCAAAACCCCGGCGATAGCTCCGGCGTCAACCAGTTCGGTCGCTGGGCCTATGGCCCCTGGTTCTGGCCGCCCACCAACGACATCCAGTACCCGCCCATCGACAACCCCTACTACGACCCGCAATGCGACACCCAGACTCAGTGGTGCGAACCGCCTAAGATCCCAGGGGTACCCTATCTCTCCATGGGGATGGAGTCGTTTCACGACACTCCCCTGGTCAACGGCACGGCCTACCCTACGGTCACGCTGCAGCCCAAGTCCTACCGATTCAGGGTCCTGAACGCGGCCAACGACCGCTTCTTCAACCTGCAGCTCTACAAAGCCGATGCCTCGGGAACCGAGGTCAAGCTCGACCCCGCTCTAGTCGCGGCCGCCCTGACTGACCCCACGGTCTTCCCTACTCCCGATATGTCCGCCGCTGGCCCGGACTGGATCCAGATCGGCACCGAGGGCGGCTTCCTGCCCGCTCCGGTGGTCATCCCTGCCCAGCCCATCACCTGGGTAGCAGACCCGACGGTGTTCAACGCCGGCAACGTGGACAAGCACTCACTCTTGCTCGGCCCTGCCGAGAGGGTGGATGTGATCGTCGACCTCTCCAAGTTCGCGGGGCAAACCCTGATCCTCTACAACGATGCCCCGGCGGCTTTCCCCGCCCGCGATCCGCGCTATGACTACTACACGGGCAACCCGGACCTGAGGGACACCGGTGGAGCAGCTTCCACCCTTGCGGGCTACGGCCCCAACACCCGCACCGTGATGCAGATCAAGGTGGCCTCCGCCACGCCTGATCGGGCGTTCGATCTGGCTGCCCTGGAGACGGCGTTCAAGTCCACCAAACTTGGTGGCCAGGGCGTCTTCGAGAACGCCCAGAACCCGATCATCGTGGGCCAGGGCGCCTACAACTCCGCCTACGGCTCATCCTTCAGAGACAGTGCCCCCCTGGACGGATTCGCCAGGATCACCGACTTCTCGCTGACCTTCAACACCCTCCTGGGCCAGGGTCCGACCCAAACCATGACCATGCCCTTCCAGCCGAAGGCGATCCAGGACGAGATGGGGGAGGCATTCGAGCAGGAATACGGGCGGATGAGCGGCAATCTCGGCCTGGAGGTACCGCTGACCCAGGCAGGGACTAAGCAGAACCTCATCCTGTACCCCTACGTGAACCCGGCTAGCGAGATCCTCAAGGGGGTCGAGTTACCCGCCGGTGCAACGGTGACCCCCATATCCACGGCAGATGACGGTACCCAGATCTGGAAGATCACCCACAACGGGGTGGACACCCACCCGATCCACTGGCACCTCTTCGACGTGCAGCTGCTGAACAGGGTTGGCTGGGACGGTATCATTCGGCCGCCCGATGCCAACGAATTGGGCTGGAAGGACACATTGAGGGTGAGCCCTCTGGAGGACACCATCGTGGCCTTGCGGCCGATCGTCCCCAAGCAACCCTTCGGGCTGCCGGACAGTGTTCGACCCCTGAACCCGATGATGCCCCTCGGCTCCACGGCGATGTTCAACAACACCGACGCCAACGCCAACCCCATCAGCCCGCCGATCGTCAACAAGGTGGTCAACTTCGGATGGGAGTACGTGTGGCACTGCCACATTCTGAGCCACGAAGAGATGGACATGATGCGGCCGATCTCGGTCAACGTGTCCCGCTCCAAGCCGGCCACTCCCGCCCTGAAGGCCAACACCACCGGCTCGACCCCTATCGCGCCTGTGGCCAATCTCTCCTGGAGCGATGGCACGCCTTCAGGCAACCCTTCCACCCTTGGCAATCCGGCCAACGAGATCGGCTTCAGGATCGAGCGGAACAGCGGGAACGACCCCAATGCACCCTATACTACCGTAGCCACTGCTCTAGCTAACCAGGCCGGCTTCACCGATACCACGGTTTCCTCCAGCGCCCTGTACCGATATCGCGTGATTGCCTTTAACGCCGCGGGGGAGACTGTCTCCAACATCGTATCGGTCACAACTCCCGCGGGGCTCGCCCCGAAGGCGCCAACCAACCTTGTGGCAAGGGTACAAACAGGGCCGAAAGTAGACCTGACATTCAAGGACAACTCCAACAACGAGACCGGCTTCGTGGTCGAGCGAGCTGACAACGGTGGGGCCTTCGCTGCCATCGGCAACGTCGCAGTTCGCCCCGGTACCGGCAGCAACGGAACCTACAGCGATACCACCGTCGCGGCCGGCAACAGCTACGACTACCGGGTGAAGGCTGTAAACGGGGACATCTCCTCGGACTACTCCAACACCGTCACGGCGACAATAGCTGTGGCCAACCTTCCGTTGGCTCCAAGCAGCCTGGTGGCCACGATCCAGGCAGGGCCGAAGGTCGCCCTGGCTTGGACCGATAATGCAACCAACGAAACTGGCTTCGTGATCGAGCGGGCGGTCAACGGCGGGGCCTTCGCCGCCATCGGCAACGTTGGGACAAAATGGGGCACAGGCAACGTGACCTACACCGACTCAACAACGACTGCGGGGAACAGCTACGACTACCGGGTGAAGGCTGTAAACGGAGGGACTTCGTCGGCCTACTCCAACAAGGCCACCGTTACCATTGCCGCACCCGTTGCGCCCAGCAACCTGGCGGCAACGGCGGTAAGGGTCACTAACTCGCCGGACAGGGTGACCCTCACCTGGACGGACAACTCCAACAACGAGACCGGCTTCACAATCCAGCGGGCGACCGACGCGGCCTTCACCGCGGGCCTCAACACCCAGACGGTGGCTGCCAACGCTACCACCGCCTCTCAGTCGGTGCCCACCCGGAACGTCACCTACTACTATCGCATCCAGGCGAACGGCTCCATCGCCAACTCCGACTGGTCCAACACCGCAAGCGTCCTCGCACCGTAAACCAGAACCGGCGCGAGCCATCCGGCCCGCGCCACAGGACAACCTGAACCAGGCAGTGGAGTGGCCGCTGTTTCGCCTGGATGCGAAACAGCGGCCACTCCATTACTTCATTCTGTTGAGCCGCGCCGCCGTCCTGGGCGAAGTCGGGTCAGGCTTGGCTTTGGCACGAGAATTGGATGCTGTCTTGATGGTTCATCTGATGTATAATCTGACTCATATGTGGTGCAATCGCCGAGGAGGTGCGCTGTGTCACCGGTTAGAACCACCGTCTCCATCCCTGATGAGGTCCAGGAGGCCCTGTCGGACGCCGACTCAAGAGAAGAGTTGGGGTTTTCGAGAAGAGGTCCCGTCTCCCAAATACATTCGCAGCTTATGCTGGATGGTCTGCGGATGCGTAAGGCAGCACGCACCAGGCAGGCCGCCCTGGACGCCTATGCGGAATGGTCTAGGGACCCAGAACACCAGGAGGCAGTTCGGGAACTCACCGAGATCGCAGAAGATGCTGGTTGGCTCTAAGTGGCTGTTCAGAGGGGCATGGTCTACGACTACAGGAATAGATCCCCGAAAACCACAGGGCTGCTCATTCTCACAGGTGACCTGTGGAATGATGGCATGGCTCAAGTGGGAGCCATTCCCATCACCGAGCCAGACGAAGAAGGGCCTTCAGCTACCCGCTTATCAACCCTGCCTGACCTCATGGCCTGGCCTGGCCGGCTGCTCCTGGTCGAGCAAGAGCGCCTGACCGCCTCGCTGTTTAGATTAGCTAGAGAGGATATGGCACAGGTTGAGGATGCCATATGCCGCATCCTCTCCCTCTCAGACCTCTGCGCTGAGCTTCCAGGTCAGCCCCCTACGGTTCCAGGTCGCGTAGATTACCCCCGCTGGAGCGAGATCTACTACTCCAAGCGCCGGATTGGCCAGGAACACAAGCGTTACGTCGTAGTATCGAACGATTTGTGGAACAGGAGCACGCAAACTGCGATGGTGGTTCGCACCACCACTTCCCCGGCCCGACATGCTCCTGGCTTCCCATGGATTCAAGGTGGAAAGGCGAAGGCGTGCGCTGGAGAGGTAGTCACCGTGCCCGCCCATGAACTTCAGTTGCGCTCTTCCGAGCGCCCCTTCCCATCCAGCCTGCCGCGCAAGGACATGGTGACCATTGCCAGGGAAATCGTCGTCACCCACGAGCTTGCAGGCCCCCTCCTCGGGCAGGGGATCATCTGCCCCTAGATCCATCCCACCATGCTCGCGTAGACTCAGATCATCCTCCGCGGTCAAAGGGCTGAGCCGCTTCGACACCGACGAGCACTGGCCGATTCCCAATCCGACGGGCCTGCCCGGCGTCTTTGAGGGGTTTGCCCGCCCCACTACCCCGATATGCGCGCCGCCGTGGGGAGGTCCTCGCCGCGCGCAAGTTCGGCCCGGGCGGCCCGTTCAATCCGTCGCCCCCCGGCCCCTGGAAGGACAGCGGGCGGGTCCGCGGCAGCGCCCAGCAGTTCAGCGAACAGTTCAAGGAGTGCGTCGCCCTGATGGCGCAATACGTCTACGATCGCTTCGGCAAGTTCCCAGGCACGGTGCCGTCTATCCTGATTGCCACCTACCTGCAGGCCCACCACCTCGACCTGGAGTTCTACGACCACTTCTTCCAGTCGGGATCGTACCTGGACACCCACGCTCAACACTTGGCCCGGTGGCACCCCGATCACGGTGCGTGGCTACTCGTGAGCAAGCGCTCCCGGCACTCGGATACCAGGTGGGCTGAACGCCTTGAGATCGGCGTGTAGGCTTTCCCGCGGGGAGTTTACTTGGCCCTCACGGCTCGCCCCTCGTGTAGTCGCCGAGCCACTTCACGAAGGGTAATCTGCCACCCAGAGCACGCAACAACCGCCGATCGCTGGTCCACAGCTCGCACTCGAGCATCTCGGCCAGCGCCACGTAGTGGGCGTCGTAGACGGCTGGTAGGTTATGAGCATCCGCCAGGGCAAGGGCGCGCTCGGACAGCTCCTCCGGCGTGCTGATGGTGACGGAGAAGGCGTGATACTGCCCGAGCAGTCTCCTCGCCTGGCCGAGACTCAGGCCGTCGCGGAGCATCCTCTGGCGAACTATGTTGGTTACCTCGATGGGCAGGGGGGTGGGCGCGACGATGCGCTGGCCGGCCTGAACGGAGTTGGCGACGAGAGCGAGCGCCTCATCCGAGTGCTCTTCGGGGAAAAGCCACTTTGCCACCACGCTAGCGTCGACGCAGATCATCCTAGATCACGCGTACGCTGCTCTCGCAGCTCCTCGAGGATGTCTGACGAGGGCGTGAAGGGCTTCCCCGAGCGGCTGGAAAGCAGCTCCGCCTGCAGCCGCCTTGCCCCCTCGATGGCCGCCAGCATCTGTTTCCTCTCCCTCGCGGTCAAGGGACCGAGCCGCAGCCGTTCCTTTTGTACCATGCGCTCTCCTTTCTCCTGTCCCTGCCGGGCAGGCGTGACCAACCGGGCCAGCTCCCCGGTCTTCAACCGGATCCCGCGCTGGCCGACCCGATAGGCAGGGAGTTGCCCCTGGTTGATCCAGCGCCAGATAGTTGATTGGCTGACTTTGAATAGCCTCGCGGCCTCGGCAACGGTAACGTATTCCTCGTCGAGGACAGGATTCACGGACATGGCGTCTCCCTCAGGAAAGGCAGCAACGACGACGTGAGTATTCATGGCTATTCATAGCTTATTATGGATATGCATGCGCGTCAAGTAGCGGCCGCGACACGCCACCAGCAGGGGGCCCACGAGCAAGAGGCTGTGGTCTCCCTGTCCGGCCTTCGGAGAGACGCCATACATGACATTCAGTGAGCCATATCTTCAGAGCTGGAGATGATCTGGCCTAGTGCGCGGTTGGGTATCAGCCGGCAATCGATGACATTGACGCAGTCTGCCACCGGGACTTATCATGCCGGCGGCACAAACCAATTCAGCGACAACCGAATAGGCTAGGCCGCTGGGGGAGCGAGTAGCTGAGAGGCGGTATCAAGACCACCAACTCTTAGAACCTGAACCGGTTAGCACCGGCGTAGGGAAAGCGGCTTTCGTGGAGAACAGTCAGGCCACCATGTCCTTGAGGGTGGCCTTTTTGCGTCCTGTGACCTTTGGCAGGGCGATTGACTGCTTGTGTCCCATGCCCTCCTCCCCACCAGTTGCCTCCGCTTCACCGTTGTCGCCCAACGAGGAGAGATCTATGGCCCCGGATGTCCGTGCCCCCGCACAGCCCGCTGCAACTCAAAGGTATTTCGCCGGGCGAGGCGAAGTCACCCCCGCCATGCGGCAAGTTGCCTCCAAGGAGGGACTAGCGCCCGACCTGGTGCGCGCAGAGATCGCTGCCGGAAGGTTAGTAATCCCCGCCAATGTCAACCACACCTCTTTGCAGCCGATGGCCATCGGTGCCGTGGCACAGGTCAAGATCAACGCGAATATCGGCAACTCCACCGTCAGAAGCGACATCGAGACAGAGTTGGAGAAGCTGCGAGTATCCATCCAGTACGGCGCCGACACGGTGATGGACCTCTCCACCGGCGGGGATCTGGACGCCATCCGCACCGCCATCATCCAGGCCAGTACCGTGCCTATCGGAACGGTACCGATATACCACGCGGCGGCGCTGGTAGACCGGGCTGAGGATCTCACAGCCGACCTACTGCTCTCCGTCATCGAGCGCCAGGCGCAGCAGGGGGTGGACTACATGACCATCCACTGCGGTCTGCTCCAACGGCACCTGCCAATGGCCAGGAAGCGATTGATTGGCATCGTGAGTCGAGGGGGTGGCCTCATGGCCCAATGGATGGCGCACCACCATCGGGAAAACCCCCTGTACGAGTGCTACGACGACATCCTGGAGATCGCCCGACGGTACGACGTGACCCTCAGCTTGGGGGATGGCCTCCGACCCGGCTGCCTCGCCGATGCCTCGGACGAAGCCCAGTTCGCGGAGTTGGCGACCCTGGGCGAACTGACCGTGCGGGCATGGGAGAAGGACGTCCAGGTGATGATCGAGGGGCCGGGACACGTTCCGATGGACCAGATCGAGATGAACGTGCGCAAGCAGAAGGAGCTTTGCCATGAAGCGCCCTTCTACACCCTGGGACCCCTGGTCACCGACATTGCCCCGGGATACGACCACATCACCTCAGCCATAGGCGGCGCCATGATCGCCTGGTATGGGGCCGACATGCTGTGCTACGTGACCCCCAAGGAGCATCTGGGCCTGCCCGACCTGGAAGACGTGCGCATCGGCATCGTGGCCCACAAGCTAGCCGCCCACGCCGCCGACGTAGCCCGAGGCAGAGCAGGGGCGAGAGACCGCGACGATGCCATGGCCCGAGCTCGAGTCGCCTTCGACTGGAAGGCTCAGTTCTCCCTGGCGCTGGACCCCGACATGGCTCGCAGCCTCTTCCACGGGGCGGCATCCGACGCCTGTGCTGAGGACGGCAGGGCCTGCTCTATGTGCGGCCCCAAGTTCTGCCCCATGAGAGGGTTCCAGGAGATCAACTGGGAGAAGCAGTCGTAGGCCGGGACTGTCCTGGCAGGGATCTACCAGGCGAGTACAGCCATGAACCGTGGCCTTCCTCGGGGATAGGTCGCAGCGAGCCCCTCTGGTAGCGGTCCCTTTACCTCCATCCAAAATAGCGGTATATTACGTACGAGCCGTTGCGTAGCCTGCGTAACGGCTCGTACGTACTGAGGAGGCGGCCATGGAGAACCCGTTTCGCTACGGCTCGATAGTGACCGGTGAGTATTTTGTCGATAGAGAACAGGAGCTGGCCGAACTGCAGCTAGACATGCGCAGCGGCCAAAACGTGGTCCTGGTTTCCCCCCGTCGATTCGGCAAGACCAGCCTGGTGCTCATCGTGGCCGAGCGTCTCCGCGCTCAGGGCGTGCTGGTCGCCTACCTCGACCTGCTCACCACCCCCAGCAAGGCGACCTTCGCCAACGGCCTTGCGACCGCCCTGTACCGAGACCTGGTGGGGTTCAAGGGCCGCGCCTGGCACAAGCTGCAGCAGTTCTTCGGCCAGAAGTCGCTCCTGCCCACACTCAAGGTGGGTCCAGATGGTACCCCTAGCATCGAGTTGGGGCTGGGGGAGCGGAGTGGAGAGCTGGATACCGCTCTGGCGCGGCTGCTGGAGATCCCCGGGCAGGTAGCCACGGACCAGAAGAAACGAGTCGCGGTGGTGCTGGACGAGTTCCAGGAAGCCAGGCTGATCGACGACCATTTGCCGACCCTCATCCGTTCCGTATGGCAGATGCAGCCGGATGTGTCACATGTTTTCCTGGGGAGCCAGCGACACATGATGCAACGGCTCTTCACAGACAAGAGCGAGCCGATGTATCGAATGGCCAAGCCCATGACCCTGGATGCCATCCCCTCCGACGTTTTCGCCACCTTCATCAAGGGACGGTTTGCGGCCACCGGTCGAGAGATCACCGGTGCCGCGGTGGACCGGCTCCTGGAGATCACAAGTTGCCATCCTCACGACACGCAGGAACTTGCCTACTTCACCTGGAACCTGGCCTTCTTGGAGGGGGTTGTTGCCACTCAAGAGACGGTCGAGCATGCCCTGGATCGGGTGCTGAGGGCGGAGAGCGCCCGGTACACGGAGGTCTGGAGCCGCCTGACCAAGACTCAGCGGCTGGTACTCCTCGCCCTGGCTACCAGTGGCGGAGCAAAGGCGATCTATTCCGAGAGCTACCGGCAGCAGTATGGCCTGGGCGCACAATCCACGGTGCAAAGCTCGCTCAAGGGTCTTCGTGACACCGAATTGGTGGACATGATTCCCCCGGCCAAGTACTGGATCCCCGATCCGTTCCTGCGGGCCTGGCTCCTCCGCATGACAGGAGCGGTCACAGGCTAGGCGGCGGGCACGCTCAGACTCACCTCGAGCCCGAGTGGCGAGGTGATACCAGCAGACCAACCCTCTTCGAAATAGCCGAGCGAAATGTCGATGGCGATATGCGCGGCACCGATCTGTGGGGAGACCTCCAGGTCGGCGACCGTGCGGGCTACCTTGAGGATGCGGCGGTAGGCCCTCGCCGAGAGGTGCATCTGGGACACTGCGGCCTTGAGGATCCCTTGGGCGGAGCCCTCCACGCTTCCTCCACACGCTAGATGGCACGCTAGCATGCTGTAGATTCGCTGTCAATGCACAGGTTCGTCACCTTTCAGATCGGACCAGGTACTTGATCTCGGAATTGTCAGGGTTGTCGGGCGGAGCAGGCAACGAACCATCGGCTTTGCGAGATACGGCTTGGCTCAAGTGCAGACAGACGACGGGGAACATAGGACAATTCGACAAGGCCGTATACCACTCGCTCGTGTGCGGCCTTCAGCCTGACCACAGTGGTGAGCCGACCAGCCAATGCTAGGTCTCCTCGAAGACCGTCTGCCAAGGGAGCAGGCCGTTCGGTATCTCCGTAGTAGGGCATGCAGTATCGCGATATCGACAGATGTATCCGCAGGTTTGAATGGGCTGATGGAGGGCAGACGCCCTGGAGAAGCAGTTGGAGGCGGCCCAGAGAGACCGCGAACGCGGCGCGGAGGAGCGGGACCAGCTCCGGATACTGGCCGAGAGGGCACAGGAGCACGCGGGTAGGCTACTTGCGCAAGTCGATGCGCTGCAATCTGCTATACAGGTGCAGAGCAATCGTTGGTGGCGGTGGTGGTTCCGGTGACATGGCGGCGCCAGTCAACATCAACCTGTACGCTTTTGCTTCTTGAGCCTATACTGTCACCCGACATCCTTCAACAGCGGTTCCGGCTTCGTAAGTGCAATCAAGTCGTGAAATGGAGGCGCGAAGCGATGATGCTAAGGCTCGTTGGTCGATTGTCTTCCTCTTGGCACTATGCGCAATGGCCTCATGCGCTGACCCTCCCCCTCCTCCAACACCCGTTCCACCGCCGACGCCCACGGCTGATGTTCAAACGCTCAATGACCGGCAAGTGTTAAGCCTGGTTGCTGACCGATTCCGATCAAAGTCCCTCGGAATGGGCTTGACGCGGAACGCAAAGGCTGAGTACCAGGGTGCGGGCCGATGGGTAGTGCAGTGGTCTACTGCGCAGTGGGAGGTGTTCGAGAAGGACAAGAGCGTTTTCCCCATGAACCAGACAGCACGTGCACGTGAGAGCGTTTCCGACTAGAGACCATGGAGCCAAACTCCTTCTTCTGGTGAGTAGTTCCTGAGTGTCACTAGATGGCTTCGAGCGAGAGGCCGAGCCCACGAACCTACCCCTACGGGGGGGCGCTGCGGCGCGGGCATGGAAAAGGGGCCGGCTTGTGCGCTCAGCCCCGAGGGGAAGGGGATAGGGCACGGGCCCTACGACGAAGGAAAGCTAATCGCTATGGATCGGCCAAAGCTGACGCTGGATACGAACCTGATCCAGGAACACCTGAGACGGCAACAGAAGGCCCACATCGTAGAGGAGCTTGTGGCCCTTGCCCGGACTGGGAAGGTCGACCTGGCAGTAACACGGCACCTGTACGACGACATTCAGCCCGGACCCAAGAACCTCAATCTGGACGGACTTCCGGAACTCGCTATAGACGAGGTCGGCGGTGTTTTTCGCAGCGACATCTCGGTAACCGATGGCCCGGACATGACGGGTTTCGATGAGTTCAACAACTACTATCCAATTGCCCGCAACCTAGCCATTGAGCGGGTAGGTCAGCGACGAGCCCCCGATCACAGAGACTGGCTGCACCTGCATGCCCACCTGCTGAACCAGCGGGACGCGTTCATAACCTGGGACAGGGGTATTCTCTGCCTGGCACCGGAACTGCGCGCTGTGTTCGGCATCATTGTCATGCAGCCCGAGGAGTACTTGCTGGACGAACAGAGCCGCATCTCTTCTGATGACTGATACGAAGTCAGGGACACAGTGTCAGGCCACCGACTTGGACACCCTGTAGTAGGTTCTGCAACGACACTAGGAGGTGGGTACATCCCGGTGGACATGCCCATTCGCGTGACGACACGGAAAGCACACCCGCACGCGCATCCGCTGGGACAGTTCAGGCGAAGCTCGTGCAATCCTGGAAAGGCTGCCCCCCAGCGCGACGCGAATAGCGTGGCCCGACTCCCGTTACTGGTCGCGCTTCCTCCCATCCTGCGCCTCCTCAATTGGCACCGTCCAGGACTTACTTAACCGACTTCTCAAGGGCCGCAGGGACCGCTTCCCTGGCTGTGCGCCCTGCTCCGGCAGATCCTGAACCGGATTTCCGAAGACGTCGCTTCCCTCTGGGGCATCCGGCTCCAGAATGCCCAAGCGGACCAGTTCACCCAATACCCGCTGCTTTGAGTCGGGCGAGAGCTTCATGAAGGGCTTCTCCGATCCCTTCATGAGTTCGTGTTAATGCGTCTCCAATTCTCTTCCCTCGGACTTTGCCCAGGATGTGGACTAACCTCGCTTCGCTACTTCCTCCCATGGCACGGCTTCGGCAAGCCGCCTACCGGCCTCCTCGACTGCCTGGGTGCACGTCAGACTGAACTCACTGAAGAACCCGTGCCAACGAGCCTGGAACTGATGATACTGACCACCCAGTACCAGGGGCCCGTACCAAGTTCCCATGACTGCCCACTCCTCGAAGTGGCGCTTCTGACGGAATACGTCAGTCGATGGCTTCTGGCGGCTTGCGTCTCTTTGACCAAGCCCATGCACTTCGGCATCCCTGAGACTACAGACCCGGTCCCGATGAGGTTTGAGAACATCCAAAGTGGACCGGAGGTCGCTCTTCTTATCTTCCGAGGATCCGATCCATTCCCTGTAGACCCTCTTCACCAGGCACTCCATGCGCTCCAGCAAGCCGTCAGAAGATACTAACCACATCATGCGGTGATAGTCAGTCCAAGCGCTGGCTGTGACTCCCATCTGATCCAACTGGACTTGATCAGGGGCGAAGCCCAGCAACTTGAGTGAGTTGGACATCCTCCAGCCCGCAAGGTCGACCTCTACCACTAGCCGGAAGATCTCGCTCCATGGCTCGAATCGCGGCGTAGGATACTTGGCCACCTCATCCCGAAGTTGCTCGAAGGACGCACCGGCAAGAACTTGGGCCTCCAATGACGCCACGTACTGAGGATGAGCGGTACGAAGGCAGGTTAGACCGTGCAGAAGTAGCTGCTGCTTGAGTCTCTCAAGAGGCACCTTGTAGTTCCTCCCGTTCATGCGGAATGTCGTGTCCCGACCACATGGCAGGGCGAGTATACCCTGTTCGCGCAGTGAGGCGCGATATGCGCAGTGTACCACCTTGATGTTACGGAGAGTGACCTGTTTTGTGGTGAGTAGAGCCTGAGAGGCACCATATGTGAGCGGAGCGGCGGCCGCTTACACGAAATGCAGTCCGGTTGGCAAGGCCCAGGATGGCTAGCGTGTTCGTCCGTGGAGGCAACCCCCGCCGACAGTCCTATCTTGCATCGCCGAAGAAGCCGCTCGGGCAGGCAGTCGTCGCGGTCACCGGGAGGAATCGAGAGGGAAAGATGACGCTGCTGTGGATGGGGGAGATGATGAAGACTCCGTGCCTCATGGAAGCCCATGGGACTTGGGGGCTCAACCAGATGGAAACAGGACGCGAACTACTTCGTTGACGAACGCCTCGCGCGCCTCAGAGATCAGCTGTGCGGCCACTGAATCTGGCTGATGGTTGGACGCCACTCTGCCCAATACCTCGCAATCGGATGGTCCGATCATATCCCACTTGTCATCCACTACTCCTATATGGGCCCAGGCATCAGTGAGAACCTCATTGAGGAGCTAGCCTGCGTCGGGCGAACACCTCCAGTGTATGACATGGTCGGGAGGCTTCGATCCTGAGGCAACTGGGGGCCATACGCACAACAGGCTGAGTAGCTGAGCGAGAGGTAGCGGCCGTCCCCTAAGACGGCATCATTGTGAGCTATTGCGAAAGAAAGACGAACGGGCACACGGGGAGAGCCATGCGCCCGTTCGCTCTTGTGAAGCAGGCTTCTGGATCAAACCGTATCTACGGTAAGTGGTACAGGTTGCTTGCCATCGACGTCGGTGAAACCATACTCGCGCGCAAGCTGTGCCGCAACCATCTCCATTCCCGATCTCTCCATAACCCTCTCATCCGCCGCAAGGGCTGATACCGCACGTCCGGTGAAGACCGGAGACTCGGAATTGGCTAGGTCGAGGTAGGCCGCTGCCTGCATTACCCGCTCTGTGCGCACGAGGCCTGGATACAGGGAGACGACGGCTACCCCATGTGGCCGCAATTCCTCGGCCATGTCCCTGGTCATCTTGTCGGTTGCCGCCTTGGAAGCGCCGTAGGCAACGTTGCCAATATACTTCTTCGCTGCCCAGAACGAGATGTTCACGATCAGGCCGCGGCCGCGAGCGACCATCGATCTCGCCGCGAGGGTGCTCGCCACATATGCTGCTCGCACCCCGCCATCGAACATGGAGTCCCAGCGCCAAAGTGGCTGCATCCAGAAGGGAAGCGGCCAGGTAAACTCACCCTTCTCAGGGTCAAACATCCGCTCGTACCCGCCCCACGCGGCGTTCACCAGCAGATCTATCCGCCCCTCTACGTCTAGCACCCTCTGGAACGCACTCTCTACCTGCCGGTCATCACTGTGATCGCAGACCAGGGCTATACCCCTTCCGCCAAGGTGCGAAACCTCCGCTGCCGTCTCGTGGATGGTTCCGGCCACGTAGGGCAACGGATCAGTAGTCCTGCCAGTCACATAGACCTTTGCCCCCGCCTCGCCCAGGCCGAGGGCCACTCCCTTGCCTACACCCCGGCTGGCCCCGGTGACGACAGCGACCTTGTCGTGGAGTCTTCCGGCCAGTCCTTCTGCCATCCTTTCACCTCTCGAAAACGAAGCATCATTGCCAGCTCCGGTCGCAAGTCTACACCCTGTAAGAACTGCGATGCGATCGCCGCCGCCGGTACCTCCATTGCATTGGCCCATGAGCGTGCGGTTGTACCTGCCCCAGCGTTGGTAGCCTGACGTGCAGTGGTAGTCTGACGTGCAGTCCATGCGAAGCGACATGAAGTAGTGTGCAACCTGCAGAGCCATTGGTTCGCGTTGGCCATCGCCGTGCGCGTGGCCTAACAGCCCCGCAGGGGCTTTGTCTTTTTAGCCCGACGGTTTCAACCTCGGGCTCTGTGACTCGGCCAGCCAATGTGACTGGCTCACGGCCATCAACCTCGGGCTCTGTGACACGGCCGGCCAGCTCAAGCCCTGGGAGCCGCGGTTCGGTCGCCGGTGTGCAACTTGCCGCGGGCGAGCGAGGCGAAGACGCCGACCAGGCACATGATGGGGAAGACGATGAACGCCAGCCTGAAGGCGTCGGAGAACGCGGCGTGGTTGGCGGGCGTGATCTGCACGTCGCCCACGTAGACGGAGATGAGCACGGTGGCGACGCCCATGCTCAACATCATCCCGACTGAGCGCATCAGGCTCAAGGTGGCGGAGGCGACCCCCAGCTGCTGCTTCTGCACCGAGCTCATGACTGCGTGAGTGTTGGGTGAGGAGAACAGCGCGAAGCCGAAGCCGACGACGACGAGGGCGACGATGACGAAGGGCAAGCCGGAAGCATCGGTCAACAAGGAGAGGACCACCAACCCCGCCATGACGATGGCCATACCCGCCGAGGCCACGAGGCGCGGCTCAATGCGGTCGGAGAGCCGGCCGGCCAGCGGCGAGAAGAGGGCCATTACTGCCGGCTGGGTGAGCAAGACCAGGCCCGCCGTTTGGGGGTCGAGTCCACGCACGTACTGCAGGTAGAGGCTCAGCAGGAAGCCGATTGCGAAACTCGCCGCGTAGTTGATCAGCGCCGCCAGGTTGGACATGGCGAAGACGACGTTGTGCCGGAAGAGGTCGATGTCGAGCACCGGGTTCGGCACGCGGGCCTCCCACCAGACGAAGACGGCCAGGCCCAATACACCCGCGAGGATCAGGCCCGCGCCCAGCAGGGCCGGCAGAACGGTGAACCCGTACATAATGGCCAAGAGGGTCAGGCCGAAGATTACCGAGCCCGCTAGGTCGAGCCGCTGGCCCTGGGCACCGATCCGCTCCAACTTCATTTTCCAAATGATGACCGCCACCATCACCGCCCCGAGGACGGCGTTCAGTAAGAAGATGCTGCGCCAACCAAGCTGCTGGGTCATGATGCCGCCGATAAATGGACCCATCGCCAGGCCGCTGTAGGTGGCGGAGACCGTGATGCCGAGAGCCCGGCCCCGCTCGCCAGGGGGATAGGCCGACGTGACAATGGCCACGGAGGTGGCGCCGACCATGGCGCCGGCCATGCCCTGCAGGGCCCGCAGCCCGATCAACATGGGCGCCGACGTGGCCAAGCCGCAGAGGAGCGAAACCAGGCCCCAGGTCAACGTGCCGAAGAGGAAGAGCCGCTTCCTGCCGTAGATGTCGGCCAACTTGCCCACAGGCACGAGGACCATCGCCACAGCCAGCAGGTAGGCCGTGGCGATCCAACCGAGGGTGATGGCATCGACGGCGAAGTCCCGGCCGATGGATGGGAGAGCGACGTTGATCGACGAGCCCATGAGCGCCGAAAGAAACGAAGCCAGCGCGATCACGGCGAGGATTACCGTCTTATCCACCGGCGCGCTGGCCGGGCCGGGTTGATCAGCACGATTCAAAGTGTACCTCCACCGTTCGCCTGTCGACGGCCGCGTCCCATGGTAACAGCACCGGTAACGCCAGGCAATGACCCGAGCCTCGCCTGGCCCGCTCAACCGACTGAGCGATCCCGGTAGGGCTCCTGGAAGAGCTCGTGCAGTGGTTCAGGACCTTTCGCCCTCGCAGAAACTAACGGAGTAGCATTAGAAGAGGATGCTCTCTCCCAACGAACAGATGCCTCACCAAAACATAGGGGCTGGGACGCGACGCCGTTTCCCCTGAAAATGGGTCCCCCCGCCCCGTCATTCCCGCCTTCCCAATCGTCATTCCCGCCCCTCCCCGTCATTCCCGCCGCAAGCGGGAATCCAGGCCTGTTCCTCCCAGTACCAATCAGCCACCTTTTTCATATCTGTTTGGTGGGCTGCAAGCCCATGGACAATTCCCGCTTCCGCGGGAATCCAGGACGCTTGCCATTGCAGCAGAGCCTGGACCCCCGCTTTCGCGGGGGTGACGAAAGAAGCTAAGGGGGTGACGTAGGGCAGGCTATCCTGGGCCACCTGCTTAGGACGGTATATACGATCTCTAACAGTATATACTCCATGGTATCGCGATGGCGATGCCAGATGACACCCTCGACGCCCCCAAGCGGCCCGCCCAGCAGGAGAAGAGCGAAGCTGGTTGGGGGATGACAGAATCCGGCTAATCGCTGGACGCGACATAGCCGTTGATCACGACGTGATGATGCCTGTTGGGGACACGGGTTCTAGGTCAGGGTGGAGGCCGGGACGGGGGGCAAGGAACACGAAGACGATCCAGGTTGTCGAGGAACCAATACAGGAGCAGCTCACCCTTACCGAGTCCAACGTCGGTTGCAGGTAACCCGGGCTAGTCTACTGGCAGGGACGTACCACGATCCGGAGCGCGTCCTGCGCCTTCTCGTCCATCATCCGGAAGCCCTCCGCAAGCTCATCCAATGGGAAGTAGTGGGAGATTAACGGCCTGATCCGCAGGATGCCACGCCCCAACAGTTGCGAGGTAGCCTCGTAGGCGCCGAACCCTCCCTTGCTCCCCACCAGACGGATCTCCTTCCGATACAGATCGGGAGCCCGGAACCCCTTGACAGCCTGCTCGTAGATGCCGAAGGCCAGCACCGTCCCCCCGAAAGCAGCTATCTGCATCGAGAGGTCCAGGGACGAATCGGTGGCGGCTGCCTCACCCACCAGATCCACGCCAAGCCCCTCCGTAGCTTCAAGCACCTTCTCCACCGGGTTGTCCGAACGCGCATCTACCACGAGGTCCGCCCCCAGCTCCCTGGCCAGCTCCAGCCGCTTTTCACGCGTACCCACCATCGCCACCCACTGGAGTCCTGAGAGCCTGAGAAGCTGCATCAGTATCAGCCCCGCGTGGCCCGATCCCACCACCGCCGCACTGTCTCCCACGGTCGGTCGAATGTGCCCGAGCGCCCGAATGGCAGACCCGATGGTCGAGGCCGACTGGGCATCGTCGAAGGGGACGTTCTCGGCTATGGGGTGGACCACCCTCTCCGGAACCGCCACGTACTCGGCAAAGGCTCCGTCAACCGTGCGTCCAAGAGATGCTTTGTGGGTGCAGTGCAGGATCAGGCCGCGCCGGCAGTAGACACAGCTCCCACATCCCCAGCCCGCCTCCACAAACACCCGGTCGCCCACACGATGCCGCTGTACGTCGGGACCCGTGGCTGCCACCACACCCGCGCATTCGTGCCCCAGGATCGTGCCGGGCCGAACTGGAAGGTCGCCTCTGTACACCAGCAGGTCGGTGCCGCATATTCCAACCGAGTGCATCTGCACGAGGACCTGGTCGCCAGCCACCTCGGGCACCGGCACCTCCTCGATCCGCAGGTCCCTTGGCCCGTACAGTCTCGCTGCCTTCATGCGATCACCTCACCAAGCGAGTACTGAGTGTTCAGCGGAACCAGCTTGACACTCAGTACTCAGCACTCAGCCGTTGCTTCGTCTCTACTCTACCGCCTGACCCGGCCGGTGGTCTTATCGAGGGGATGGACTTCCTTCACCAGACGCTCGTCGAATGGGTAGGTGGTGTAGATGTCGGGGGCGCCATCGGTCACTATCAGGCAGTTCTCCAGCCGGAAGCCCCCGATCCCCACCTTCCCTCGATAGGGCTCTAGGTTCGCCGTCATCCCGGGCCTCAGCACCAGGGGGTCCCTCTTGGAGTGGATGCTGAAGGCGGGCTGCTCCCACGGGTTGGTACCGCTCCCATGGCCCAGGGAGCTGAGGGTGTTCTCCTCCCCTGCGGCCGCCACCACGTCGGCGTTGGTGTTGCCGGGCACGCAGGCCGCGCAACCCCTATGCAGGCCGTCGTAGCACATCTGGTGCAGCTCGATCTGCTCGGGGGTAGGGACCATATTCCCGCACACCCAGGTGCGGGTGAAGTCGCCATAGTAGCCGTTGAAGCAGGCCCCTATGTCGATGATCACCAGGTCACCCTTCCTGATGATGCGGTCGGAGGTGAACCTCCTGTATGGTGCCGTGTAAGGCCCCGATGCCACGATGTTGGAGCACTGGGTCCACTCGCTGCCCAGCGCGGTCATCGTCTGCCAGGCTACGGAGAGCACCTCGCACTCCTTCACCCCAGGCTTCAGATAGTCCACGGCCGCGTCCATCGCCGCTTCGGTCATGGCGTTGGCGGCCTTGAGGCAGAGGATCTCGTCCTCCGTCTTGATCATCTTGGCCTTCATCAGCACTTCGTATCCATCGACGAAGCGACAGCTGGGGAATGCCTCCTGCAGTCCCGCCGCCATGCTGGGGGTGTAGATGTCCACGCCGATGACCTTGTCCTGCAAATTGCCATACAGGCCGGCCACCCTGTCAGCGAACTCCTTGATCCCGGCTACCTCCCGGAAGTTCGCCCGCTCCTGAACCTGTTCGGAACCTAGCCAGGTCATCCGGGCCTTGCAGTGCTCCACGTCCATGGTAAAGAGGATTGGGGGTGTATCCGGGCTGAGCGTCACCGTGCCGTTGCCGATCACGAAGGCAGGACCCAGGTGGTGTCGGTAGGAGGTGAGATACCGCGAGTCCTCGGTGCGGAAGACGAGCAGCAGATCTACCCCCGAGTCCGCCATCGCCTTCTGGGCCTTCTCCACGCGCTCCCGGCGCATGCGGGCGAAGTCGATGCGGTTCTCCCAATCCACCTGCATCAGGCCAAAGCCTTCTTCTAGAGACACTGATTACCTCCACTCGCAATTCTGAAAGAACCCATGTCCGGCAGAGCTCCTGCTTCTCCATCTCATTCCGGCTGCCGGCATGCTGCTCATCTAGTCGGCGACTTGCCTCTGGAGGAGTACACACGGGCAGCGATACCATTTTTCCTATGGACGTCTGCTGCTCACACTGTCCGCGTGTACCCTGGAGCCGGACCGTTTCTGCTACTTCAGCCCGATCATCTCCCGAGCTTCTTCAGGAGATGCTATCTCACGGCCCAGTTCGCGTGCGATGCGCACAGCCTTCTCCACGAGGAGTGCGTTCGTCTCCGCCAGCGTCACCCGGTTATCCAGGTACGGACAGTCCTCCCAACCTACACGGATGTGCCCGCCCATCATGATCGCCAGTGTCAGCATGTGCCAGTAGTTGGCAGGGTCCATGGCGCAGCAGTTCCAATTGATCTTAAGGCCGGCTGGGAGGTGCTCGACGAAGTGCTGGAGAGACCTGAAGGTCGCCGGCGTCCAGTTGCCTCCTGGCCAGAAGAACAGAGAGGTCCAGAGCGGCTCTTGGAGCAGCCCCATGCTGGCAACATGCTCGATATTGAAGAAGGCCCCCGTATAGAACGATTCGATGTCCGGCTTGATGCCTCGGGCAGTCGTCTCCTTGCAGTACTGGATCAACTCCTCACGAGGATGGAGCGCCAGCATCTCGGTGGCAGGGATCTCGGGATAGTTGTGGAAGTACTCGTCATGCGCAGTGAATATGATGGACATCATATCCGGCTTCAGATCCATCAACGGGATCCTGTCGGCCAGCCTAGCCGCAGCAACGCCGAACTGCATGACGGGCTTGCATTCGGACAGGATCCTGTCCTGCATCGCCTTCCAACCATTGAGGTCGATCTTCGACACCCGCCTGCCGTCTGCCTGGATCTCCTTCTCCACGTATCGGACGCCATGGATGTGGACGGAGGCCGCCCCAGCGTTTACTGCACGGATGTACTCATCCGACAGTGGCTTGACATCCTTTGACGGCGAAATGTAGTGGGGGTTTCCAGGCCATTGGGCACCACTATCACAAGCCGCCGTGATAATCAGTTTGTCCATTGTAGATCCTTTCTGAATATAGTAGTTGGGCTTCCATCGACCCTGCTATGACTTCCGCTGATAGCATCCATATCGGAACGAAGGCTCATGAAAACACCGTTAACTCCTTGCATAAGGATGTGTCATGTGCCTACCTGCGCGCTATATGCACTGCGAGTGCGAGTATGGTAGTATCATGTAGCGCATTGGCTACTCTGCATCTCTGAGGCGAAACTACCCCACAGCCTTTGCTGTACATCTCCTTCTGCTGGAGAAACATAGCTGTTGAAAGAACCGCGAGATACTGGAACCCTCCAGGCCCTGGACCGTGGGCTGAGAGTATTGGAACTGATCGCCAAGAACGAGATGGGTCCTACAGAGATCGCCACGGCGATTGGTGTGGACCGAGCTACTGTCCACCGCATCCTCCGCACTCTGATCGAAAGAAATTTCGCGGAGCGCTCTGAAATCCCTAGTCGGTATCGCGCCAATCTGCGGCAGTTCGTTGTGCTCGCTAACGGGATGGCTGCGGAACGCGGGTCCAACTGGCTTGTCCTCGCCAAGGCTTACGTGGACGAACTGCATAGCAGAACCGGTCTCTCGGCAAACCTCGCCGTCCCCAGCGGCAAGGAGATCGTATATATGATGCAGGTCCTCGGCGAAGGGCTTTCGGTCCACCGCCCCCCAGGCACCAGACGACCCATCTATTGCTCTGCCATCGGCAAAGCCTATCTGGGATCGCTGCCCGAGCCGGAACTGGACAGCTTGCTCGCCGAACTTGAGCTGACTCCTATTACGACGGCTACGATCACATCCCGCGAGGAGCTGAAGCGTCATCTCTCGCTCTCCAGGGCCAAGGGCTACTACGTTGATCGGGGCGAGCACAACCCGATGGTCTGCTGCATTGCATCTACGGTCTATGACCAGTTCGGATGTCCTATAGCCTCTGTAGGCGTCTCAGGGTCGACCAGTGATCCCGCGATGGACCGCGAATCCGAACTGGGGCAGATGGTGGCCGATGTCGCTTTCAGGATGTCCACGGCTCTTGGATATAGCGCGGGCTGAACCTACTGGCCCGGATCGACCACCCAGAGATCGATCCGGGCCTGCAACCTCATCCTGACGTCGCTGCTTAGTTTGCCTGGGTCTTCGCCGCTTCCAGCATCGTCTTGACCAGAGTCTCCTGCTCGTCCCACTGCGCTGCGTACTGCGTCGCGTCCAGGGGACGGATCACGAAGCCTCCCTCCTGAGCCTTCTTGGCGAACTCAGGGTTCAGGGTAACCTTCTTGACTGCGGCGGAAAGCTTGTCGACAATCTCCTTAGGCGTCCCGCCCGGCGCGGCAATCCCTCGAGTAAGCAGGCACGAGAAATCGTAGCCCTGCATCGTCAGCGGCTTCACACCGGCGATCACAGCGAGCTCTTCTGTGTCGGTCGTGGCCAGGGCCCTTAACGCACCGCTCTTCATCTGGGCCAGCGCCGCGGAGACGCTGCCGACCACGGCGTCGGTATGTCCACCCAGGACCGCCGTGGTACCCTCAGAGTCGCCATTGAAGTGAACACTGGCCAGTTGCACGCCGGCCGCCTTCGACAGGCCCAGGGTGGTCATGTGGCTGGGCAGCATAAGCCCTCCGTCCGCCACTGTGATCTTTCCTGGCGCCGCCTTTGCGGCATCGACAAGGTCCTTCACGCTCTTGTACGGGCTGTCCGCCTTGACGCTCAGCACCATTGGCTCCTGAGCGACCACGGCTACTGGCTGGATATCCTTTCGAGTGAAGGCAGCCTTCCGTTCCGGATCGACGTACAGGATGATAGTCGTCGGCATGGAGTTCATTACAATGGTATAGCCGTCCGGCTTGGCTTTGGCCACCTCCGTGATCCCCGTCTGGGAGCCGGCGCCGGCCTTGTTCACCAGCTGGATGGAGGTGCCTATCTCCTGCTCCAGGTACGGGGCGACGAGCCGCATTATGACATCGTTCACACTACCCGCGGCCCACGGCACGATGAGTTCGATGGTCTTGCCTTTCTCGGGATAGCTGATGGCCTTAGCAGGTGCAGCGGTAGGGGCCGCAGCGGCTGGAGCAGCAGGCTTAGTAGGCTCAGCGGCTTTCGCCGATGCAGATGTGGATGCACCGGTGGCTGCGGTGGGAGCTGCGGGAGCCTTGGTTGGGGTCGACGTAGCTGTGGGTTGGGAGCAAGCAACAACCGCGACACACAGCGTCATGAGAGTAGCCACGATGCCAAGGACTTGACGCTTCATCTCTTTCTCTCCACTAGAATTGTGTGAGGGAACCAATTCCCGCTTAGAAATGACCGGGTTGCCGGTGCTATACACTCGCCGATTAGATGGCGCCGCGCTCACGCAGCTCGCGGATCCGGTCCTCGCTGTAGCCCAGGAGATCGCCCAGGATCTCCTCGGTGTGCTGGCCCTTCGACGGTCCAGCGTGATCGATCCTGCCCGGGGTCTTCGAGAACTTCGGCACGAGTCCGGGCATGCGGAGCGTTCCGAGAAGCGGATCGTCGATGGGCACGATGCTGTTGCGCCCGAGCAGTTGGGGATCCGCCATCACCTCCACCATGGTATTCACCGGCCCGATCGGCACGTCGTTTTCGTCCATGATCCGCAGGACGTCTACGAAGTCGTGCTCCGAGAACCAGGCCTGCACTATGTCGTTCACCTCGTTCATCCGCTCCGTGCGCTTCGCGTTGGTGCAGTAGTCCGGATGCTGGATCAGATCCTCTCTGCCGATCGCCTTCATCAGCCGCTCGTACACCGATTGCGTGGCGGAGCTGTGGAAGACGTGGCGCCCATCCTTGGTCCGGTAGACGTCCGAGGGCGCGACGTTTCGATAGCGGTTTCCCGACCGCTTGGGCACTGTGCCGAGCTTGTCGTACTGGGTAATCAGGGGATCGATCAGCCGGACCATCGTCTCGTAGAGAGAGACGTCTATCCACTGCCCCTCTCCGCCGGGTCGAGCATCCCGATGCCACAACGCCATGGATACCGACATCGCGGCGAAGGTTCCGGTGATGTAATCCACGAAGGGGTTCCCCATCTGCATCGGAGGTCCATCGGGGTCCCCTGTGCTGTTCATCACCCCGCTGACGGCTTCGAGGACGCGGCCGAACCCCGGCTTCTTGCGGTCGGGACCGGTCTGGCCGTACCCGCTGAGGCTCAGCAGGATTATGCGCGGGTTGATCTCCTTCAGCCGCTGATAGCCCAGCCCCCACTTCTCTATCGTGCCCGGGCGATAGTTCTCGAGCACCACGTCCGATTTGGCCACCAGCTCTAGCACCGCTTGCTGGCCCTCGGGCGTATGCAGGTCCAGCGTGATCGACTTCTTGTTCCGCCCCACCACTGCCCAGCGCAGAGACTGCCCCTTGTAGTGGGGCCCCATCTGCCTCAAGGAGTCTCCGGTCTTCGGCAGCTCGACCTTGATGACCTCAGCCCCGAAGTCCGCCAGCATCGCACCCGCGTGCCCGAGGCCGAGCATCGTTCCGATGTCCAGTACACGTACCCCATCCAGGGGGCCTACAGCTTGCGATCCCTGGTCCATAGTTTGAACCTCACTTCCCGGTTTTCTCTAAAGATCGATAGCGACGGCGCCAACATGCCAAAGGTATGCAGCTAGTCATCTGGCCTTGGCCCAGATGGCGCGATCACTTGATGGCCATGGGATTCACCGGCGAACCAACTCCGCCCACCAGAGGCAAGGGCGGTGCAACCAGTAGAAACTCGTACACGCCGTCCGAGGCGCAATCGGCGGCCAGATCCTCGAGGTCGAAGATCTCGCCCATCAGGAGCCCCATGTTCGGCAGGACGATGCGATGCCAGGGCTGGTTCATCCATCTGTTCTCGTTGGGCTTGACCTCGACGCCATAGGTATCCGACGCGACGCCCGCGATTTTCCGCTCCTTGAGCCACGAGCAGGTCCAGAGAGAGAGCCCCGGGGCATCTCCCGACGCATAGCCGTCCCAGTTGCCCTGGGCGCGGCACTGTCCGATCTGGCCGGTGCGGACCAGCAGGATGTCGCCGGCGCTTATCTCGGTGCCGGTCGACTTGCCCGCCGCTTCGAGGTCCTCGGCCGTTATCGCATATCCCCCTTCCAGGCACTCCACGCCCTTCAGCCGCGCGATATCCAGCAGAACCCCGCGAGTCACGATCCTGTCGCGGAAGTTCTCGATGCCGTTCTTCTCCGCCCCAAGGCTGGTGACGACGCCGGCATCGTAGCCGTTCCAGCTCTTGCCGTCCCAGAAGACGTGGGCCAGGGCGTCCCAATGGGTTGCCGCGTGCGTCGGCATCATCATCACGTCGTCGGCCCCTCCGAAACCCTTGGGCGCCCCCATCACGGACTTGTTGAGGGTGTCGGAGCCGTCCCGAAGCATGAAGCGCATAACGTCGAAGCGGCGGTTCTTGCTGCCACCCTGCGGCCCGTTGAAGTCGAAGGGGATAGCAAGGGAGAATATCTTGCCCTTGCGAACGAGGCCCGCCGCCTGGACTACCTTTTCCGGTGTTATGTAGTTGAGCGTGCCAACCTGATCCTCCGGACCCCACTGACCCCAACTGCGACACGATTCTGCGAGGCTTTTCAGGGCTTCAAACTCGTCTTGCGCGCTCATCTCCAGCCTCCTCCTTCTCGAAAGCTTCTCGCTGTCCGGTCCATGAGCTCGACGTCACTCCTTCGCCGCCAGACCCTCCGCCCACGACAGCACCTTGCGGGCGTTGACGACCATCGCGTAGTCGATCAGCTTGCCGTCGACGCTCGTGGATGCGGAGCCCTTGGTGAGGGCTTCGTTGAAGGTGTCTAGAACCCTGCGGTAGTAATCGAGCTCGTCGGCGGTAGGGGTGAAGATTTCGTTGACTGGAGCGACCTGGCTCGGGTGGATCAGCTTCTTCCCTCGATACCCGAGCCGCCTGGCCAGTTGCGAGGCCTTTATCAACCCCGCCTGATCCCGGAAGTTGGCATGGACGCCGTCGAGCGGGTTTTCGATCCCCGCCGCTCTGGTTTCCAGCACCACCTTCGACCGGACATAGAGAGTCTCGATGCCCTCGTCCGACCAGAGGCATCCAAGGTCGGTCAGGAGATCCCCGTCCTGCGCGATCCCGATTGTCACGGAGCTGATGCGCTTGGACGCTGTGGCGATCTCGTAAGCGGAGTAGACGCCTTTGGCGGTCTCCAGCCCGACGCCTAGCTCGATCTTGCCGGCGGGCAGACCATGCGCTTGCTCGACCGCGGTAATCATCGCATCGACGGTCCGAACCTCGTCCGGCGAGCTTGCTTTCGGGAGCATAACGCCTCGCAGCCCATTGATGACCACTGCCTCGAGGTCCTCCTGCAGCAAGCCCGTGCTCATCCCGTTCACACGCACGTAGAGGATGCAGTCGTTCTTGAACTTCTCGATGTACTCCCCAGTTATCAGCCGCCCCTCCGCCTTCTTGTCCACAGGGACCGTGTCCTCAAGGTCGAAGATCAAGGCATCGGCGCCAAACCCAGGTGCCTTATCCATCATCTTGGGCCGGTTCCCTGGTGTGTATAAGAGACTACGCAGTATGCTCACAGTCCTATACCTCCAGTTCTAGTAGTGACCCCGTAAGGTGTTAAGCCGGATCCAGCACGTAGACCAGGCCAATCCTCCTTCGAGACGGCGTGAAGACCGCCATAGGCTCAAAGGATGTGGATTCCTCCCCCAAGACACCTCCAACTCCATACTTGCCGGAATCGAGAATGCGCGACGAAGGGATTGCCGAGGACAGCCAGGGAAACGTCTACAATGACGTAGTGCGCTAGGCGCACTCAGAGTGCGCACATAGTATCACTCCAAGCGCGGACAAGTCAAGTAGTAGCCCAAACGGGCTCTTCGCGGTTAAGTGTGAA